>CASFID010000054.1 GCA_949294665.1 uncultured Eubacteriales bacterium
CGATCCTGTTTGATTGTTTTGGGTGGTAACTTAACAATACTACTATTAGGACTTGCTTTCCACTGTTTTTGTTATAGAAAACAAAAAAATCGCTATACGACAGCTTTCGCAGGCCATCGCGTAGCGATTTTGTTCAATTCATGTTTGCCGGACAGACTTCTCTTAGTAAAACGTCCGAAAACCAAGCGGATACAGCCAAATGACTCACGTATCCGGAGCAGTCGGGATTGTAATGCTTCCGGCTCCGTAAGGTACATCAAATCGGCTGTATCCGTTTGATTTTCTGTGTTCATCCAATAGGGGAAATTACATTTTTACGACTACAGCGATATCCCCTCGACAAACATGAATTTATCCGCGGATCAGTGCTTCGACTTCCGCCCTATCCGGCATGGACCGGATAGCGCCTTTCTTCGTCGTCACGATGGCGGCCGCTGCATTCGCGAATGTGAGGAGTTCTCCGAGCTGATCTTCCTTCAGATCCTCAAACCCGTGCTCTACGATATAGTTCAGAGCGCTTCCGCAGAAAGTATCTCCCGCACCTGTCGTCTCGATTGCTTTCACGGTAAAGCCGGGACGCTCAACACGCATTCCATGATAGTACGCACGGCTCCCGTCTCTCCCCATTGTGAGAAGGATCAGCGGAATATGATATTTTTCCTGAAGGCAGGCGATTCCCTCGTCATAGTCTTCTTTTCCTGATACAAACTGGATCTCATTGTCTGAGATCTTCAGGATATCGCATTCGCCAAATCCATATTCCATCTGCTCTTTTGCCAGATCAAGAGAAGGCCAGAGCGGAGGCCGGAGGTTCGGATCAAAAGAGACAAGACATCCCGCGTCTTTTGCTGACCGGATCGCTTTCTTTGTTGCCGCGCGCACACCGTCATGCGTCATGGAAAGCGTTCCGAAATGGAAGATCTTTGTCTGTGCGATGAATTCAGGATCCACTTCCTCCTCTGTGAGCATCATATCCGCTCCCGGGTTCCGATAGAAAGAGAACTCGCGGTCGCCGTCCGGGAATGTATGTACAAAGGCAAGCGTCGTGTTTACCTTATCGTCTGTCATAAGCTGCGTCGCATCGATGCCGGCCTCCGTGATCGTATCTCTGAGCAGCACGCCGAACTGGTCTTTTCCCACTTTCCCGAGGAATGCCGTTTTCTTTCCCATCTTATTAAGAAGCGCGAGAACGTTGCACGGCGCCCCGCCGGGGCATGCCTCAAACATATTATTTCCCTGTTCACTCTGTCCGTTCATCGTAAAGTCGATCAGAAGCTCACCAAGGGCGATCACATCATATTTTTTCTCCATTTCCGAGTACCTCCTGCTGATATTGATTAATTTACATAATGCCGGAGCAAAAAGCATCTGCCCCGGCAGCTTTTAATTGAAGTATACCAGTTCCTCTATCGGGTCCGCAAGCTCTATATGTTCTGCTTCCAGCACCGGTCCTTCTCCCCGGTAGACTGACAGATTGGCAAACCGGATCTTTGCGCGGATCTTCACCCACTGTCCCGGTTTCAATTTGGGAGCGTAAGAGCTTCTGCACACATATCCGAGAAACGACGTATCGTCTGCGCAGCACGTCATCGCCATGCGGCCCGCCATAAATACTTTGGCCGGGAAAGTCCTCGGCTTGAGCACTTTCGCGGTATACTCTACCACCTTGCCCTTATACCGTTCCGGCTTTTCCATCATGTCTACATACCAGATGCCGTAATCCTCTTTTGCGATCTCGATGACCGGGGCTTTCAGATCGTAGGGGACTTCGTCCTCAAAAATATTTCCGATCTCCCCCTGCTCGTCTTCAAAGATCACTTCCGCCTGCGGGCTTACCACTTTTACACTTCGGCGGTATCCTGCCAGCGGCTTGATATCCTCACACCGGTTAAAGAGCACCATGTCAGCGCCTCTGACCATCTCCACAAACAACGGTTTCAGATTCATAAGATACATCTGAAATGTACTGGCGTCCACAGTAGTGATCTTCTGCTCGATCCCCCATCCTGCCGGCAGTTTCAGATTTTCAAAATCGCTTACCTTCCACATGCCGTTGTATTCCACGACTACACGCTCCGGCCTGTGCTTTTTGTTCATCTCCTCAAGCCACTCTGCGGTGAGTTCCTCCTGATCTTCAACGTTTTCTATGACGACCCCGTATTTGAGCATTTCCGTCGGATCATATTCTTCCTCCCCTTCTTCGCAGAGGATCAGAAGAGTCTTGCCGTCGATCTGAAAATAATCCTGTTTCAGCGTAAAGGTAAGGAACTGTGTCTTTCCGCTGTCCAGAAACCCCGTCATGAGATAAACCATAATGTCCGGTTCATACATATCCGTTCTCTCCCATCTTCATTACTTCTCAACAGACGATCTGTCCGTCTGCGCCGTTATACAAGTCCGAATAATTCTGCAAGCCCGTCCTCATTGAGCTCCGCTCCGATCACACAGATTCTTCCGGTATACTCGGGAGCTCCCGTGCGAACCTCATGCTCTTCCGGCACCATGTCAAAGTAGATCCACTCTCCGTCTGCCCCGGCTACCATTCCCTTCGCGCGCAGGACATTGCCGTAGCTGCCGTCGGATTCCAGTTTCCTGAGGATATCGCTGATCTGCTCCTTTGTATAAGTATGGATTGTCTCTCGTCCCCAGCTTGTAAACACATCGTCCGCATGGTGATGCCCGGCGTGATCATGATGATGATCATGTTCGTGATGGTGAGCGTGCTCCCCGTGGTCATGCCCGTGGTGGTGACCGTGTTCCCCGTGGTCATGCCCGTGGTGGTGATCGTGTTCCCCGTGGTCATGCCCGTGGTGATGATCGTGCTCCCCGTGGTCATGCCCGTGGTGATGATCGTGCTCCCCGTGGTCATGCCCGTGGTGATGATCGTGCTCCCCGTGGTCATGCTCATGGTGGTCATGTCCGCAGCACTCTCCCTCTGCATGGTGATGTCCGCACTCCGGGCAGATAATCTCATCGAGAAGTTCTTCCTCCAGAGATTTGCCCGCTTCCATCGTCTCAAGGATCTTCCTGCCCGGAAGCTCAGAGATTGGCGTCGTGATAAACGGCGCTTTGTCGTTGAGTTCACGGAGCAGCGCAACGCTCTCTTCGATCTTCTCCGGTTTTGCCTTGTCTGTACGGCTTAAGATGACCGCGCCCGCATACTCGATCTGGTTACTGAAGAACTCTCCGAAGTTCTTTCTGTATATTCTGCATTTCGTGACATCTACAACTGTCGTAAAGCTGTTGAGCTCTGCATCGATCTCGCCCTGCACATCCTGCACTGCCTTGATCACATCCGAAAGTTTGCCTACTCCCGATGGCTCGATCAGAATACGGTCAGGATGATAAGTATCTACGACCTCCCGGAGAGATTTGCCGAAGTCTCCCACGAGCGAACAGCAGATACACCCCGAGTTCATCTCACGTATCTCTATCCCCGATTCTTTTAAAAAACCTCCGTCAATCCCGATCTC
Source organism: uncultured Eubacteriales bacterium (assembly GCA_949294665.1). GTDB lineage: Bacteria > Bacillota > Clostridia > Lachnospirales > Lachnospiraceae > Mediterraneibacter. The sequence goes on from CASFID010000054.1 coordinate 3,474, forward strand.
TCCGAATTCATTTTCGATCAGTACGACCTGCTCCCCGGCAAATGCTTCCGAGAGCAGTTTTTTAATAAGTGTTGTCTTTCCGGCCCCAAGGAAACCGGAGATAATATCTATCTTGGTCATTTTGATCCATCCTTTCTATAAATAATTATTTTATTCGCATCTCTATCTGATATCGAGTTCCACCGGACAGTGATCTGAGCCCATGATATCCGTCAGAATCTTCGCGTCCTCAAGTCGGTCCTTAAGACTCTCTGATACGCAGAAATAGTCAATGCGCCATCCGGCGTTCTTCGCGCGGGCGCTGAATCGGTAGGACCACCAGGAATAAATCCCGGTACGGTCAGGATAGAAATACCGGAATGTGTCGATAAATCCGGCGTCCAGAAGTTCTGTAAACTTTTGTCTCTCCTCATCGGTAAATCCGGCATTTTTCCGGTTTGTCTTCGGATTCTTCAGGTCGATCTCCTCGTGGGCCACATTCATATCGCCCGTCACGATGACCGGTTTCGTCTCTTCAAGTTTCTTTAAATAAGCACGGAAATCATCCTCCCACTTCATACGGTAATCCAGCCGGGCCAGTTCGTTCTGCGAATTCGGCGTATACACCGTAACGAAATAAAAATCTTCAAACTCACATGTGATAACACGCCCTTCCTGATCATGTTCCTCGATTCCGATGCCGTATGACACGCTGAGAGGTTCCTTTTTTGTAAATACCGCCGTACCGGAGTAGCCTTTCCTCACAGCATAATTCCAGTACTGGTGATATCCCGGCAGATCCAGTTCCAGCTGGCCGGCCTGCATCTTTGTCTCCTGGATACAGAAAATATCAGCATCCGCCTCCCGAAAGAAATCAAGAAATCCTTTCTGCACACACGCCCGGATCCCGTTGACATTCCATGATATCAGTTTCATGTATACCTCCTTATCTCTGTCCCAATCTGCACGATATCTGCCGTGCAGCTCACGGCAAAGCCGTTCGCTGACCGTTGCCCGTCAAATGTCCGCATGGATGTTCAGGCAAGCCTGACCATCCTGGCGGCCGCCCTCCGGGCTTATCGCGCAAGTAAGGGCAGATAATCCTCTACCTGCCCCTCTGATCATAATGTACCTCTCTTAAGAACAGTCCTCTTGCCGGGGCAAGGAATCCGGCCTGTCCTCTGTCTTTTGTCCGCAGGATCTCCTGGACGCTGTCCGCTGTCCGGGCATGGGTTCCTGCCTCCAGCAACGTCCCCGTCAGGATTCTCACCATATGGTAGAGGAATCCTGTCCCTTCATACCGGATCGTCACACTGCTGCCCCGCCTGCTGACCATTATATCATAAATCTTCCGTTTTGTGGATGTTTCGTCCTTTTTATCCGTGAAGCCCGCAAAGTCGTGAGTCCCTTTCAGATATTCCGCTGTTCTTCTCATCGCCTCCAGATCGAGCCTTTGCGGGAAATGACAGCAGTAACGTCTCCTGAATACGTCCGGCTTGTCGCCGGTATCGATCCGATACTCATATACTTTCCCGGATGCGCTCTTTCTTGCGTGAAACCCGTTTTTTACAAGATGCGCTTCACAGATGCGGATATCCTCCGGCAGGCCCTGATTGACATTGTCTGTAAAGAACTCTTCTTTCACCGCCCCGGAGAGAACGACACTGGCAGTCTGTCCCAGGGCATGGACTCCCGCATCCGTTCTTCCGGAACCGTTTACCTCCACAGGATATCCGGCTGCATCCGATATGGCAGTTTCCAGAAGCCCCTGTATCGTCCGGTCTGTAGTAGCCTGCCGCTGCCACCCCCGGTAGCGCGTCCCGTCGTAGGCGACAGTCAGTTTATACGTGCGCACCGTTTACTGCAGGAACTTCTTGAGCTCGTCCATAAACGTGCTCGCATCCTTGAATTCTCTGTATACGGACGCAAAACGTACATAAGCGACCGGATCAAGATCTTTTAACTTATCCATAACGATCTCCCCGATCGCGCTGCTCGGGATTTCCTTTTCCTCACGGTTAAATATCTCCAGTTCGACAGCGTCTATCGTTTTCTGGATCGCATCTGCAGGAACCGGACGCTTATAACATGCGCTCAGGATCCCTTTCTCTATCTTGGCGCGCTGGTACTGCTCCCGGTTATTGTCCTTCTTGATCACGATCATGGGGATCGTCTCTACTTTCTCATATGTCGTAAATCTCCTGCCGCATTCATCGCAGGAACGCCGTCTCCGGATGGAACTCTTATCCTCAGCCGGCCGGGAATCTATGACTCTGGTATCCGTGTTGCCGCAATATGGACATCTCATAATTCATTCCGCCTTTCTCAACCCAGCCTGGATGCGACGGAGTGTACCGCAGGCCTCCGCACATACAGCTGTTCTCAATCTGCGTACATTATACACAATCACTAAAATTTTTGCAAAAACTTTTCTTCCTGGATCTCAACGATCACGATATCCGGTCCGATCTTGCGGATGCACGCAAACGGAACCACATACTCGCTGTCTGTCCCAAGTATTCCACAGATCTTTCCCGGGCCCGGGATCACTATGGCCTCGACCTCCCCGCTGCATATATTGATCTCCACGTCTACGATACAGCCCAGCCGTCTTCCGCTGCATATATTGATCACTTCTTTATCCCGGAGTTCACAGAGCCTCATAACGGACATCCCCCTGTCATATACTTCTTTATATCGAGGAAAGCCCCTGCGGACGGCAGGGGCTTTCCTGTTGGTATATGATATGCAGTTTTACGCTTTTCTGTGAGCGGCTATTTCATTTCACCGCAGTCCTCTATAATCTGCTGGAGCTGCTCGTCCATGTAGTCGACAGACTGCTCGGACGTCCAGCCCTGGAGCACCACGTTCTGGATCGCATCGCCAAAGAGATTGGAAGATTCGATCTGGCCTGCCGAATTGGTCAGTCCCGCCTCAAATCCGCTCCTCTCTTCATACGGGAGTATCTCGTCAAAAATAATGTCTAACTCGTCACTGAACATCTGGACCATCTCATTGCTTTGATAAGTATCGCTTTCATAGGCCTCTTTCAGCGCGGGAAGGGCATAGACCGGACGACTGTTTGCACGGTTTGCCACATTATCCACTTCAAACATATATTGAAGAAATCTTGCCGATGCTTCTTCTTTCTCATCTGTAGATTTGCCAATAGCCATGTAATACGCTCCTCCGAAACTTGCTGTCTGCCCTGCGGAAGATGCATCTGGTCCCGGCATGGGGAATACAGAAAGATTCTCAAGCATCTCCGGGTTCTGTTCCTGAGCGATCGCTACGACAGCTCCCCACTCATTACACATCGCGATCTCTCCGTTCGCAAGTGCATTTCTGAAATCAGTCCATGACCAGTCTACCGAACCTTCCGGCGAGGAACCGTCATTGTAGATTGCAAGCATTGCATCAAGCGCTTCTATCGCTGTTCCCTTGTCGTCTCCAAATACATATTCTCCGGTCTCCGGATCAAAGATGTTGATGCCCGCGCTGTACAGCCACTGAGAGTATGTCTGTTGAGCCACCATATTTCTGTCCATCGGGACTGCCATGCCATAGACGTCTATCGTTCCGTCATTATCCGTATCTTCTGTAAGAGCTGCCGCCGCCTCACGTAATTCATCCCACGTAGTCGGAATCTCCAGTTCTTTTTCTTCAAAAAGATCTGTCCGATACCACATACACTGATACAATGCCCAGTCAGGGATCCCGTAGATCGCACCGTCTTTCGATACCCAGTCGATATATTTCTCAATAAATGCATCTCTGCCGCCGAGTGTATCGATCAGATCGGATACATCTGCAAGCGCATCCTGAGACTGCATAAATGCAATATGGCCCTCGATACCGTTGAAAATATTCGGCAGAGAGTCTGAATCCATGCCGGCCATCATTCTCTGATATACCGTGTCATAGGTTAATGTCTCAAGTGTGATCGTTATATCCGGGTTCTCCGCTTCAAACGCCTCGATCTGCGACTCGAGTGTATCGATCATCGACTCCGTTGTATGCATCGTCCACATCGTAAGTTCTATCGTATCTCCTGACGAACTGTTGCCTCCCGACGAGCTCTGATTTCCCTTTGCACATCCCGCAAGACTTAAAAGCATCACGCCTGTAAGTATTATTGCTAATATTTTTTTCAACACTTGTTCCTCCTTTTCATTTATATATTACTTTTTGTCTTTCCAGTTCATCTTCTATCTCTCTGTAATCTACATTGAGACATGTCATGTTCTTTTCTGCCGATATAGCCGCACAGATCCCTGCCGCCTGTCCGGTCGCCATAGCTGTCGCCGTGATCCTGAGTGATGCCTGAGCTTCGTGCGTACAGCTGACGCACCGCCCCGCGAGATACAGATTATCCACATCCTTTGCCACCAGGCTTTCAAGCGGGATCTGATACCCTCTGTTCACCCTGTAGAATTCCATCGTGCTGCCGTCTGAACAGTGGATGTCCATGGGAAAAGCTCCCATCGCCACAGGATGCTCCGCTCCCTGCCCCTTTTCCAGTTCTTCTTTCGTAATGCAGTGCCAGCCCTTTATCCTGCGGCTCTCCCTGATGCCTATGCGCCCGATCTTTTTGATGTACGAATCCCTGAACGGCTCTGATTTTTCTGAGAGCCATTTCCACAGTTCATATCCCTGCCTGGCGGCTGTTATCTGTGCTGTGCTGCGGTCAGCGGCTGAGGTGGGATCCCCGTTCACGCGTGTATAATTGAGTATCACTTCGCCGGGATAATATCCCGTTATCAGATGCATCTCTTTCCTCTCCAGCGAAAGTGCTCCGGCCTCATATCCTTCTTTAAGAAGAGAATAGAATCCCCACAGATGAAGCGTCTGCTCCTCTCCTTTTTCTGCATGCTGTTTCATATGTTCCAGCGCTTCTTCTGAGAAGAAGCAAAACTCTTCCGGGTGATCCGAAGCCCATTTTGCCAGAGCGATCTGATCTACTCCCCCAAATTCGATAAGACTTGTCATCGGCTGCGCTCTGCCATCCGGGCCGCCCAACTCGCAGGAGCATCCGGCAAGTACCGCCAGGTCTCCGTCTCCGGTACAGTCGACAAACTGCTCCGCCTCGAACAGTATCGCCTCATTCTTACTCTGTATCTCTACCCTCCTGATCCGTCTCCCCTGTTTTTCACATCTGACAGCACATGTCTGCAGGATCAGATCCACCCCTGCTTCTTCCAGCATCATAAATCCTGTGATCCTGCTGATCTCAGGGGCGAAAGGCGTGATACTGACCGCGTACCCCGTCGTATCTTCTATATGTCCCGGGCTTCCCCCGGCCACCGCACAGCGGTCCACGAACTCCTGAGCCAGACCTTTGATGACCTGCCGTTCTTCATCATGAAATGTCATGATCGCCTCGAGAGGTCCTGCCGTAAGATTTCCAAGGATAGAGTCAGACTGCTCGATCAGCAGCACATCCCGCCCCATCCTGGCCGCCGCTATGGCTGCGCTGAATCCGGCCGGTCCTGCCCCTGCTATGATAATGTCATAATACTGTTTCATCATTCTTTCACCGCTCCCGCTGTCATTCCTTCAATAAAGTATTTCTGTATTGAGATAAAGATAATAATGACCGGTACACTGATCAGCACACTCGTCGCCATGATCTCTCCCCATCGGATATCATAATGCGCGATAAATTCCCGGATACCGATCGAAAGCGTTTTTCGGTTCGTACTGATCAGAAGCAGGCTCGAGTACAGATACTCATTCCATGACTGAATAAATGCGAACAGGCCGATGGAAAATATCGCTACCTTTGACATCGGAATCGCAATCTTTCTGAAGACACCTATCTTGCTCAATCCGTCGACAAGACCAGCTTCCTCAAGTTCCAGCGGGATTGCCGCAAAAAACGAGCGCATCATCCATATTCCAAGCGGAATCGTGATCGTAAGATGAGCCAGGATGATCCCGAGGAATGTATCCACCAGATCCAGACCATTGAGTATCCTGTATACCGGAAGCATCAGCAGAATCGGGGGAAAGATGTAGGTACACAATATTACATGAGAAAGCAGTTCTCTTCCCCTGAACCTGAATCTTGTCAGACTGTACGCTCCGAGCGCCGCAACGATCACTGTCACTGCCATGACGGATGCAGATACAATGACGCTGTTCAGGAAATACGTCGGCACATTGCTGTGAAGAAATACATTCTCATACCAGCCTGTCCAGAACGATTCGGGAATGATCGACGGATTTCTCATAAACAAATATTCCGCCGGTGTAAACGAAGATATCAGCATCCATCCGAAAGGAATGATGACGATCAAGAGCAGTATAATGATCCCTATTGTCTTTAATAATATCTTGAGTGCCTTCATCTTCATTCCTCCTTACGGTTCAGAGCAGACAGTATGATCAGCATTACGATGAGCACAAGTCCCATAAGCACGGACATTGCGGATGCCCGTCCGAAGTTGAACATCCCCATCGCTTCTGTATAGATCAGGATGGGCAGATGCTGCGTTGACTGTGCGGGGCCGCCGGCTGTCATCAGATAGATCATGTCAAATGCCGTAAACTCAAATATCATGCGCAGTGTCAACAGGCTGTACGTAATCTTCTTGAGAGAAGGAAGTGTAATGTAACGGAACCTCTGCCAGGAGTTCGCCCCATCGATCATCGCGGCTTCAAACTGATCTTTTGATATTGCCTGAATACCACCCAGATAATTGACCATACAGAACGGAAATGACCTTAAGACATTCACCGCGATCACCGTTGCCAACGCCGTACTCGGGCTTGCCAGCAGTGAGGCCCCCTGTTTCAGCAGTCCGAGCTTCACAAGGAGACTGGTCAGTATACCATATGTGTCATTGAGCATCCACTGGAAAATCAGCACAAGTGAAATGATCGGAATCACATATGGCGTAAGCAGAATGGAACGTATTACTTTATTTATTTTTCTATCCTTGCTGATAAGGACTGCCGTCAGCAGACCGAACAGCATCTGAAAAGCAACGCTGCACACAGTCCAGATAATATCGATCCACAGGGATTTCAGAAATGTATCATCGCTGAGTACGCTGATATAATTGGCAAATCCAATAAAACTGTTGCTTCCTGATATGTAACTCGAATCAAAAAAGCTCTGGCCGATCGTCTGGATAACCGGGATGATGATCAGACATCCCAGAAATATAAATGTCGGCAGTAAAAACAAACACCCAAGGAATAAGTCGTTATTGAGCAAACGCTTCTTCCTCTTCATCCAGCAGCACCTCCTGTTCTATTGCAGCCTGCTCTGTACTGCATCTAGAGTTTCCCTATCTCTCTGAGAATATTCTCGGTTACTTTCATCTCTTCCTCTGTCGCCGGAGCCAGCGGACTTCTGGCCGGTCCCAGTCTGATTCCTGTTACGAGTTCGATGGCCGGACGCATAATGGAATTGGGAAGGATCCTCCCGTTCTGCCCTGTAGACTTACAGAATCGGTAGAGCGGCAGAAACAGTTCTTTAGCTTTCTCGTTTTCTCCCTTCTCGAATGCTTCAAAGATCGCGCGGATCTCATGACCAAAGATGTGTGCGCCGCCGCTCACGATCCCCATGGCTCCCTGTACTATCGTCGGCAGAAGCATAACATCGTCTCCGTTGAAGATCACGAAGTCAGGATTGATATCCTGTGTCGCCAGGAAAAAGTCTGTCACCTGTGTAGGGTTGATTCCCGCCTCATCCTTGATTCCAATGATGTTGTCGATCTCGGCCAGCCTTTTCACTGTTTCTGCATCAATATTTACACCTACAAAAATAGGAATATTGTACAGAAGGATCTTCATATCCGTGCTCCTGGCAATCGCCTCATAATGTCTGAAAATTCCTTCCTGAGTGGGCTTATTGTAAAACGGGCATACGATCATCGCAAGTTCAATCCCAAGTTCCTCCGCTCTCTTTGTCAGCGCGATCGTCTCTTTTGTAGAAGCGCATCCGGTCCCGGCTATGACCGGTTTTCTCCCCGCCGCCGTTTCCACTGCAGTCTCCATAAGTCTGACACGCTCGTCAAAAGTAAGTAGAGATGCTTCTCCTGTGGTCCCTGTGACTATGAACGAATCGCACATATCATTCTTTATGAGATATTCAATTAATTGCGCATATTGGTTATAGTCAACCTCTTCGTTCTCATTGTACGGAGTGATCAAAGGCAATAATATCTTTCCATACTTCTCTGTAAATGTCATCTTATCATCCTCCAGAAAATTTAATTTTGTATGATATATTATTGTATGATGTCCTACTTAATGATAATATATGTTTTAAGATATTTTGTCAATTAGTTTATTGTTTTCAATTTATTTTTGTATATTATGCACAATTTTTTATTCATTCTATATAACAAAATACCGGGATTCATTCTTCTGTATATCAGAATTCAGACTCCCGGTATCCCATCGTTCCATATTATTTCATTATCTTTGCAAATGCTTTCTCTATCCTCCGCTTCTCATCCTCAGCCAGATGAACAATCGGACTTCTGCAACAGCCCGGCTCTCTTCCCATAACTTTAAGCGCATATTTCAGGCGGATAGGGAACTGGTTACCGGCAATACTCTGCCAGCACTCATATAATTCATCCTGTATCTCCCTTCCCCGTCTTATATCTCCGTTCTTATGGCACTTCCACATTTCTACGCACAGCGCCGGAAAAACCGCCAGAATCGCCGATATCGCTCCAGCCGCACCCAGCTCGTAGCAGGTAAACAGCATATCATCTGTCGCAGCATAGACTTTCCCCCTGTCGCCACACACCATCTTCATGGCATAGAGAGCAGGAACACTTCCCACGCTTTGCTTCACTCCTCTGACAAACTCTGTCTCGCTGAGCAGGCGGCCGAACAGCCTCGGTGTAATCGTGTTCTGCGGTATCACATTATAGATTATGATCGGAAGCTGTACTTCCTCAGAGAGTGTCCTGTAAAACTCAAACATACCCTCCTCGTCCGGCACGAGCACATTATATGCGGTAGGGGTGACCATGATCGCATCTGCCCCAGCCTCGCGCGCGGCAAGTCCGGCTCTCACAGCGTCTCTTGTGCACGTCCTCATAATACCGCAGACAACAGGCTGGTCCTGACTTACTACCTCCTTTGCAACTGTGACCAGAGCCGTCAGTTCTTCATCTCTGAGGGTAGGACCTTCTCCCGTGCTCCCGCCGACGCTCAGCCCGTCAACCCCGGCAGAGACAGCGTATCGCATCTCTTTCTCTGCCAGCTTTTCGTTAATCGCCCCATCTTTATCGAACGGGGTGATGATCGGCGGTATAACTCCTTCTATTCTCTTCATAAATTCTCACCATTTCATTTTTTATACGACATCATACAATATTATCATAATCCGAGTATGACACAATAAAAAACATATGTCAAGAACTATTTATCATTTTTCTGACTGCCGTGGATTTCACGCATGTCTTTTTCCGTAATTTCCAGATGTTTCTTCATCTCTTCTACCGCAAGTTCTTCATTGCCGGTCTCAAAGCACCGGAGAATCCGCTCATGTGGTTCAACGGCGTTGCGGTACACATTTTTATCGGTAAACGAGTCTCCTCTGTATGCCCGGAATCTTTTAAGGAGCTGCTTATTGATATTGATCAGAAGCGGATTATCTGTGATAGCGATGATCTTCGTGTGATACAGCTCGTCCAGCATAATCATCTTTGCCATATCACGGTTTTCATTCGCCTCGACAAAGGACTTATGGATCTCTCTTAGTTCCTCGATCTGCTTTTCTGTCGCTCTCTCGACAGCAAGCCGTACTGACAGTGTCTCTATAGCCATTCGCACTTCCATGAAATCATAGAACTGAGCGTTTTTCGCATCATACCAGGCGTCTTTTTCTTCACGGGCTTTTGAATAATCCGCGACGAACGCGCCTCTGCCCATCTTATTCTCAACATATCCCAGAGCCTGCAGTATCCTTATCGCTTCTCTGACACTTGTGCGGCTTACTTTAAGCTGCTCGCAGAGACTGGCCTCTGTCGGGAGCTTTTCTCCCACCTTATATACGTTTGACTCAATCTGCTCTTTGATACTCTCGACAACCGCATCTGTTATAGACACTCTCTGAATTTCTTTCATAATTAAAGGTTCCCTCCAATCACTCGCCTTTTGTCTTATTGTATGATTGCATTACAAAAAAATCAACTTATTTTTATCCCCTTTTCTTTTCCGGCTATCTGTTTTACAATAGGAAGAGCACCTCTGGCGTGCAATAGTATAATTAGAGGAGTATCTGCAATATCATGAAAGAAACAATACTGCTGTTCAACGCACCAGATAGAGAAAAACTGCTCAAGATCGAGATGGCGCTCTTCCCGCTCCATATCCGCCTGAAACGCGTTCTTCCGGAGGACTACGGACAGCCGCTTGGCTTCCTCGCAGGGATGAAAGACATCGCGCCTTCACAGGAAGCGTATACCGGCGGGGAACTTCCCGACACCATGTTCGTGTTCTGTTTTTTAAGCGACAGTCGTCTCAATCAGGTTCTGACCGCTCTTCGGAAATGCGGCGCAGGTCCGTTTCCATACAAAGCGATCCTGACGCCCGTGAACAGTACCTGGAACGCACCCGACTGCTTTTCTGAGCTCAGACGGGAACACGAGGCGCTTCATCCCGGGAAGAACTGACCGGACAGCCTGCTTCGGACAGCCCGCCGATTTGTCCGTGTGCGTCAACCTTGCAAATATCCGCCTGATAAATTATAATTAACTATCATTCGTGAGCAGTGAAGGAGCGGGATTTATTATGTGGAAAAGAAAGACAATGAAGAAAAGAGCGGTCGCAGCAATGAAGTCCGGTTACTGGCGGATGATTTCTGTCTGCTTTCTTATCGCCATGCTGACGACCTCATATTCCGTGTCTACTACATTCCTTAATCTGCAGATCCCATCCGGTTCGCAGCCGCCGGACGCTGCATACACCCCGAATATTCCTAATTCCGAAGTGCTGCTTGATATGGCGGCGCGCATTTTTGACGGGACGCCTCTGGACGGAATATCCCGGGGGATCCCCGCCGATATCAGTTCCATACTCGTTGATCTGCTCTCTACAAACATATCCGTCTTTTTCAGTTCACTCAGAGCGGTCAGTCTCTTTTTGAGCGATGGCCCGGATATAACACTTATATTTCCTTTTGCCGGTATTTTATTTGTTCTTTTTTATCTGCTGTTTGTGAACAACATACTGCTCATCGGGGAGAAACGTTTCTTTCTGGAGAACCGGAAGTATGAGCGCACTCCTATTTCCAAGATTTTCTTTCTCTACAAGCTTCGCTGGGTGCGCCATCCCGCATGGGTGATGTTCTGCCGGTCTTTCTTTCTGTTTCTCTGGGGGCTGACGATCATAGGAGGCTTTATCAAGCATTATCAATACGTTCTGATCCCGTACATACTTGCAGAGAATCCGAAGATCAGCCGCAGGGACGCTTTCTCTTTGTCAAAGCAGCTTATGCGGCATAATAAATGGAAGTTCTTTCTGTTCGACTTGTCCTTCCTTGGCTGGAAGATCCTGTCAGTGTTTACGCTCGGGGTACTTGATTTCCTCATTGTGAATCCATATATCGCTGCAGCGAAAGCCGAGCTTTATGCCAATCTCAGGAGGAACTACGTGCTCTCGCGCTCCCCGGGTTATGAATCGCTGAATGATTCCTACCTTGAGCATGTTCCGTCTGAGGACGAACTGCTCATCAGCAAAGCGCTTTACGACGACTCTCAGGGACCGTATACAAAGATTTCATACTTTGAACCACATCAGTATCCTGTATTCCTTTTTTCTGTCCAGCCGCCGTTAAAAGCCGTAAAGTCTCCTGTCAGAGCCGATCGGAAATACGGCTTTCTGTCCTTCCTGTTCCTGTTCCAGGCATTCTCCATCTTCGGATGGCTGATCGAGACTTTTTTCAGTCTTATAAACAGCGGGGGATTTCTGTCCGACAGGATGCTTATCGGACCATGGATACCGCTCTACGGCATATTCGGAGTCCTTATCCTCCTTATCTCCAGACGTCTGATCCGCATGCCGGTACCTGTATTCGTCATCAATGTGCTCCTCTACACGCTGCTGGAATACATATCAAGCACTGTCGTTGAACTGATGCATGGCTCAACACCGCGGGATTACAGTGAATTCTTCCTGAATCTGGACGGACGCGTATATCTGGGCGGTTCCATCACCCTGGCGCTTCTCGGGTGTGCTTTTGTGTATTATCTTGCTCCCCGGTGGACAGACATGTTTCTGAGGATCGGACATGTCAAAAGGACGGTACTGTGTATCATCCTGTATACACTGTTCCTCAGCGACGTCATCTTTGCTTTATTGAGTTGATTTTTACAGGAAATAATAGTAAACTTTTTATATTGTTATAAAGCAGATTAATATATGCTGTTTTTAAAAGCAGCGGAATGGAGACGATCATGAAAAAACGAGTTGTTGTAGCTTTAGGACACCGTGCTCTCGGGACCACACTGCCGGAGCAGAAAGCAGCCATCAGACATACTGCAAAATGTATTGCTGATCTTATCGAGGAAGGCTATCAGGTCGCCATCACTCACAGCAATGCCCCGCAGGTAGGCATGATCCATACAGCGATGAACGAATTTGCCAAAGCGCATCCCGAATATACGGCATGTCCGATGTCCGTATGCTCGGCCATGAGTCAGGGATATATCGGGTATGATCTGCAGAATGGAATACGCGAAGAGCTCTTAAACCGGGGGATTTACCGCACCGTCAGCACAATACTGACACAGGTGATCGTCGATCCTTATGACGAGGCTTTCTATACGCCGACCAAAGTCCTTGGACGCTATATGAACGCCCAGGAGGCCAACGAAGAACGAAAAAAAGGGAATTATGTTATCGAGGAAGCCGGAAAAGGATTCCGCCGTGTCGTATCAGCGCCGAATCCTGTCAAGATCGTTGAGCTCGATGCTGTCAACGCTCTTCTTGACGCAGATCAGGTGGTTGTAGCCGCAGGAGGCGGCGGCATCCCTGTCATGGAACAGGATAATCATCTCAAAGGCGCCAGTGCGGTCATTGAGAAGGATCTCGCAGCCGGAAAGCTGGCTGAGGGCACCAACGCGGACATGCTCATCATACTCACGAACGTAGAACAGGTCTGCATCAACATGGGGCAGGAGAACGAAGAGCCGCTTGGCGAGATCACTGTCGATCAGGCAAAGACCTACATGGACGAAGGTCATTTCGGAATCTATAATATGTATCCGAAGTTCCGCGCAGCCGTTGAGTTCATAGAGAAGAGAGAGGGCCGCTGCGCTTATATCACTTCCTTTGATAAAGTAAAAGACGCTCTCAGGGGAAGGACCGGTACTCTCATCAGATAAAAACCGGTCCGGCGGACGGCTCGCCCCACACTCTCTATTTCTATATGTTACAAAAACCGGGTTATCCCGGTTTTTATTTTGTATATTTTTATAATTGATTTTTATGAATTCTTGATGTAATATATGCATATACTAGATGTGGTTTTAAAAACTACTTATCGTTTTCTTACATCTGGGAGGTGCATATTTATGGAGAAAAGAAAACATATAAAAGAACCCGGAAGCGCGATCACACATTTTATCGGCATGCTCATGGCAATCTTTGCCGCTGTCCCGCTCCTTATCAAGGCTGCCAGCGAACCAAGCCGGATATACGTCGTCTCACTTGCCATTTATGCGGCAAGCCTGATCTTATTGTATGCAGCCAGCACAACCTATCATACATTTGATATTTCTAAGAAGGTGAACACTGTCCTGAAAAAGATCGATCACATGATGATCTCCGTGCTGATCGCCGGAAGTTATACGCCGGTATGCCTGATCGTACTCAAAGGACGGACCGGCATTATCCTGCTCTCTATAGTATGGGCGATCGCGATCGCAGGTATCCTGATCAAAGCTTTCTGGATCTACTGTCCGAAATGGGTGTCATCTGTCCTCTACATCGGGATGGGATGGACCTGCGTCCTGGCTTTCACCCAGATACTTAACAATATGTCCCCCGCGGCGTTCGGCTGGCTTCTGGCCGGCGGTATCATCTACACTGTTGGAGGCGTTATATATGCTCTGAAACTCCCGATCTTTAACAGCAGACATAAGAATTTTGGCAGTCACGAGATCTTCCATCTCTTCGTTATGGGCGGAAGCGTCTGTCACTTCGTAGTAATGTATGCGTTCCTGCTGCCATAGCGGCCGGATCACAGACAGCGGAACACAAATCAAGCCTGAAAATGGTACGTCTGATCCCAGGACGGCGTCACCATTTCCAGGCTTTTTATCCGATTTAAAAAGTCAGGCTTTTACTTGCTGACCGGCATATATCTCATGATCTGAGCCGCCACGCCCGACAGAGGCATAGTCTGCAGCCATACGCGCCCCGGTCCGGTGATAATCGTATTGAAGATCCCTTCTCCGCCGAACACCATATTCTTAAGTCCCGGCACGCTCTTAATATCCATCTGGCAGGTCGCATCCATCGCCGCCAGATATCCTGTATCGATCACGATCTGCTGTCCCGGCTGCAGATTATACTCCACCACATGTCCGTCAAATTCCAGAAATGCCATTCCCTGTCCGGAGAGTTTCTGCATGATAAATCCCTCTCCGCCGAACAATCCTGCTCCCAGCTTTTTCTGGAAGAAGACAGACAGTTCTACACTTTCTTCGGCTGCAAGGAAACCGGATTTCTGAACGATCACTTCATTTCCCGGCCCGATCTCCCATGGTCTGATCTGTCCGGGGAAACTGGAAGCAAATGCGATCATCCCGTTGCCTCCCTCTGCAGTATACCGGTTCTGGAACATAGCTTCCCCCGCGAACATTCTGCCCAGCGCTTTCCCGATCCCTCCGTTTGAAGTTGTCTCCATCTTCATATTCGGGGACATCCAGCTCATAGAACCGCGCTCGGTGATCATAGTCTCTCCATTATCCAGATAGCAGATCACTACCGGCAGTTCGTTTCCTTTAATCTCGTACTTCATGCTTTTTCTCCTTTTTCCTGTTGTTTTTGCTGCCGCGATACCATCTCAGAAAATGAATCGCCGCTATATACAGTCATTGTACCATAAAATCCCGGCAGAGTAACTCCCCTGCCGGAATTCTTTACATAAATCAGATACAATGTTACTTTTTCAGGCTATACCTGCACACTCCCCTGGGCGTCTGCCTTCTCCTGCTCTCCTGCTGTCTCAGTCTCCTGCTCCGCCTGACGCCTCTGCTCTTCCTCCGGCGGGATCTCGAGCTTCGGCAGCATGATATCCGCTTTGAACAGATCGGCCTCTGTAGAGATTTTCAACGTGCCGTGCTGCAGTTCGATAAAGCTCTTGGCGATCGCAAGACCAAGTCCGGATCCTTCTGTATTTCTTGAAGAATCTCCCCGGACAAAGCGGTCCGTGATCTCCTCAGTATCAAAATTCAGCTCTGCAGCAGATATATTCTTCATAGAAATGTGTACGTCGTTCTCCTGTTCTGTCATCTCGATATATACCCGTGTATGGGGCATCGCATATTTTGTGATATTTACGATCAGATTCTCCAGGATGCGGTACGTCTTCTGACTGTCCAGCCACATGATAAGCTTATGTTCCGGCAGTTTCCAGCGGAAATCAAGATTCGCCTCCCTGATCTTTCCGTCATTTTCCAGTCCCACTTGTTTGATAAGATCCACAATATCTACTTTCATATAGTGCATGACGACGCTCCTGCTTGCCGCCTTGCTGATCTCAAACAGGTCCTCGATCAGCACTTTCAGACGCAGAGACTTTCTTTCAAGCACATCGATATATTCTTTCCGCTTTTCTTCATCTTTTTCATTTTTCAGCAGGTCCGTGTAAGTGATGATCGCAGTAAGCGGAGTCCGGAGATCATGGGATACGTTTGTCACAAGCTCTGTCTTCATCCGCTCATTCTTTACTTCTTCGTCCACAGCTTTCTTAAAGCCTTTCTGGATCTTCTTCAGCTCATCCTGGATCGGATTGAACAGTCCGATATCCCCCTCGATCGGAGCGTCCAGATGTCCTTCTGCCAACTGATTTGTAGACTTTAACAGCAGTTTGTACTTCTCCTGGAGATCTTTCACATATTTTCTGAGGAAAAGGAACAGGAGCACAGAGTAAATGATCAGTGCAAGTGTTCCGAAAACCCAGAAGAAACATACAACCGCCAGGATGATATAGTTAATGATCACGATCTTTAAGATCGTCCGGTTCGTCTTCTCACGGAAATCAACATGCTGCAGCGCGTCATATTGTTTTGCAAAGAATGCTTTGATCCTCTTTATGAGGCCGCCTGCCTTTCTCACCATCTCCTCATCGCTCTCTGTTCCCTGGCCGCGGTAGTGGCGGATCAGCTTCATGGTCAACGTTCTGTCACGCCAGTACGCACCCTTCATGCGGATCATTGCCCGAAGGGAAGTCACGCTCCAGAATACCAGTCCGAAAACGAAAAACCACATTGCGAAATTAATGATCGCCGCAATAATCTCCATACCGTGCCCCATGCCCGGAAGCAGACTGTTCTCCACTGTCTGATCTACAATTCTTGCCGGAAGTGCATTCAAATAAGTCGCATATATGAACAGCCACACAAGGATCGGAACTTCAAACGGCACATCAAACATTTTCATCTCACTGATATCCAGCTTTCTCCTGACCGGAAGAAGCAGGGCTGCGGCAATCACTACCCAGCACAGGGGATCCAGTGTATCACTGTAGTGAATCGTCTCCCGCACACTGTAATATGGAACAGGATCATCTTCCCAATTGTCCTCTGCGTATGCCTCTGTAAACACATTCAGATATTCCTGACTCATCCCATAGATGACAGTAATGCCTTTTGGCTCCGCAATACTTGAAATCTCCCCACTATATTCCACCTCCTGAGCGGAAGTCACATAATCCGATTCAAGACTGTATTCTTCCTCCGGACTTAATGCTGTTCCGTCGATCTGAACAGAAGAGATCTCCCCGTTCTCGGAAAATGTATAACGCGCCCGGAACGCATAGTCTGCTGCATCTTCGCTGTTTGCCAGAAGGCTCTCCGCCGTCCCCTCATCCACATTTTTGAGGAGCTGCCGGCTTTCACTGTCAAACACTTCGTAATCGAAATACTTTTTCGCCAGCTCAAAGTTTCTCTGTCCGTATTCGTCCAGCACCTCTGCCGGATCCGTCTCATCGGCATATTCATTATAGAGAAGATAATTCCCCTCAGCCAGATCCATGCTGATCGATGAGAGTACACTTGTATAAGGCACAGGCGCCTCTGCATCTTCTGTAGCTTCAGAATTAGCGCTGTCCATCTCATACTTCATTCCGTCATACTGTGACATCATGATAAGGGAACATATGCTGAGTAATATAACGACTACTATAATACCTGCCTTACGGCTGTTTTTCGATTTTGTATCCAACTCCCCACACCACCTTTAAATATTTCGGATTCTTTGGATCTAATTCAATCTTTTCTCTTATGTTTCTCACATGCACCATAATAGTATCTGTATTGACGGCTTTTTCCTGCCATACGCGCTCATAGATTTCCTCGGATGAGAATACTCTGCCCGGATTCTTCGCCAGCAGGAGAAGAATCTTGTACTCTATGGGCGTGAGTTTCACCGGTTTTCCGTCCATCGTCACTTCCACCGCATCCTCATTGATCTCCAGTCCTCCGATCACATGCACATTTTCCTGCGGCGTCAGTTTTTCCAGGAACTTCCGGTATCGTCTGAGCTGGGAATTCACCCTCGCCATCAGTTCCATAGGTGTAAAAGGCTTTGTCACATAATCATCCGCCCCGATATTTAAGCCTGTGATCTTATCCACTTCCTCGGATTTTGCCGACAGCATGATCACCGGGAAATCATGTTTTTCCCTTAATTTCATTGTCATGCGGATACCGTCCATTCTGGGCATCATGATATCCACGATAGCCAGATGGATATCCTCCTTGTCTATGATCTCCAGGCCTTCAATGCCGTCCGCCGCCTGAAATACTTTATATCCCTGACTCTGCAGGTAGATCTGGACGCCCTCCCGGATTTCCTTGTCGTCCTCTACGATCAAAATATTGTTCGTCTCCATGTTGTCTCCTCTTCTTCCTTTTCTGGTTATTTATATTGCTGCCTCTGTCTCCATCTCCGCCAGCCCGGCAGCCTTTGTCGGGAGCTTCGGCACATGATTTTTACTTACCACTCCATAATTTTTAACGGATACTGTCACGACAGAATACGGCAGAGGGATCACGTATTTGTCCCATCTGTGCCTCAGCCGCAGGCAGGAAGAATAGGACAGACTGATACCTGCAAAATCTTCTCCCGCATGCTCTGACAGGTAAAACGCCAGCTTCTTGGGAATGTGTCTCGGCCCCAGCGGGCCGTCCAGAGCCACCGCGATAGAGTGCGTCTTCTCATAGGAATCCTGCACGATCTTTTTAAGCGCCGTAAACGCCTGAAATCCATCCGGCACACGAAGCGCGTTTCCTCCGCATCTTCTAACCATATTTTCTATATAATCCCCACGGGTATCTGCAGTTACGATCACATCTACCGGCGTTGTCTTATGCGCCAGATTTTCAAGTACAATGTTCATGAAGAAACTGTCTTCGTGCCAGAAACCGAATATCTGACTGTCCCCGTATCGATTATCCTCATCCCAGCAGATCGTCACAGTCCTCTCGATCCATTTCAGGTAATTAGTGAAAAGCCACTGCAGAGCTCTCCCGCCGATCTTCTTCCATCTCATAAAGTCTGTCTCCTTTCCTGAACCCACATTGATTGTAGAGCATCTCCTCGTAGATGGCAAGCCTTGAGGAACGGTATTTCTCAGCGCAGAGAAGCGCCGCGTCCTTCATCCTGTCCCGGTTCTCTTCTTTCAGCGCCTCGACGACTTTTGCCGCCCATTCTTCTTCCCGTTCCTCAGTCAGAAATCCGTTCACGCCCTCTTCGATAATATCGTCCGCGCCTACTGCGTGGACCGCCACGACGGGCGTCCCCGCTGCCATGGCCTCTGCCAGGACAATACCCTGCGTCTCCGACTTCGATGCAAAGAGAAACAGGTCGGCCGCGCCCATATAATCTTTCACCTGATCATTCGGTATATTTCCGGCGAAAGTCACCACATCCTGTATCCCGAGAATAGAAGCCCTGACTTTCAGTTCTGCTTTCTGACTTCCATCTCCTACGACAATTACCTGAAAGTCATCTCCGATCACCTGTTTGAGTTCTGCGATCCCGCGCAGCAGAAAGCCATAATTCTTCTCTTTCTCCAGTCTGGATACGGTGACGAGGAGATGACTCTTCCCCCTGCTGTACTCCTCTCTGATCGTCTGGGAGCGTTCAATATTTTTCCTGTAAAACGAACCGTCAAGCCCGGTCGGAAGGACAGCGACCGGTGTGTCCACCCCATATCCTCTTATGATCTGCCGCATGCCTTCGGATGGTGCAAGTACAAGATCACATTTATTGCAGAACCACCTCATATAAGATGGGATTCCAGTCCTTTGTATCCACTCTGCCGCTTTCTTCTTCACAATCGTGCTCCTCTCATTGATCCGGAAGCACGGGATATAATGGAGATAGTCCTCGTATCTCGTATGATAAGTATAGACGACGGGTATCCCGTATCTCTTTCCAAGCCACAGCGCCCACGGCCCGACGAACATGGGGTGATGCACGTGGATGCAGTCGAATCTTTCCTGCTCAAACACATCGAATATCTCCGTCGGATAGATTCCCGGATATACCATCCCGTTATCCATCTTTTTCTTCTGCGAGTGATAACGTACCACCCTCTCCGGCGCCTTCCTGTCCTCTTCCAGAATCTTTTCCCGGAAATATTGAGCCTGTTCTTTCTCCTCGCTTTCATACTTCGGTGCAAATACCGTCACCTGATTTCCAAGCTTCACCAGCTCCTTAGCCTGCCGCTCTACCGAGACCGGCACGCCTCCCACAAAAGGTCTGTAATTATTTGTAAGCATCGCTATCTTCATATCCTCTTTCCCCTCCGTCTATGCAAAGAAATCGATCGCCGCATCCCCAAAGAAGTACCCTGCTCCGACAAATGCCAGATTCCACAGAAAGATCCCGCACGTGGAACTCAGTGTATATTTGATAAAATCCATCCTGACCATGCCTGCAGGAACTGAGATGAGAGTGCGGACCATCGGGAGCAGCTTGCTCACAAATACGCCGACGCATCCTTTCTCTCTTAAATAATTCATCTTTTCCTCTATAACGGGCCTGTGTTTGGGGAATTTTTTAAAATAGAATCCAAGCACCTTATTCCCTCCGAACCTTCCCAGCAGATAGAGCGCCCAGCTCCCGGTGAGTCCCGCTGCCACCGTAAGCAGCATGACGACCGGAAAACTGATCTCGCCCTGCGCCGCCCAGATCCCCGAAAGCGGCATAATAACGCCCGCCGGAAATCCCGGAAGATTCAGATATTCCAAAAGTACGATCAGATAGATGAAAAAAGCACCATATCGGATAAAATAACTGGTAAGTTCTGAAATATTCATAAAAAATACAGCCCCCTTTCATGATTACAGGATAAACTGTAAATCTAAAGGGGGCTGATATAAGATTCCAAAGAATTTCTTAAGAATAAAAGTGAAATCTAAGTGATCTTTCTTCCGATCTTCGTTCTGCGCATCATCCACACGCACGCGAAAGATACGAGCGCGATCACTGCGATGAGCGCCGGGACCGCGATCCACGCCGAAAGATCGTATGGTTCCATATATTTTTTGTAATTGTCAAGAAAAAGGATATGGATCAGATAGATGCCGAAAGAGCAGCCGCAGAACAGATCTATGATCCTCCCCGCACGCTTTCCCGGTGTGAAATGGCCGCTTTTAAGGCGCAGCATAAACAGGAAGAACATAATGGAGGCCAGGGCAATGAACGGGCACGCATAGGTCAGCGCCCCCTCATAGTGTCTGCCCAGTATCTCCGTGACTCCCCATGTCGTTCCGAATGCCGCTGCAAGTCCCGCCAGACAGATGATAACCGCGCTCCGCTGGCTGAGTCTGATATGCCGTCTGTACTTATAGACATAGTATCCCACAAACACATAGTACGCATAGATCCTGTCCCCGACCAGAGGCACATCGTAGTACAACTCGTCTCCGAACAGCCACAGGGCATAGTTCAACAGAACTGCCGCCGTCGTCACGACGAGAAATACTTTTTCAAGCTTTACGCTCATATTTCTGCACATAACTTGCAGGAATGGAAGCACGAGATAGATCGGGATCATGGCGTACAGATACCACAGGTGGGCCTCCGCCGGCACAAAGAGAATCTCCTTTAGATCATAGGACGTCCCCATATAATATGTATTCCACAGATAATAGACTGCGCTCCACACGATCAGGACTGTCAGAAAACGCGTCAGTCTCCTGATATGTTTGGAAATGGGCTCGTCTCTCCCCAGCAGGAGCGCTCCCGATATCATAAAGAAACAGGGCACGCTCAGTCTGGCCGCCGTATCGATCGCAAGAGAGTACACATACTCTCCCTGTGTGATCTCTCCGTAGGCCCTGCAGAAATAATTACTCACATGTATGGCAATGACCAGGATGAATGAGATCATCCGGATCAGTTCCAGATTATAATTCTTTTCTTTCATAATAAAAGTTCCCCTCATTTATTATTCGGCTTTTTCGGCATCAGGCTTGCTTTCATGACAGCCCCTTCCCCAAATCTCTCATTCAGTTCATCCATAGCTTTCTTCAGCCTTTTATGCTTTTCATCCGGCTCTTTCGGTATCTCCATATCAAAAATAGAGAGTTGTTCCGGCGCCGCCTCATCTGAGAGCTTGGACGTGCGTATCCCGAGCAGGCGCACCGGCTCTCCGCTCCACACTTCGAGGAAGAGACTGCAGGCCGTGTCCTTAAGCACTTCCGGTTCGTTGGACGGTTTCTCCAGCTGTATCTGATGGGAAATCGTGCGGAAATCATGGTATTTGATCTCCATGCTGACCATGCCGGCCTTTTTCCCCGCTTTCTTCAAACGTTCTCCCACGCTGTCCGCAAGCCGTTCAAATACCGGGCGGACCTCCTCTATTGTCGTCGCATCCTCGCTGAGCGTCGTGGAGTTGCCGATCCCTTTCGCTTCGTCAGGCTCCGACTGCACGACCGAGGTCCCGATTCCATTTGCGAACTCCCACAGCATCTTTCCGTGACTTTTCAGATGCAGTGTGATCAGCTTCAGATCCGCCTGTGCCAAATCTCCTATCGTATTTATTTCAAGCTTTTTGAGTACCTCTGTGCTGGATTTTCCCGCCATATAGAGCTCACCGATAGGCAGCGGCCACATCTTCTCCCTGATCTCCTCAGGATACAGGGTATGTATCCGGTCCGGCTTCTCAAAGTCCGACGCCATTTTTGCCAGAAGCTTGTTTGTAGATATGCCGATGTTTACAGTGAATCCGAACCTGTCCCTGATTCCGTCCTTAATCTCCGCCGCACCGTCCACAGGAGAGTTCCACCGGTACGCGATCCCGGTGAAATCCATGTAACACTCATCCACGCTGACCTGTTCGATCTCTTTCGTAAATGTCCGAAGATACTCCATCAGTTTCCTGCTCTTCTCCCGGTACATCTTATGATCCGGGGGATACATCGTAAGATTCGGGCACTTACGAAAGGCATTCGCAACGGGTTCCCCCGTGCGGATGCCATATCGTTTCGCCGCAGGGGACTTGGCGAGAACCACGCCATGACGGGATTTCTGATCCCCGCCGATGATCGCCGGTATCTCGCGCAGGTCCACTCTGGCTCCGTTTTTCAGTTGTTCTACTGCCGTCCAGCTAAGATAAGCTGAATTCACATCTATATGGAAGATGATGGGTGTCATCTTTAATCGTCCTTTCACGCCGGCCGGATCGCCGGACTGTACGGTATCCGGCCTCTCTGCCCGAATGCCGGGTACTGCCCCCGGATCATTCTGTGGCGACGATCTGACCTTTCACCTCAGCCGTCAGTTTTCCATCCTTTGCATCGATCAGGATCGTATCCTCTCTGCCTACATTTCCTGCGAGGATCAGCCTTGCCGCCAGCGTCTCCACATTTTTCTGCAGATATCTCTTCAACGGTCTTGCGCCGTACATCGGATCATAACCACCCTCTACCACGCAGTCTTTCGCCGCTTCTGTCAGTTCGATCGTCAGCTCTTTCTCCGCCAGACGTTTGTTGACATCTGCTATCAGTAAATCAATAATGGCACGGATATCCTGTTTCGTCAATGGCTTGAACATAATTATTTCATCCAGACGGTTCAGGAATTCTGGTCTGAAGTGGGCTTTCAGGTCGTTCATGACCATCTCCTGACTCTGTTCGTCTATAGAGCCGTCATCATGGATGCCTTCCAGCAGATAGCTTGCCCCGATATTCGAGGTCATGATCAGGATCGTATTCTTAAAGTCTACCGTCCTTCCCTGAGAGTCTGTGATACGTCCGTCGTCAAGCACCTGGAGAAGTACGTTAAATACGTCCGGATGCGCTTTCTCAACTTCATCGAAAAGTACGACAGAGTACGGTTTTCTCCGGACTGCCTCAGTAAGCTGTCCGCCTTCATCATATCCTACATATCCCGGCGGCGCTCCGATCAGACGGGACACGGAATATTTCTCCATGTACTCGCTCATATCGATACGTACCATATTGTTCTCATCATCGAACAGACTCTGCGCCAGCGCTTTGGCCAGCTCCGTCTTGCCGACTCCGGTAGGTCCCAGGAACAGGAACGAACCGATCGGTTTGCTCGGGTCCTTGATCCCCGCTTTGGAACGGATGATGGCTTCTGTTACAAGTTCAACGCCTTCATCCTGACCGACGACGCGTTTGTGCAGTTCATCTGCAAGGTGGAGTGTCTTGTTCCTCTCACTCTCATTTAACTTTGCCACAGGTATTCCTGTCCACCGGGACACGATACGGGCGATCTCATCGTCTGTCACAGCCTCGTGGACAAGAGAGAGATCCTTCTCTTTTACCTTGTCCTCTTCTTCCTCGAGCTGCTTCTGCAACTGAGGCAGTCTTCCATACTGTAATTCGGCAGCCTTGTTCAGATCATATTCTCTCTCCGCTTTCTGGATATCTTTATTGACCTGTTCGATCTCCTCCCGGATCTTCTGAACCCTCTCAACGGAAGTCTTTTCATTCTCCCACTGGACCTTCTTGCCCGCATATTCTTCTCTTAAGCCCGCAAGCTCTTCCTGGAGATGCTCCAGACGCTCCTTGCTTAGACGGTCGTCTTCTTTCTTCAGCGCTTCTTCCTCGATCTCAAGCTGCATGACCTTACGTCTCAGTTCATCCAGTTCCGTCGGCATGGAGTCAAGCTCTGTCTTGATCAGTGCACACGCCTCATCTACAAGGTCGATGGCTTTATCCGGCAGGAAACGGTCGGAAATATAACGGTTTGAAAGTGTTGCCGCCGCAACAAGCGCGCTGTCCGTGATCTTTACGCCGTGGAATACTTCATAGCGCTCTTTCAGACCACGCAGGATGGAAATCGCATCCTCCACGGTAGGCTCATCTACCATGACCGGCTGGAAACGACGTTCCAGAGCCGCATCTTTCTCGATGTATTCACGGTATTCATCCAGTGTCGTCGCGCCGATACAGTGCAGCTCGCCTCTCGCCAGCATGGGCTTTAACATATTGCCGGCGTCCATGGCGCCGTCCGTCTTGCCCGCGCCGACGATCGTGTGCAGCTCATCGATAAACAGGATGATCTTGCCGTCGCTGTTCTTCACTTCCTCAAGTACCGCTTTCAGACGTTCCTCAAACTCGCCACGGTATTTCGCACCGGCCACAAGCGCTCCCATATCAAGAGAAAAGATTGTCTTTTCTTTCAGGCCTTCCGGCACGTCTCCGCTGACGATACGCTGCGCCAGTCCTTCTACCACTGCCGTTTTACCGACGCCGGGCTCTCCGATGAGCACCGGATTGTTCTTCGTCTTACGGGAAAGGATACGGATCACATTACGGATCTCCTCGTCACGGCCGATGACCGGATCAAGCTTCTGATCTCTTGCGCGCTCCACAAGATCCTGCCCGTATTTATTTAACGTATCATAGGTAGCCTCCGGATTATCGCTGGTCACCCGCTGGTTTCCCCGCACCGTAGAAAGCGCGTGCAGGAATCCTTCCCGGCTGATGCCATACTCACGGAAAAGCTGCTTCATATCTTTACTTGCATATTTTAACAGGGCAAGAAACAGATGCTCCACAGACACATACTCGTCTCCCATCTGTTTCGCCTCATCCTCTGCATGGATGAGTACATTGTTGAGATCCTGGCCTACGTAAGCCTGGCCGCCCTGGACTTTCGGCCGCTTACCGATCATCTGCTCCACACTGTTGATGAAGAGCTGTCCCTGGATACTCATTTTTTCAAGCAATTTTAAGATCAGACTGTCGTCCTGCGTCAGCAGCGCATAGAGCAGATGCTCCTGCGCCAGCTCCTGATTGCCGTTATCTGCGGCGATCTTCTCGCAGTTCTGTACAGCCTGTAATGAATTCTGTGTAAATTTATTTATATTCATGGCTGTTCCCTCCTTCAATGAAGTCTGCCCGGTATCGTCCGGATCCATAACACTGTCCTATTGCGGCGGGCAGATCAGCAGACACTACTTGGTTTTCGTGTTCTAGTAGAAATATAGCAATAATTATTAGCACTGTCAAGAGTCGAGTGCTAATATTTGAAAAATTTTTGCTAAATCTTCCTCTGCCGACAGCATAATGCCGTCTGTGAGCTTTCTTTCTTGTATTTTTACTTCAAGCGGAAGCCCTTTTTATTTTTCTTGAACTTACAGACAAAGTTGAACTTTTAATATTATATTGAACTTTTCCCATATTTATGGTATAGTATCACCAGTCTATATTGAACTTTTTTTCATTTTGTACTTGAGGAGATTAGGATAATGTCTAGAGAAATTTTCGCAGAGCGCCTTAGAGTTTCTATGGCGCAGCAGGGTAAAAAGCAGGTAGATCTGATCCGTGCAGCTTCTGAACACGGTGTCAAGCTGGGGAAAAGCCACATCAGCCAGTATGTAAGCGGCAAGACTCTTCCAAGACCTGATATCCTGCATTTTCTCGCAGATACGCTTCAGGTAGATGCCGACTGGCTGCGGGGCGGCGATTCAGGCAACGGCATCCACACAGTTCATACAACTAATACTGTTACGGGGGACAGAAAAATGAGAACTTTTAAAAAATCTTCAAAACTCGACAATGTCTTATACGATGTAAGGGGACCGGTTGTCGATGAAGCTGCACGGATGGAAGAATCCGGCACGCAGATCCTGAAATTGAACATCGGCAATCCCGCTCCGTTCGGTTTCCGCACACCGGACGAAGTCATCTACGATATGCGGCAGCAATTGACGGAATGTGAGGGCTATTCCAACGCGCAGGGTCTTTTTTCTGCAAGAAAAGCGATCATGCAGTACGCACAGCTGAAAGGCATCCCGAATATCGCAATCGAGGACATCTACACCGGAAACGGTGTCAGCGAACTGATCAACATCTGTATGTCAGCGCTGCTGGATGACGGGGATGAGATCCTGATTCCCTCTCCGGATTATCCGCTGTGGACCGCCTGCGCGACGCTTGCCGGCGGAGAAGCCGTACATTATATTTGTGATGAACAGTCGGAATGGTATCCGGATATTGACGACATCCGCAGAAAGATCACCGACCGGACGAAAGCCATTGTTATCATCAACCCGAACAACCCGACCGGAGCGCTGTATCCGAAAGAAGTGCTTCAGAAGATCGTCGATGTGGCGAGAGAACATCAGCTTATCATCTTTTCCGATGAGATTTATGACCGGCTGGTAATGGATGATGAAGAACACGTTTCCATTGCTTCCCTTGCGCCGGATCTCTTCTGCATCACCTTCAGCGGTCTGTCCAAGTCACATATGATCGCGGGATTCCGCATCGGCTGGATGATCTTAAGCGGGAATAAGAAAGTCGCAAAAGATTACATCGAAGGGCTGAAAATGCTCTCAAATATGCGGCTCTGCTCCAACGTACCGGCGCAGTCCATCGTCCAGACAGCGCTGGGCGGGCACCAGAGCGTCAGAGAATATGTTGAACCGGGCGGACGTATCCGAGAACAGAGAGATTACATTTACAAGACTCTGACCGACATCCCCGGTATCAGCGCGGTAAAGCCGAAAGCTGCCTTTTACCTGTTCCCGAAAATGGATGTGAAGAAGTTCAATATCACAGACGACGAGCAGTTCGCCCTTGATCTGCTCCGGGATAAAAAGATTCTCCTGATCCACGGCGGCGGCTTCAACTGGAAACAGCCGGATCACTTCCGGGTTGTCTATCTGCCCCGGATCGAGGTGCTCAAAGAGGCAACGGGAAAGATTGCTGATTTCTTCAGTTACTATAAACAGCAGTTGTAAATGAAAGCCCGGAATAGAGAAAAGGTCTGTTACACCGTTAAGCGGTATGGCAGACCTTTTCTTTATCTTACTGGAATTTTTACTGTTCCAGCATCTCTTTTATCATCTTTGTCACAGCCGCCGGATCGGCTTTTCCTTTCAGCGCTCTCATGCTCTGTCCCATAAGCGCTCCGAAAGCTTTCTGCTTGCCGCCCTTATAATCTGCAACTGCCTGCGGATTATCTGCAAGGACTTTCTCGACTGCATCTTTGATAGCGCCCTCGTCGTTCACTGTCTTAAGCCCGTTTTCTTCCACATATTTCTCCGGATCCACATCATCCGTAAAGATCTGTTCAAAAACTTTTCTCGCAACAGCGGCACTGATGGTTCCCGCATCAGTCATCTCAATGAGCTTTGCCAGATGCTCCGGTGAAAATTTCAGGTCTTCCGGTTCCATGCCCTTTTCTTTCATCAGACGGAACGTATCTCCCATGATCCAGTTTGCCGCTTTCTTCGGCTTCCCGCACAGTTCAACCGTCGCCTCGAAGAGATCCGCCACTTTCTTTGACTCTGTGATAAGCTCAGCATCATATTCCGGAATATCGAATTCCTTCTTGTACCGCTCCAGCTTCTCGGGACGAAGTTCCGGCTGGCGCGCTTTGATCTTCGCGATCCACTCGTCGCTTATCACGATCGGCACAAGATCCGGCTCCGGGAAATAACGATAATCCTGCGCGTCCTCCTTGGAACGCATTGCATAGGAATGTTCCTTATTGTCATCCCATCTTCTCGTCTCCTGAATGACTTCTTTTCCTTCTTCGAGAAGTTCGATCTGTCTCTGCCGTTCACCCTCAATGGCATGGGCGATAGCCTTGAATGAGTTCAGGTTTTTCATCTCGGTTCTTGTACCAAAAGTCTCCGATCCGACTTCACGGACAGACAGGTTCACATCCGCCCTCATAGAGCCTTCCTGGAGCTTACAGTCTGACACCCCCAGATACTGCGCGGTCATACGCAGCTTCTCCAGATACGCGATCACCTCGTCAGCAGAGCGCATATCCGGTTCGGAGACGATTTCCACAAGAGGAACGCCGCTTCGGTTGTAATCTACAAGGGAAGTATCATCCCATTCATCGTGAACCAGTTTTCCCGCATCCTCTTCCATATGCATCTCATGAATGCGGACTTTTTTCTTTCCTGTCTGCGTATCAATCTCCACATATCCGTCTCTCGCGATCGGAAGATAGAGCTGGGAGATCTGGTAGTTCTGCGGGTTATCCGGATAAAAATAATTCTTCCGGTCGAACTTACACACCTGTGTGATCTTACAATTTGCCGCAAGTCCGAGCGCCATGGCATATTCTACCACCTGTTTATTAAGCACCGGAAGTGATCCGGGCATACCCGTACACACCGGACAGGTATGAGTATTGGGCGCGCTTCCAAACTCCGTGCTGCATCCGCAGAAGATCTTTGTCTTCGTCGCCAGCTCGATATGGACCTCAAGTCCGATGACTGTCTCATACTGTTTTGACATGGCCAGGCACCTCCTTTTCTGCCGCTGCTTTACTGATATCCGCCATTGTCTCATACTGTTTTCCTGTCGCGCATTCATAAGTGTATGCCGCCCGGATCAGTGTTTTCTCCTCAAATGCATTTCCGATCAGCTGCATTCCGATAGGAAGGCCGTTTTCATCCTTTCCTGCCGGTACTGTCATTCCCGGGAGACCTGCAAGATTCACCGAGATCGTATAAATATCTCCAAGATACATCTTCAGCGGATCGCTCAGACTTTTTCCCAGCTCGGGTGCTGTCGTCGGCGCTGCCGGCCCCAGAATAATATCGTAATACTCAAATGCTTTATCAAATTCCTTTTTGATCAGCGCTTTTGTGCGGAGAGCTTTCAGATAATACGCATCATAATATCCGGAGCTGAGCACAAATGAGCCGAGCATGATACGGCGTTTTACTTCCGGGCCGAATCCCTCGGAACGGGTCTTCTTATACATATTGTGAAGTCCTTCGTATTCCTCTGTCCGATAGCCGTATTTCACGCCGTCAAAACGTTCCAGATTGGAGCTGGCCTCCGCGGAAGCGATCGTATAATATGCCGGGATCGCATATTTCACAAGTCCCAGATTAAATGTCTCAACAACCGCACCATTTTCTTCCAGTACTTTTGCCGCCCGCAGGACTGCCTTTCTTACTTCCGGATCAAGGCCGTCTCCCATATAGTCTTTTGGTATACCGATCTTCAGGCCTTTTACATTATTCTCAAGAGCGCTTGTAAAATCATAGTCATCCCGGTCTATAGATGTACTGTCTTTCGGATCGTGGGATGCGATCGCCTCGAGAAATGCCGCGCAGTCAGATACATCTTTCGCAATCGGCCCGATCTGATCCAGCGACGATCCGTAAGCGACCAGTCCGTATCTGGAAACTGTTCCATAGGTCGGCTTCAGACCGACCACACCGCAGAAGGAACTGGGCTGTCTGATGGAACCGCCCGTATCCGACCCGAGTGCGCCGAAACATTCACCCGCCGCTACCGCCGCGCAGGAGCCGCCGGAGGAACCGCCGGGCACATGCGCTGTGTTGTGCGGGTTTTTTGTCGGTCCGTAATAGGACGTCTCAGTAGTGCTTCCCATGGCAAATTCATCCATGTTTGTCTTTCCGATGATCACTGCCCCGGCTTTCTTTAAATTTTCCACCGCCTCAGCAGTATACGCAGGTTTGAAATTTGAAAGTATCTTAGAACTGCATGTCGTAAGCTGTCCTTTGATACACATATTATCCTTTACTGCAACAGGTACGCCTGCCAGCGGTCCGGTCAGTTCGCCTGCATCGATCTTTTTCTGGATCTCTTCCGCCTGCGCGAATGCTCCTGCCTCGTCCAGTGTCACGTAACTGTTGATCACCGGCTCAGCTTCCTTTGCACGGTCAATCGCTGCCTGAACGGCTTCTCGCACCGTGATCTCGCCGGCTTTTATCTTTTTCCCCAGCTCCAGGGCTGTAAGTTCTAATATTTCCATAATCTATGCCGCCTTTCTGTCATGATCCGCTCTGTCTCAGCCGATTGTTCTCGGCACCTCAAAGGTATCCTCTTTTCTCTGCGGTGCGTTCGCCAGAGTCTCTTCCCTGCCGTCACCGTTTGTCACCACATCCTCACGGAATACATTGTTTACCGGAAATACATGGGACATCGGCTCTATTCCCGATGTATCCAGTTCATTCAGTGTATCAATGTAGTCCAGCATCTTCTCCATGTCAGCTTTCGCAGCTTCTTTTTCTGTATCTGATAACTCGAGCTTCGCCAGAATTCCGACATACTCGATAGTTTCGTCTGATATCTTGTTTGCCATGACCGTCTCTCCTTTCTCCGATCTGTGTACATACTGCCTTATGGTTCCAGTCTGCTCATATCTCTCGGGAACAATGTCGTCTCACGGACATTGTCATCGCCTGTCAGTTTCATTGTCAGACGTTCCAGTCCGATTCCCAGTCCGCCGTGAGGCGGCATGCCGTATTTGAATGTGCTCAGATACTGCTCCATTCCTTCTTCTGTCATGCCGCGCTGCTCCATCTTGGCAAGCAGACTCTCGTAATCATGGATACGCTGTCCTCCTGTCGTGATCTCCATCCCTCTGAACAGAAGGTCGAAACTCAGCGTATATGTCGGATCTTCCGGATCGTCCATCGCATAGAACGGGCGCTTCCTTGACGGATAATGTGTGACGAACACGAAATCCGCATCCCATTTTTCCTTTGCGTATCTGCTGATCAGCACTTCCTCTTCCGGTTCCAGATCATACGGACTTCTGATCTTCCGTCCGTACTCCTCTGATACGAGTTTCTTGATCTCATCGAAACGCACTGCAGGAATATCTTCTGTCTTTGGGATTTCAATCCCGAGTATCCTGATCTCGTCCGCATACTCTTTTTCAAGAAGTTTCATCGTATACTGGAGATATCCGGTCTCCATCGCCATCACATCCTCAAACCCGTCGATGTATCCCATCTCAAAGTCAAGGCTCGTATATTCGTTCAGATGACGCTTTGTATTATGTTTCTCCGCGCGGAATACCGGGGCTGTCTCAAATACTCTGTCAAATACCCCGACCATCATCTGTTTGTAGAACTGGGGGCTTTGCTGCAGGATCGCCGGCCGGTGGAAATACTCCAGACGGAAGAGGTTTGCGCCGCCCTCTGCGCTCTTAGCACCGATCTTCGGCGTATGGATTTCTGTAAATCCCTCGCCGTAAAGGAAATCGCGGAATCCTCTTACAAGTCCTTCCTGAATCCGGAATCTTGCCCTCTCTCTTAAGTTTCTAAGAGAGATCGGACGATAGTTCAGCTTTGCCTCAAGTGAAGTATTCAGCTTCCATTTTGCGATCGGCAGAGGCATAGGCGCCGCCGGTTCGCTTAAGATGCGGATTCCTGTGAGACGTATTTCAATGCCGTGAGGAGCTTTCTCTGATTCCGCCGCAACACCTGTAACTTCTACTGTGGCAGCTTCTTTTACATCCTTGATATCAAAATCTGACACACCTTTCTCATACACACACTGTACAAGGCCGCCGCGTTTTCTGAGGATCACAAAAGCCACCGTACCCATGTCGCGGATTGTGTGGACAGCTCCGTTTACCTTAACTGTCTGTCCTTTCACATCTTCCTTAAGCAGATCTGCAAGTTCCAAAGTTTCTGTTTTCTTTACTCCTTTTACCAGTTCCATTTTTATTTCTCCTTTCCCCTGATATGCCGTGTTTCTCACGACATAATATCACAGTACCCGTTCAGCCCGCGCCATTCACAAAGCCGAACTGGTACTTTCAGATGCTGTATCCCGGAGAAATAAAAAAGCCCCGGGATACTTAAGTATCCCGGGACGGAAATTATCAAGATAAAATCCGCGGTACCACCCGCATTGAACCCTCACCAAGTGATCTTCGGAAGTTCTTGCTCTCTAGGCTCGAAAATACCTCACCAAGTGATCAGGGTTCCACTCTTTGCATGTAACGTATGCTCCACGTACCGCCCTACTCTGTGCTGCTGCATCTGTTCAGACGGTCAGCTCCCAAGTGTTCCCTTGATCTTCTCCACTGTCCGGCGCTCTCAGTCGGTGACGCCTGCTTCCTGTCAGTTTCTGAAAACCAGAGTCTTGTTCATTGCCTTTTTCAATTTCAACACTTTAGTCTGTTAAAATTTGTATCCCATATTACCACACTGTATTTCAAATTGCAAGCCCCTTTTTGCAAGTTCTGTGATCTAGTCTTGCATTTCTCACAGTACAATTTCCGATTGCGCAGTCATATTGATATGAATCTGAATCCTTTTACTGCTGAGATATCACTCCTGTCCGATCTCTTCCCGCACGACTTCCAGAGCTTTCTGCAGCTGATTGTCCGCCTCGTGATCGTCCTCGTCATACTCATACTCTACTTCCACATCAGGTTTCACGCCTGTTCCGTTGATGCTCCTGCCGTTCGGCGTATAATACTCCGCAATAGTGATCTTCAGACACGTTCCGTCTCCAAGATCCATCAGCTGCTGCACAACGCCTTTTCCGTAGGTCGTCATGCCGACGATCGTCCCGGTCCCGTAGTCCTGGACCGCTCCGCTGAATATTTCGGAAGCGCTTGCACTGTACTGGTTCACCAGAACAGCCAGAGGCCTTGTAAATTCATGAGTTCCGTCACATGTGATCTCCTCGGTGTTTCCGTACTTATCCTTTGTAGATACGATAGTACCTTCTGGCAGGAGAAGCTGCAGCATATCCGTAACAGTCGAGAGACTCCCGCCGGGATTGCCTCTCAGGTCAATAACAAGGCCCTGCATCCCCTGTGTTTCCAGATCTTCAAGCGCCTCTGCAAACTGATCGTACGTCACGCTGTCGAACTCACTCACTGCGATATAGCCGATCTGATCGTCTTTCATCTCGCTGGTCACCGTCTGCACCTCGATGATATCCCGGGTAGCCGTCAGTTCGATCTCCTCATCACCTCTTAGCACGTGCAGGACTACGTCCGTTCCCTGTTTGCCTTTAATCCATGACACCACCGTCTCGAGGTCCCGCCCTGACGTCGGGTGATCGTCGACCTGATAAATAATGTCTCCCTGCTTCAGTCCTGCTTTATCCGCCGGTGAACCTTCGTATACATTGCTCACGGAGATCTCTCCGCTGTCTATGTTCTGGGACATCGTAGCTCCGATTCCCGAGAATTCCCCGCTGGTGGATTCGTAGAGCGCTTCTGTCTGTTCTTCATCATAATATTCTGTGTACGGATCGCCCAAAGCCTCCGCATAGCCGGAATAAATACCGTCTATCAGAGCGTCCTCGTCGATATCATCCTCGTACAGATAATAGTCTTCGATCAGGCCGTTTATCTGATCCAGTTTTTCATTTACATCTGATTCTGTCACATTCTCTGATGTATAATCTCCGTTCCGGATCTCGGAGAACAATCTCACGGCACCTGCTCCGCCGCATATAATGATCATTGCGCTCAGAGCTCCGGTAAGCACTCCGAGACTGAATCTTCCTTTTCTTTCTTTGTTCTGATCTGTCATCTCTGTCACGCCTCCCATAATACCGAATGAAAGAGAGGACAAAGCGGAACTGACTTTTCTCCACTTTGTCCTCCCCTGATTTATCTATATGCGGTGCACACACCGGCATACATCCCGAAAACGTCTGATCTGCCGCACATTCTATACTTTCAGATGCTTGCGCACAGTAAAGAAACTTCCAAGGAATCCGATGCCGATACCCATTGCAAGTCCGATCGGGAGCAAGATCTGATATACAGAGCCCACCGGAAGGAAATCAATGATATTCTGAAGGATACTGAATCTCGACATAATGTACTGTACAGCCTTGTCATAGAGGAAATACAGCAGTGTAAGCGGTATAGCCGCACCGAAAAGACCAATGATAAGACCTTCGATCACAAACGGCGACCGGACCACAAAGTCCTTTGCGCCTATATATTTCATGATCGCAATCTCTTCCTTTCGTACGGTGATACCCATCGTGACCGTATTACTGATCAGGAAGATCGACACACCAAACAGTATGATTATGATAGCGATAGAAACGATCGCCACAAGTGTATTCACACTTGAGAGCGTGTTAGCCACTACGTCTGATTTATTGACTTCACGGACTCCGTCCAGACTCTGAGCAAACTCGACCAGTTCGTTCTGTGTCGCGGAAAGCGAACGACTCCTTGCCACCAGACTCTGGTCGTCGCCATCTATTGTCTGCATATATACTTCATAGTTGTCAGAACTTGCCAGAGGGTTATCGTCTTTGAATCCCTCCGCCAGTTCCGGGTTGTCTCCGAAATACTCTTTCTGGAACTCCTCCCATGCCTCCTCAGCGGACACATAGCGGACATCCGAGACGCCCTCATGCTCTGCAAGCTGCTCGCCGATCGCCTGTTTCTGCTCATCCGTCGCATCCTCGTTAAAGAATACGGTAATGGCGACCCCTTCCTCGGCAGTTCTTATAATATACTGAAAGTTTACGAGAATCGAGAAAAATAATCCAAACAGGAAGATACAAGCTGACATCGTCGCAATGGATGCGAGTGAAAACATCTTGTTCCTCCAGATATTCTTAATACCCTGTTTTCCTACGTATCCAAGTGTACTAATCCTCATTTATATACCCACCTTTTTGTTCATCACTGACGATCACGCCCTGTTTCATCGTGATCACTCGTTCGTTCATCTCGTTTACGATCTCCTGGTTATGCGTAACGACGAGCACAGTCGTTCCACGCTCGTTTGCCTCTTTCAGGATACTCATGATCTCCCACGAGTTTGTCGGATCGAGGTTTCCTGTCGGCTCATCAGCCAGCAGGATGGCAGGCTCATTCACAAGGGCTCTCGCGATGGCGACACGCTGCTGCTCCCCGCCTGAGAGTTCCCTGGGAAACGATTTATACTTCTGCGCAAGTCCGACCAGCGAGAGCGCCGCGGGGACTTTCTTCTTGATGATCCTCGTAGGCGTCTCTGTCACACGCAGAGCAAAAGCAATATTTTCATAGATGTTCCTGTCTTTGAGTAATCTGAAATCCTGAAAGACTACTCCAAGACCTCTTCTGTACCTCGCAATATTGCGGTGTCTCATCCTGTTTAAGTTCTGACCGTTTACGATGATCGTTCCCTCCGTCGGATTCAGTTCCTTCATGATCAGCTTGATCAGCGTAGATTTCCCTGATCCGCTGTCACCGACGATAAAAACGAACTCTCCCCGTTCGATCTTCACAGATATCCCGTTAAGAGCGGCATTGCCCTTGGAATATTCTTTCGTCACCTTTCTTAATTCGATCATATGTCCCTCCTGATTACTTATCCATACTCCCCGGTATACGGCAGATCTCCCCCGCAGTTCCCCTGCGGACTTCGTGCGTCTGCCCCTGCCCTGTGTTCCTCACATGACACGCTGTGCATCAATACTCGAGAGATTCCATATACTTCATATATTTTACGACCATCAGCGCAATCTTGAATGTGATAGCATCCTCGAAAACACGAAGGTCCAAGCCAGTGCTTTTCTGAAGCTTATCCAGCCTGTATACGAGAGTATTTCTGTGAATATAAAGCTGTCTGGACGTTTCTGATACATTGAGACTGTTCTCAAAGAACTTATTGATCGTCGTCAATGTCTCCTCATCAAAATCATCCGGAGATTTCCCCTCGAAAATCTCTTTGATAAACATCTTGCACAGCGGGATCGGGAGCTGGTAGATCAGACGCCCGATGCCAAGAGTCGTAAATGCCACGATATCTTTCTCGTCAAAGAATATCTTGCCTACGTCCAGCGCAAGTTTAGCCTCTTTGTAAGATTTGGAAACCTCTTTGATATCGCCTACGATGGTCCCGTATGCAATGCGGATCCTCTCCTCCTCTCCCTCGCTGTGGAGTGTATCCAGCATCTCCTTCGCCATCTTCTCAAGTTCTCTGTTCCCGTCTTTCTCCGAGAGTTCCTTGACTACGATGATATTCTTCTCATCAACAGCGGTGATGAAATCTTTCGACTTGCCGCCGAGCAGACTCCTCACATTTTCGAGAGCGGCATTATCCTTTTCGTGCGATGTCTCAATAATAAAGATAACACGTTTTACCTCTGTGTCAATATGTAATTTTTTTGCGCGGTTATAAATATCGACCAGGAGCAGATTATCCAGAAGTAAATTTTTGATAAAATTATCTTTGTCAAATCTCTCCTTATAGGCGGTCAGCAGACTTTGTATCTGAAAAGCCGCGATTTTTCCGAGCATATAGACGTCCTCACTGTCACCGTCTGCAAGGAGGACATATTCCAGTCTCTGCTCGTCAAATATCTTAAAAAACTGGCAGCCCTGTATCACCTGACTGTCCGCAGGCGACTCTACGAAAGAAAGCACCGCCTCACCGCGGTCCTGCACACTGTCAAATGTCGCGGCCAGTTCTTTTCCCTCTGTGTCCAAAACGCAAAAATCGACTCTTGAGATTCCTTTTAGTCCATCAATCGTATTTTGTAATATCTGATTAGAAATCATTCTGTTCCCTCCACTCCTCCGATACGCGCATGTACATTTTCCACAAATTCCGAACCCACATAATATCCTAATGAATCGTTCACGTTTTCTATATTAAGGCAAAACAGCAAAAAAAGAAAGAGGAAATCCATTTTTTTTATGCACTTCCTCAAATTTTTTACAAAAAATTCATATTTTTTGCCTATGCATTCTTCACAAAAGACGGGAGGCCAGAAAATTTTCTGAATTATTTATCTTTTGTCTCTCCATCTACTTTTCTTTCTGCTGTCGTTCTACCTGGCGACGGAACATCGTCTTCCTGAAGAAATGTCTGATCTTCTGAACTATCATCCGGTCATCATAACTTCTTACAAGCATGGGACCGCAGCCAAACCAGAGTTTTATGTTGAGCAGAGTTCTGTTCCTGCCGATGAAAGATTCCTGATAAGGCGACGAAAGCACCGAGAGGATACAGTCCGTCTCCGTCCCGTTGATGTCATTTATCACCTCTTCTTCTCTGGCGTCTTCCCCGCTGAGCAGAGCATGACCTGAGATGCGTATCCCGCGGTTATATCTTCGGATCGCTCCCTCAGCCTGTCCGAGTTCTTCTTCCGATTCCGCCAGAAGGTAAACTCTCTTATGGTTCTTCTGGAGATATTTCATAAACATTTTAAGAAATATCCTTCCCTCTGTCTCTCTGAGTCTCACTGCATCATGGATATCTGCCGCCTCGAGTATCTCGGCTTCTCCCGGGAGAACGATCTTTGCCCCGCTAAGCCAGGCCCTCCACTCTTCGTTGTCGCGGCAGCCCATCAGTGTGTCCATCGTCATTATCTCGATCGTATCAACTGAGTCGTCCTCAAGAAACTGCATAGCGCGCAGCATCGTCTCTTTCGCGCTGAGACAGTCCATTGTGATCCCCAGGACTTCTATTCTTTCTTCCATAACTACATCACCTATAGTCTCCCCAGTTGAACAATTTTACCAAATCTACAGTTTTTTGTAAAGTTTTACCGATTCTCTTTTATCATTTTTTAATTATTTTCTTTCACTGCTTCCTGTCGTTTCTTTCTGGTCACCATACCTCCGATGCGTCCTGTCTCTTTTGAGGTAAGTGATTTCCAGCCGTCTGACATCACCCGGTCGAGCAGTCCCAGTTCTTCTGCCACTTCATATTTTAATTTTTCGTCCGGCTCCAGATTCCTAAGATCGATCTTCTTTTCCTTTTTCTTTGCCATACTATCACTTCTTTCCGTTTTTCTGGAGTATTGCCCGAAATCTTCCGGGTTATACATGCAAAAACCGGACAGTAGGATCCTGTCCGGCTCTCTTCTTTCTCTTTTGTTTTCGCCTCTGCGCACATCCGCCGCCTCATCTTCTCTCCGACGGCGGTGCAGGTTGATCTGTCTCTCATTCCGGGCGGTCCGGTATAATGATCGCCGCGATAATATAAGCCAGTATACCGCCGCCTGTACATCCAAACAGTACAAATGCAAGGCGGATCAGAGTAGGATCGATATTAAAATACTCTCCGATCCCTCCGCACACTCCGCAGAGCATTTTGCTGGTCCTCGAACGATATAGTCTTTTCTCTGACATATTTATTACCTCCTATTTCTGTTCAAACGATATTTCTATTCTGCCTATCGCACAGTCCGCGCTGATCGTTCGGCTGCTTCCATTGTCAGTATTTACTGTATTTGTCAATCCACTGTATGCCTCACCGTCAAAAATAAGTTCTCCCACTCCACACGCCAGTTCATAGTTATACAGGTCTGACGTGCCTGTCAGTGTGAACAGCACCTCACCCAGAGCGCACTCAATATCCGCTGCGTTTCCCACATCGCCCGACAGGGTGATCTGTCCCGCGCCACAATAAGCTTCTACAGTCTCCGCGGTGATATCTTCGGTGATGATCTGTCCAGCCCCCACATTTAAAGAGACCTCTTCCGCCTTAAGATCCTGCATTTCAAGGAAACCTGCCCCCACATCCGCAGAAACCGTTTCATAATATGCGCCGCTCGGAATGCTGATGTACAACATGCCGCTGTCATTTGTATTCCATTTATTATTTTTCAGTTCTATATCAAGCTCTGTCTTATCCTGTGAGACAACAATGTATTTCCGAAGATCGGCACGTATATCGGACGCATCTACAAGAATGTCTTCCCCGTCATAAGGAAGCATGCACACTCCCAGCCCTCCTACCTCCAGGGAGAGCGATCTTACGTCTTCGTAAAGGTGGATCGTCTCCCCATCGGGTTCACCAGCCACATATCCTCCCCCGGAGGCGGAGCTGTCCTCCACATCCGGCAGATGCGTATCTTCTTTAAGCGCAGTGACTGTTCTGCCCAGGATGCGGTCCAGCCACGTACCGTCAAACCCATTTTCTTCCACATCGCGGAGAATCACCAGACCGCCGAGAGACATTCCCGCAGCCGTCAGCAGAATCCCCAGCGATGCGATCACCGCACAGAGGATCCAGAATACTTTCCATCGTTTTTTCATCTTCTACACCGCCTTCCCGTAGAATGGACGTCTGCACAGATTTACAATCCCTCTTAACATCGCCGGATATACTATGATGCAGAGTTTCACTGTTCCTGCTGTTGCTATCAGCCCCAGAACAAATATCAGCAGCCCGATCCCCACTGTGACAGACGCTGCGGGCGGAACTGCCAGCAGGAGAGCGATCCCTGCTATAACTGTGACCACTCCCGTTATCACAACTATGACTGATGCCGCCACCAGCGCGGCAAATATACTGACTGCAGCGATCCCAAAGCCTGCGGCCACCGACAGGACCGCAAGCGATACCGGCCATACAACGATCGCGATCAGTATGATGAGCAGTATCTTCAGCCCATTGCCGGTCCATGGTTTCTTTTCCTGTCCGTCTTCGTTTCCCATTGTATCAGGGCCTGTTCCGCCATACGCCCCGGCTGTTCCCTGTCCGCCGTCTCTCCCCGCGGAAGAGCGTTGGCCGTATTTCTCCATATAGTCTTTGCGGTCAAACTTTTCTTCATTAAATTCCGTCCCATAGTAGTCGGCCTTGATAGATTCGGCCACTTTCGCGGGGCTCACAAGTTCTTTTATAACCTCTGATTCGTTCTCCACACCGGCATCCGCGAAATAATCTGCATAGTACTGAACCGCCGCCTGTCGCTCTTCGTCCGGCATATCTGCGAGCAGTCTCTCAAGTTCAGCCATAAATTCCATACGGTTCATGCAGTCACACCTCCCTCAAATATTGCGTTGATCTTCTGAATATACTTTTTCCACTCTGACCTGTAGAGGCCAAGCTGTGCCATCCCGCGGGAGGTCACCTTGTAATACCGCCTGTTCCTCCCGTCAAACTGTCTGTCATACACTTCCAGGCACTCGTCTTTCTGCAGCCGCCTGAGGACCGGATATAATGTCGATTCCGACACGTCGATGATCTTCCGTACGTCCTGAGTGATCTTGTATCCGTATGTTCCCTCGTCCTCCCGGGAGACTACAGCCAGCACGATCGCATCCAGAAGCGCTGCACCTGTATTGAATACCATGCAACCACCCTTTCATATTGTACTGTTTTCTATATTATATTTTGTATAATATAGAATGTCAATATAATATTGCTTAAGTTATACGCAATAAATTCTAAAGATTTCCCAAAGAAAACGCCGAAAAAATCCCGCAGAAGCCGGAAAGAATTCTTCCCATCCGTCTTCTGCGGGAAATCCTGGTCTGTAAACCTTTCTGTCTGCGCCTAGAACAGTCCGTCAAACCGCTCCATTGCTTCTCTGGTCTTTTCGTGCGTGCCAAATGACGTCAGGCGGAAGTAATTCTTCCCGTTTACGCCAAAGCCCGCGCCCGGCGTGCCGACCACCTGGATATTCTCCAGCAGGTAGTCAAAAAGTTCCCATGACTCCATATCGTCCGGACATTTGAACCAGATGTACGGCGAGTTCACGCCGCCTGTAAAGGAGATTCCTTTCTTTCTGAGAGTCTCCGCGATCACGCGGGCGTTTTCCATATAATAGGAAATATTCTCCATGCATTCCTTCATGCCTTCTTCCGAGAACACCTTCTCTGCCGCGCGCTGGATGATATACGGCGTACCGTTGAACTTGGTGGACTGTCGTCTGTTCCACATATCATGCAGGCTCATCTGTCCGCCGTTCGAGGAGGTGAACACCAGCTCTTTGGGAACTACGGTATAAGAGAATCTCGTGCCTGTAAATCCTGCTGTCTTCGACAGGGAGCCGAACTCAATGGCACATCTCTTTGCTCCTTCTACCGCATAGATGCTGCGAGGCAGTTCGGGTTCTGACACAAACGCCTCATAAGCCGCGTCAAAAAGGATCACCGCCTCATTTGCAAGCGCATAGTCCACCCATGCTTTCAACTGCTCTTTGTTATAGCATGCACCGGTCGGGTTATTGGGAGAACACAGGTATATGATATCTGCCTTTACGCTGTCGTCAGGCATCGGCAGGAAATCATTTTCCTCTGTTCCGTTCATATAGATGATCTGTTTCCCGTCCATCGTATTCGTGTCAACATACACCGGATATACGGGATCGGGGACCAGTATCACATTGTCTTTTGCAAAGAGCTCCGTGATATTTCCCGTATCACTCTTTGCTCCGTCGGAGATGAATATGTCATTCTCGTCGACAGAGACGTTGTTTCTCTTATAATAGTCCGAGACGGCCCTGCGCACGAATTCATATCCCTGCTCCGGTCCGTATCCCCTGAACGTTTCAGATGAGGTCTGCTCGTCGACCGCTTCGTGAAGAGCCTCCACAGCGCTCTTCGTGAGCGGGCGGGTTACGTCTCCGATCCCCAGACGGATGATATTTCCTGCTTTATCAGGATGCTCTTCCTCATAGACTTTCACACGGCGGGCAATCTCTGCAAAGAGATAGCTGTCCTGTACGTTCAGATAGTTTTCATTTAATCTTGGCATCTTTATCTTCCTTTCCACTTCATATGGTCCGGCGTCTTCCCGTTGTGCGGCCGGTCCCTGTATCAGCATCACAAAAGAGCGGGACAGCTCACACCATACCGCCCCTTTGCGGCAGGATAGAGTCCGGTAAGCCCGCTCTTACGATCTGCATCACTATATTTTAGCAGAAATCAACAGATTTTAAAAGTATTCTCAGCAAAAATGCGTGAACTTTTTCGAGCGCTCCCGTTCCTCGGTATATCCTATCCCCGCATCCTCAGATACAATACTGTCACGATCACACGGGTCTTTGACACTTTCTCATTAATAGTGTAATGATTAATCCTCATGGTTGAGCCATTTTGGCTCTCTTTTTTTGTCAAATTTTTTGAAATTATTAGTGCTTGTTTGTGCTCGTTATGGTATAATAAAAAGAAAGACTAA
>CASFID010000055.1 GCA_949294665.1 uncultured Eubacteriales bacterium
TCCGTCTCTCCCCTGTTTTCCGCCCTGCTTTTTTGATATGATCATGATTTCTGTGGCTTACGCGCCTGGAAGCTGTGAAACAAAGAAGATATTGTGCAAAATATCCAAAAACAACAAAAAACAAAAACGTAAAAAGTGGGTTTCAGAAAAACAAAGATAGATAAAGTGCTGAAAAATCTTTAAAACAAAGAACAATATTGACTGAAACAAAGAAAAGTAATAAAATACAGACAGATAAAAAAATAAAGTTTCCGGCCGGAAACAAGTAACAAAGAACGGGGATACCCCGGCAAAGTTTTAAGTGAAGAGGAGATTTAAGAGATGAAAGCAATAGCAAGGTTTGGAAAAGAATTTGGCGGATACAAAATGATCGACGTACCTAAGCCGACCTGCGGCCCGGATGATATCATCATTGAGATCAAAGCTGCAGCGATCTGCGGAGCCGATATGAAACACTGGAGAGTAGACAACGGCTCAGACGAATTCAACTCCATCCGCGGACATGAGTTCGCAGGCGACATCGTAGAAGTAGGTGAGAACGTAAAAGACTGGAAAGTCGGACAGAGAGTTGTATCTGACAACAGCGCTCATGTGTGCGGCGTCTGCCCGGCCTGCGAGCAGGGAGACTTCCTTTGCTGTGAAGAAAAAGTAAACTTAGGACTTGACAACAATACATGGGGCGGGGGATTCTCCAAATACTGCAAGGTTCCGGGAGAGATCCTCGCGATCCACAAACATGCTATCTGGGAGATCCCTGAGAACGTAAAATATGAAGAGGCCGCAGTGCTCGATCCGATCTGCAACGCATACAAGGCTGTCGCTCAGCAGAGCCACCTTCTCCCGGGACAGGACGTCGTCGTATTCGGAACAGGCCCGCTCGGACTTTTCTCCGTGCAGATCGCAAGAATCATGGGAGCTGTCAACATCGTAATGGTAGGACTCGACGAAGATGTTGCGACACGTTTCCCCGTTGCGCTCGAAGTCGGCGCCACACATGTGGTAAACGGCTCCAAAGAGGATGTTGTCAAGAGATGTACCGAGATCTGCGGAAGAGACAACCTTGGGCTCGTGATCGAGTGCTCCGGTGCGAACATCGCTCTGAAACAGGCGATTGAGATGCTCCGTCCAAACGGTGAAGTCGTACGTGTCGGCATGGGCTTCAAACCACTTGAGTTCTCTATCAACGATATCACATCCTGGAACAAGAGCATCATCGGCCATATGGCGTATGACTCTACTTCCTGGAGAAATGCGATCCGCCTGCTGGCGTCCGGACAGATCAAGGTACAGCCGATGATCACACACAGACTCGGTCTGTCACAGTACGAGGAAGGATTTGACGCAATGGCAAGGAAAGAAGCGATCAAGGTAATCTTCCACTATGATTTTGACGACGAGGAGTAATCCCAATGGAAAAGAAACTTTTACTGGCTCCATCGATGGGATGCTGCGACCTGTATGATTTTGAAAATCAGGTCAGATATATCGACGAACATGCAGACTTTCTGCATATTGATATCAAAGACGGGAATTACGTTAAGACGTTCGGCGTCGGCCCCGACTTCATGGCTGTTCTGAAGAAAGTGGTCAAAAAGCCGATGGACGCCCATCTGATGATCAGACATCCACAGGACTACATCGAAGCGTGTGCGGAGGCAGGAGCAGATTATATCACCCCGCATACCGACTGTATTGAGAGTGATGCTTTCGTCACGATCAACAAAATCCTCTCTCTTGGCTGCAAGGCGGGAATCGCTCTGAATCCCGCCGCGCCGCTGGAGGCGATCCGCTATTATCTGCCACTGCTGTCAAAGGTGACGATCATGATCGTGGACGCAGGGTATGCGGGACAGAAGGTCATCACGCAGATGTACGACAAGATCCGTACGCTCGTACAGTGGAGAGAAGAGATGGGGCTCGATTTCCTGATCGAGGCTGACGGCTCCATGAATGCCGGAGTGTATGCTCCGCTCTGTGAAGCGGGGGCGGATATGGTCGTGCTGGGACCGCCGGCGCTGTGGAATAAAGATCCTGATATCCGCAAAGCATGGGAGATCATGCAGAAGGAAGTGGACGAGGAACTAAAAGAACTGAAACGTTAAACAAAGCGGCGGCACGGCTGTGTTTCTGCCTGACGTGCCGCGGGATATAAAAAAGAAAGGAAGAGAGGAAAAAACATGGCATCTAATACAAAAAGCGCGAATATCGGTGCGAGACTGGATCGCCTCCCGAATTCAGGCTGGCACATTAAAATGTGGCTTATTACAGCGTTTGCCCTCCTTGTATGCTGGTCGAACGCGATCGGAGGATCTGTGCAGAACGTATTGCTGAACGAACTTCACTGGCTGGAGCCGGGCACGACGCTTCTCGCAATGTGGGGGACGACTTATACGGCGGGACAGCTCTTCGGAGCGCTGGTCGGAGGTCCTATCGGCGACAGGATAGGACGTAAAAAAAGTATCATGCTGTATGAAATCATACATATTATTGCTATGATCGGAGGCGCGATTTCCCCGAACGTATATGTACTGTATGCATTCCGACTGATTCAGGGATTCGGACTGGGAGCTCTTCTGGTCGTTCTGTTTGC
Source organism: uncultured Eubacteriales bacterium (assembly GCA_949294665.1). Classification (GTDB taxonomy): domain Bacteria; phylum Bacillota; class Clostridia; order Lachnospirales; family Lachnospiraceae; genus Mediterraneibacter. The sequence continues at coordinate 2,591 of CASFID010000055.1, forward strand.
AGGATTTACAGAGTATGTGCCGGGCAGAAACCGCGGGACATGGTCAAGCCGTAACTCTTTCATCGGAAACTGGTCTCATCCGGTCAGCAACGGTATCGCTTTCCTGATCGGCTTAACAGGTGTGAGCCTGAACGCAAACTGGAGGATCCAGTATATGATCCCATCCATCCTGTCGATCATTGCAACCGTGTTGATCGCAAGGAAATTCCCGGAGTCTCCGAGATGGCTGGAGGCTCAGGGCAGAGTGGACGAGGCGGATGCGATCCTTACAAAGATCGAGAAAGAGATCGAGGCTTCCACAGGCAAACCCCTTCCGCCGGTAACAGAGGAGCCCAAGCCGGTAAAACAGCTTCCGTATTCTGCACTGTTTAAAGGAAAACTCCTGAGAAGAACGATCGTCGGTTCTCTTGTCCTGATCGGTATGAACACGATCCAGTATACACTGATGACATGGATGCCTTCCCTGCTCGTATCTCTTGGATATGACACTTCACAGTCTCAGTTTATGACAATGTTCGGTCTCTTCGGAGCGCCGTTCGGGATCTTTATCGCCTCGCTTTACATGGATAAGATCCCGAGACGTGTGACAGGCGTGATCCTGCTTGTCCTCATGGCTGTACTTGGCGTCGTCACAAGCCAGCAGACATCAATGACGCCGCTGATCGTATCAACGTTCCTGCTGAACACGGTTATTTACATGTATGTATGTTATGCGTCGGCAGTGTATGTGCCGGAGATGTGGCCGACATCAGCGAAACTGTCAGGTTCCGGTTTCTGTAACGCGATCGGACGTGTCAGCAATATTTTCTTCCCGTTCCTGGTTACATATATTGCGGCAAGTGCAATGGGAAGCGCCGGCGTATTCGTCCTGATCTCCATCGTAGCAATTGTCATCGCCGTATGCGTTGCAGTGTTCGGCGTAGAGACAAGAGGAGAGTCTGTGGAAGATATCGGTAATGTAGACTGATCCGGCTGCGGACTGATACAATCAGGAAAGAGTATTTTGTAAGAAGAAAGGAAAAGATTATGAAAAACTCGGAAGCAATTCTAGTAACTCCAAAACATTTTGAAATCCAGGAGTGTCCGGTCCCGGAACCAAAGGAGAACGAGATTCTCCTCAAGGTAGAGTATGTCGGTATGTGCGGCTCTGATATCCACGGATTCGAGTTCGGTCCGTTCATTCCTCCGAAAGATCCGAATCAGAAGATCGGTCTCGGACATGAGGTGGCCGGTGAAGTCGCAGCGATCGGCTCTAAAGTGACAAAGTTCAAAGTAGGGGATAAAGTGCTCATCGAGCCGGGCGTGCCGGATAATACATGCGACTACTGTAAAACAGGCCGTTATAATATCTGCCCGGGTGTGGACTTTATGGCGACACAGCCAAACTATAAAGGGGCTCTGACACAGTATATGACGCATCCGGAGGAGTGGACGTATCATATTCCCGAGGGTATGACGACAATGGAGGCTGCTCTGGTAGAGCCCGCGGCAGTCGGTATGCACGCGGCGATCCTGGGAGAGGCGAGACTCGGGAAGAGCATCGTAATTCTGGGGGCAGGAACCATCGGACTGATGGTACTCCAGGCATGCTTAAGTCTCGGCGCGACAGACATCACCGTCGTAGACGTGATCGAGAAGCGTCTGGACCTGGCTGAGAAGCTTGGCGCGAAGAGAGTGATCAACGGAAAAGAACAGGACACAGTCGCATATCTGCGCTCCGAAGAACTGTATGGAGATCACGGAGTAGAGCTTGTGTTCGAGTGCGGCGGCTCTGTATTCCTGGCTCAGCAGGCAGTGCAGATCGTTGCCCGCGGCGGCAGGATCATGATGGTCGGAACACAGTCCAAACCGGTGCCGATCGATTTCCTTAAGATCAACCGTGAAGTGACGATCCAGACATCATTCCGTTACTGTAATAACTTCCCGCAGACGATCGAAGCGATCGCTACAGGCAAGTTTAATGTAAAAGATATGGTGACAAATATCTATGATTACAAAGATGTTCAGCAGGCTTTTGAAGATGCCATCGATCCGGTCAAAAAGACAGAGATGATCAAAGGCGTTGTCAAAGTAAGCGACTGAACTGTCCGACAGCAATGAGAACCCGCAGGCAGTAGAACAGTAAAAGCGCATCCGCTGCCTGCACAGAATATGATTATACAAAGAAAGGAACAAGAAAGTATGTTAGCAGATATCAGATACTGGGAAAAGAAGGCAACAGAAGGAAAATATGCGATCCCGCACTTTAACGTTTGGAATGCGGAGATGCTCATGGGCGTTATGGATGCTGCCGAGGAGGCGAAGGCTCCGATCATTATTTCATTCGGTACAGGATTTGTCGGAAATACTTCATTTGAAGATTTCTGCTGGATGATGGTCTCCATGGCGAAGAAAGCGACGGTTCCGGTCATCACACACTGGGATCACGGACGCAGCATGGAGATTGTGCAGAATGCTTACAAACACGGTATGAACTCTGTCATGAGAGACGCGTCTGCATATGACCTGGAGGAGAATATCCGTCTGACAAAAGAAGTGGTAGACTACTTCCATCCGCTCGGAGTACCGGTAGAGGCCGAACTGGGACACGTTGGGAATGAGACGGTATACGAGGAGGCTCTTGCAAGCTACAAATACACAGATCCGAACCAGGCAGCGGAATTCGTAGAGAGAACAGGATGTGACTCACTTGCTGTCGCTATCGGAAACCAGCACGGCGTATATACATCTGAGCCGAAGCTTAACTTTGAAGTTGTAGAGAAAGTAAGGGACGCCGTATCTGTACCGCTTGTACTTCACGGCGCATCGGGGATCGGCGACGAGGATATCAAGACGGCGATCTCTCTGGGAATCTCCAAGATCAACATCCACACTGAGCTGTGTCAGGCTGCAATGACAGCAGTAGCGGCAAACACTGACAAGCCGTTCCTTGAACTTGAAAGAGCGGTAAGGGCTGCAGTAAAACAGCGCGCGCTGGAGAAGATCTACCTGTTCGGAGACGACGGAAAGGCGGAGTAGGAATTTGGATAAGAAATTAGACGTGATCTGCGTCGGCGCTGCAATCGTGGACATCCCGCTGCAGCCCGTCAGCAGAGATATATTTGACATCGAGTCCTGCCCTCTGGAGCAGATCTCTATGACGATCGGCGGCGACGCTATCAACGAGGCGACAGTGATGTCGCGTCTCGGACATAAGATCGGACTGATGAGCATGGTGGGAAAAGACGCGGTAGGTAATTTTATCATTGAACACTGTGAGAAAAACGGGATCGACTATTCCGGAGTCAGGAGAAAAGAGGGCATCGATACTTCTATCAATGTGGGACTGGTGACGCAAGACGGCGAGCGCACATTTGTCACGAACCGTAACGGGAGTCTCTGGAAGATGACGATCGACGACATCGACCTGGATCGTATCCCGGACGCGAAAATTTTATCTCTGGCAAGTATTTTCAATAATCCGCTCCTTGACTGCAAGGCGCTTGTTAAGATCTTCAAGGTGGCGAAAGAGAACAATATGATCATCTGTGCGGATATGATCAAGGCCAGACTTGGCGAAACACTCGACGATATTAAAGAAGCGCTCTCTTATGTCGATTACTTTTTCCCGAACTATGATGAGGCCTGCGCAATGACGGGCAGGACAGAGCTTGAAGATGTTGCGGATGTATTTATGGGCTGCGGCATCGGGCATGTTATCATCAAGACCGGCAAAAAGGGATGCTATATAAAGAGCCAGGACGGAAGCGTACTCGAAGTCCCTGCCATGAAAGGGATCACAGCGATCGACACGATCGGCGCCGGCGACAATTTCGCATCCGGATTCATCACGGCAGTGCTGGAAGGAAAGTCCTTAAAAGAGTGCGCTGAGTTTGCAAATGTGACCGCATCCATCAGTGTCCAGAGCATTGGCGCGACTACAGGAGTTCAGAGCAGGGAACAGGTGGAGGAGCGGCTCGAAGAGTATTATGCTCAGCAGTAATGCCGGAGATTCAGTTGGATAGAAAAAGCAGTATGCAGGGAAAGGAAAAACGATCATGAAAACGATGAAATTAGGAAAAACAGGTATTGATATCTCAAGGATCGGTCTTGGAACATGGTCCATCGGGGGCGGTTCCGCATGGGGCGGCGATCACGATCTTCAGGTTGTGATCGACACGATCAGGGAAGCTCCGAAAGCAGGTGTAAACCTGATCGATACGGCTCCGGGATATAATTTCGGAAACAGCGAAAAGATTCTCGGAAAAGCGCTCGAGGGGATGAACCGTGAAGATTTCGTTATTATCACGAAGTGTGGAGTGACATGGGATCAGGAGATGAAAGGCGACATGTTTAACGTTGTAAACGGCATCCAGCTCTATAAGAACTTAAACAGCGAATCGGTCAAAAAGGAGATCAAAGAGTCTCTGAAACGTATGGGGACGGATTATGTGGATGTGTACATGACACACTGGCAGTCGGTCGAGGGTTCTCCGTACTATGTGCCGATCGAGAAAACGATGGACGTGCTCAACGACCTTAAGGCGCAGGGACTGATCAAGGCGATCGGCGCTGCGAATGTGGACATCCACCACATCGAAGAGTATCTGAAATGGGGCGAACTGGATATCGTTCAGGCGAAATATTCGATACTCGACCGCGGCATTGAGGATGAGATCATCCCGTGCTGCCGTGAGAACGGCGTGACGATCCAGGCTTATTCGCCCCTCGAGATGGGACTTCTGTCAGGAACAATGCCAAGGGACTACAAACCGGTAGGAGCGCAGATCCCGAAGAAATGGTTCCAGCCGGACAATATGCAGGCTGCTATGGACATGATGGACAAATGGAAACCGCTGTGCGAGAAATACAACTGTACGATTGCGAATCTTGCGCTTGGCTGGATCCTTGCACAGGGAGATTTCATGAACCTCCTGAGCGGATCTACCACGGCAGAGCAGATTGAAGAAAATGTAAAATCTGCAGAGCTTGATCTGGATCCGGCAGATGTATCTTACATGAGAGAGCTGGCAGAAGAGATCGAAAAGTAAACTGCGAAAAAGGAAACAGTCTGCATTTTGAAGAGTGTTTCGGTGGGTTTAAACCCCGAAAATGCAGGTTTTAAAGGAGGATAACATGCTTTCACAGGACAAAAGTCTTGCAAAAACCAACCCGGAAGGTATATTATTAGAGAAAGACAGGATAAATACCGTAAGCAGGGAAAGGGAAGAAAGCATGGCTGGCAAAGAACGATTGATGGTCATCCGGCAGACGGTCCAGACCGAGAAGAAAGTTACGGTCAGCAATCTAAGCAGGATATGCCGGGTGACTGAAGAAACAATAAGAAGAGATCTTGACAAGCTCGAGACAGAAGGAGTACTGACAAGGATACACGGAGGCGCCATCTGGAATGAAGGCGCCCAGAAGGAGGGCATCCATTTTTACAGACGATTGAGCAGACATCTGAAAGAGAAGCAGGAGATCGCCAGAAAAACAGCAAAACTCCTTGAGGGAAAGAGCACGATCATAGCGGATTCCAGCACGACGGTTGCGGAGGCGCTGAAGATCATCCCGGAAACGCAGGAGATCACGATCGTGTCAAATTCCACAGAATTGTTTCGTGAGTTCCAGCAGTCGTCTTTTAATATCATTTCCACAGGAGGGGAATTCAATAAAAAGGCATTATCCCTCCAGGGACAGCTCGCAAAGTCCAATATTGAAAAGTATAATGTGGATCTTGCGCTGATCAGCTGTAAGGGGCTGAGTATCGAGAAAGGCGTACTGGATTCAAACGAGAGCGAGGCCGAGATCAAGAAAGCTATGCTTGCCCAGGCAGAAGAAGTGGCTCTTCTTGCAGATTATTCCAAGTTCGGACAGTCGGCGTTTGTTAATCTGATCGATCTGGACCGTGTGAATTATCTTATCACAGACAGGAGACCGTCGGACGAATGGATCGATTACTGCAGTGAGCACGGGATCGAGCTTATCTTTTAAGAGACGCGGCTGAAAGAAAGAACAGAAGGAATAAAGCCGGCTGTGCGGAACGATCTGCAAAGCGGAAAAACAACAAATAGTCTGATACAAAAAAACACAGGAGACAGGAGCGTCGGAGCAGGAACTTTAAATAGCCTGCATCCGGCGCTCCTGCTTTGTTGCCGCAAAGATCCATACACAGAAAAAGAAAGAGAAATATCGCGTTTATCTTTGAAACTGTGATTAAAACAAAGAAATAATGCACAAATCAAAAAAATATATCACAAAATACAAAATAAATTTTTGGTTAAAACATAGAAAAATCTTTGAAATAAAGAAATTATATTGACATCATCAGACCTCAACTGTAAAATATCAATAAAGAATTCGTGCAGTATCCACAATGAGAGTTCATTGGTGCACACACAAAATCAACAGAAATGAGGAAGGTGGAATTATGGAAAAAGAGAAGAAAGAAAAGAAGAGAGGCTCGATCGTTAAACGAATGATCATCGCAGTGATCGCCGGCTTTGTAGTCGGATTTCTGTGTCTTGTCCTGAGAGAATTTCTCAACGGAAACGGAAGCGGGAAAGTATGGAATGCAGTCGACGCGATATTCTTTCAGGACATTACGACGACGGACGGATTTGAAGGCCTTGGCCTGCTCTATATAGTCGGACAGCTCTTTATGAGAGGTCTGCAGATGGCGATCGTTCCCCTTGTGCTTACATCTCTGAGCCTCGCGATGTGCAGTCTTGCGAATCCTGAGCGGCTGGGAAAGATCGCGGGAAAGACATTTATCACTTATATCTGTTTCTATGTCGTGGCCGCGGCTCTGGCGGGAACTGCCGCTTACTTTGTGAGAAGCATGGGCTGGTTTAATGTAAATCTTCCAAGTGAGATGGCGACAGAGGCCGTAACGATGGAGGGATATAATCCACTGACGGCTGTCATTACAGCAGTGCCATCCAATCTGTTCTCTGCTTTTACATCAAATAACGAGATCCTCGCCGTATGCGTTGTTGCGATCATCATGGGACTGTGCATGACATATCTGGGTGAGAAGGCTGATCCGCTCAAGAAAGTGCTGGAAAATCTGAACGATATTATTCAGATGTTCTTAAACTTCCTGATCGATAAGGTCGGCCCGGTGGCGATCTTCTGCATGATCTGCCGGACACTTGCCGTATATGGCGTAGAGTATATCAGACCGACGCTCGTCTGGATGGTGACGACGATCGTCGTAAGCCTTGTGCTTGTATCGACGATCTATCCGATCGGTATTTTCCTGACAACGCGGCTGAACCCCATTCCATTCCTCAAAAAATCATTTAAGATCGGTCTGTTCGCAGCGGCTACAAACTCATCAGCAGCTACCCTTCCTCTGAATACAAAGACGTGTATCAACGAACTTGGATGCACAGAGGAGATCAGCAGCTTTGTGCTTCCGACCGGAATGACGATCAATATGAACGGCACGACGGCGATGCATATGATCGCGATTACATTTATCGCTACTGCGGCGGGAATGGATATCACGCCGGCAACGCTTGTCATGGCTGCATTTCTTTCAATCTGTACGGCAATGGGATGCCCGGCGATCCCTGTAGCGGGAACGACTATGGTATATGTCGTTATGTCAGGGCTTGGAATGACGTCGGAACTCTGTATGATCGGCTACTCGCTTGTACTTGCGATGAATTATCTGCCGGGTATGGCGGTGATCACACTGAATGTTATCGGCGACGCCGCTACGAATGTGATCGTGAACTTTAAGGAAGGCGTGCTGAACAAAGAAACTTACGATAAAATGGATTAATGACAGAATTGAGACGATCCGTCATACGGCAGATGGGTCTGATATTAAAAATAGAAAGCGTTCCCAAGTCGCATTTTGTACGACCTGGGAACGCTTTCTTTCGATATGATCTGCGTTGGGGGAAGTGTTACCCTGCGGGTTGTTCGCCGCCGGTATTTCCTGTATTGCCGGTATCAGCGCCCCCGCCTCCGCCGCCGGTGTTGCCGGTATTGCCGGTATCAGCGCCTCCGCCGCCTCCGCCACCGGTGTTGCCGGTATCAGCGCCTCCGCCGCCTCCGCCGCCGGTGTTGCCGGTATTGCCGGTATCAGCGCCTCCGCCGCCGGTATTTCCGGTATTGTCAGTGTTGCCGGCGTCGGCGCCCCCGCCGCCGGCGTTGCCGCCATTACCGCCGCCATCGTTCGCATTGGCGTTATCATTGCCGCCGGTGTTCGCATCGTTGTTGTTATCTTCGTTAGTTTCCTGTCCGTCGTCTTTCTTTGTATCGTCGTCTTCATCCTCTTTTTTGCTCGGTTTCGGAGTGCTGACACGATGTCCGGAACAAGTTTCCGTAGGCAGGAAATCTTTGGCAAAGTAGTCGGTCCTGGATGGACAGCTGCTTGTCGCGAGGAGTCCGGTCTTTGTACAGATGGTCTTCTGGACAACGCTGGAAGGCATCTCAAAGTCTTTGTCGTCGAGATCTGTGTGGATACGCTCCATGATACCGTTCCAGATATACAGATGCCATGATCCCAGATTTTCCATGGGCTTATTCTCATCATATCCGCCCCAGATAGCCGCTGTGTAATACGGAGTGAAACCGCAGAACCAGCGGTCTGCATAGTCATCCGTTGAACCGGTCTTGCCGGCGGTCGCCATATTGCCGACTTTTGTGCCGTATCCGGTACCGCTCGATACGACGTCTTCCATGGCGCTTGTGAGAAGATAAGCGGTGGAGTCTTTGATGACTTCATGGGTATCGGGAGTCGTGTTGTCGATCAGCACATTGCCGTCGTGGTCCAGTATCTGTGTATAGAGGATCGGCTCCGTATATGTGCCGCTGTTTGCGATCGAAGCAAATGCGGCGGTCAGCTCAATATTATATACACCGTTTGTAATACCGCCAAGGGCCAGCGCCTGTGTCTCGTCATCTTTTGTCAGAGTAGTAAAGCCGAAATTGTTTACATACTCGTATCCGGTTCCGATGCCGACTGTCTCGGTAAGCGTGCGGACCGCACATGTATTGATAGAGTGCGTGATGGCGTTGCGTACCGTGGTGGCTCCGATATATCTGTTGTTGGAGTTGTGGACTTCCTGTCCGCTCTGGTATTTGTAGGGCTCGTCGACAACCGTCGATGCGAGAGTGATGTCGCCCTCATTGAGTCCCGGCCCGTAAGTCGAGAGTATCTTGAAACAGGAGCCCGGCTGCTGTGTTGAAGCTGTGGCGCGGTTCAGAGTCCGGTCTCCGCTCTTTTCGCCTCTTCCTCCTACGATAGCTTTGACCTGACCGGTATGCTGGTCCATGACCACGAAGGATACCTGCGGCTGCAGAGTAATATCATATTTCTCGTCCACAATGTCTCCCGCGTCAGTATCTATGTTCAGCGAGGACTTATAAGACGCGATCGCCTCTTCCGCCTCCTCGCGGGAAGAGAACACGAGCGGATTGCTGTCGTCCTGAGTTTCGCGGATATACTGCGCGAGATTCTCCTTACTGTAATTCTCTGCGGAGCCGTCGGCCCTGTGTACGGTCAGTGCATATTCCAGACCGTATTCTGTGACAGGGTAGTAGGACTCGTCTGCAACCTCCTCGTCACAGATCTTCTGGATATCCAGATCCTGTGTGGAGGTGATCGTAAGACCTCCGCTGTACAGAAGATTGTAGGCCTGCGTCTCGGAGTATCCTTTCTGATCCATGAGATCCTGAATGATGTCGTCGATCAGAGCATCTGTAAAATAGGAGTAGGGCGTTGTATCTTCTGTAGCCGTAGCTGTCTGCAGGATCCGGTCGTATACGGAATCCGCCATGGCCTCGTCATACTGCGCCTGATCGATGTATCCCTGATCCAGCATATTTCCGAGCACGACTTCGCGCCTTCTGGCATTGTTCTCAGGGTGTGTCACAGGATCGTACTCGGTAGGATTCTGCGTGATCGCCGCGATGACAGCGCACTCAGACAGTGTCAGATCGGCGGCATCCTTATTGAAATATCGGGTGGCGGCCGTCTGTACTCCGAGACATCCCTGCCCCAGATTGATCGTGTTCATGTAGGCTTCCAGTATTTGTTCCTTGCTCATTTCCTTTTCGATCTCGAGTGCCAGATACTGCTCCTGGAGCTTCCTCTCCAGTCGGTCGAAGAACGTCTCCTCATTGACAAAGTCGGGGAATACGTTGTTCTTGATGAGCTGCTGCGTCAGCGTACTGGCACCTTCTGAAAAGTCAAACCCGTTGGAGATGCCTACGAAAGCTGCTCTCATGATACCCTGGAGATCCACCCCGTTATGCTCATAGAAACGCTCGTCCTCTATTGCAATAAATGCATGGGGGAGAAACTCAGAATTGGCAGTGATCTCCGCGTATGTCTTGTACACACGGTTGGAGTCTGAATCTTTCAGTGTCTCGATCACGGTCCCGTTCTGATCGACGATATTGGTCGTATAGCCTTTCGGCAGGATATCGTCTGCAGATACGGCCGGTGTGTTGTCTATGATCTTTTTTGCAAAGATCCCGGCTCCGACGACGCAGATCACTCCGAGAAGGAGTATGCACAGGATAAGCGCCTTGAAAAAACGAACTCCTACGCGCTTCTGCTTCATCCTTTTTTTAGAAGATATATTTTTCTTACGCCGGGAAAGATTTCTTTTTCCGTAATTCACGAATCACATCCTCCTTTTCAACTCTTATGATTATATCAAATATAATGTTCTAAATAAAGATAAAAATAAAATCTTCATATTTTCTACATAAAATCTTCTGAAATAGCGTTTCTGCGGTTTTTCTTGTATGTGGACGGCGCATTTGATATAGTAAGAACAGATCGGCCTGGAAGAGTGTGCCGCACTGCGGGACGCTGAGACAGGGGCAACGGGAGGAGAGCATGATGGAAAGCTATCGTACGGCGCAGAGCCAGGGGAGGGGAGAAGTCGTTGAGAAAAAGTCCCGGTTTCTTGCGGAAATATTTCCGGTCGGGACAGAGGAAGAAGCGGCGGCTATCCTGGAGCGGGTGAAAAAAGAATACTGGGATGCAAGACATCACTGCTGGGCGTATATTATCAGAGGCAATCCTCCCTGCGAGAGGATGAGCGACGACGGGGAGCCGTCGGGAACTGCCGGGAAACCGATCCTGGAGGTGCTCAGAGGAAAAGAACTTACCAATATCCTGGCCGTGGTGACCAGGTATTTCGGTGGCACCCTTCTGGGGACAGGAGGCCTCGTCCGTGCATATACGGCGGCTGTGACGGAAGGACTGTCCCACACAGAGCTTGTCACGAGAAATCTGGGGATAAGACTGAACATCATAACGGACTATTCCGGGCTTGGAAAGATACAGTATCTGACTGCGCAGCGGGGGATCGTCACGGAGGATACCGCATATACCGACAAGGTGGAGATGACCGTGATCGTTCCGGAAGATGAACTTGCAGCTCTGAAAAAGGAGATCCGGGAGGGGACCAACGGACAGGCAGTCTTCAAAGAAAAGGGAGAGTGCTGGTTTACCCGGAAAGAATAAGAAAAAGAGGATGGAAAGGGCCTATATAAAAGCATAAGCAGGGACAGGCCCCGGATACCCGGAATGTGCCTTTTGGCACTTCACGGGGATCCGGGGCCTGTCCTGGTGTTAAAATGTCCTATGAGAATTCAGGTTCGATCAGTCCGAAGGAACCGTCTTTTCTTTTGTATACCACATTGACCTCCTCTGTCTCTGCGTTGGAGAAGACGAAGAAGCTGTGTCCTAAGAGCTCCATCTGGATGCATGCGTCCTCCGGATACATCGGCTTGATGCCGAATTTTTTGGTGCGTACGATACGGATCTCGTCATCTTCGGGGGATTCCTCCTCGGAATCGATAAACTCTTTCCGGATGCTTCCGGTGGGCGCCGCCGAAGTGGGATGTCCCTGATTCTTTGCCACCAGCTTGTTTTTATATTTGCGGAGCTGGCGTTCGATGATCTCTTCTACAAGATCGATGGATACATACATGTCATTGCTCGTCTGCTCTGAGCGGATAATGTTTCCTTTGACCGGGATCGTTACCTCGATCTTCTGGCGTCCTTTCTCTACGCTCAAGGTTACGATGATTTCTGTTTCAGGAGTGAAGTACCTCTCAAGTTTTCCTAATTTCTGCTCGATCGCGTCTTTGAGTCCTTGAGTTACTTCGATGTTTTTTCCACTGATGATAAAATTCATACTGTTCAACTCCTTTTTGTCCATATTCTACATAAACATGTGTTAAATATGTGTATGTATTATGTAAATATTATAACATGGAACAGCGTTAATGTATAGAACGAATCACTTCAATGCGTGTGATTTTTCCATCCCTGATCTTGGCGATCCGCAGTCCGAGATCTGTAAAGTATACGCACGCCCCGGTTCCGGGCTCCGTATCGTCTTCCTCCATTTTCTGGAGCAGTACATCCAGAAGGGTGTCGTCCTTGTCACTGTAAGGAATTTCCAGGTGGAACAGACGGTTGATCTGATAAACTTTCTGCGATGCACGGAAGACGGTCTTCTCCGTCTCGTCGAAAGCGGCGAACAGAAACTTCCTTGTGGCAAACAGTATCGCGATGGCTATGACGCCGACCAGACTGTTCAGCGGTGAGGAATGGTCGATAATGACCTGGCGTGCGATAGCAAACAGAAGGACTTCAAATACTGTGATCGGAGTGTGCAGATAGAGCATCCGGATCAGCTCGACGCCGATGATCAGATTGAAGCAGGAAGTGAGCAGATCGTCATAGTTCGGATAGGTGTTCAGGTCAGGGAGGGCGCCTATGGAGAGGATGAGCCGGACGATCATGATGATAATGCCGCAGGCCAGAAGCGTAGCGATCACAAATTCCATGATCTTTGTCAGATATTTCAGAAAAAGGCGTGCATATTTCTCCATAGGGATCTCCTTTTGTATTCTTTGATCTTTTATTTCATATTTGCTCTCTTGCGCAGTCTGGAATCAAGGATCTTCTTTCGGATGCGCAGAGATTTCGGGGTTACTTCGAGCAGCTCGTCCGTGTCGATGAAGTCAAGCGCCTGTTCCAGACTTAAGATCCGCGGCGGCGTGAGCCGGAGCGCTTCATCGGCGCTGGAGGAACGCGTGTTGGTCAGATGCTTCGTCTTGCAGACGTTGAGCTCGATATCTTCAGCCTTGCCGTTCTGACCGATGACCATGCCGGCATATACTTTCTCTCCGGGGCCTATGAACAGTGTACCACGCTCCTGTGCGCTGTACAATCCGTAAGTGACAGATTCCCCGGTCTCGAAAGCGATGAGAGAACCCTGCTTGCGGTACTGGATATCTCCTTTGTACGGCGCATAGCCGTCGAAACTTGTGTTCAGTATCCCGTTTCCTTTTGTGTCGGTCAGGAATTCTCCGCGGTAGCCGATCAGCCCCCTGGACGGGATGGAGAATTCCAGACGTGTGTAGCCGCCGCCGGTCGTACCCATGTTCCTGAGTTCACCTTTTCTCTGGCCCAGCTTTTCGATCACGACGCCGGTGAATTCATCCGGGACGTCAATGTATGCCAGCTCCATAGGTTCCAGTTTCTTTCCGTTTTCGTCTGTTTTGTAGAGTACCTCCGCTTTGCTCACCGCAAATTCATAGCCTTCCCTGCGCATGTTCTCGATCAGGACAGACAGATGGAGCTCTCCGCGTCCGGATACTTTGAAACTGTCTGTATTTTCCATTTCTTCCACGCGCAGACTGACGTCAGTATTGAGTTCGCGGAAAAGACGGTCCCGAAGATGGCGGGAGGTCACATATTTGCCTTCCTGTCCTGCAAAGGGGCTGTCGTTTACGATAAACTGCATGGCAATAGTCGGTTCAGAGATCTTCTGGAACGGGATGGGTTCCGGCTTCTCAGGGGAGCAGAGAGTATCGCCGATGGAGATGTCGGAGATCCCGGAGACGGCTACGATGGAACCGATGGAGGCCTCCTTTACCTCGATCCTGTTCAGGCCGTCGAACTCATAGAGACGGCTGATCTTTACCTTCTCCTGCTTGTCGGGCTCATGATGGTTTACAAGCAGCATCTCCTGATTGACGGAGATCGTACCGTTGTCTACTTTGCCGATACCGATCCGGCCTACATACTCGTTGTAATCGATCGTGCTGACGAGCATCTGCGCGGGGGCGTCAGGATCTCCTTCGGGAGCGGGGATATAATCGAGGATCGTCTCAAAGAGCGGCTTCATGTCCCTCTCTTCATCTGTGAGATCCAGTACCGCTACGCCCGCCTTGGCAGAAGCGTAGACGAAGGGACACTCAAGCTGTTCATCGGATGCGCCCAGATCGATGAAGAGCTCCAGGACTTCATCGATCACCTCGTCAGGGCGTGCCTCCGGCCGGTCGATCTTATTGATGCACACGATGACAGGAAGATCCAGCTCCAGAGCCTTTCTGAGAACGAATTTGGTCTGCGGCATAGCTCCCTCGAAAGCGTCTACCACAAGGATGACGCCGTTCACCATCTTGAGGACACGTTCTACCTCGCCGCCGAAATCGGCGTGTCCGGGAGTATCGATGATATTGATCTTCACCCCGTTGTAGTGGACCGCGGTGTTCTTTGAGAGGATCGTGATGCCCCTTTCCCTCTCGATATCATTAGAATCCATGATACGCTCCGCAACTTCCTGATTTTCGCGGAACACTCCGCTTTGTTTTAGAAGCTCGTCCACCAGCGTCGTCTTACCGTGGTCAACATGAGCTATGATAGCAATATTTCTTACATCTTCACGTTTTGTCTTCATATCAAATGCACTCTTTCCTTATAATAATATATCATTTCATAACTGCAACTTCCTTATTCTATCACAAAATCTGTATTTTACAAGTAACAGTTTAGCTAAAGAAGCGGCGAAGCCGCGGTAAGCGCGTTTTTGCGAACAGACGTGCTGAAAGATGTCGAACGATTTCCGGAAAGACAGGTTCTAAAGCGGCGTCCGGGGACATACATTTAGTAGTGACTCAAAAATACCAGAAAGAGGAAGGGAGAACTACAGATTATGTCAGATAAGATTATTGAGAACAATCAGGTAACAGTCATAGGAACAGTGGTGTCAGAATTTACATACAGCCACGAGGTGTTCGGGGAAGGATTCTATATGGTGGATATCCTGGTCAGGAGGCTGAGCAGTTCAAATGACAGAATTCCGGTCATGGTGTCGGAACGTCTGATCGACGTGACGGAGGATTACAGAAACCGGTGCATCATGGTGACGGGGCAGTTCCGCTCTTACAACCGGCATGAAGAACAGAGGAACCGGCTCGTGCTTTCGGTCTTCGCACGGGAGATCGAGTTTGTGGAAGAGGAGCCTGACGGGGCGAGGACCAACCACATCCTGCTGGAGGGTTATATGTGCAAGCGCCCGGTATACCGGAAGACACCGCTTGGAAGAGAGATCGCAGATCTGCTACTGGCGGTCAACCGGCCCTACGGGAAATCCGACTACATTCCGTGTATCTGCTGGGGGAGGAACGCCAGATACGCGTCGGGATTTGAAGTGGGCGAGCATGTGCGGATACTGGGACGCATCCAGAGCAGGGAATATGTCAAAAAGCTCTCAGAGACGGAAACGGAGACAAGAACAGCTTATGAGGTCTCTGTGAGCAAGCTGGAATGTATGGATGATTGAGTAACAGTTCAGTTCATCTGCCGGTCAGTCGCCGGATTTTTATGCGAGCATAAATCCGTCTCCTGACGGCAGATGGCTGAACTGTTGCAAGATTGATTGTTAAAAGGATATCATATATTGAGATTAAGTCTCAGATATGATATCCTTTTTATGTGTGATAGCAGCCGGGACCGCCGTAAAACAGGGGGATTCCTGTATTGCTATACGAATAAATGCAGGAGGATAAAAGCTATGATAAGGTTTATGATGCATGGATGCAACGGGAAGATGGGCAGGATGATAACAGAGATCGTAAAGGGAGAGGAAAACGCGGTGATCGCTGCGGGCGTGGACGCCTATACGGAAGTTCCAAACGACTATCCCGTATTCGACTGCATCGATAAATGCGACGTGGACGTAGACGTAGTCCTTGATTTCTCTACGGCGAAGGCGGTGGACGGACTGCTTGACTACTGCGTGGAGAAAAAGCTGCCGGTCGTCCTGTGTACGACCGGTCTGTCTGAAGAACAGCTCAACAAGGTGGAGGAGGCTTCAAAGAAGATCGCCATTCTCAAGTCGGCCAACATGTCGCTGGGGATCAATCTGCTCCTGAAACTTCTGAAAAGTGCGGCGAAAGTGCTCGCGCCTGCCGGATACGATATGGAGATCGTGGAGCGCCATCACAACCAGAAACTGGACGCGCCCAGCGGGACGGCTCTTGCACTGGCAGATTCTGTCAATGAAGCTCTGGGCAACGAATATCATTACGTGTATGACAGAAGCCAGGTGCGTCAGAAGAGAGAAAAAAAGGAGATCGGTATCTCAGCCGTCCGCGGAGGGACGATCGTGGGGGATCATGAGGTGATATTCGCAGGGACGGACGAGGTGATCGAGTTCCGTCACTCTGCGTACTCCAGGAGCGTGTTTGCCAAAGGCGCTGTCGAGGCGGGGAAATTCCTCGCGGGAAAAGCCGCAGGCATGTACGACATGGGAGATGTAGTAGGCCTGTGAGACGAGGGACGCGCAGAGGAGACGCGCGGGAATCGTTATCAGGCCGGTCTTTGGACGGAGGAACGTAATTTGGGGAGGCAAAAATGAAGAATCTTGAGACCAGGTATCTGGAGCGTCTGTCCGATCTGTATCCCACGATCGCGGCGGCGTCCACAGAGATCATTAATCTGCAGTCGATCCTGAACCTTCCGAAAGGAACAGAGCATTTTCTGACGGACGTACATGGAGAATACGAAGCGTTTTCCCATGTGCTGAAAAACGGCTCCGGCTCCGTCCGGCGCAAGATCGACGATGTGTTCGGCAACACGATGAGCATCCGCGACAAGAAATCGCTTGCGACTTTGATCTACTATCCGAAGCAGCGCCTGGACATGATCAAAAAGACGGAGACGAATATGGACGACTGGTATCGCGTCCATCTCTATCTGCTGATCGAGGTGAGCAAAAGGGCGGCGAGCAAGTACACCAGGTCAAAAGTAAGAAAAGCACTTCCGAAAGATTTTGCCTATGTGATAGAAGAACTGATCACAGAGAAAGCGGAAGTAAGCGACAAAGAATCCTACTATAATGAAATCATATCCACGATCATACGGATCGGAAGAGCGGAGCACTTTATCGTCGCGATTTCCGAACTGATCCAGAGACTTGTCGTGGACCATCTCCATATCGTGGGCGATATCTATGACAGAGGCCCCGGCCCGCATATTATCATGGACAAGCTGATGACCTGTCATTCTCTGGATATCCAGTGGGGAAATCACGATGTGCTCTGGATGGGCGCGGCGGCCGGGCAGCGGGGATGCATTGCCAATGTGATCCGCATCTGTGCCCGTTACGGCAATCTGGATATCCTCGAGGAAGGGTATGGCATCAATCTGCTCCCGCTGGCGACGTTCGCCCTTAAAACATACAGGGACGATCCATGCACCTGCTTTAAGCTGAAAGTGCCGGACCGCCCGGACTCCGAGGAGATGCAGATGAACCTGCGCATCCATAAGGCCATATCCGTCATACAGTTTAAAGTGGAGGGGCAGATCATAGCGAGGCAGAAGTCGTTCCATCTCGAAGACAGAGCGCTCCTGCACAGGATCGACTATGAAAAGGGCACGATCCTGCTGGACGGCAGAGAGTATCGCCTTCTGGATACCAATTTCCCGACTGTAGATCCGCAGGATCCGTATGCTTTGAGCGACGAAGAGGCAGAGATCATGGAACGTCTCGAGAAGGCTTTCATCAACTGTGAGAAACTCCAGCGCCACATGCGCTTTCTGCTCGCAAAAGGCGGGCTCTACAAAGTGTATAACGATAACCTCCTATATCACGGGTGCGTGCCTCTCGATGGGGACGGAAACCTGAAAGAAACTGAGATCTACGGCAGGATGTACCGTGGAAGGGAACTCTACGACACGCTGGACACATATGTGAGAAAAGGCTTCTTTGCACTCGATGAAAAAGAGCGCGGGGACGGCAGAGATATCATGTGGTACATCTGGCTCCATCCGGACTCCCCGTTGTTCGGGAAAAATAAGATGGCTACTTTTGAGCGCTATTTCCTGGCGGAGAAGGAAACCCACACAGAGAAGAAGAACCCTTACTATTCATACATAGAAAACGAGAAAGTGATCGATAATATCATGCGGGAGTTCGGACTTGATCCGTCCTACGGGCATATCGTAAACGGGCATGTGCCGGTCAAGAGAAAAGACGGCGAGAATCCGATAAAATGCGGCGGAAAGGTGATGGTCATCGACGGCGGATTCTCCCGGGCATACCAGAAGGAGACGGGGATAGCGGGGTATACGCTCATTTATAATTCATACGGGCTGCTCCTTGTGGCCCACGAGCCGTTCGAGTCCGCAGAGGCGGCGATCGTGAATGAAAATGATATCCATTCCGAACTGACCGTAGTCCAGAGAGTGAACAACCGCATCCTGGTGGGAGATACGGATACCGGCAGGGAACTCAAAGAGCAGATTCATGATCTGGAACGGCTCCTGTCAGCATACAGAAACGGCGAGATCATCGAAAAACTTTAGAAAAGGTGTATTTGGACATGGAAAAAGAACAGCAAATATCAACAGAAGAAATGTCTGGACCGCTGCAGCTCTACTTAAATGAGATCGGTCAGATCCCGCTCCTGAGCGAGGAGGAAGAGAAAGAACTTGGAAAAAGAAGCGCAGAAGGCGATGAAGCTGCGAGAAAGCGGCTTTCCGAGAGCAACCTGCGCCTGGTCGTATCGCTTGCGAAACATTATACCGGAAGAGGCGTCCCTCTGATGGATCTGATCCAGGAGGGAAACATGGGACTGATGCGTGCAGCGGAGAAATACGACCATACAAAAGAGAACCGCTTCTCCACATATGCGGCCTGGTGGATCCGGGAAGCCATGCAGCGGGCGATCGATCAGCAGTCACGCGAGATCCGCGTTCCGGTGCATGTGGCGGAGAATATGAAGCGCGTGCAGAAAACGGCAAGAGAGCTCCAGCAGCAGCTCGGACGTGACGCGACTCCGGGGGAGATCGCGGAGAAACTGGGCGACAGATCAGAAGAAGACGTAAAAAATATCATCGGTTATCTTCAGAGCCCGGTATCTCTCGAGACACCGGTCGGCGATGACGGTGAGAACAGTCTTGGTGACATGGTGGAGGATAAATCGAAACTTACGCCGGAAGAGGCGATGGAACAGCTTGTCGAGAAAGAGGAAGTGCGCGAGCTTCTGGAACAGCTGGGAGACCGGGAGAGAGAAGTCGTCCGGCTCAGATACGGTCTGGAAGACGGAAGGGCCCACACCCTGGAGGTGATCGGAGAGAAGCTGGGCGTGACGAGAGAACGGGTGCGGCAGATAGAAGCCCGGGCGCTGGAAAAACTCCGAAAAAAAGCAAAATAAAAATAAAAAATCAGACTCCCGACGCATAAATAACAAAAAAATGCAGATAGTAAAAGTACAATAACATTTATGGAAAGGGAGACTATCTTATGAAAAAAATGAGACGACTCCTGCTGCTTGTGACATGCATGTTCGTTCTTCTCGGAACGACGGCGTGCGGAAGCCAGGATAACGCGGACAATGGTGCAGACCAGTCGACGACAGATAACGGCAGGGACAACAATGCGTCGTCGGATAAAGATAAGGACGCTACATCCGATACAGACGACCGGACGATGAACGATGCGACAGAAGGAGACGGAATCCTTGACGATGCCGTCCATGACGTGACGGACGGCGTGGATGATGTTACAGACGATGTGACAGACGGGATCGACAAGGCCGCAGACGATATGACAGAAGACAACGGGGCAGACAGGAACGCTCAGGAGTAGATCCAGAAGAATACAGACGACTGCCGCAGTACGGGACGTTTTCCCTCGCTGCGGCAGTTGTGATGATAAGACAGGAGACTGGAAAATATGAGATTCAGACCATGTATCGATATACATAACGGAAAAGTGAAACAGATCGTAGGGGGAAGCCTGCGGGATCAGGGGGACAGTGCAAAGGCAAATTTCACATCGGAAAAAGGGGCTGACTTTTATGCCGGTCTGTATAAGAAGGATGGAATAAAAGGCGGTCACATCATCCTGCTCAATCACAAAGACTCCGAATACTATGAGGAGACGAGGCGTCAGGCCCTTCTCGCGCTTAGGACGTATCCGGGGGGAATGCAGATCGGAGGCGGCGTGACCGCTGACAATGCGGCGGGATATCTGGAGGCAGGAGCCAGCCATGTGATCGTTACATCTTTCGTCTTCCGCCACGGGACCTTCTACCGAAAGAATCTTGACAGACTTCTGTCAGAGGTGGGAAGGGAACATATCGTTCTGGACTTAAGCTGCAGGCGGCGGGATGGGGACTACTATGTGGTGACGGACCGCTGGCAGCGGTTTACGGATATGAAGCTGACGGAGGAAACGATGGAAGAACTGTCAGGATACTGCGATGAATTTCTGATCCATGGTGTGGACGCCGAGGGAAAGCGTTCCGGTATGGAGGAGGAACTGGTACATATGCTGGGAAACTGGAAAGGGATACCTGTCACCTACGCCGGAGGGATCGGATCTCTTGCCGATCTGGAGAGGTTTGCATCGCTCAGCGGCGGAAACGTAGATATCACGATCGGGAGCGCGCTGGATCTTTTCGGCGGAGAGATCCCTTATGAGACCGTGAAGAAATTGTTGAATTAGCCATAAGTTAGTGCTAAAATGAAAAACGTAAGTGCATCGGGGCCATGCGCCGGTGCCGTATCATTTAAAGGAGTTAATTGTGTGATATGGGTATTATAGAAAAGATTTTCGGCACCCACAGCGAAAATGAGCTGAAACGGATCTATCCGATCGTCGATCGGATAGAGTCCATGGAGCCCGAGATGAAGGCGCTCTCGGACGATGAGCTTAAAGGAAAGACAAGAGAGTTTAAAGAACGTCTTGGAGAGGGCGAAACTCTGGACGATCTCCTTCCCGAGGCATATGCGGTCGTAAGAGAAGCGGCTTTCCGTTCCCTTGGAATGCGTCATTACAGAGTGCAGCTCATCGGCGGTATCATCCTTCATCAGGGACGTATCGCAGAGATGAAGACAGGAGAAGGGAAGACGCTTGTCTCTACGCTTCCGGCCTATCTGAACGCACTTGAGGGAAAAGGCGTCAACATTGTCACGGTCAACGACTATCTGGCAAAGCGTGACGCCGAGTGGATGGGAAAGGTCCATGAGTTTCTCGGCCTGACAGTCGGAGTCGTCCTGAACGGAATGGACAACAAAGAGCGCCGCGAGGCATATGGCTGCGACATCACGTATGTGACAAACAATGAGCTCGGTTTTGACTATCTCCGCGACAACATGGTCATATATAAGGAGCAGCTTGTCCAGCGGGGACTGCACTTTGCCATCATCGACGAGGTCGACTCCGTGCTTATCGACGAGGCGAGGACGCCGCTGATCATTTCCGGACAGAGCGGGAAATCAACCAGGCTTTACGAGGCCTGCGATATCCTTGCCCGGCAGCTTGAGCGGGGAGAGGCCAGCGGTGAATTCTCGAAGATCAACGCCATCATGGGAGAAGAGATCGAGGAGACGGGCGATTTTATCGTCAACGAGAAAGAAAAGACGGTCAACCTGACTGAGGACGGTATCAAAAAGGTTGAGAATTTCTTCCATATAGAGAATCTGGCAGATCCCGAAAACCTGGAGATCCAGCACAACATCATCCTGGCGCTCCGCGCGCACAACCTGATGTTCAAAGATCAGGATTATGTCGTGACGTCAGACGGGGAAGTGATGATCGTAGACGAGTTCACCGGACGTATCATGCCGGGACGCCGGTACTCCGACGGACTTCATCAGGCGATCGAGGCGAAAGAACATGTGAAAGTGCGCAGGGAGAGCAAAACGCTGGCGACGATCACGTTCCAGAATCTGTTCAATAAATTTGAAAAGAAAAGCGGTATGACGGGTACTGCTCTCACCGAGGAGAAAGAGTTCCGTGATATCTACGGGATGGACGTCATCGAGATCCCGACCAATGTACCGGTGCAGAGAGTGGATCTTGAGGACGCGGTATACAAGACAAAGAAAGAGAAATACAAGGCCGTTGTCGAGGAAGTCAAGAGGGCGCATGCCAAAGGACAGCCGGTGCTTGTCGGTACGATCACCATCGAGGTGTCCGAGCTTTTAAGCGGGATGCTCAGGAAAGAGGGGATCCGGCATAACGTGCTGAACGCGAAGTATCACGAGCAGGAGGCGGAGATCGTCGCGGACGCGGGCGTTCATGGAGCGGTGACGATCGCCACCAACATGGCGGGCCGTGGTACGGATATCAAGCTGGACGACGATGCGAGAGCAGCAGGCGGACTTAAGATCATCGGCACGGAGCGTCATGAGTCGAGACGCATCGACAATCAGCTCCGCGGACGAAGCGGACGCCAGGGTGATCCGGGAGAATCCCGGTTTTATATCTCGCTGGAGGACGATCTGCTGCGGCTGTTCGGCTCCGAACGGCTCATGGGCATTTTTAACGCCCTGGGAGTACGCGAAGGCGAGCAGATCGAGCACAAAATGCTCTCAAACGCTATTGAGACCGCACAGAAAAAGCTGGAGATCAATAACTTCGGTATCCGTAAGAACCTGCTCGAATACGATCAGGTCATGAATGAACAGAGGGAGATCATCTACGGCGAGAGACGCCGCGTACTCGACGGCGAGAGTATGAGAGATACGATCTACAATATGATAACAGAGTATGTGGAGAATATTACGGACCGGTTCGCATCGCCCGAGGCGGACGCGGAAGACTGGGATATCAAAGGTCTTGACGTAAACCTCCACAATGTGATCCCGCAGATGGAACTTCCGGGACTGGAAGAATGCCGCGACATGCGCCAGAAAGAACTGAAACATCTCTTAAAAGAGCGCGCGGTCAAGGCATATGAGGCAAAAGAAGCAGAGTTCCCGGAGGCGGAGCAGATCCGTGAGATCGAGCGTGTTGTACTTCTGAAAGTCATAGACGCAAGATGGATGGACCATATAGACGACATGGACCAGCTCAGGCAGGGGATCGGCCTGCAGGCCTACGGACAGAGAGATCCTCTTGTGGAGTATAAGATGACAGGGTACAATATGTTCGGTGAAATGACGAACATGATCGCCGAGACTACGATCCGCACCCTGTTTAACATCCGCGTGGAACAGAAGGTCGAGCGGGAAGAGGTGGCCAAGGTGACCGGTACGAACAAGGACGATACATCCGCCCGGGCGCCGAAGAAACGGGCCGAGAAGAAGATCTATCCGAACGATCCGTGCCCGTGCGGAAGCGGAAAGAAATATAAACAGTGCTGCGGCAGAAAGCAGACCGGCAGGGCGTCATAGGCCCTTCGGAACAATAATCAAAAAAGAAAGAGGTGAATAAGGTGGTTTTATTAGATGAATTAAAGTCCAGACTGACTGCATATGAAGAACCGCTGAAAGATCTGAGGGATTCACTTTGACTTAGCGTCAAAGAAGCTCAGAATAGAAGAATTACAGAAAAGAATGGAAGAACCGGGGTTCTGGGATGATCCGGATAATTCCCAGCAGGTCATGAAAGAACTGAAAAGCCTCCAGGATTCTGTCAAACAGATCGAAAAGCTTGTGTCGGATTACGAGGATATGAAGCTTCTCATCGAGATGAGCGAGGAGGAACCGGACGAAGATACAACGCAGGAGATTGAAGAAGAACTGAATGCATTCGCAGAGACATTTGAAGAGCTGCGGATCAGTACCCTGCTCACAGGCCCCTATGACAAAGACAATGCGATCGTGACGCTCCACGCGGGCGCCGGCGGGACAGAATCCTGCGACTGGGCGGGAATGCTGTACCGCATGTATACGAGATGGGCGGAGAAGAAAGGCTATGAAGTAGAAGAACTCGACTTCCTGGAAGGCGATGTGGCGGGGATCAAAGGCGTCACTTTCGAGGTAAAGGGAGAGAATGCCTACGGATATCTGCGCTCGGAAAAAGGGGTGCATCGGCTTGTGCGTATTTCCCCGTTTAATGCGGCCGGCAAGAGACAGACGTCTTTCGCCTCCTGCGATGTGATACCGGATATTGAGGAGGACATCGACATCGAGATCAACGATGACGATCTGAAGATTGACACCTACCGTTCCAGCGGAGCCGGCGGACAGCACATCAATAAGACGTCGTCTGCCGTCAGGATCACCCATCTCCCGACGGGAATCGTGGTCCAGTGTCAGAACGAGCGCTCCCAGCATATGAACAAGGATAAGGCGATGCAGATGCTGCGTTCCAGACTCTACCTGATGAAACAACAGGAACAGGCCGAAAAGATGTCTGACATAAGAGGTGAAGTAAGAGATATCAACTTTGGAAATCAGATCCGTTCCTATGTCATGCAGCCCTATACGCTCGTGAAAGACCATCGGACGAACACAGAGATCAGCAACGTAAACAGTGTCATGGACGGCAACATCGATCCGTTCATCAATGCGTATCTGAGCCAGGAGAAAGATCCGGCGTCCGGGCAGCAGGAATGATAAAAGGATCACAAAGCACAGAAAAGGAAGAACAAAAAAGGAGAAAACGATGGTAAATATAGCAGTAATGGGATACGGTACCGTAGGTTCCGGCGTAGTGGAAGTCATCAATACGAACAGCGATATCATCAACCAGAGGGCGGCGGATGAGATCAATATCAAGTATGTGCTCGATCTCAGGGATTTTCCCGGAGATCCCGTTCAGGAAAAGATCGTGCATGACGTGGATGTGATCATCAACGATCCGGAGATCCGCATTGTAGTGGAAGTGATGGGCGGGATCGAACCGGCATATACATTTGTAAAACGGTGTCTGGAAGCGGGCAAGAGCGTTGTCACGTCCAATAAGGCTCTTGTGGCGAAACACGGAGCGGAACTGCTCTCGATCGCCCGGGACAGAGAGCTCAACTTCCTGTTTGAGGCCAGCGTAGGCGGGGGCATTCCGATCATCCGCGCGCTCAATTCCTGTCTGACAGCGGATAAGATCGAGGAGATCACAGGTATCTTAAACGGTACGACGAATTACATGCTCAGCAAGATGTTCTATGAAGGCGCCGATTACGATGAAGTGTTAAAGGAAGCGCAGGACAACGGATATGCGGAGCGCAATCCGGAAGCGGATGTAGAAGGATACGACGCCTGCCGTAAGATCGCGATCCTTTCGTCCCTCATCTCGGGGCAGCAGGTGGATTTTGAAGATATCTACACAGAGGGAATCACAAATATCACAAAAAAGGATATGCTCTATGCGAAAAAACTCGGCATGATGATCAAGCTCATCGCGTCCAGCAAACGACACGGAGACCACCTCCATGCGATCGTGGCTCCTGTCCTCCTGAACAAGGAACATCCGCTTTACAGCGTGGACGATGTATTTAACGCAGTGTTCGTGCACGGAAACATGCTCGGAGACGCCATGTTCTATGGAAGCGGCGCAGGCAAGCTGCCGACAGCCAGCGCAGTCGTCGCGGATGTGGTTGACGAAGCGAAACATCTCCACAGAAATATTATGACCATGTGGAAGAATGAAAAACTTACCCTCATGCCCATCGAAGATACGCGCAAGCAGTTCTTTATCCGGATGTCCGGAAGCGCAGAAGACCGTCTGGGAGAAGTGGAGAAAGTGTTCGGTCCTGTCCGGACAGTCGAAGCGGACGGGCTGACAGATGAGTTCGGCGTCGTGACGGAGGTTATGACCGAAGGAGATTATGTCAGAAAAGCGGCACAGATCGACGGGGTGCTCCACATGATCCGTATTGAAGATCAGAGTATCGACGACTAGAGAAGCACAAGACTGTTAGGAGGGCGACATGAAATACATCGTAATCTTATGTGACGGGATGGCAGACGAACCGCTTGCTGACCTGGGCGGGAATACTCCGCTGGAAGCTGCCCATACGCCGAACATGGACGCGCTGGCTCGAACTTCGGAGATCGGCATGGTACGCACGGTGCCGGAGGGGATGGCTCCAGGAAGCGATACCGCGAACCTGTCAGTGATCGGATATGATCCGAGGATCTACTATTCCGGGCGTTCGCCGCTGGAGGCGCTGAGCATAGGGGCGAAGATGGAGGAGAATGATGTGTCGTTCCGCTGCAATCTGGTTACCCTCTTGGAAGAAGAGGAGA
Organism: uncultured Eubacteriales bacterium; assembly: GCA_949294665.1. Classification (GTDB taxonomy): domain Bacteria; phylum Bacillota; class Clostridia; order Lachnospirales; family Lachnospiraceae; genus Mediterraneibacter. The sequence continues at coordinate 28,833 of CASFID010000055.1, forward strand.
ACTATGAAGACCGCAGGATCCTCGACCACAGCTCCGGAGAGATAAGCACGGAGGAGGCTGGAGAGCTTGTCAGAGCGCTGCAGGAGGAGTTTGGGAGCGGAGACGCTTCGGAACGTCCATGCTATTCAGAAGGTTATACCTTTTATCCGGGGACGAGTTACCGCCATCTGCTGATCGAAAAAAACGGAACCGTGAGGGATCTGACTGCTCCCCATGACATCCTGACGAGGCGGATCGGGGAGTATTTGCCGGAAGATCCTGTTCTGCGCGACATGATGATCAGGAGTTACGATATATTAAAAGACCATCCGGTCAATGTAAAGCGGCGGGCAGAGGGAAAGAATCCGGCGAACTCTGCATGGTTCTGGGGCGCAGGAACCCGTCCGGCCCTCGCTTCCTTTGAGGAGAAAAACGGTGTGAAAGGCGCGATGATCTCGGCTGTAGATCTTCTCAAGGGGATCGCTGTAGGAGCGGGAATGCACAATATCAGCGTGGAGGGCGCCAACGGTGGTCTGCACACAAACTATACCGGCAAGGCAGAGGCGGCTGTGAAAGCTCTCACAGAAGACGGGTATGATTTCGTCTATGTACATATAGAAGCTCCCGATGAGATGGGACATCAGGGAAGTGCGAAAGACAAGATAAGAGCCATCGAATATATCGATGAACAGATCGTCGGACCTGTGGCGGACGCGCTAAAAGATTCCGGGACAGATTACAGGATGCTCATCCTGCCGGATCATCCGACGCCGGTTCGCGTGCGCACACACACCTCAGATCCGGTGCCGTATATGCTGTACGACAGCACAAAGAAAGCGGAGGGAAAAGAGAAATATTCCGAAAAGACGGGAAATGAGACAGGGATCTTTCTGGAAGAAGGATACCGGCTGATAGACCATCTGCTCGACTCCCGGTCTGACGGCGGTCCACAGGGTAGTTAAGGCGCTGACCGGACAGTCCAATACAGGGGATGCCGCACGGATCAGACAGATCCGGGCGGCATCCCCTGTATTATTTGCTGAGCCTGGCGGCGAATATACGTCACGAAATACAGCTTTCGCCTTTTCCGGCGATGGAAGCGCCGACGCTTACTGTACGGCTGCGTTCATTTCCACGTCGATATCCCCGCTGGACGTCTCGAATTCGATGCTTTTATCCCCGTCTTTCTGAAAGTCATAAGCCATCTCCATCATGTCCTCGGATACAAGTCTCCCCGGAGCATCTTCAGGTACGTTGATCTCACCGTATTCGGTGTACAAGGCGAAAGAGTAGTCTCCGATCTGTCCGGGAAGAGTCAGAGAGGTATCTCCGTAATCATTGTAACCGGTCAGCGTCCTGAGCGAGTCGGCGCAGAATGTCAGGTCCCCGGCATCTATTGTAAGAGCGGCGCTCTCTACCTCCATGCCGGTCAGATCACAGTCCCCGTATTCGCTTGTCAGAGACAGTGTTTGGATCGTGGAATCCGAGATTTCCAGATCTCCTGCCGAAAGCTCCAGAGTCCCGGTATCAAAGTCTGCGTTTTCTATATTGAGATCTCCGTAGTCGAGCCGGATGTCCGCCTGCTGCGCCGAGAGATCACAGATCCGCAGATCTCCGAAACTGCTTCGGATGTCTACTTTGGAGAGCTGTCTGTTCTCCGGTATATAGAAGCGTATCACAGGAGAACCGGCCCTTGTGTTGGATCCGGGACCGAAAAAATATACGCCGACGGAGTCGTCAGCATCATAAGCAAAATGAAGAATACCATCAGAGATATCGTATTCCTGCCTGTCAGAGTCTCCGTACAGTGTATACTCAAGATAGAAACTGTCGTCGTCAGAAGGAAGAAATTCGACGTCAGCCTCGGATCCGATCGCGAGATCGATGCCCGAGAATTCTTCCAGCTTTGTTTTGTCCCGGGTATACGGTTCTTCTCTGGATGAGGCGGAAAGAACACCGGCTCTTGTCAGAGCGAATCCCGGCCAGCCGCCTGATGCGATGCCGGCTCCGGTCAGAAGAAGTCCTGCGCCCATGCAGCAGCCGGAGATGAGAAGGATTTTTTTGGTCAAAGATTTCATTTGCGCGCCCTCCTTTTTGTGAGTTTTCCGAGAAACGATGCGGCTTTTTTGATCAGCCACTTAAATAAAAGTACGGATCCGTATATAAGCAGGAGTCCCAGTCCTGTACAGAAAAGTCCCATACCCAGATTGCACAGCCCATCCCCATGAGACTGGAACAGGAGCAGTATCCCGCCGAATATGCCCAGTATCCCTCCGGCGCAGATAGATACGGAGGAGACTGCGACACAAAAGAGGGCTATGCCGATACAGATGAGGACCATACCGACTACAAGTATGAGCCCGATCGCAACCGGAAGCGCAACCGGCGCGGCGAATACGGCAAGAATGGCGATCCACACGGCGGAGAGCCCTTTCCTTACGGATCTGGGAGGCTCTTCTGCATTTTGGGCTGCGAAGTCGACGATCAGAGCGTTCGCCGCCTCCTCGGGATCTCCCAGATCTTTGATAGCCTGTTCCTCATGCCCGGGACCGGCTTCTGTGAAATATTCTTCAAAATACTCTATGGCTCTGTAGTAATCCTCCCTGGGGAGCCGTCTGAGTTTATGAGACAGTAGTTTCATATATTCATTCTTTGTCATCTGAGTTTCCCCCTTTTACAATGTCGTCGATAATGAATTTGTAGGTCTCCCATTCGCTGAGCAGTTCCGCCTGCCGTCCGGCGCCGGCGGGAGTGATCCTGTAGTATCTCCGGTTGCGCCCCTGATACTGTTCGTCATAGGTTTCCACCCATGCATTTTCCTGCAGACGTTTCAGTACGGGATACAGAGCAGAGTCCTTTGTGTCCGCCGCCCGCTTTATGATCCGGCTGATCTGATAGCCGTAAGCATCTCCTTCAGCGATGACGGACAGGACAAGAAAGTCAAGCATTGGAGCATTGGGCGTGAAAGTCATGATATAACTCCTTTCTGAATATATATTTATTTTACAGATATTATAGTTTGTATAATATATAAAGTCAATATATATATAAAATCTTTGGAAAATCTTTAGAAATGTTGATTACTGCACGGAAAAAGGATACTATATTACAAGGCGCATATGGATAAAGAAAAGTGCGTAAAAAGGAGGAAAAAAATGATACGAAGACTAACCGGAGAAGACAGAGAACTTTATATTGAGATGGCGCAGGAGTTCTATCACTCGGACGCTGTACTTCATCCTGTTCCGGAATCCTACATCGAGGCGACGGCAGACGAGGCGCTGAGAAGCGATGCATATACAAAGATATACATGATAGAGTGGGAGGGCGAGCCGGCCGGGTATGCCGTGACGGCCAGATCGTTCTCACAGGAAGCAGGCGGATATGTTATCTGGCTTGAAGAACTCTACATCAGGGAGGCGTTCCGGTCGAAAGGTCTCGGGCGGGAATTCTTCACCTGGATCGAAGAGACAGAGGAGCGCGGCGCCGCAAGACTGAGGCTCGAAGTGGAGGCCGGAAATACCCGGGCCATATCTCTTTATGAAAGGCTGGGATATAAAGTGCTCGACTATGTGCAGATGATCAAAGAATTATGATATGACAAAATGGATACGTGTATACAATCCGGCACAATTTCTTTGAATCCGCCATTGCATGTTACCGTACAACAATGCTATAATTCATAGTAGCGTATTTTTGCCTTCCGGGCGGAAGAAGAATTTGGAGTAGGTGACTGATTTGAAGAATAAGATCAAGCGATTTGCCAAGGGCGATTTTCATATCCCACAGCCGGAGATTATCTTTCCCGAGACATGCATTATCATGCGTGTGGGCGAGGGGGAAAAATATAAAGGAAGTTTCTCGCTCCAGAACCAGGGTGAGGGAACGATCCGGGGACTTGTATATCCCTCGTCTTACCGGGTGCAGTGCGATGAGCAGGGCTTTGACGCCAATCCGGTCAACATCTCCTATACATATGACGGCACGGGGCTTGTGCCGGGCCATGTAGAGCACGGGAAGTTTACGATCGTCTGCAATGGCGGAGAGTTCGATATCGCGTTCACGGCTATTATAGAGAAACCCTACGTCATGACGAGTTACGGGAAAGTTCAGAGCCTGGACGACTTCAAGAAGCTCACGTTCAGAGATGCGGCGGAGGCTGTCAAGCTGTTCCGTTCCCGGGACTTCTATGAGATATTAAAATATGAAGATAAAAGAATCCAGGCCCTCTACGATAATATGCGGCGCTGGGAACTGGACCAGCAGGCGCTGGAGGAATTCCTTGTCGGCTGTAAGCAGAAAGAGAAGATATTCCTGATGCTTGAGGAGGAAAGCAGGGCGTTTATGTCGCTGAACGAATCGCGCAAGGAGACTTTTGCGATCAAAAAGAACACGTGGGGCTATCTCGAGATTGATGTGAGGACAGAAGGGGACTTCCTCATGGTCGAGCATACACGGATTACCACGGAGGAGTTCATCGGCAATTCCTATCGGCTGGAATACTTCCTCAGCACAGAGCATCTCCATAAAGGGAGCAACTATGGCAGGATCATACTGGAATCGCCGTACGAGACGCTGACCTATGAGATCGTCGTCGAAAAGGATGTGGACCGGGATGAGGACCGCAGGGCGAACGACAGGGAATTCGCCGGGATCCTGAGAAATTATCTGAAATATGAGAGCGGCCGCATGGAGCTTGAAGAGTGGGTGACGGAAGCAATCCGAAGGATCAGTCATCTAAGGGAGATGGACAGTGCGAACGACGTCTATCTCCTTGCCCACGCTCATATCTGTCTGATCGGCAGACGGATGGACGAGGCAAAATGGCTACTGGAATCCTATAACTATAACCGGTTTGCCGTGGGCAGGGATGTGGAACTGAGTTCTTACTATCTCTATCTGACGACACTGCTCTCCAATGATACGATCGGGCAGAGAAAGGTGGCCGAGGAACTCTCCCGGTCTTTTATGAAACATCCGGACAGCTGGAAGATACTGTGCATGCTTGTCGAGGTGGATTCCGAGTATAAGATATACAGTGAGAGACTGCGGGTGCTGGAAAACCAGTTCCAGGAGGACAGATCTCACAGCATCTGGTTCTATCTCCAGGCGTTTAAGTGTTTCCGGGACAAGAGCTCCTCACTTAAGAAACTTGGAAAGTTTGAGGTGCAGGTTCTTCTGTTCGCTGTAAAATACAAGCTTATGACAAGAGAACTTGCGCTCTACACCTCGAATCTGGCTAGTCAGATGAAAGTATTTGACAGTCAGCTTTATAACGTGCTCGCAAAAGCATATGAGATGTATCATGAGTCCATGATCCTGACTGCGATCTGTACGCTCCTGATCAAGGGGAACTGCATCGAAAACCGGTATTTTAAATGGTTTGAAAAGGCCGTGGAAGAGGAATTGAAGATTGCTCAGCTCTACGAGTATTACATGGAGTCTGTCAGACCGGAGAGATTTCATAAGGCTCTTCCCAGATCGGTGTATCTGTATTTTATGCACGGCAACAGTCTGGACTATCACAAGTGCGCGTTCCTGTATGCGAATCTGATCACCTATGAGGACGAATCTAGTGAGATTTATGCGCATTACAGGGATGAGATGGAGGCTTTTGCCTGGAATCAGCTCGACCGCCGGAACGTGGACGAGCAGCTGAGGATCATATACAAAAGATTCGTTGTGGAATCCGCCATGAACCCGGAGCGCGTCAAGGCTCTCTACGACGTATGCCACGCGTACTGGATCACGACGAAAGTCCCGAATATGAAATATATCCATGTCATCGCGGACGACGGCACGATCACCCAGAAGGCCGCATATACGGACGGCGGCGCGAGGGTGTTCCTCTATGCCAAGACGGACAGGCTTGTGTGGGAGTCAAAAGACGGCAGACACTATACGGATTCCATTCCGTACGAGAGCAAGAGGCTGTTTTATGAACTGCGTTATATGGACATGTGCAGAAAGTACATCAACGGGCTCAGGCGGAACAGAGAAGAGGAACATGCGCAGGAACTCACCCTCGATACAGTACGCGAAAACGGACTTGAAAACTATACGGAAGAGCAGGTCTTCGGGCTCTGCAGCAGGACGATCCGCGAGAACAATTATGAGAGCGATGATTTTCTTACTTATGTATGCTTTGAACTGTTCAAAAAGCAGCAGTATGATAAGGTGATACTTACGTATCTCGCCAATTATTACTGCGGCGCAACGTCGGATATGAAGATGCTCTGGCGCGAGGCGAGAGACTATGAGGTACACACCCACAAACTTGCCGAGCGCATCCTGACTCAGATGCTGTTCTCGGAGGAACTTTTCCAGGAGGCTCAGATATTCGAGCAGTACTATGCAGAAGGAGCGTATTTCCGTCTGCAGCAGGCATATCTTACATATGTGTCCAGAGAATATGTGGTAGAAGAGAGAAAGATCGGACGAAGCGTCATCGACATCATCTGCCGCGAGTACGAGAAGGGGGAGGACACGAGCGACGTCTGCAAGATGGCGGTGCTTAAGTATTATTCTTCCAGAGAGTACAACGCTCAGATAAGGAAGACGCTCAAGAAGTTCCTGCAGGAACTCTGCGGAAAGCAGATTTATTTTCCGTTCTTCCTCGCCTACGAGAAGGAATGGCTGATCGAACTTCAGCTATGGGATAAGACGCTGATCGAATATAAAGGACAGAAAGGCAGCCGCGTAATGCTCTACTATCAGCTTCAGAAGGGCGGGCGCGAGCAGGCGGATTACTCTACAGAGGTCCTGACGCCGATGTATGAGAATCTCTATGTAAAGAAGTTTGTATTATTTGCAAATGAGAAGCTGAAGTATTATTTTAAAGAGACGATAGACGGCAACTCCTATCGGAGCGATAAGGAGACGTGCGTGCGGGAGCCGCATCCCGGCGAACAGGGAAGATACGGCCGTCTGAACGATATACTGACGGAGAGCAGCGAGAAGGAACGCAGAAACAAGATGCAGGCGTTTGCTCTGGAGAACGAGGTCGCGGCCCGTATATTCGTACAGGAATAAGGAGGTTGTCTTTGGATGGGACAGGGCAGTATCATTGGATATGAAATAAATGAGAAGACATGTCAGATCAGTTTTTATAATGATCAGGAGCTGGAGCCGGACACGCTCGAGGTGGACTCAGACAATTATCAGATCCCGCTCATCATAGGGAAACTGCGCGATACATGGGCTTATGGCAAAGAGGCGAAACGCCTTGTCTCGATCAAAGAGGGATTTACTGTTACAAGACTTCTGAGCAAGAGCCTTGCAGGGGCCCAGATCGAATTCGGCGAGGAGACATACGATGCGGTCTGGCTGTTATCCCAGTTCATCCAGATGTCTCTGCAGTCCTTTCCCGAGATCGAAGGCATTGTGTTTACGGTTCCTGCACTGACGGAGGAACTGGCTCAGATGCTCCGGGGGATCGCCGTACGGATGAACATCGACAAAAGGCATATCTTCATCCAGGACTATAAAGAGAGCTTCTGCAATTATCTCTTCTATCAGCCCAAAGAACTGTGGCAGTATGACGCGGCTCTGTTCTGCTGTGACAGAAACGAGATCAGGGCCTATATGCTCCGAAGGCTCCGGCCGGGACTTGGCGGGGGAAAGACGACATTCGTCACAGTGGACGAGGTAGCCAGCGCTCATATGAAGGAGCTGGCTCTTGTGTACCCCGTGCTGAACGAGGACAAGGCCAAAGAGGCGGACGTCATGTTCTGCAAGTTCATAGAGAGTGTGTTTGACAAGCGCATCGTATCCTCGGTATTCCTGACGGGGGAGGGGTTTGAAAACAACTGGTATCCGAAAGCGCTGCGCGTCCTGTGCAACGGACGGCGTGCGTTTATCGGAAACAATCTGTACAGCAAGGGCGCGTGCTATACCGCCTACCGGAAACTGTTCATGCATATTGAGAATCCGGTCTATCTCTCGGAAGATAAACTGACAGATCAGATCACGGTGAACATGCGCGTGGACGGACAGGAGATGTGGTATCCGATCGTATCCTGGGGAGCACACTGGTACGAATCCAACAATCAGTGGGAGGTGCTCTGCGAGGATATGGACGAGATCGAATTCCATATCGAGTCTCTGATCCAGGGAAACGTAAAGACGGAAAAAATATCGCTCGAGAGACTTGCAAAACGCGCCGAATACTCCATGCGGCTGCAGATCGAGACGCTCTTTCTCGATGAAAAAACATGCAGGATAACGGTGCGGGACGCCGGCTTCGGCGATTTCTTCCCGGCTACGGACTTTTATGCCGAGAAGACGATACATTTAGGAGGCAACGATGGGAAGTTTAATTCTTTGTCATGACAGACATGCGGCACAGCCTTATGAGATCACCCGCATCCACTGCCGCATCTTCACGATCGAGGAACTGTGCTATTATCTGTGCAACAATCTCTATCTGATCGATTATACGATCATGAATGAACAGCTGTGCAGCTGGCTCGACGAGGAACTGGGGATGGAAACACTGGCGGCTGAACTTCGCGACATGCTGCGTATGCGCGGATCAGTGGAAAAGTTCGTCCTCACCATACTCAAGGAGTCGAAGATATATCGCGAACCCGAGATGATCCGCATTCAGAATGTGCTGGAGCATCTGAAGAACCAGAAAGACATCGAGCGGCAGAAATATAAAGGAGACAACCTGCTGGAGAGCGGGGAGGTGGAAGAGGCGATCCTCGTCTACCAGGGAATCCTGAACCAGGAAAAGGACGAGACCGTGGACGAGAAGTTCTATGGGAAGATATATGCCGGACTGGGGGCTGCATACGGACGTCTCTTTCTGTATCAGGAGGCGGCCCGCATGTACGACAGGGCCTATCAGATCTGTCATGACAAGGCGCTCATCAAGCCGTACCTGTACGCATCCTATAAATACATGTCCCTGGAGGAATATCACATCCTGATAACGAAGCAGGATGAATATATGGAAGCGAACTCCCAGATGCGCCGCGACATCGATGAGATACGAAAGCATATGCCGGACGAGACGGGCCCCGAATTTCTCGAGAAGTGGAAGCGTCAGCACAGGAGGAGCCATTCGTAAGATCTGTCAGGATTCTGTTTGACAGAGGGATATCCATGTGATAGAATACTACAGTAACTTTACCGTAGTGCAGTGACTCATTGGTAGAGAAAAAAAGCAAAACCGGATATCCGGCGATGGAGGTATGTAATTATGAAAAGAAAAGTATTAAGTGTACTGCTCTGTGCGGCAATGGCGGTATCACTTCTGGCGGGCTGCGGCTCGGATTCGGGATCAGATAAAGATCAGAGCAGTGAGAGCGATAAAGCCTATGTGCAGGATAAAGGGACTCTCATAGTAGGAATCACGAACTTTGAGCCGATGGATTACCAGAATGAAAATGGAGAATGGATCGGCTTTGACGCAGACATGGCGCGCGCGTTTGGCGAAAGCCTTGGCGTGGAAGTGGAGTTTGCAGAGATCGACTGGGATAATAAGATCCTTGAGCTGGACAGCAATACGATCGACTGTGTCTGGAACGGCATGACGCTGACAGAAGAAGTGACAAGCTCTATGGAATGTACGGACGCTTATCTTCAGAATGCACAGGTAGTCGTTGTTCCCGCCGATGTGGCCGATAAGTATCAGGACACGGACAGTCTCTCGGATCTTAGCTTCGCGGTTGAGGCTGGAAGCGCAGGGGAAGAGGAAGTGAGCGCGCTTGGACTTGACTATACGGCAGTGACGTCCCAGGCCGACGCGCTGATGGAGGTAGATGCAGGGACGTCGGACGCGGCGGTGATCGACCTTCTCATGGCTGCAGCTATGATCGGAGAGGGAACAAGCTATGCTGATCTTACTTACACGGTAAGTCTCAACAGCGAAGAATACGGTGTGGGATTCCGCAAAGGTTCGGATCTTGCGGAGGAGCTCAACAAATTTTTCGCACAGAGCTATGAGGACGGCACGATCGAAGAGTGTGCGAAGACTTACGGAGTACAGGCTGCGCTGATCGAACAGTAGAAAATATGTACAGAGGTTGATTTAGAACATGGATTTGATAATGGAACAGTTTCCTATTGTATTCAGATCGCTGAATGTAGGATTTCTTCAGACAATAAAACTGTTTATCGTGACTCTGGTCGGCGCAGTGCCGCTCGGCCTGATCATATCCTTTGGCTCGATGTCAAGGTTTAAGCCACTGAGCTTTCTTACAAAGATCATCGTATGGATCATCAGAGGTACGCCTCTGATGATCCAGTTGCTGATCATTTTTTATTTTCCGGGTATCGTCCTGGACAACAATATCTGGGGCGGAACCGAGAGCGGCAGATTTATGGCGGCTTCCGTTGCATTTATCTTTAACTACGCCTGCTACTTCTCGGAAATCTACAGGGGCGGCATACAGGGGGTACCCAAAGGACAGGAGGAGGCCGGACTGGTGCTCGGGATGACGAGAAGCCAGATCTTCTTCAGAGTTACGCTTCTTCAGATGATCAAGCGCATCGTTCCGCCGATGTCCAATGAGATCATCACCCTGGTAAAAGACACCTCTCTTGCGCGCATCATCGCACTGCAGGAGATCATCTGGGCCGGCCAGGCGTTCCTGAAGGGCTCACAGGGCATTGCCGGCGCGATCTGGCCTCTGTTTTTCACCGCTGTCTACTATCTCATCTTCAGCGGGATCCTGACGGTCCTTCTGGGGCGTCTCGAAAAGAAACTGGATTATTTCAGGTAGGAGGTAGAGTATGGCGATTCTTGAAGTAGAACATCTGAGTAAAAAATTTGATCGCACGGAAGTGCTTGGAGATATCAGTTTTTCTCTGGAAAAGGGAAAAGTGCTCTCTATCATCGGCTCGTCGGGCAGCGGCAAGACGACGCTTTTGCGCTGCCTGAATTTTCTGGAGCGCCCGGATGGAGGAGTGATCCGCGTGAACGGGGAGACCTTGTTCGACGCCCATGATCCGGTGACGACACAGGAGGCGGAGATCAGAAAGAAGAGACTTCACTTCGGTCTTGTATTCCAGTCGTTCAATCTTTTTCCCCAGTATACGGCTCTGGGCAATGTCATGCTTGCAAAAGAACTCCTGGAGAAGGAAAAGCCGGATTATAAGACGAGAAAAAAGGAGATACACGGACAGATCGAGCGTGAGGCGAAAGCGCTGCTGGATCAGATGGGGCTTTCGGACCGGATGAACAACTATCCTCACCAGCTCTCGGGAGGACAGTGCCAGCGTGTGGCGATCGCGAGAGCGCTTGCGCTGCGGCCGGACATTCTCTGTTTCGATGAACCTACATCGGCGCTTGATCCCGAGCTGACGGGGGAAGTGCTAAAGGTGATCCAGGGACTTGCGGACCAGGAGACGACGATGATCATTGTCACTCATGAGATGGCGTTTGCGCGCGACGTGTCCAGTCAGGTCATTTTTATGGATGAGGGCTGCATACTGGAGCAGGGAACTCCGGCGGAAGTGATCGAAAATCCGAGGGAGGAAAGAACGAGGCAGTTCCTGTCGCGTTTTACCAATGGATGATAAATGGCAGGGGAGAATGTTGATTTTCCACCTGCCTTATATTATAATCGGATTGGCACAGAAGCATCTTCTGAGACAGGAGACAGAAAGATTACTTGAAGAGAAGATCAGTAAGGAGCGGGATATATGACAGAATACAGCAGGGTATCCACGGGCCTGGGAGAGGAATGTGGAGTCTTTGGAGCATATGACATGGACGGGCGTGACGTGGCGCCCTCTATCTATTACGGACTGTTCGCTCTGCAGCACAGAGGGCAGGAGAGCTGCGGTATTGCGGTGACGGACACGAACGGAAAAAGGAAAGTTCTCTCGAAAAAGGGACTCGGACATGTAAATGACGTGTTTGATGAAGAAGAGCTTTCAGGACTTAAGGGCAATCTGGGCGTGGGACATGTCCGGTATTCCACAGCCGGCGGCACGAGAGTGGAGAACGCGCAGCCGCTCGTGATCAACTATGTGAAAGGAACGCTGGCGATCGCCCATAACGGCAATCTTGTGAACGCTGTAGAACTCAGGAAGGAACTGGAGTACACCGGAGCAATCTTCCAGACGACCATAGACTCTGAGGTGATCGCCTACCATGTAGCCAGAGAACGGCTCAGGGCAAAGACGGCTGAGGAGGCAGTAAAGCGGGCGATGCATAAGATAAAGGGCGCGTATGCGCTTGTAGTGAGCAGTCCGCGGAAGATGATCGGAGCCAGGGATCCCTTCGGTCTGAAGCCGCTTTGCATCGGGAAAAGGGACAATACCTATTTCCTGGCTTCCGAGAGCTGCGCGATCACGGCGGTGGACGGGGATTTTGTAAGGGATGTGCGTCCCGGAGAGATCGTCACGATCACAAAAGAAGGGATCAAGTCGGATATGAGCATGGCTCTGCCGGATGAAATGCAGGCGAGATGTATTTTTGAATACATTTATTTTGCACGTACCGACAGCACTCTCGACGGGGTGAACGTCTATCATGCCAGGATACTGGCGGGCAAAGCTCTGGCACAGTCTTACCCGGTGGAGGCGGATCTGGTGGTCGGCGTGCCTGACTCCGGTCTGGTGGCGGCGAAAGGATATTCCGAATACTCGGGAATTCCGTACGGTATGGCCTTCCACAAGAACAGCTATGTGGGGAGGACGTTCATCAAGCCGAAGCAGAGTGACCGGGAGTCCAGCGTCAAGATAAAGCTCAATGTCATCCCGGAAGTGGTCAGGGGAAAACGGATCATCATGGTGGATGACTCGATCGTGCGGGGAACGACCTGTGCGAATATCATCAAAATGCTGAAACATGCAGGAGCCACAGAGGTGCATGTGAGGATCAGTTCTCCGCCGTTTCTGCACCCGTGTTATTTCGGGACGGACGTGCCGTCTAACGATCAGCTCATCGCCCACTCTCACACGACGGAACAGATCCGGGAGATGATCGGAGCGGATTCTCTTGGATATATGGAGATCGGAAAACTGAAAGATATGGTGGGGGATCTGGGATACTGCGACGCATGTTTTACAGGAAACTATCCGATGGAGGTCCCGGGCGAAGACATCAGCCATGCGTTCGAGTGATGTCCGCCGGGGATATGTTATCAGGCAGACAGTATCAGTTTCGGCCGCTCATCCCTGACGACGGGACTGATACGTCAAATATGAATACAGTAAAAAGGAGATCAAAATTATGTCAAATGACCGCTATGTAAGCCCGCTCTCTGAGCGTTATGCAAGTAAGGAGATGCAGTATATCTTTTCACCGGATAAGAAGTTCCGCACATGGAGAAGACTGTGGATCGCTCTGGCTGAAACTGAGAAAGAACTGGGACTTGGAATCACGGAGGAACAGATCGAGGAACTGAAAAGCCATGCCGATGATATCAATTATGATGTGGCAAAAGAGCGGGAGAAAGTCGTCCGCCATGACGTGATGTCTCATGTCTATGCGTACGGCGTGCAGTGCCCGAAGGCGAAAGGGATCATCCACCTGGGAGCAACGTCCTGCTATGTGGGAGACAACACGGATATCATACTGATGTCCGAAGCGCTTCGTCTGGTACGGAAGAAACTCGTCAACGTGATCGCAGAGCTGGCGAAATTCGCGGATGCACAGAAGGGCCAGCCCACGCTGGCATTCACTCATTTTCAGCCGGCGCAGCCTACAACTGTCGGAAAGAGGGCGACTCTGTGGATGCAGGAGTTTGAGATGGATCTGGAGGATCTTGACTATGTCCTCGGCAGCCTGAAACTGCTCGGATCTAAGGGGACGACAGGAACTCAGGCGAGTTTCCTTGAGCTCTTCGACGGGGATCAGGAGAAGATAGACAGGATCGATCCGATGATCGCTGAGAAGATGGGATTTAAAGCGTGCTATCCTGTATCGGGACAGACTTATTCGCGGAAGGTGGATACCCGTGTCCTGAACGTACTGGCCGGAATCGCGGCAAGCGCGCATAAGTTCTCGAACGATATCCGTCTGCTCCAGCATCTCAAGGAGATCGAGGAGCCCTTTGAAAAGACGCAGATCGGTTCTTCCGCCATGGCGTATAAGAGAAACCCGATGCGGAGCGAACGCATCGCCTCTCTGTCCCGTTACGTGATGATCGACGCATTGAATCCGGCGGTCACATCCGCGTCCCAGTGGTTTGAACGTACGCTTGACGATTCGGCGAACAAGAGGCTGAGCGTGCCGGAGGGATTTCTGGCAGTCGACGGTATCCTCGACCTGTGTCTCAATGTGGTCGACGGACTTGTCGTATATCCGAAAGTCATCGAGAAGCGCCTGATGTCAGAGCTTCCTTTCATGGCGACAGAGAATATCATGATGGATGCGGTGAAGGCGGGCGGCGACCGCCAGGAACTGCACGAGCGTATCCGTGAGCTCTCCATGGAGGCCGGGCGCAATGTGAAAGAGAAAGGACTGGACAACAATCTGCTAGAGCTGATCGCAGCGGATCCTGCCTTTAATCTTAGTCTGGACGACCTGAAAAAGACGATGGATCCGACGAAATATGTCGGACGTGCAAAAGAGCAGGTGGAGGCATATCTGGATCGTGTGATCTATCCGCTTTTAGAAAAGAATAAAGAATTGCTGGGCATGACCGCTGAGATCAACGTCTGAGACCGGAACTGCCGGAGCACAAACACAGCCAGCCGAATGTAGACGGCGCAAAGGAATGTTGCGGGGGATTGCGACATTCCTTTTTCTGTGATACCGTATTTTAGGATATTGCGTATGGAAAAATCTTCCATACGATTGTGGTGAAATGAAAGGACGGGAAAAGAGATGGAATGGTGCGTGGTGCTTTATGGAGACAGGCAGGCTGTAAGCTATATGTACAGGTTTGTCAGAGTGGTCATTGTGTTTCTTGCGACATTGTCGGCGGCTATGTGGATCGGCACACAGCCGGCTTCGGGAAGCGGATATGCCGCCTATTATACGAAGACGGAGAGTGTGGATAAAGCCGGTATGGATGAGAAAGACAAGATTTCTTCTCTTGCGGATACTGTGTCGTGGATCTATCTGGGCACAGCGCTGCTCTCGGAGAAAGAGATGAAGCCGGAAGGAGCGACAGATGTGACTGCTCCGCCGATACTTACCGCAGACGACGTCTCAGATGAACTTCCGGATGTCAGCCGGATCCCGGCGGCAGCGCAGGCCACGGACGGGATACTTCCGGGGACGAGTACAAAGGGAGCAGAGGAAGACCACACACCGGATACGGCGCCGGGCGCAGTGACAGTTTCGGATGCGGAGATGATCGCGCCGCTGGACACAGAGAGCGGTATGACGAATGCAGAGACCGGTGCGGAGAGCGGGATACCGGGCGCCGGAAACAGCATATCATCAGACATAACGGCAGACATTCCCGGCAGGGCGGACGTTCCTGAGACGCCCGTGGAATCAGAAGATGCAGTGGAAGATCCGGCCGGACCGTCAGATTCTCAGCTTCCGGGAAACGAAGCCACGCCGGGAACTGTCGGAGGATTCCTTGTGGACAGTTCCGGGATCATCTGTGGGATCGCCGATCCGGCGGCGATCGTATCCGACGGATATCTGGCGCTTCCGTCCGAAGGGTGCAGCGGGATCGCTTCCGGTGTTTTCGCACAGGGATTTGCCGGGGTAAGAGAAATCTATATTCCGGGAAATATCACGAGGATTGAAGAAGGCGCTTTTGCCGGTCTGACGAATATGGAATGGTATGAGGCGGACGCCGGAGGTCCATTTTACACGTCGGAAGGCGTTCTTTATTCGGAAAACGGGACGTGTATTCTTGCGTTTCCGGCAGGCAGGACAGGAATCTACAGAGTGCCGCCGCAGGTGGAGCGGATCGCGTCGGGCGCCTTTGCTGACGCGAAGATCACCGGATTGGATCTGTCGGGATGTCCTATGGCGGACGTGGGAGAGATCCCCACTCACATCAGCATCATCAGACATTAGCGTCTGACCGTGGGATCACAGAAGTTTATTGAAGATTCCCTCAACTTGTTCTATAATATTTTTATATTACAGATACATGTTCTGCCGTAGGCGAATGGGAGGAGGGATTGGTGTGAAAGAGAAGAATATACTTCAGATTCTAAGAGACAGCTGGTATACTGTGGTCTTAAGCGGTGCAGGGCTGATGGCGGAGAGCGGGTATCCTCTTTTAAGAGACGGAAAAGAGTCTTATGAGATAGAGGAAGAATATGGCTACTCGTTTGAAGAGATATTCAGCAGCAGCTTTTATTCTGCCAGAAAAGAGCTGTTTTTCCGTTTCTATAAGGAATTTATCCTCAAAGCGGTGGAAGTCCCGCCGGGAAAAGGCTTTTATGCGATGAAAACGCTGCAGGATTACGGGCTTATCGACTCGATCATCACACGGCGCATCGCCGCTCTTGAGGAGCGGGCGGGGTGCACGAATGTACTGAACATGAAAGGAACAGTCTTTGACAATATCTGTCCGTCCTGCGGCAGGAAATACTCCGCTGACTATATGAGAAAAGCAAAAGGCGTTCCGCTCTGTGAGAACTGTCTTGTGGCGATCCGGCCCCAGGTGTGCCTGTTCGGGGAGATGATCGACAACGGGGTGATGACGAGAGCGGCGGAGGAAGTCGAGAAAGCGGACGTGCTCCTCGTACTGGGAGCCAGCCTCACCTCACCTCTGTGCAGCCAGCTTCTGCAGTATTTCACGGGAAAAGAACTGATCCTGGTGACAGATACGGAGCACTATTCCGATCAGAGAGCGGATATTGTGATCTACGGGCGGAGTGACGAGTTCCTGTCCGGCATGTTATCTGAATATGAGAAAGAAAATAAAGACTGAAATTGGAGAGAAATTATGAGCAACAAAGTAAGAACAAGATTTGCACCCAGCCCGACGGGAAGGATGCATGTTGGGAATCTGAGGACGGCGCTTTACGCATATCTGATCGCCAAGCACGAGGGCGGGGATTTTATCCTGCGCATCGAGGATACGGATCAGGAGCGCTATGTGGAGGGCGCAACGGACATTATATACAGAACGCTCGCGAAGACGGGGCTTATCCACGACGAGGGACCAGACAGGGACGGAGGATACGGCCCTTATGTCCAGAGTGAAAGGCAGGCGTCGGGCATCTATATGAAATATGCCAGACAGCTTGTGGAGCAGGGGGATGCATACTACTGCTTCTGTGATAAGGAGAGACTGGAGTCGCTCAGGACTTCCGTCTCTGAAGACGGGACGGATATCGTCGTCTATGACAAGCACTGTCTGGGACTGAGCAGGGAAGAAGTGGAGGCAAATCTTGCGGCGGGGAAGCCCTGGGTGATCCGCCTGAATGTACCGGACGAAGGGGAGACGACTTTCCATGATGAAATCTACGGGGACATCACAGTGCCAAACAGTGAACTCGACGATATGATCCTTATTAAGTCCGACGGTTATCCTACTTACAACTTTGCCAATGTAGTGGACGACCATCTTATGGAGATCACACATGTAGTAAGAGGCAACGAATATCTTGCTTCTGCGCCGAAATACGACCGCCTCTACCGGGCGTTCGGCTGGGAGATCCCGGTGTATGTGCACTGCCCGCTGATCACAGATGAGAATCACCGGAAACTGAGCAAAAGAAGCGGTCACTCTTCCTATGAGGATCTGATCGACCAGGGATTTGTCACGGAAGCGGTCGTAAACTATGTGGCCCTTCTCGGCTGGTGTCCGTCGGACAACCGGGAAATCTTCTCCCTGGAGGAGCTTGTAAAGGAGTTCGACTACCGGCATATGAGCAAGTCTCCCGCCGTGTTTGATACGGTCAAACTCAGGTGGATGAACGGAGAGTATTTAAAGGCCATGGATTTTGAACGATTTTATGAAATGGCAGAGCCTTACATCAGAAAGACTGTGACAAAAGATTATGATCTCAGAAAGATCGCGGCGCTCGTAAAGACAAGGATAGAGATTTTCCCGGATATCAATGACCAGATCTCATTTTTTGAGGAACTCCCGGAATATGACTGCGAACTCTACAGACATAAGAAGATGAAAACAGATCCTCAGAAAGGACTGGCGCTTCTCGAGGAAGTGCTGCCTCTTCTGGAAGATCAGGAGGATTACGGCAACGACGCGCTCTTCGGACTGCTCAAAGGCTTTGCAGAGGAGAAAGGATATAAGATCGGATATGTAATGTGGCCGCTCCGCACGGCTGTGTCGGGCAGACAGAGCACTCCCGGGGGAGCGACGGAACTGATGGAAGTGCTCGGGAAGGAAGAGTCGCTTCGCAGGATAAAAAGGGGGATCGATAAGCTGCATGCGGTTCAATAAAGAACAGAAGGCTGCGGTGATCCATAATACCGGGCCCTGCCAGGTACTGGCAGGGCCCGGTTCCGGTAAAACACTTACGATCGCAGGGCGCGTCCGCTTTCTGATCGAGACGTGCGGTGTAAAACCCGAGGAGATACTTGTCATTACGTTCACCCGTTTCGCGGCTGCAGGGATGAAAGCGAGGCTGACCGGCCTGATGGGCAGAGAAGTTCCCGTAACAACGGGGACGTTCCATGGGATCTATTACGGGATACTCAAGTGGGCCTATCATCTCGGACCGCAGAATATCCTGTCAGAGGAGGAGAAGTATCAGATCCTGCGGGAGACGGTCCGGGGAAAGGTGGAAGAAGTGTCCGATGAGGAGGACTTTCTCAGGGATATTGCGGCAGAGATCGGGAAGATCAAGAACAATCGTCTCCGGCCTGAAGAGTATACACCGTCGAAGTGTTCTGCGGAGAATTTTCTGGAGATCTACCGCGAATATGAGGGGAGGAGAAAGTCGCTCCGAAAAGTAGATTTTGACGACATGCTTTCTGTCTGCTGCGAGTTGTTCACAACACGGCCGGATCTGCTCGAACTCTGGCAGAAGAAGTTCAGATATATTCTGATCGATGAGTTTCAGGATATAAACCGGGTTCAGTATGACGTGATACGGATGCTCGCTCTTCCGGAGAACAATCTTTTCGTGGTCGGGGACGACGACCAGGCGATCTACGGATTCCGGGGAGCTGACTCAGAGATCATGTTCCATTTTTTGAAAGACTATCCCCAGGCGGTTCAGATCACTCTGGGGAAGAACTACCGTTCATCCGGAAATATCGTCAGAAATTCGCTGAAACTGATCGGACACAATGAGCGGCGCTTTCACAAGAAGCTCGAGGCTGTCAGAGAGAAGGGCGACTTCCTGCACATCCAGGAAGTGAAAGATCCCGGGGAAGAAGCGCAGTATGTGGCGTCCGAGATCGAGAGGGCGCAGGAAGACGGCACGCCGGCGGAGAAGATCGCGGTGCTCTTCCGGATCCATACAGACGCGAGAGCAGTGGCGGAGGAATTGATCGACCGCCATATTCCGTTTCAGATGAGGGAACACCTTCCGAATATCTACAATCATTTCATCGCGAGGGATATACAGGCGTATTTCCGTCTTGCCGCCGGTGAGGGGAGCCGGAGGGATATCCTCCAGGTGATGAACCGCCCGAGGAGATATATCGGCAGGGACAGTGTGGCGGGAGACCGGGTGTCTTTTGAGGAGATAAAGAAGTTCTACTGTGACAAAGACTGGATGCTCGACCGGATCGACCAGTTTGAATGGGATCTCAAGATGCTCGGGCGCATGGCGCCCTACGCGGGAATACAGTATATCAGGAAACGGATCGGGTATGATGATTTTATCAGGGATTATGCGTTTTCAGCCAAAGTGGACCGCGCCGGTCTCGATGAGATCCTGGCGGAGCTTGCGGAAGCGGCCAGGCTCTATGCTTCCGCGGAGGAATGGTTCCGGCATATCAGAGAGTACACAGAAGCTCTGCAGAGAAAAGAGCGGATGAAAGACAGCGAGAGTGCAGGCGTCAGACTGATGACACTGCATGCGGCGAAGGGGCTTGAGTTCGATACCGTGTTCCTGATCAGTGCGAACGAGGGGCGCATTCCCTATCAAAAGGCGAGGACGGACACTGAGACAGAAGAAGAGCGGCGCCTGTTCTATGTGGGGATGACAAGGGCGAAGAATACGCTGAAGATAAGCTATGTAAAAACAAAAAACGGGAAAGAGAGCGCTCCTTCCCGTTTTGTAGACGAACTGCTGGAAGAACCGTGACGGCTTCCGGCAGAGGTCTGTGCAAGAGAGAACTATTCAAGTTCGTCGAGATCGATATCCCCGGCTTCCTGTTCGTCCATCCACTCGTTAAAGGCGTCCGAAGCCCGTGCAAATTCATCATCGTCCACGATATTCTCCAGGCCGGGCTCTTCCTCATCCCCGTGATCGATCAGCCGGTACAGATAGATCTGTCCGTCTGTATTCACGCCGTTGTCATCCAGAGGAAGAAGAGCGATATACTGTCTGTCAGACGTCTCGAATATAGCGAGCACGCTGCACTCCAGTTCTTCATCGTTGTCCAGTGTGAGGGTTACTGTGAGAGATTCATTTTCGTTCATAAAAAGTTCTCCTTTATCCATAGTTTTTATGTCGTGCGGATTGCGCGTATCCTGATGGTATCAGAAAGAGAGCAAAAAAGCAAGTTACCCCTCAATCTATTGACATTCCCCTGAAACAAGGTAGAATGAAAGAGTGGAAATAGAATATATATGCAGCTTTTGAGAGGATAAATAGAGATGAGAAAAAAGAGGCTTTTTCTTGTCATAATGACAGCGCTTACAGTCCTGTTCACGTCAGGATGCAAGCAGGATGTGGGGACTCCCGAGGACAATGCCGTTGTCGAAGAGACATCAAACACGCAGGAGAGGGAGGAGCAGGACAGACTGTTCGGTTTCAGCTGTCCGGATATGGAAGATCCGTTTTACGAGGTGCTCAAAGACTCCGTGGCAACCTCTCTTTCTGAGCAGGGAGACAGGATCCTCGTCCGGGACGCCGGGAACGACGTGCAACTGCAGATCTCTCAGATACAGGAGATGATCAGGGAAGAAGTGGAAGCCGTATTCCTCTGCCCGGCCGATGCGGATGCGGTTACTCCGGCGCTCGAAGCGCTGGATGAGGCGGGGATACCAGTCGTCAATCTCAATGTCAGAGTGAGTCAGACGGATCTGACGTCCGCTTTTGTCGGATCCGACAATTATAACGCGGGAAAGGTCTGCGGTGAGGATTTGATGGAGAACAGACCGGACGGAGGAAATATTGTGATCATCGAGAGTCCGAAAATCAGTTCGCTAAACGAGCGGATCACAGGGTTTGAGGAGACGATCGCTGATGCCGGCTTCGAGATCGTGGAAAGGATTGATACAAATAACGATAACAGCATGATACAGGATAAGATAGCGTCCCTTCTTGAAAAGGGAACTGCCGTGGACGCCATCATGTGCGCTGACGACCGCATGGCCGTGGAGGTGCTCCAGGCGCTTGCGGCGGCGAAGAAGAGCGACGTTCTTGTATACAGCGTCGGCGGCTCCCCTGATATCAAGAGCGCTCTGGCGGATCCGGGTTCGCCTATGGCAGGGGCGGGGGCGCAGTCCCCGATCAATATGGGCAAAGCCGCGGTCCAGACCGCGTCGGCGATACTTGAAGGCGGGGCGTATGAAACAGAGACTTATGTTGAGACGTTCTTTATCAACAGAAACAATGTAGACATGTACGGAACAGATGGCTGGCAGTAAGAAAGGAACGTAAAAAATGAGAAAGACAACAGGAAGACCTCAGCCCTTCGGCGCGGTCGTTGACGGAACAGGAGTGAACTTTGCCGTGCAGGTCCCTGGCGGAAAGCAGTGCGCCCTTCTTCTCTACAGAGAAGGAGAGAAGAAGCCAAAGTACAAGTTTGAGATGCCAGAGGACGAAGGGATCGGTGAGGTACGCTTCCTCAGGATAGAGGACATAGAAGCTGAAAAATATGAATATAATTATATGATCGACAACAGGGTATCTGTGGATCCCTATGTGAGGGAAATAACCGGAAAGAAAGTATTCGGCAGAAAGGATGACGGAAATCCCCATCAGATACGGGGAAGGCTTGTGTCCGCCGGGTATGACTGGGAAGACGACAGACGTCTCCATCTTCCATGGCATGAGGTGATCGCCTACAGCCTTCATGTGAGAGGATTCACAAAACACAGTTCCTCAAAGGTGAAGCATAAGGGAACTTATCAGGGCGTCATAGAGAAGATCCCTTATCTGAAAGATCTGGGTATCAACCAGATCCAGTGTATGCCGATCTATGAATTTGACGAGTGCGCCGGGGAGAAGATCAATTACTGGGGATACGGACCGGCCTATTACTTTGCGCCAAAAGAAGCGTATGCCGCGGGAGATTCCGCTGTTCGGGAGTTAAAGGATATGGTGAAGGCCTGTCATCGGGAGGGCATTGAAGTTGTGCTCGAGATGCCTTTCACAGACGATATCCCTGCGCAGACTGCGCTGGAATGCCTCAGAGCCTATATGCTCGAGTATCACATAGACGGATTTGTGGTCAATCCGTACTGCGTGCCGTGGGATATGCTCAAAGCCGATCCCCTGCTGAAAGATATCAAGCTCATGCGCAGAGACGACGCATTTCAGAATATCATGAGGCGTTTCCTCAAAGGCGATGAAAATATGGTCAATGACGTCATATGGGCGCTCAGGCATAATTCCGCGTCGGACGGAAAATGCAACTATATCACGACACACACCGGATTTACGCTATGGGATCTCGTATCATATGACAGCAAGCACAACGAGGCAAACGGGGAGAACAACACAGACGGTCCGGATTACAATTACAGCTGGAACTGCGGCGCCGAGGGGCCCAGCCGTAAAAAGAGCGTCATGACGCTGAGAAAGAACCAGGTGATGAATGCGTTCCTTCTTCTTCTCAGCGCGCAGGGAACCCCGTGTCTGCTGGCAGGCGACGAATTCTGCAACAGTCAGAAAGGAAACAACAATGTATACTGCCAGGACAATGAGACCGGATGGGTAGACTGGAGCAGGCTTAAGACGGACGATTCACTCTTTCAGTATGTGCGTGCGATCATCGCGTTTAGAAATGCGCATCCGTGTCTGCACAGGGCGGATGAGCTAAGAGGGTATGACCGCACTGCATGCGGTGTGCCGGATGTGTCCTATCACAGCGACAGCGCGTGGCAGCTCAGGGCGGAAGTGTCGAGCCGGCAGCTTGGCGTCCTCTATTCGGGAGCTGACGCGGGAGATATCGACTGTTTCCTGGCTTACAATATGCACTGGCTGCCGCATGATTTTGCCCTTCCGTCCCCGGGAAAAGACAAGAGATGGCGACTTCTTTCTGACGCAGAAGACAGACTGCCCAGGTCACCGGGCGAACTGAAAGATCAGAAGAAGATCGAGGTTGCGGAGCGCAGCATTACTGTACTGGTGAGTGTGAAAGAGACAAAGAAGACAAAGAATCGTCCGGGAACAAAAAAATCTACAGAAAAAGGCAGAGAACAGGAAAAATCATGAAAGCGGTGCAGCATTTTATCACGATCACAAAGCATAAGATACTGGTCATGCAGGAGTGTTTTCAGGTAGGATTATACCGGCAGGGGCTTCTCCATGATATGTCGAAGTACAGTCTGGCTGAGTTTATAGTCGGATGCAGGTATTATCAGGGGACAAGAAGCCCGAACAACGCGGAACGCGAGGATAAGGGCTATTCGTCTGCCTGGCTTCATCACAAAGGCAGGAATAAACACCATTATGAGTACTGGATCGATTACAGTCTGAAAGGAAAACACGTGCTGGCCGGGATGAAGATGCCGGTCCGCTATGTGGTTGAGATGTTTCTTGACCGAATGGCGGCAAGCAAAGTATATAAGGGAGAAAAGTACAGGGACAGCGATCCGCTCGAATACTATCAGAGCGGGAAAGCAGGGGACCTGATGCACCCTGAGACACGGGCTCTTCTCGAGCGGCTTCTGAGAATGCTGGCGGAGTATGGAGAAGAAAAGACTTACCGGTATATCAGACAGAAAGTCCTAAGGCGCAGACGGAAGCCCGCGCCTTTCTTCCTGAGACGTTATTCCGGATAATAGAGCTGATTGTCCCGGATATCTGTAAGGACGTCCGAAAGATATCTTCGAGCCATATATTTCGCCATCGGCAGGTTCATGTCAAGATAGTTCCCGCAGTCCTTTGCCGCAGCTCCGGGGATCTCCCCTTCATAATCGGCGATAAAAGAGAACATCTCACGCATGAGCGGCACGATATCCCGGGAGGAGTAATCCCCTGCGAGGAGCAGGTAGAAGCCGGTCCTGCATCCCATAGGTCCGAAGTAGATCACATGATCCCTGTATTTCTCATGATTCCTTAAAAAGGTCGCTCCGAGATGCTCGATCGTGTGTACTTCAGCAGTGTTCATGACAGGCTCGTCGTTGGGACTCGTCATCCGGATATCAAAAGTAGTGATGATAGCGCCGTCTGCGGTATCTTTCCGGGATACATAGATGCCCGGCACAAGGCGGATATGGTCAACGGTAAAGCTTGCGATTTTTTGCATAGTATCAGTCTTCCTTTCAGTCATTTATCATTTTCTTATTATAATCTGTTGTATGACAAAAAACAAGCGAGGAGAGCGAAAGACTTATGATGTTATATATCGTACGCCATGGAGAGACGGAATGGAACCGAATACATAAAGTGCAGGGGCATACGGATATTCCCCTTAATGACTACGGGCGTCATCTGGCCCGGGAAACGGCTGATGGAATGCGCGAAATACCGATTGACCTCTGTTACACAAGTCCTCTTAAGCGCGCGAAAGAGACGGCTCAGATCATTCTAAGAGACAGGGACGTCCCGATCTATGACGAAGAGCGTATACAGGAGATCGGTTTCGGGAAATATGAGGGCGCGGACAGCCGAGGGGATGAGTCAGATCCGCAGAGCAGGGCTTTCCGCCTGTTCTTTACAGATACGAAATCCTATGTGCCTCCGGAAGGAGCAGAGTCGATCCAAAACCTCTACGAGCGCACCGGCAGTTTCCTGCGGGAGCTTTTCTTGAAAGAAGGATTCAAGGACAGGAATATCCTTATATCCACCCACGGAGCGGCGATGACCGCCATGCTCAACCGCATCAGGGGCAATCTGTCGGTAGAACACTTCTGGCGGGATGAAGTGCCTCCGAACTGTTCGGTCACTGTTGTGGAGGTAAAAGACGGAAGTGCAAAGATCTTAAAAGAGGGACTGGTCTTCTATAAAGAGAAAGTCAGGAAATGGAAGACTGTGTAAGGGAAGAGCGAAAAACAGGAAAGGATGGTGAGACTATGAAACTTACATTTATCGGAGCGGCGCATGAGGTCACCGGAAGCTGTCATTTCCTGCAGGCAGCAGGAAAGAATATCCTGATCGACTGCGGGATGGAACAGGGGCCGGATCTGTACGAGAATCCGGGACTTCCGATCCCGGAGACGGAGATCGACTATGTGTTCCTCACCCACGCGCATATCGACCATTCCGGGATGCTTCCCAAGCTTGCCAAAAATGGTTTTAAAGGGCAGATCTTTACGACATTTGCGACAGCGGACCTGTGCAACATCATGCTGCGTGACAGCGCCCATATCCAGGAATTTGAGGCGGAATGGCGCAACAGAAAAGGAAAGAGGGCCGGGAAACCGGAGTATGAGCCGGTCTATGTGCTGCAGGATGCTCTGGATGCCATCAGCCTTCTTGTCCCCTGTCAGTACGGAGAACGCATCACGATCTGCGACGGCATACAGATCCGTTTCACTGACGTGGGACATCTGCTCGGCTCCGCCAGTATCGAAGTGTGGGCGACAGAGGGAGATGTGACGAAGAAGATCGTTTTCTCCGGGGACGTGGGAAATCAGGATCAGCCGATCATCAAAGATCCCTCTTACACCGAGTCCGCCGACTATGTCGTTGTGGAATCCACCTACGGCGACCGGATCCACACTGCGGAGAAACCGGACTATATCGGGGAATTCACCAGGATCCTCAAGGAGACGTTCGGCCGGGGAGGCAATGTAGTGATCCCGTCGTTTGCAGTGGGAAGGACGCAGGAGATGCTCTACTTCATCCGCGAGATCAAGGAGCGGAACCTCCTGCCGGAATACGCGGATTTTGACGTCTATCTGGACAGTCCGCTCGCTATTGAGGCGACGAAGGTCTTCACCATGAATATGCGGGACTGCTTCGACGAGGAGGCGATGAAGCTCGTAAATTCCGGGATAAATCCACTTGTGTTCCCCGGGCTTCACACTTCTACCACGAGCGACGACTCCAGGCTGATCAATTTCATCGAAAAGCCGAAAGTTATCATATCCGCCTCCGGTATGTGCGATGCGGGGCGTATCCGTCATCATCTCAAGCATAATCTGTGGCGGCCGGAGTGCACCATCCTCTTTGTCGGCTATCAGGCTGTAGGAACTCTTGGGCGCAGGCTTTTGGAGGGAGAGAAAAATGTCAGGCTTTTCGGTGAGCCTATCGAAGTGCACGCGAGGATCGAGAGTCTGCACGGCGTCAGCGGACATGCGGATATGAACGGACTGCTGAAGTGGATCGGAGCTTTCCGGACGCCGCTTGAGAGAGTGTTCGTCGTACACGGTGAGGACAGCGTGACTGACAGATTTGCCGGGACCATACGGGAACGCTTCGGTCACAGCACATGGGCGCCTTATCCTGGATGCGAGGCTGATCTTCTGACGAACGAGATCCTGGACGAGGGAGTAAGGATCCCGGTGAAGACGAAGAAAGCTGCGCAGAGAAAGGCAGATACTGCATTCGACCGGCTTGTGGCCGCCGGAAAGCGTCTGCTCGACGTGATCTACCGGAACGAAGGGCTTTCCAACAAGGATAAAGCGAAGTTCGAGAGCCAGATCAATAACCTGGCCGACAAGTGGGAAGAATAGGATAGCAGAAGTTCCGGGCCAAGCGGCGGCGCTGCCCGGAACTTCGTCTGTCAAGGGCCAAAAGTTTATAAAATTTTCCGACTTGCAGAATATCTTTCAGTCTGAGTGAGAATCATTCTAATTAGAAAATGCTTAGGAGGATTCTTGCAATGATGGTGAACAAGGTAGAACTGTGCGGAGTAAATACATCGAAACTCCCGCTCTTAAAAGAGGAGGAGAAAGAGGAGCTGTTTGAAAGGATCAAAGCCGGGGATGAGGAAGCCAGAGAGAAATACATCAAGGGAAATTTAAGGCTGGTCTTAAGCGTGATCAAGAGATTTGAGGGCAGCAGTGAAAATGCGGACGATCTCTTCCAGATCGGATGCGTCGGACTTATGAAGGCCGTGGACCATTTTGATCCGTCCAGGCTGGTGAAATTCTCCACATACGCAGTGCCCATGATCATCGGAGAGATACGGCGCTATCTGAGGGATAACAGTCCGATACGTGTGAGCAGGTCTCTCAGGGATACGGCATATAAAGCAATCTATGCGAAGGAAGGATATATCAGACAGCATATGAAAGAGCCGACCGTACAGGAGATCGCAGACGAGATCGGGATCGCGAAAGAGGATGTCGTGTTCGCGCTGGATGCGATCCAGAATCCGATGAGCCTGCAGGAACCGGTATACAGCGACGGAGGAGATACGCTGTATGTGATGGATCAGGTGAGCGATAAGAAGAACAGGGAGGAAAACTGGGTGGAAGAGCTTTCTCTGGAGGCGGCAATGGAGCGGCTTAACGAGAGGGAGCGCTATATCATAACGCTCCGGTTTTTTGAGGGAAAGACACAGATGGAGGTGGCTGAGCAGATCCATATTTCCCAGGCTCAGGTCAGCCGGCTGGAGAAAAACGCGCTGAAGACAATGCGCAGATATCTTCTTGGAGAGTAAAAGGCGGAAGATAAAAGTATTTCCGGTGAATCAGAGAAAAGAATTGAAATTTTCGCGGCTTCATACTATCATATAGAAAGATCATTAAGAGAGAGGATGGGAGAAGTCATGTATAAAGCGTGTGTATTTGATCTGGACGGAACATTGACGGATACGCTGGAATCTCTGAACTATTCTGTAGGCCTTACGATGAGGGAGATCGGACTGCCGCCGATCACAGAAGAGCAGTGCCGGGAATTTGTCGGAAATGGGGCGAAAGTGCTCATCGAGAAAGCGCTCCGGGCAGCAGGCGACGACGGACTGACACATTTTGACGAGGCGCTCGCGGCTTATCTGCGCATCTTTGACGAGAACTGTACTTATCATGTGGCGCCGTATAAAGGAATCCCTCAGATGCTGGCAGAGATGAAAGAGGCAGGCATGAAGCTGGGAGTTCTCTCCAACAAGCCCGACAGGCAGGCCGTCCATGTAGTGGAAGAGATTTTCGGAAAAGATACATTCGATCTTGTACAGGGACAGAAGGAAGGCGTTCCCAGAAAACCGGATCCCTCCGCGCTGCTTTCTATTGGAGAGCAGTTTGGAGCAGAACCGGAGGAGACGCTCTACGTCGGTGATTCCGAGGTGGACGCGGCCACGGGAAAAGCAGCTCATATGGACACCATTCTCGTATCATGGGGGTTCAGGGACCGCGAAGTCCTCGAGGCGGCGAAGCCCCTGAAGATTGCAGATACTACAGAGGAGATCCTTGAGATCGTCAGAAACGGGAGGGAAAAATGTTTGAGTACAGTGAAGAGTGTCTGAAGACATTTTTAAGAGAGCAGAACAAGCTGTTTGACGAACCTGTGGCGGAGACGCTGGAAGAGGCGGAAGCGTTTCTTGAAGACTGCATGGCAGTCGTTGTCGATTCGCTGGAAGAAGTCCGGGAGTATTTTGAGGAAGAAGGAGTGGATGTCGACGGGCTCTCGCCGGAGGAACTGGCGGAGGCTTCGGAGGTGTTTGAACTCCCCGACGGGACTTATCTGATCGTGGAGGGGTAGCCGGAAGACCGGACAGGACGGATCATCCGTGGAGAAGCCGCAGTTCATTCGACTGCGGCTTTTTCAACGGCGTCCCGGATCGCGTCCAGTATGATCTGAGAAGTATAGGGGGTATCCTCCGACAGTGTGACTTCGTCCAGAGACTGCGTCTCGTAGACCTGCTCTGCAATTTCTTCTATGGCGGGCTGGATGAGCGGATACATTGTCGTCACTGTCTCGTCCAGATTGGAAAAACGTATCGAGTTGATATGAGATTCATCTACGGAGACTTCCACCTCAAGGTTCGTATTGTTCAGAGTGAGGGAGGATGTATAGATGCCCGGGGTGTAGCGCCTGCCGGTATCTGTGATGCTCTCGTCCCCGTCCGGCCGGAACATGATGACCAGAAGGACGATCAGGATGATCCCCAGTGCTGCGAAGATGGCCGTATATATGATCTCTTTCATATGAAGGACGACGATTTTAGTTCTGGAACCCATAGAGTTACCTCCCGATTTGGCTGCCGTTTCTACGGCGGTCTGCTTTTTTATAAGTGTATGACCAAAAAAGGGAAAATATTCACAGGTTTATGCGTGACAAAGAGGCGGTGATACTGTAAAATAGCTTTGCGGAAGCGGCGCGCCGCCGGCACGCGGGAGAATAAAATCCGGGACAACGGCGGCGGGAAAGGATAAAAGGCATGTTTATTATAGTGGGACTTGGAAATCCTGACAGACAGTATGAAGGGACAAGACATAATGTGGGATTTGACGTGATAGACCGGCTCGCAGATAGATACCATATATCGGTGGATGCAAGAAAGCACAGGGCGCTCCTCGGGAAAGGGATCATCGAGGGGCAGAAAGCCGTTCTTGCAAAGCCTCAGACTTATATGAACCTGAGCGGGGAAAGCATCAGGAGTCTTGTAGACTATTATAAGATCGATGCGGAGCATGAACTGCTTGTCATCTACGACGATGTCAATCTCGGCGTGGGACAGCTGCGGATACGAGAGAAAGGCAGTGCAGGGGGACATAACGGTATTAAAAATATCATCTCCTGTCTCGGAACCCAGGTGTTTCCCAGGATACGGGTGGGAGTGGGCGAAAAGCCGCCCAGATATGATCTGGCGGATTACGTGCTCGGGCATTTTACAAGGACGGAGAGAGAGCAGATGGATGAAGGGTACGACAACGCCGTGCAGGCGGCAGGTCTTATCCTGACAGGGCGCATCGGAGACGCCATGAGCGAATATAATAGGAAAAAGAAAGAACAGGCATAAGAGGATGCGACGAATCAGGGAGAGGAAAGAGTATGCAGGCTTTGCTGGCTCCGCTGGCTGAACTGGCGGAATATCAGGAGATACTAAGAGACAGGAAAAAAGAAAACGGCATGATACAGATCGCGGGCTGTGTTCATTCACAGAAAACGCATCTGATGTATGCTCTGGGCGATGGCTTTCAATACAGGGTCATCGCTTTTTCCAGTGAGGAAAAAGCAAAAAAAGCCTATGAGGAATATCAGATCTTTACCGAGAACGTATATCTCTATCCCGCCAGAGATCTGCTCTTCTACCATGCGGATATTAAGGGACGGCTGCTGACAGACCGGCGTATGTCTGTGCTGCGCGCCCTTATCGAGAAAGACAGTTCGCAGCCTGTCACAGTGATCACTACGATGGACGCATTCCTCGACGGACTTGCCCGGCCGTCAGAACTTGAAAGTCAGAGACTCACACTGGAAGGTGGAGATGTGACGGATCTGACGGAGCTTGAGACGCGGCTGACAGCCATGGGATACGAGAGAGAAAGCCAGATCGAGGGACCGGGCCAGTTTGCGGTCCGCGGCGGTATCGTGGACGTATTTCCCCTCACGGAGGAGCTGCCGGTCAGGATCGAGTTATGGGGGGATGAGATCGATTCGCTTAGAAGTTTTGATGTGGAGAGTCAGCGTTCGGTAGAGAACAGAAACAGTATCACGATCTATCCTGCGTCGGAGAACTGGCGCAAAGATATGGAGACAGTCCCGTTTCTGTCATATTTTCCTGTGGAAGAGAGCATCCTCTTTCTGGATGAGCCGCAGAGACTGCAGGAAATGGCCGAGACTGTGGAGCAGGAGTATTTCCACAGCAGAGAGAACCGGACGGACTCCGGTATGGACGAGAAAGAGGAGTCGCTGACCGTCTATGAGACGAGAGATATCATCAGCCGGATGAACGGATACTGCGGGATCGCGCTCACGACGCTTGAAGCAAAATGCGGGCTTTTCAGGGTGCGCCGGGTGTACAGTATACAGACGAAGGGCGTCAATCCGTACAATAACAGCTTTGAGTTACTTACGCGCGATCTTAAGAGACTTAAGAGGAGCGGATACCGGGCAGTGCTCCTTTCAGGCTCGCGCACAAGGGCAAAGAGACTTGCCGAGGATCTGAGAGATTATGATCTGAGCAGCTTTTACAGCGACGATATGGACCGGGAGGTAAAACCCGGGGAGATCATGGTCGCATGCGGATATATTTCGGAAGGGTACGAGTACCCGATGCTCAAGTTTATCGTCATCTCAGAGTCGGATATTTTCGGCAGAAAGAAGAAAAAGAAACGCCGGAGAAGGTATGAAGGGCAGAAGATCCAGGATTTTGCCGAACTCAAACCCGGTGACTATGTCGTTCACGAGAACCATGGGATCGGCATCTACGAAGGGATCGAAAAGATCGAAGTGGAGAAAGTCGTCAAGGATTATATGAAGATATCTTATGCGGACGGCGGGGTACTTTATATCCCGGTGGCTCAGATGGATCTCATCCAGAAGTATGCCGGGGCGGATGCGAAAAAGCCGAGGCTTAACAAGCTGGGGACCGTGCAGTGGGGCAGAACAAAGACACAGGTAAAAAAGGCTGTCCGAGAGGTGGCCGAAGATCTGGTCAGACTGTACGCCGCAAGACAGAACGCCGAGGGGTTCGTATATGGCCCTGACACGGTCTGGCAGAAAGAATTTGAAGAGATGTTCCCGTTTGAGGAGACGGAGGACCAGGTCCAGGCGATCGAGGATACGAAGCACGACATGGAGAGCACAAAGATCATGGACCGTCTGATCTGCGGCGACGTGGGATACGGTAAGACGGAGGTGGCGATACGCGCGGCGTTCAAGGCGGTCCAGGAGGGCAGGCAGGTTGTGTATCTTGTGCCGACTACGATACTTGCGCAGCAGCATTACAACACCTTCGTCCAGCGGTTTAAGGATTTCCCTGTGCGTATTGACCTGCTGTGCCGTTTCCGGTCTTCCTATCAGCAGAAGAAGACGGTGGAGGATTTAAAGAAAGGCCTGGTCGATATCGTGATCGGGACGCACCGCGTACTTTCAAAGGATGTGGGATATAAAGATCTCGGACTTCTTATCATCGATGAAGAACAGCGGTTCGGAGTTGCGCATAAGGAGAAGATCAAGAAACTCAAAGAGAATGTGGATGTCCTCACACTCACCGCCACGCCTATTCCGAGAACGCTGCACATGAGCCTGATCGGGATCAGGGATATGAGCGTCCTCGAAGAGGCGCCCCAGGACCGTATGCCGATCCAGACTTATGTGATGGAATACAACGAGGAGATGGTCCGGGAGGCGATTGAGAGAGAACTCTCCCGCGGCGGTCAGGTCTATTATGTATATAACCGTGTCAGCGACATTGCCGATGTGGCGGGACGCCTGCAGAGACTCCTGCCGGAGGTGAATATATCCTATGCCCACGGACAGATGCGGGAGCGGCAGCTGGAGGATATCATGTACGATTTTATCAACGGTGATATCGACGTCCTTGTGACTACGACGATCATCGAGACAGGACTGGATATCCCGAATGCGAATACGATGATCATACAGGATGCGGACCGCTTCGGGCTGTCTCAGCTCTACCAGCTCAGGGGACGTGTGGGAAGGTCTAACCGCATGGCGTATGCGTTCCTTCTCTACCGCAGGGATAAGCTTTTAAAAGAAGTGGCGGAGAAGCGTCTGTCAGCAATCCGGGAGTTTACAGATCTTGGTTCCGGCATCAAGATCGCCATGCGCGACCTTGAGATACGCGGGGCGGGGAATCTGCTGGGCGAGGCGCAGAGCGGCCATATGGAGGCGGTAGGATACGATCTCTACTGCAAAATGTTAAACGAGGCGGTTCTCCAGCTCAAAGGCGGCGGTCAGGAGGAGAGTTTTGCGACGGCTGTCGATCTGAACATCGACGCGTACATCCCTGACTCCTACATCAGGAATGAGTATCAGAAACTGGATATCTACAGGCGCATCGCGGCGATCGAGACCGAAGAAGAACTCGACGACATGACGGAGGAGCTCATCGACCGATTTGGAGATATCCCGAAGAAAGTTCAGCAGCTCCTTCACATCGCGGCCCTCAAGAGTCTTGCGCATTCGGCCTATGTGACGGCGGTGGAGCAGAAAGGAGAAGACATCCGTTTCACCATGTACGAGAGAGCGAAGATCGATCCCCGGAAAATACCGGCGCTTCTCGATTCATACCGGAACAGTCTCATATTCCGGACAGAGGAACCGCCTTATTTTCTTTACCAGAAAAAGGGAAGGAGCAAAAAGGAAGACGGCACAGACGTTCTGGAACTCGTAAAGAGAGTGCTCGAGGATATCAGGAAGCTTGCGGTTTCGTGATTTCTTTGTGATTCCTACTTGTTACTTCTCATAAAAAACGCTATAATATACCAGTATATGCGGGGCAGATCAGTGAATTTATGTGCCCGGCAAAGAGGAGGCTATTATGATACGTTTTGGAAAAAAAGCCGCAGTGCTGACGGCCGTGGGACTTCTGGGAACAGCGGGCGTTACGGGCTGCAGCGGCTCGATCGATACAGACGCAGTCGTCGCCACTGTAGGAGACGAAGAGATCACTCTGGGTATCGCCAATTTCTATGCGAGGATGATGCAGGGACAGTATGAGACATACTACGCAAGTATGATGGGTACCACCGGAGAAGAGATGTGGACTCAGGAAGTGGGCGGCCAGACCTACGAGGATTCTGTGAAAGACAGCACCATGGAAATGCTCGAGGATCTCTACCTGATCTCACAGCATGCATCAGAATACGGGGTGACGCTGTCCGATGAAGAAAAAGACGCCATAGCCGACGCGGCGAAGCAGTTTGATGAGGACAACACGGCCGATGCGAAAGAAACCGTATCCGGCTACAGGAAAGATGTTGAGAAATATCTGGAGCTCGTCACGATCCAGTCCAGGATGGAGAGTAAGATGATGGAGGGCGTCGACGAGGAAGTTTCCGATGAGGAAGCCGCACAGAAGGCAATGAAGTATGTGTATTTCTCATATACAACTCCAGATGAGTCCGGCAGCTCCACAGAGCTTTCCGATGAGGAGAAAGAAGCCCTGGCGGCAGACGCGCAGACGCTGGCGGACAGAGTGGCAGCAGGAGAGGATATCTCGGAGGCAGCGGAGGAACTGGGACAGACGGCTTATGATCTGACCTTTGACTCGGAGAGCACAGGTCCGGACGAAGAGCTGATCGCGGCGGTGGATGCGATTGAGACAGAAGGGGAAGTCACGGCTCCGATCGAGACAGACGGGGGAATCTATGTGGCTCAGCTCACCAGTCTTCTTGACCGGGACGCTACAGATCAGAAGAAAGAGGCCATCGTGCAGGAGCGCAGACAGGAGCAGTACGATTCGCTTCTTGAAGAATGGCGTGACGCCACAGACATCAAAGTCGATGAAAAGACATGGAACAAAGTGGATTTCGAGAAGGTAGGCGTTACGATCACTACCTCGGAGACAGGGGAGACGACAGACGGGGCGACGGACAGTACAGCAGACGGGACGACGGACGACACTGAGCCGGATGCCTCCGGCGAGGACGCCGCGGCAGAATAATACGAAAAAGCATTAAAAAACAGTGGCCGGAGAGCCACTGTTTTTTATGAGAAAGTATACCTGTATGGGACTCAGATATACTCAAGCTTTTCAAAATAGTGCATCAGGATGCCGGCACAGTTCTCCACGCCCAGTTCAGATGTGTCGAGGATCATGTGATAGTCGTTCACATCTCCCCAGGTCTTACCGGTGTGATCATAATAATAGGAAGCTCTCTCTTCATCAGTCGTCTCCACTTTTTCCTTCGCCGCATCATAAGACAGACCCTCTTTCTCCATGATCCGGTGGATACGGTCTTCCTTGTCCGCACATACAAAAATATTAAGTACGTTCATCCGGTCCTTTAAGATATCAGAGGCACAGCGCCCGAGAATGAT
Organism: uncultured Eubacteriales bacterium; assembly: GCA_949294665.1. Lineage (GTDB taxonomy): Bacteria > Bacillota > Clostridia > Lachnospirales > Lachnospiraceae > Mediterraneibacter. The sequence continues at coordinate 63,849 of CASFID010000055.1, forward strand.
GCACGGCTGCTCGGCAAGCTTGCGGATGGCCTCTGCCTCGCTCTCATACATGTGGTCATGGAGCTTCTGCTCGATGTACGCCTTGTCATATACGGGAATGTTGAGCTGTTCGGAAAGTTCTTTTGCGATGATACTTGCACCGGTTCCGAAACGGCGGCTCATAGTGATTACTAATTTCATTAAGAACTCCTCCTTTGTAAACCTAAAATATGATGTAAGCTATTATAGCACTTCTTCAGCGATTTGTCTGCCAAGAGATTTGATTTCTTCCATCTGCGCCTCTTTGACAGAAGATTTGATCGTGATGTTGGCCACCATAAGCGACATATCTTTCATCCCGCTGATCTTTGTGCTTATGAGCTTCGTGCTCTGCGGAGCCCAGCTTCCGTTGCCGAGAACGGCTATCGTACGGTTCTTAAGCGCGAGGGCTTTCATATCCTCAAGATAGTTGTCCATGAGAGGATAGATGCCATTATTGTATGTAGGCGCTGCGAGCACGATATGACTGTACTTGAAGCTGTCGGCGATCAGTTCGGATACATGTGTCTTGGAGATATTGTGTACGCAGATATTTTTAACTCCTGCTCCGGCGAGTTCCATTGCCAGGAGATCCGCCATATTCTCAGTGTTTCCGTACATGGAGGCATATGCGATCATGACGCCTTTTACTTCCGGCTCGTATCTGCTCCATTTGTCATACTTGCCGATGATATAGTCCAGATCCGTCCTCCAGATAGGACCATGGAGCGGGCAGAGCATCCGGATGTCAAGTCCGGCAGCTTTTTTGAGTACGCTCTGCACCTGCATGCCGTATTTTCCAACGATATTCGTGTAATACCGGCGCGCCTCGTCAAGCCAGTCTCTGTCGAAATCTACTTCGTCGTTGAAAATGTTGCCATTGAGCGCCTTGAAAGTTCCGAAAGCATCAGCGCAGAAGAGGATCCTGTCGTTCTCGTCGTATGTCATCATGACTTCCGGCCAGTGTACCATAGGAGCCATTACGAAATGGAGCGTATGTTTTCCTGAGGAGAAAGTATCCCCTTCCTTGACGATGACTTTTTTTCCTTCCAGATCAAAGTCAAAGAACTGATCGATCATGGGAAATGTCTTGGCGTTTCCTATGATCTGCATATCGGGATAGCGCAGCACGAGCTCGCCGATCATGGCGCAGTGGTCCGGTTCCATGTGGTTTACGATAAGATAATCCAGCGTCCTTTCCCCCAGAACTGCCTGGACATTCTCCAGAAACTGGCGGCCTATCGAATAGTCGGCAGAGTCGAAAAGGACAGTCTTCTCATCAAGGAGAAGATAGGAATTGTAAGATACTCCGTCTGAAAGCGGAAAAATGTTCTCAAACAGCTCGATCCTCCGGTCACTGCCGCCCACCCAGTACAGGTCTTCCGTTACTTTTCTAACACAGTGCATATTTGTTTCCTCCTTGTTTATCGTAAGATTGTGAATGAATAGACAAATGTCAACGCCTATATTCTACCACAATCGAAGAAATTCGCAATATGCGTATTTATTTTCATACAAGGAACTGTTATCATAAAAAACAGGACTTTATTTTGTCCGAAAAAAGAAAGGGAGTGTGACCTATGTTATTTATTTGTTATCCGAAATGCAGCACCTGCAGAAAGGCTCAGAAGTGGCTGGATGAACAGGGAAAAGATTATGACGTCAGAGATATAAAGGAAGACAATCCTACGGCAGAAGAATTGAGAGACTGGTGGAAGAAAAGCGGTCTGCCGTTAAAACGATTCTTCAATACGAGCGGGAATCTGTATAAGGAAATGAAATTAAAAGACAGACTGCCCGGAATGAGCGAGGAAGAACAGATCCGCCTGCTCTCGTCAGACGGCATGCTCGTGAAACGTCCGATCCTTGCGGACAAAGAGACGGTCCTGGTAGGATTCAGGGAGAAGGAGTGGGAAGAAAAGCTGGCGGGGATCGAATAGGTCCCCTTTTCCTGTTATTTTTGCGGCAGGGAGTCCTGCCGGTTACATCGTCATACTCTGCAGGAAAAACAAAAAGGCAATCATCTCTTGCATTTCATTGCGTTTTCTCGTTTTCTGTGTTATCGTTTCGGTACGGATACCGGAGGGATTCCCATCCTCCGTATCTTTACTGCTCTGAGGCGTCTCACCTTTGTTCCCACTGTATCAGGAAAATTTCCATATAAAAACAGGTCGGTCCAATAATGAGTCCGTTTTAATGGACATGTAAAAATGTATAATAAAAAAGCTAAAATGTTGTTGACATTTTACAAGAGGTATACTACTATATTAAAAGACGCGAACAACTGTTCGATGCGAGAAAAGGAGAATCTATCTTATGGCAGGAAATGATGAAAAGAAGAAAGCTTTGGATGCGGCTATCGCAAAATTAGAGAAAGATTTCGGCAAGGGGACGGTGATGAAACTGGGCGATTCCAGCGCTCATGTATCGGTGGAGACCGTTCCGACAGGATGTCTCAGCCTTGATCTGGCGCTCGGGCTTGGCGGCGTGCCGAAAGGGCGTATCATTGAGATCTACGGGCCGGAGTCGAGCGGAAAGACTACGGTGGCGCTCCACATGATCGCCGAAGTGCAGAAGAGGGGAGGCATCGCGGGATTTATCGATGCTGAGCATGCGATGGATCCGGTGTACGCAAAGAATATCGGAGTGGATATCGACGAACTTTACATATCGCAGCCCGACAGCGGCGATCAGGCGCTTGAGATCGCGGAGACGATGGTCCGCTCAGGAGCGATCGACATCATTGTCATCGACTCCGTGGCCGCTCTGGTGCCGAGACAGGAGATCGAGGGAGACATGGGAGACAGTCATGTGGGACTCCAGGCGAGACTGATGTCTCAGGCTCTGAGAAAGCTCACACCGGTGATCAGCAAGTCTAACTGTGTTGTGATCTTTATCAATCAGCTCCGCGAGAAAGTCGGCGTCATGTTCGGTAATCCTGAGACAACGACGGGAGGGCGGGCGCTTAAATTCTATGCTTCCGTGCGTATGGATGTGAGAAGGATCGAGACGCTCAAGCAGAGCGGGGAGATGGTCGGCAACCGCACACGTATAAAGATCGTGAAGAATAAGATCGCTCCTCCGTTCAAAGAGGCTGAGTTTGACATCATGTTCGGAAAGGGGATCTCAAGAGAGGGAGATATCCTTGACCTTGCGGCAGGGATCGATCTGATAAAGAAGAGCGGTGCATGGTATGCGTACGAGGGAGAGAAGATCGGTCAGGGCCGGGAGAATGCAAAGGCATATCTTGCAAGTCATCCGGAACTGATGGAGGAGTTGGATCACAAGGTGCGCGAATATTATCATCTGGAAGGCGAGGGCGGGAACGCGTCCGCGCAGTCTGAGGATGGAGCGGCAGAGGAGAAAGCCTCTCAGAAAAAAGAAGCCGGGAAAAAGTCAGAAGATAAAAAGACGGGCGCTGACAGCGGACTCGCGCTGAAAGGCGGGAAGAAAGAATGATTGTCACGGGACTTGAGCCGTGTACGAAGACAAAGTATAAAGTGTATCTGGACGGGGAGTTTGCCTTTGTGCTGTACAAGGGCGAACTTTCCCGTTTTGGTATCCGTGAGGGCGGAAAGCTGCAGGACGACACTCTGGAGAAGATCCGTTCGGAAGTGCTGCTGAAGCGGGCGAAGCTGCGCGCTCTTCATCTGCTCGAGGATATGGATCGAACGGAAGCGGCTCTCAGAGACAAGCTGCTGAGGGGACTCTGTCCGCCGGACATCGCTGAGAAGGCGATCGAGTACGTGCGTTCTTTCGGATATCTGGACGACGCCAGATTTGCGGAGAATTTTGTCAGGAGCCGTCAGGGGACGAAGAGCAGACGGGAGATCCGTGCGGCTCTCCTTAAGAAAGGCGTATCCCCGGAACTGATCGATCAGGCGTTTGAGTCCTGTTTCAAAGAGGGAGATGAGGAAGATGCGATCCGCAGGATCCTGCGGAAAAAGAAGTTTGATCCCGGGCATTTTCAGGAAGAAGACCGGCAGAAGCTGTACGCATATCTCGCAAGAAAAGGCTTTCGTTATGATACGGTCCGTCAAGTAATACAAAATTATAAGTACGATGCTTGACATTGTTGTGAAAACAGTATAAAATTTAACTGTTGTATTTAAGTATATGTACAATGAAAATTGAATAAGGAGGTGCTCCTGTGCAATGAATCCAGGCTTAAGTATCGTCATTGCCGTGGCCCTCGCGTTGATAGTTGGGATCATCTCTCACTTCGTGACTATCTCCAATCTCAGAAAGAATGCTGAAAGTAAGATCGGAAATGCGGAGAAGAGAGCAAGAGAGATCATCGACGATGCTGTGAAGACCGCAGAGACAACGAAGAAGGAAGCTCTTTTGGAAGTCAAGGAAGAATCCATCAAGACAAAGAATGATCTTGAAAAAGAGACGAAAGAAAGAAGAGCCGAACTGCAGCGCTATGAAAAAAGAGTGCTCGCAAAGGAAGAAGCGGTCGACAAGCGTTCCGATGTTCTGGAACATCGTGAGAACAAACTTACGTCAAAGGAAGAACAACTCCGCCAGCGTGAAGCCAAGGTAGAAGAACTGAGTCAGAAACGTGTGCAGGAACTGGAACGAATCTCAGGACTAACCTCCGAACAGGCAAAAGAATATCTGTTGAAAACTGTTGAAGAAGATGTGAAACATGATACTGCAAAGATGGTAAGGGAGCTGGAAGCCCAGGCGAAGGAAGACGCGGACAAGAAAGCAAAAGAGTATGTTGTCAGCGCCATCCAGAGATGCGCCGCAGACCATGTTGCAGAGACGACGATATCCGTCGTACAGCTTCCGAGCGATGAGATGAAAGGACGTATCATCGGGCGTGAAGGAAGAAATATCCGGACGCTTGAGACGCTCACCGGCGTCGAACTCATTATCGACGACACGCCCGAGGCGGTCGTGTTGTCGGGATTTGATCCGATACGCCGCGAAGTCGCGAGGATCGCACTTGAAAGGCTGATCGTGGACGGGCGTATCCATCCCGCCAGGATTGAAGAAATGGTGGAGAAAGCGCAGAAGGAAGTTGAAACGATGATCAGGGAGGAAGGAGAAGCGGCTGCGCTTGAAGTAGGCGTGCCGGGCATCCACCCGGAACTGATCAAACTTCTGGGGCGCATGAAGTTCAGGACAAGCTATGGACAGAATGCGCTGAAACATTCTATCGAAGTCGCACAGCTCGCAGGGCTGCTTGCGGGTGAGATCGGGATTGACGTGAGGACGGCGAAGCGCGCCGGACTCCTCCATGATATAGGCAAATCGATCGATCATGATGTAGAGGGTTCCCATATCCAGATCGGAGTGGACCTCTGCAGGAAATATAAAGAGTCTGCCACTGTTATCAACGCGGTGGAAGCGCATCACGGGGACGTGGAGCCGCAGACTCTGGTCGCCTGCGTAGTACAGGCTGCCGATACGATATCGGCGGCGCGGCCTGGTGCAAGACGCGAGACGATAGAAACATATACAAACAGATTGAAACAGTTAGAAGATATTACCAACCAGTTTAAGGGTGTGGAAAAATCTTTTGCCATTCAGGCAGGTAGAGAGATTCGAGTTATGGTAGTTCCGGAGCAGGTATCTGATGATGATATGGTGCTTCTGGCCAGGGATATCGCAAAACAGATCGAATTTGAACTGGAATATCCCGGACAGATCAAGGTGAATGTGATCCGTGAATCACGGGCGACAGATTATGCTAAATAACCTGAAACATAACAACAGATGAAAGACCGGCCCTTGTCGCAAGACGAGGGCTTTCTTTTATAGTCCGGGGAACCGGTATTTCAGGAGCAGTTAAGGAGGATCCGATGAGCGAACATATTAAGAGACTGAACAGAGAACTTAAATTTAAGGGGAAGATCATTGATTTTTATCAGGATACGATAGAGATAGACGGAGATCACACGGTCGTGTGGGATTTCATCAAACACAGGGGAGCCGCCGCTGTAGTTCCCGTGACAGAGGACGGCAAGATCCTTATGGTCCGCCAGTATCGGAATGCGCTGGACCGATACACGCTGGAGATTCCGGCGGGGGCGCTGGATGCCGCAGATGAGCCGGGGATAGAGTGTGCATCGCGGGAACTTGAAGAAGAGACCGGATACAGAAGCGACTGTCTTGAATGGCTCATTACCCTGCGCACGACTGTCGCTTTCTGCAATGAGAGGATCGAGGTTTACGTGGCAAGAAACCTGAAACCGTCGAAACAGCATCTCGACGAGGATGAATTTATTGATCTGAAGGCCTGTTCTCTCAGGGAATTAAAGGAAAAGATATTCCGCGGAGAGATCGAGGATTCAAAGACCGTGTCGGCCCTGATGGCATACGCCGTGAAATACGGTAAATAGGGCAGAGAATGCGCGCCGCGCACGATCCCGGCGGCGCATGGACGCAGCATAGGTGAATAATCATAAAACCCCGGCATATAATGAAATATCTGACAAGTCATACATATCCGTATCCACGGCGGCGTCCGCCGGGACGGATAAGGAGGGAGCATGAAGATATTTCATACGAGGAAACAGTTCCTTGCTTTTTTTATGCCGGGTTTTTTTCTCGGGATTATCTATGTCAACTTTATCGCAAAAAAATATATGGCGGAGCCGGGGATATTCAGCGATTATTTTCTGAACCAGTTTGCAGAGACGGAGATCGATGTGCGCGGATATATGTTGTATTTGCTGCGTTTAAGAGTGCTGCCGCTCCTGGCGCTGTCTGTCCTCTCGTTTACGAAGGCGCGCAGGGCGGCCGCAGTATTATTCCTGTTTTGGACGGGCCTGTCCGGGGGGATTCTGATCTCGTCGGCGACAGCGGGGCTGGGGATCAGAGGAAGCCTTCTGTGCGTTACGGCTCTCTTTCCACAGTTTATCCTTTATATACCGGCGTATCTGATCCTGCTCTGGTACTGCTATGAGGCTCCGCGAAACCAGTGGAACAGGCAGAAGACGATCTTCATCATCCTGGCCGTATCCACGGGTATTATTCTGGAGGCATATGTAAATCCGGTCCTTGTAAAGGCATTCCTGTCTACGCTTTGAGAGCATGTGAGATAAGGACGCCAAAGGACAGCGCAGATACTGTGAGCTGGCTGGCAAGAAGGCCCCAAAGATAACCCTGTATCCCGAACTGGGGGATCGCCAGGAATACGCCGGCAATCCGGATAAGAAGACCGCATGTGTTGATAAGAAAAGTAGCGGTTGTCTTCCCGTAACCGTTGATCGCGCTCAGAAGGGCAGTGTTTGTGTACAGGAAAGGACAGATCCAGGCCAGAGTCAGGATAAATCTGCCGGCAGAATCGCTGTGGAACAGCATCGATCCGATCAATTCTCCGAACACGAGAAAAAAGAGACAGCAGGAAAGGCCAAGGATGAGACAGCTTCCGACCGCTCTTTTCAGCAGGAGGAGAAGGGCGCTGCGTCTTCCGGAGGCGTTCGCTGCGCTGACAGCCGGCATCAGGACGGTTCCAACAGAATTGGTGATGGCGGAGGGAAAAAGGATACATGGGAGAGCCATTCCTGTGAGCACGCCGTAGAGACTGACTGATTCTGAGGCGCTCAGACCATACAGTTTCAGACAGGCTGGTATGGAGACGGCTTCCACACTCTGAAGCAGTGTGACGGCGGTCCTGTTGGCAGTCAGCGGCAGGGACTGTCCCAGCAGTTCGCGCAGCCCTTTGATCATCCTGCCCGGACGCGGAAGTTTCGCGGGAACATGCCTGCGGGAAAGCATGCGCAGGGAGAAGGCGGCAGCGGCGGTCTCGCCTGCCACGATTCCCGCGGCGGCAGTCCGGACAGAGGGAGTGCTGCCGATATCCTTCAGAAAGAAAAAGAACAGGAGAACGAACAGAATACGAAAGGTCTGCTCGATCAGCTGACTGATGGCAGGAAGTTTTGCGTTCTGCAGACCGAGACTGTAACCGCAGATGCAGCTGTGGACAGCGGCGCACGGCAGAGCATAGGATATGATGACGAGCATCTCGGCGCAGCGGGCGTCTCCCAGAAAAGAATCCGCAATAAAATCTGCATTTCCCTGGATCAGGAGAATTTCCACGAAAGAGATCATGAGAGTGAGGCAAAGAGCGGCGGCAAGCACGGTCTTTGCCTCCTCTTTTTTCCCGAGGGAGAGCTTTTCGGCTGTGATGCGTGATACCGCTGTCTGGATGCCGGATGCTCCGACCGAGAGACAGAGGATATATACAGGAAAGATAAGCTGATAGAGACCGACGCTTTCTTCGCCGAAAGCATGGCTTAGGAAAATACGGAAAAAGAATCCCATGATCCGGCTTATAAATCCGGCTGCTGTGAGGATTACAGCTCCCTGGAACAATCTGTGCTTTGCTGACATAAAAGTCACCCCGAATCGAGTTCCGCCGCTGATGGAAATAAGAGGTGTGCGGCAGACTTTTTACAACATATGTCAGATGACGGGTTGACAGAACCGTCAAGTAGTGATATTCTACAGAAGTAATTCCTAGTAAAAAGATAGGAAATAATCTACAGAGAATAAAAATTACAGATCACAGGAAGGTGAGAGTGTGAAACTGTCTACAAAAGGAAGATACGGTCTGCGTGCACTGATCGATCTTGCACAGCACTGCGGCGAGGCTCCGGTATCTATCACGAGCATCTCGGCGCGTCAGGGCATCTCGGAGCGCTATCTGGAACAGCTCATGTCCATGTTGAAGAAAGCGGGACTTGTAAGCAGTGTGAGGGGCGCCGGCGGAGGTTATGTCCTGGCCAGGGATGTCAGTGAGATATCCGCGGGGGACGTCTTAAGAGCGCTGGAAGGAAGTCTGGAACCTGTGGACTGCGCGGGACTGGATCCTGAGGGCGACTGCCAGGTGGCGGATAACTGTGTGACAAAGTATGTGTGGAAAAGGATCAATGAAAGCATCAACAAGACAGTTGATGAGATCGGTCTGGACCAGCTTGTCGAGGAGAGCCGTCAGAAAAACTGTGCGGATATCGGACAGCGGACATGCAGAAACTAAGTGAAGAGTAAACGGGAAACAGAGAATGAAGAGATAAAGATATGGAGGTAAGACATGGAAAAACTGATCTATCTGGACAATGCGGCAACTACAAAGACATCCCCTGAGGTCGTCAGCGCGATGCTGCCTTATTTTACCGAGCGCTATGGAAATCCATCCAGTGTATACGGATTTGCCGCAGAAAATAAAGAAGTCATCACAAGACAGCGGGAGATCATCGCGGAGTCTCTCGGAGCAAAGTCGAATGAGATTTATTTTACGGCGGGGGGAACTGAATCAGACAACTGGGCGCTGATCGCCACGGCAGAGGCGTATGCGTCGAAAGGAAAACATATCATAACAAGCAAGATCGAGCATCACGCGATACTGCACACGTGCGAGTATCTGGAGAAAAGAGGATATGAAGTGACCTATCTTGATGTGGATGAAAACGGTCTGATCGATCCGGCGGCAGTGGAAGCTGCCATCCGCCCGGATACGATCCTTGTCTCGATCATGTACGCAAACAACGAGATCGGAACGATCGAACCGATCGCCGAGATCGGACGTATCGCCCACGGGCACGGCGTACTCTTCCACACAGATGCGGTGCAGGCGTTTGCTCATGTGCCGATCAATGTAGATGAGTGCTGTATCGATATGCTCAGCGCCAGCGGCCATAAACTGAACGGGCCCAAAGGGATCGGTTTTCTCTATATCAGAAAGGGAGTCAAGATCCGCTCTTTCATCCACGGAGGCGCACAGGAGAGAAGGCGCCGCGCCGGGACAGAGAACGTGCCGGGTATCGTGGGCCTTGGGAAAGCAGTGGAACTTGCCGCGTCTTCCATGAAAGAGCGCATGGACTATGAGATAAGACTGAGAGACCATATGATAAGCCGGATCGAGAAGGAGATTCCGTACTGCAGACTGAATGGAGACCGAACAAAGAGACTCCCCAATAATCTGAATTTCAGTTTCCGCTTTATCGAGGGAGAGAGCATGCTGATCAAACTGGATCTCAAAGGTATCTGCGCGTCCAGCGGTTCGGCGTGTACTTCCGGTTCACTGGATCCGTCACATGTACTCCTTGCGATCGGACTGCCCCATGAGATCGCGCATGGTTCACTGCGGATCACGCTCAGCGAGGAGACAACGATGGAGGAAGCAGATTATGTCGTTGATAACCTCAAAGAGATCGTAAAAGAGATCCGGGAAATGTCGCCGCTCTATGAAGATTTCGTAAAGAAACAGGGCGGAGACGCGGAACAGGCATCATAAAATCATAGAAATCACAGGAGGAATTAAAAATGTATACAGAGAAAGTAATGGATCATTTTCAGCATCCGAGAAATGTAGGAGAGATCGAGAACGCCAGCGGCGTCGGTACAGTGGGGAATGCGAAGTGCGGGGATATTATGAGGATCTATCTTGATATCGATGAGAATCAGATCATCCGCGACGTGAAGTTTAAGACGTTTGGCTGCGGAGCCGCTGTGGCGACGAGCAGCATGGCCACAGAGCTTGTAAAAGGCAAGAACATCCAGGAAGCGATGCAGGTGACGAACAAGGCGGTCATGGAGGCTCTGGACGGCCTTCCGCCGGTCAAAGTACACTGTTCGCTGCTTGCGGAAGAGGCGATCCACGCGGCGCTGTGGGATTATGCGGAGAAGAACGGCATCAAGATCGAAGGTCTGGAAAAGCCGAAGTCAGATATCCATGAGGGAGAGGAAGAGGAAGAAGAGGAGTACTGATGAGCAGAGTCGTCGTAGGGATGTCGGGGGGAGTCGATTCCTCCGTGGCCGCCTATCTTTTAAAAGAACAGGGGTACGACGTCATAGGCGTCACAATGCAGATATGGCAGGAGGAAGACGCCTGCGCCATCGAAGAGAACGGAGGCTGCTGCGGCCTGAGCGCTGTGGAAGACGCTAGGAGAGTCGCGCATGTTCTCGGCATCCCCCATTATGTTATGAATTTCAGACAGGAGTTCAGGGAACATGTGATAGACTACTTTTCATCCGAATATCTGAACGGAAGGACGCCGAACCCTTGTATCGCGTGTAATCGCTATGTCAAGTGGGAGTCGCTGCTCTCCCGGAGCATGGCGATCGGTGCCGACTATATCGCGACGGGACACTATGCGGGGACGGAACATCTTCCGAACGGAAGATATGCGATCCGCAGCTCTGTAACACGTGCAAAAGATCAGACATATGCCCTTTATAATCTGACGCAGAGTCAGCTTGCACATACCCTCATGCCCGTGGGGGCGTACACAAAAGAAGAGATACGCGCCATTGCCGGGAAGATCGGACTTCCCGTAGCCGACAAGCCGGACAGTCAGGATATCTGTTTTGTACCCGACGGGGATTACGCCTCTTTCATACGGAAGAATACGGGGCGGGAGATACCGGAAGGAAACTTCGTCACGCCGTCAGGGGAGATACTCGGGCGGCATAAAGGCATCATCCACTATACGGTGGGACAGAGAAAGGGCCTCGGTCTGGCGCTGGGACGTCCGGTGTTCGTGCTGGAGATCCGTCCGCAGACCAACGAGGTAGTCATCGGCACGTACGAAGAGTCTCTTACGCATACTGTGCATGCGGACAGGCTGAATTTTATGTCCGTGGAAGATATCAGAGAGCCGGTACGGGTATTTGCAAAGATACGATATAACCACAAAGGCGCCTGGTGTACGGTGGAGAAGACAGGGGAGGACGAGGTGACCTGCCATTTTGAAGAGCCGCAGCGGGCGGTGACGCCGGGACAGGCCGTCGTCTTCTACGATGGAGAATATGTGCTCGGAGGAGGGACGATCCTATGAAGCTTGACAGCTCGATGATACAGGGAGATTTCCATATGCATACCGAGTTTTCCACGGACAGCAGCGCTTCTGTCAGGAGCATGCTGGACGCCTCGGCGGCAAGGGGGCTTCATACAGTCTGTATCACAGACCATCTGGACATGGACTATCCTCCGGATGAAGAGCTCGGAGCCGATCCGTTCAGGCTTGATCTTGACACATATTTTCAGGAACTGTCGGCTCTGAAAGATGAGTACAGGGGAAAGCTGGACGTCCGGATCGGAGTGGAACTCGGTCTCCAGCCGCATCTGGGGAAAGCATATGAGAAACTCACAGAGAAGTATCCTTTCGATTTTGTTATAGGCTCCCTGCACCTTATCCATGGAATGGATCCATACTACGGAAAAATATTCGAGGGACGGACGGACGCAGAAGTATACCGGGAAGCGTTCCTGGAGACTGCCCGGTGTCTGGAAAATGTCTCCGCTTTCGACGTGCTCGGCCATCTGGACTACGTGGTCCGCTACGGCAGACGACAGGCACAGGAATACTCCTGGCGGGAGTTTGCCGACGAGATCGATGAGATCCTCAGGCTGCTGATCTCGTCAGGAAAAGGTCTTGAGATGAACATGGCGGGGATAAAGTACGGCCTCGAATTCGCCAACCCTCATCCGGACGTGCTCAGGCGATACCGCGAACTGGGCGGGGAGATCGTAACAGTCGGTGCGGACGCTCACAGACCGGAACATGCGGCGTATGATTTCGAGGAGGCGGGGGAGATCCTGAAGACATGCGGCTTTCGCTATTACGCGGAATTTGCCGGGCGAAAACCGGTGTTCCTTCCGATCCCCTAGCGCTTCCAGAGTGGGATATTACAAGAATCACCACAAAAATATATTTAGGACTTGAATTTTTGTTTTTGGTTTAGTACAATTATTCTAGTTGATGAATCCTTAACAATCTTGTGTTTGTAAGGATTCATTGCCATGACTGGCTTACAGTCAAATATTTTTTAAACTTTTAGGAGGAATTAATCATGGCAGTAAAAGTAGCGATTAATGGATTTGGACGTATCGGACGTCTCGCTTTCAGACAGATGTTTGGAGCA
>CASFID010000056.1 GCA_949294665.1 uncultured Eubacteriales bacterium
GGTGGAAATCCTGAAAGGATGCCAGCTGGCTGATGTGCCGATCCTGATCCTGACCATCGATCCGTGCGTAAGCTGTACGGAACGCTAGGCAGAAAGGAGAAGCAGTATGAAAAAGACGAGAATGTTTACATTTGCCGGAAGAGTGATCGGAAATCTCTTCAAAAAACCGGCGACAACGCAGTATCCTTTTGAACCTGTAGAATATCCGGAGCGGCTGCGGGGACATATCCGTATCGAGATTGAGAACTGTATCAGCTGTGGTCTGTGTATGAGGTCCTGCCCGTCTCAGGCGATCCGGGTAGACAGGAAAGCAGGGACGTGGACGATCGAACGGTTTGACTGTGTGCAGTGCGGTTTCTGCGTGGCGACCTGTCCGAAGAAGTGTCTGTTCATGGAAAAAGAATATACGGAACCGGATATCCTGAAGAAGAGCGAAACATTTACCAAGCCGGAAGAAGAGAAAAAAGAGGCCGGGACCGCGGCAGGCGGCAAACCTGTAGTAGATACAGAAAAGTGCGTATACTGTACGCTCTGTGCGAAGAAATGTCCGCAGGAAGCGCTTCATGTAGACCGGAAAGAGAAAATCTGGGAGCTGGATGAAGAGAAGTGCGTGGAGTGCGGCATCTGCGCGGGGGCCTGCCCGAAGAAAGCGATAGAGTTGAAAGGGTAAGCGAAGATTCAGTGCTTATGGAATATATTGAATGAAACGAGATGCAGCGCAAAAGGTTTGCGTTGCATTTTGTTTGAAAGGCAAATATAATTTCAATAGATAAGCAATATAGTCAGCGATGATAATACAGTTGAGTTGATATATTTAGTTGAACAATTGGAGGTATTTACCCATGAAAAAAATAGCAGTCATTTTCCCGGGAGTCGGCTACCACGCGGACAAGCCGCTCCTCTACTACAGCAAGAAGATCGCATCTCAGAACGGATATGAGATCGTTGAAGTACCATACGGAAAGTTCCCAAAGGGAGTGAAAGGTTCCAGGGAAAAGATGGAAAAAGCGTTCTTCAGCGCAGTGGAGCAGGCGGAAGAAATTTTAAAAGACGTGGATTTCTCTGCATATGTCGATATCTTGTTTATCTCGAAGAGTGTGGGCACTGCGGTCTCCTCTGCATATGCGGGAAAACATCACCTGAAAACGAGAAACATCTATTACACACCGGTGGAGGCATCTTTCCAGTTCATGACTCAGCCGGGAATCGCATTCACCGGGACAAAAGACTCGTGGGTGGATCATGAGGCCGTAAAAGAAGGCTGTGAAAAAGGCGGATTCCCGCTGTATATCACTGAAGGAGCGAATCACTCACTGGAGACAGGCGATGTGATGACAGATCTGGAGAATTTGCAGAAGATCATGCTGGCTGCAGAGAAGTATATCGCTTGTGACAGTTCAGATAAGTAACAGAAGGAAACAAGAGGATAACAATGAGTTTCGATTTCTATAAACGCGCAGCCATCGTCTGCCGTGCCATCCCCTGTGGGAAAGCCGCGACCTACGGGCAGATCGCGCTCCTCTGCGGGAAACCGAAGAATGCGCGCCAAGTGGGATATGCCTTGAACCGGAACCGGCTGGGAGACGATATCCCCGCTTACCGGGTGGTAAATGCAAGAGGGATTTTAAGCGGAGCCGCGGCGTTTGAGACAGCGGATATGCAGAAGATGCTTCTGGAAAATGAGGGCGTGGAAGTACATTTTACTCCAGACGGCTGGCAGGTTGACATGGAAAAAGACGGCTGGCATAATACGATGGAGGAAGCGCTGCGTTTTCAGGAGGTATTTGAGGAACAGGATATATAGGCGGCATTCTCTGTGCTGACGGGATGACCGTCTCTTAAGAGATCAGAGAATCAGGCGCGCAGGAGAAGAATATGAAGATTAAGTGCATTGCCCTCGATCTGGACCGGACGACACTGGACAGTCAGGGGCATCTGAGTGAAGAAAACAGAACAGCGATCGAGAGCGCTGTCGCAGCCGGCATTCATGTGGTGGCAGCGAGCGGACGGTCGCTGGATTCATTGCCGGCGGAGCTTACGGACATCACAGGCATACGATATGCCATTACATCCAATGGAGCGGCAGTCTATGATCTGCGCGAAAGGAAATGTCTGAGGCAGTTTAAGATGACTCCGGAGTCTGTAGAGGATATCCTGCGGTACACGATGCCGGCTCGAATGAAAGATGCATATGGAGAGGAAGCGGAGACGGCTGAAACGGGGCTCGCTGAAACAGGGATATCTTACGAGGCGTTTATCGACGGAAAGGCTTTTGCGGAGAGCCGTTACGTGGCGGATCCGGTGCGTTTCGGAGCTATGCCGCAGGCAATTCCCTATATACAGGGCACTCGCATGCCGGTTGAGGACATGAGGACTTTTATCCGCGGACATAAGTCGGAGCTGGACTGCATTGACCTTGTGGTAAAAAGCGAGGATATGAAGCATAAATTGTGGAAAAATCTCCGGGAAAATGTCAGGGATGTGTATATCACATCTTCTGTAAGGCAGCTTCTTGAAATCTCTCACAGAGATGCAGGCAAGGAATCCGGAGCAAAGTTCCTGCTGGAATATCTGGGCCTGTCAGAAGAAGAACTTGCCGCGTTCGGCGACGGGGACAATGACAGCGGGCTTCTCAAGTTTGCAGGGATCGGCTTTGCCGTGGCGAACGGCTCCCCGGAATGCAGAGCCGCTGCAGATGAGATCGTTGCCTCTAATGACGAAAACGGCGTTGCACAGGGGATCAGTAAGATTCTGGCAATGTGAGAAGAGCGGGATGAGATCAGGCTGTAAGTATGGAGGTTTGCTATGGCGCTGTATGCGATGGGAGATTTCCACCTGTCGTTCTCGGTCGATAAACCGATGGATGTGTTCGGGAGCGAGTGGAAGAACCATGTGAGAAAGATTGAGAAATACTGGAAGAAATGTGTGAAGGAAACGGATACTGCGGTTATCACAGGCGATCATTCCTGGGGAAGAAATCTGGACGAATGCAGGGAAGACCTGCAATTTATCGAGGCTCTTCCGGGGCGCAAGATCCTGCTGAGAGGCAATCACGACATGTTCTGGGATGCGAAGAAGACAGAGCGGCTCAACAGCCTGTACGATGGCAGACTCAGCTTTCTGCAGAATAATTTCTATACATATGAGGACTATGCTCTGGTCGGGACAAAGGGATACTGCTATGAGGGAAAAGACAGCTACGAACACTTTGAGAAGATCAGAGACCGGGAGCTTGTGAGACTGCGGACGTCTTTTGAGGCGGCGCGCTCTGCGGGATACCGGAAATACATCATGTTCCTGCACTACCCGCCCACCAGTATCGGCGAGACGGAGAGCGGTTTTACAAAGATGGCGCGGGAATACGGGGCGGAGCAGGTCGTTTATTCCCATTGTCACGGGAAAGCAAGATATGATGACAGCTTCCACGGAGAAGTGGACGGCATCGTCTATCATCTTGTGTCTTCCGATTACCTTAGATTTAAACCGGAGAGGATATTATGAAGATCATTATTTCACCAGCGAAAAAAATGAATATTGACACAGATACTCTGGCGTGCAGGAGCGCGCCGGTCTTTCTTGACGAGGCGGCAGAGCTCCTCGAGTGGATGCGGCGTCTCACCTTCGGACAGGCAAAGGAATTGTGGAAATGCAACGGGAAAATTGCAGAGCAGAATTACAGAAGATTTCAGGAGATGGACCTGGAGCGGAACCTGACGCCTGCGGTGATCGCCTATGAGGGGATCCAGTACCAGTATATGGCTCCCGCCGTATTCGGCGGGGCGGAGACGGATTATATTCAGGAACATCTGCGGATCCTGTCCGGATTTTACGGCGTACTGAAACCTTTTGACGGCGTGACGCCATACAGACTGGAGATGCAGGCAAAAGCATCTTCCGCCGGAGATTTGTATCAGTTCTGGGGCGATAAACTGTACCGGGAAGTTGTGAGAGAAGAAAAGCCGGCGGGTGGAGCGCCCGGAAGAGACGGAACAGAGAGGGATCTTATCGTAAATCTGGCGTCTAAAGAGTATTCCAGATGTGTGGAGAAGTACCTGACGCCCGAAGACCGGTACCTGACCATTGTGTTCGGGGAACTGACAGACGGGAAAGTAAAGCAGAAAGGGACGCTGGCCAAGATGGCGAGAGGTGAGATGGTGCGCTATCTGGCGGAGAACAGGGTGGAAGACGCAGATGGCATTAAAGGGTTCGACAGACTGGGATACCGGTTTGACGAAGCGCTTTCCGGCGTGAGGGAATATGTGTTTTTAAAAAATGAACTACGGACAGACACGGATACGGTCTGAGGACAGGAGTGTTTTTCTGTGGGCAGACAATCTGACATATGGAGGGAAAAGACTATGTACAATGCATCAGAAAAAAGATATGAAAACATGCTCTACAACAGATGTGGAAACAGCGGATTAAAGCTTCCGGCAGTATCGCTGGGACTCTGGCATAATTTCGGCGATACCGGTTCGTTTGAGACGATGAGGCAGATCTGCTTTACTGCATTTGACAACGGGATCACACATTTAGATCTTGCGAATAACTACGGACCAGAACCCGGAAGCGCTGAGAAGAATTTCGGACGGATCTTAAAAGAGGATCTGGGACAGTACCGGGACGAGCTTATCATCAGCACGAAAGCCGGATATGACATGTGGCCGGGGCCGTATGGGGACTGGGGGAGCAGGAAATATCTTCTGGCAAGTCTCGATCAGAGTCTGAAGCGTATGGGACTTGAATATGTGGACATCTTCTATCATCACAGGATGGACCCGGAGACGCCTCTCGAGGAGACGATGGGGGCGCTTGCCAGTGCGGTTTCATCCGGGAAAGCCCTCTATGTCGGCTTGTCCAACTATGATGGAGAGACATTGAGGAAAGCGTCCGCGATCCTTGAGGAACTGCATTGTCCGTTTATTATCAATCAGAACCGCTACTCCATCTTTGACCGTACGATCGAGAAGAACGGTCTGAAAGATACGGCCGCAGAGCTTGGGAAAGGAATCATCGCGTTCAGCCCGCTCGCCCAGGGCCTGCTGACGAACCGGTATCTGAACGGGATACCGGAGGACAGCCGCATCAGGACGGACGGCAGATTCCTTCAGCAGGATGCGCTGACAGAGAAGCGGCTGCTGCAGATCAGAAATCTGAACGGCATCGCGGCGGGAAGGGGCCAGACGCTTGCCGGGATGGCGCTCAGCTGGGTGCTCCGCGACGGGATCGTGACGAGTGTACTTATCGGCGCATCCAGACCGGAACAGGTGCTTGATGATATCAAAGCCATACAGAATACGTCGTTTAGTGAAGAGGAACTAAAGAAGATCGATAAGGCATGACACGGGTGCCGAATGCAGGGAAAAGAGTTGTATTCTTTTATGAATCATGGTACCGTATTCTTAAGGAATGAATACACATGCACTGCATGCTGCCTGTTAAGGAGGGAAGAATATGGCAAGATATGTAAGAGACATTGAACTGAACAAACCGGATGATTTTGTGACATTTATTGTCAACGATTATCTGCAGAAAAACCAATTTGCAATGTCGGATTGGAAAGGCGAACCGGCGTACCGCGCCGGAGACGGGATGGTCGAGGGATTTAAGTATCTCAAGTGGTCGTATTCGGGCGGAGTGCTCCATCTTGAAGCGTGGCTGAAGGGAACAGCCGGCGGAGAATGGGATCTGGATGGAGCAGTCGGGGCTCTGATGAAAAAGCCCTATAAGAAGAGCCTGGAGCAGTTGTTTGAGGTACTCCAGCAGGAGATACCTGCACAGAGCACAGCGGGAGGAAACACCGCAGCTTCGCAGGGCGCTTACGGACAGGCGAATCCCCAGCCGATCCCGGTACGGACGACGGACAATACAGGGGCGGCCACGGCGGCGCTTGTGCTCGGCATTCTCAGTATAGTCATGGGAGTGCTCGTCGCTCTGGTCGGCGTTATCTTGGGGATCATCGGTCTCTCTCAGGCGCGCATGGGCTCCGGTTCAAGTAAAGCCGGCATGGCGAAAACAGGAAAGATATTGAGTATTATAGGAATCTGCATCTCTGCGGCGGTCTGGTTTTTAAACATCGTGTTTACCGTGGCGCTGTTCTAGCACGGTAAATGCCAGATGACCAGCCATGTGATCTGTCTGAGTTTACTCCCCGTCCTTTAGGACAGGGAGTTTTTTGTTGCAGTTTTCAAATTCTTTTTTTTATGATAACATGGGATATCAAAGAGGTGAAGTGATGGTGGAATTCGGACAGGGATACATACAGGAACAGAGGCAGACGCATGCGATCTCCCAGATGCAGAGAGAGAAGCTGGCGATCCTGGCAATGAACGCGCAGGAACTCAATGACTTTCTGAGCAATGAACAGATGGAGAATCCGATGATAGATCTTGACGAGCCCGATTCGAGACAGGAAATGATCCGCGCGGGAGAATGGATGAGGAGGAACGGTGATTCGGAGGTAAGAGATTCGTACAGCGGCTACATAGAGGAAGACGACGGGAGACATGCGCAGGAGTTCAGTACCAGACATGGAGAAAGCCTTGGCGATTACCTCAGAACTCAGATCCCGTCCCGGACGCTGGATGGAAGGATCTGCAGACTTGTTGAGATACTGCTGGAGTTTATCGATGAGGACACAGGCTATTTCACAGAGCCCAGAGAGAGCCTGATGAAGCTCAGAGGATATGAAAAAGCCGAGAAAGAGAGAGCTATAGAACTGATACGGACTATGGATCCGGTAGGGACGGGAGCGTTCGATCTTCCGGACTGTCTGCTTATCCAGCTTCGGCGGGCGGGGATCCGGGATGAGACGCTGTTCGAGATCATCGACTCATATATGCAGGAGGTAGCCGGGGGAAAGATCAGTGTGATCTCAAGATCGCTTAACATTTCTACAGAAAAGGTAAAGCGCTATATCTATGCGATCAGAAATCTGAACCCGCGGCCTGCAAAAGGATTCGGGAAAGACAGACCGGTATATATCATACCGGATATGAGAGCGGTATTCATCCATGGAACATGGCAGATCATCTTTTTCGGGCGGACCGCAAAGGATATCCGGCTTAACAGACTGTACATGGAGATCGCAAAACAGGCAGACGAGCCTGAAATTGCAGAATATCTGGAAAATAAGATAAAACGGGCGAGATTCATCGTCCAGTCAGTAGAGCAGAGAGAAGAGACCGTCAGAAAAGTTGCCGTTAATGCGTTGACTCATCAGGCAGCGTATGTGCTGGGAAATGGAAAGAAACAGGTGCTTACAATGAGGCAGACAGCCGGAGAACTGGGGATACATCCGTCTACAGTCACGCGCGCGGTAAAAGACAAGTATATAGAGACTCCCAGGGGAACCCTGCTGTTAAAGGATCTGTTTATCCTGAAAGAAGAGAAAACAGATCATCCGAAAAAGGACAAAGAGAGTGAAGTGATCGACAGAATAGCCGCACTGATCCAAAAGGAAGATAAGAAGCTGCCTCTGTCTGATCAGAAGATCACAGATCTGTTGAAAGAGGACGGCATCGTGATCGCCAGGAGGACAGTGGCAAAATACAGAGAAATGGCAGGAATAGTGAAGGCATCGGAGAGGAAGAGATTATGACGGGACAGGTGACAGAGATCTGTATGATAGCGCCCACGGACGAGCTTCTCAGAAAAAGCGAGAAGATCATACAGAAGTACAACAAGAATATAAATGTGTATCAGGGCTCTCTGAAAAATGCCAGAGAGGTGGCGGCCGGCCTGCTGGCGCATGGCGCTCAGGTGTTTATCAGCCGAAGAGGGACCAAAAGGATCATTGAAAAAGAGTTCCCGGTGCAGGTGGTTGATATCGGGCTTACACTGGCCGACTATATACCGGCGATAGAGGAAGCGGCAAAAGTTAAGGGGCGCGTAGCCTTCTTTTCCTATGGGGCGATCACGGAAGACGTAAAAACGATGTGCCATATGTTGAAGATCGACGCGCTGTACTATTCGTTTAAAAATCTGCAGGACTGCCGGAGAGTCGTGGAAGAAGCGGACGCAGCCGGTGCGGGTATGGGGATCGGCGGCGCAGATACAGCTCCGATAGCGGAGGAAAAAGGTCTGCGTCATCTGGTGGTGGAAAATTCCGAAGAGTCTCTGATGCGTGCGATCGAGAGCGCGGAACAACTTTTGGCTGTCAAAAAGAAAGAGAGGCAGAAGAGAAAACAGCTGAAGCTTCAAATGGAGAGATACAAGCTGATCTTTAATTATACACATGATGCGATCATTGCGATCAACCCTGACGGTGAGATCGATGTGATCAACCGCGAGGCCAGGAAAATACTGGGGCAAGGCCGCAGGGACAGAGAAAATATCGACGCGGTAGCGGACAAAGTCGTGCAGGACACCCGGATGAAAGAAGTGCTCCGCACAGGGAAAAACGAGCTCAATCAGCTTATGAGCATGAATGGAACGCTTGTGTCGGCAAACCGTATGCCGATCATCGTAGACGGTAAGACGGAGGGCGTGGTTGCGACTTTTCAGGACGTCAAAGCGCTGCAGGACAGTGAGCAGAAGATCCGTATCAAGCTACATCAGAAAGGGCTTGTGGCCAGATATCATTTTGAAGACATCATAGGCTCTTCCAGGGTGATGAAGGACAATATCGGGCTTGCGAGAAAGTTTGCGAAATCAGATGCTACGATCTTGATCCAGGGAGAGACGGGGACCGGCAAGGAGTTGTTTGCACAGAGCATCCACAATGCAAGCACCAGAGCGGGCGGACCTTTTGTCGCAGTCAACTGTGGAGCATTTCCCAGAAATCTTCTGGAGGAGGAGCTCTTCGGCTATGTAGAGGGAGCGTTCACCGGCGCGAGCAAAGGCGGAAAGATGGGACTTTTCGAGATGGCGCACAGGGGAACGATCTTTCTGGATGAGATCGGGGAGATGCCGCCGGAGACGCAGGTGCAGCTCCTAAGAGTGCTGCAGGAGAAAGAAATCCGCAGGATCGGAAGCGACAGAGTAACTCCTGTGGACATACGTGTCATAACCGCGACGAACCGAAATCTGAGCGACGGGATCCGGCAGGGAAAGTTCAGGGAAGATCTGTATTACCGTCTGAATGTCCTGAATATAAAAATCCCGGCTCTGCGGGAGAGAGAGGATGACGCAGCTCTTTTGGGGCTTTATTTATATGAACAGTACAGAGGCACGCCTGACAGGGAAGAAAAGGAGTTTGTCCGTCATATCGTAGAGCGGCTGCGGGGATATGAATGGCCGGGAAACGTAAGAGAACTGGGCAATCTGATGGAACGGCTCTATGTGCTGCTCTCGCAGGGAGAAAAGAAGGAGTTTGTGGAGGAATATATCTTCTCGTTCCTGAGCAGCTCTGCGGGTGCGGAGCGCGCTGAGGCAGAGGAACAGACGGAAACAACCGGGAAAGTTTCAGTCAGGGCGGAAGAATCGGGAAGGCTGGATGAATGGGAAAAGAAAAACATTCTGTCGGAACTGAAAAAACACAATCTGGAAACAGGAAAGACAGCGGAGGCTCTCGGGATCAGCAGAAGTACGCTCTGGCGGAAGCTAAAGAAATATGGCATCGAAATCAGGTGAAACATTCTAAAACAAAATAAAACATATAAAAACAATTGGGGGATTTTATCTGCCGGCAGGATCTGAGACAGGCCGGAAAATAAGATCCTTTTTTTGTCCCCCAAAAGGCCTGAAATCAAAGCATTAAAAAAATAAGGAAAAGAAAAATAATACAATTGGCACAATAATACTGATATATTGCTTAAAAATTAGTGTAAATACTACAAAGGAAGGAGAGAAGACTATGATTTTCTCAAAAAACAACTTTTTTGAGACAAGCGACGGGACGATCTTATACTACGAAGATCATGGCGAGGGAGATCCTATCCTGCTCCTCCATGGATTTTGCTGCAGCAGCCAGGTGTTCAAAAGGAACATTGAGGGACTGACCAGGAACAACAGGGTAGTGCTCCTTGATCTGCGTGGACACGGCGCAAGTTCCAAGACGCTGCAGGGAGTGACGATGCCCCGCATGGCCGAAGACGTCAAGGACCTTATCGAATATCTGAAACTTGAAGATGTTACATTGCTGGGATGGTCCATGGGCGGACAGGTAGCCCTGATGTACTGGCGGCTGTTTGGCGGATACGGTTATGTAAGGCGCCTTGGCATTCTTGATTCGACGTTATATCCGTTTTCTGATGACGACTGGAACAGGCATGGAAACCGGAGCTACAACATGGACAAGGCAAACGACCGGCTGATCGCGATGCTTGAGGATCACGAGGCAGACGCGCGGGCAATGGTGGACGGGATGGTGACAGAGGGGACACCGGACGAGGACAGGGAGTGGATCAGAAAAGAGATCATGAAGACGCCCGCCTATATCGCGTTCAGTATCTACAGTGATTTTCTGGGACGTGATTTTACGGATTATATTCCGGCAGTTACAGTGCCCATGCTGTTTATAGGGAGCAATTCACCGGCTGTAAAAGGTGAGGTCGCTATGGATTACTATGTGAGCAGATGCAGGACTCAGTATGAACTGGTGAAGATAGGGGAGTCCGGACACTTCTTCTTTTATTTCTATCCGGACAGATTCAACCAGATCGTACTCGACTTTATTGAAAAATACCCGGTATAAAGGAGGAAGGCAGATATGAGCAATGAAAGAGATTTGGAAAGCAGAGATTATGATGTAAATGACATCGTAGACGATAAGAGATTCATCAGATGTAAAACAGAGATGCGGATCGTCCTGCTCATGGGCGTGATCCAGATCGCGGTGGCAACAATCCTCGTATATACGCTCAACGGCAATGGGCAGTGGTTCTGCGGCGTACCGATGTGGTACGGCGTGACGGCGGCATTTTTCTTCTGCATGTCCATCGCGTCGATCATAGTCGCCAAGGTTGTCATAAAGAATAATAAACTGGATGCAGTTGCAGATGATAAGGAGGTTTAAGTATGGATTTAGGATTTACAGTATCGGCCAGTACACAGCGGATGATCATTGTTGTGTTTATCATCTATTCGCTGGTCATCATGGGCCTGGGACTTTATGTGAAACTCGCATCGCGCAGGAGTTCAAATACAGATAAAGTAGCGGATTTCCTTACCGGAGGCGGCAATCTCGGCTCTCTGGCAGTCGGCCTGATCATGGTCACAAACATCATGTCCAGCGGCGGTATGGTAGGCGGACCGGGACTCAGCTACGGGACCGGATTCATCTGGGCGTTATGTGTTTTCTGCAGTTTTATTAATATTTTCCTCTCGCTTGGCAGCGTGGGAAAGAAAATGTCCATCATGGGACGCAGGACAGGAGCTCAGACAGTGCTCCAGCTTTTCCGTCACAGATATCAGTCGAAAGCATTTTCAACGATCCTCGGCCTGTGCTTTATTATCTTCCTGATCCCGTACGCAGGCAGCCAGTTCATCGGAGGAGGAAGACTTTTTGCTGCGGTAACCGGGCTGGACTATAAGGTAGGAGTATTTTTATTTGCGATAGTAACGCTTCTCTACACGCTGACCGGAGGAATCAAGTCCCTCTCCAAGATCGCGATAGTACAGGGAGCGATCATGATATTCTCTGTGCTGGCTATCTTCATCGCGACGGGCGGAGAGCTGTTCCGGCAGTTTGGAAGTATCCAGTCGGCGATGGAATTTGTACAGGAGACTAATCCGCTTCTCTTTGACGCGAGCACATACGCCCCGCTTGTATTTATCGGTACATGCTGTATTCAGAGTTTCGCTCTGATCCCGCTTCCGCATGCGCTGATGGGTACGTTTACATACAACAATTCAAAGACGTTGAAAAATGCGATCGTAGTCGGTATCCTTGGCTATACGATCATCCAGTTTACAATGTCGGGCATCGGACCGCTTGCATATGCGGTAAATCCGAATGTAACACAGGGAGACTACGTGATCCCGATGCTTCTGTCGACGCTTCTTCCGCCGGCGCTGGGCGGTGTGGTCATCGCAGGAGCGGTTGCGGCGATCCAGTCTACAGTTGCGGCGTTCTTTATCATTATCGCGTCAACGATCGTAAAGGATCTGTACAAAACACTGTTTAAGCCGGATCTCTCTGCAGAACAGGAAAACAAAGGCAATATGGTGTTTACAGTGATCGCGGCAGTTGTAGCCATTGCTATGGCCCTGTTCCCGAATGATTATCTCCAGGTGATCGTAAACTTTGCCATCGGAGGACTGGCAGCGGGATTCTTCTTCCCTCTGTTCCTGGGACTGTACTGGAAAAAGGCCACCCCGGCTGCGGCGATCGCGGGTACGCTTTCGGGTACGATCGTTTATATAGCGGCAACAGTGGTCGATGCTCCGATCCATCCGATCCTCCTTGCGTTTGCGGTTTCAGGGATTCTGATGGTCGCGCTCAGTTATGTGACGCCTAAAGTAAAGCGGGGAGTATTCGAGGTCTGGTTTGGCGAGACGTATGATGAGAAATATGCAAAGATGGAAGTGCCGCCGATCGGACAATGATGAAACAAGATGAAACGTTGTGAAACAGAAATGAATCACAGATAGCATACTGGCTTCCGGGCAGAGGAACTTTTATAAGAAGAATCCTGCCCGGGAGCTTTTTATGTGAATCTGTAGAAAAACACGGCAGAAATCCATATCAGCTGCGCCTGAAAAAAAGAAAATTTTCGGGATTGGCACGTAGGACGAAAATAATTGCTTTTATCATATCAGTATAAAAACTAAATCAGAAAGAAGGTAAAGATATGAAGGGTAAAGGACTGTTGGACGGAGTAAAGGTATTAGATCTTACCAGAGTGCTGGCCGGTCTCTACTGCGGAATGATGCTGGCTGATATGGGGGCGGACGTCATCAAGATCGAGATGCCCGGAAGAGGGGATGACGCGAGAAGAAACGCGCCTATAGTAAATGGTGAGAGCGCATATTTTATGAATCTGAATCGCAACAAACGGGGAATGACTCTGAATCTGAAGAGCGAAAAAGGAAAAGAGATATTTCGGAAACTGGCGGCAAAGGCGGATATCGTGCTGGAGAACTTCCGGCCGGGAGTTATGGAAAAGCTCGGGCTGGGATATGACGAACTGAGGAAGATCAATCCGGCGATCGTATACGGCGCCGTATCGGGATTCGGACATTACGGACCGTATTCGCAGAGGGCCGGATATGATATCATCGGTCAGGCTATGAGCGGACTTATGAGTACGACAGGATGGCCGGACAGTCCGCCGACGCGTACAGGCACGGCTATCTCAGACGTTATGGGTGGCGCGAGCTGCTGTATCGGTGTTCTGGCAGCTTATGTAAACCGCCTTAAGACCGGGATCGGGGATAAAGTAGATGTAGCGCTTGTAGATTCCATGGTATCTTCTCTGGAGATCATTAATATGATCTACCTCTGCACAGGGCGCATCCCGAGCAGGATCGGAAACCGCTACGAGGCGATCTATCCGTATGATTCGTTCCATGCAAAGGACGGAATGGTCATCATCGCCTGCGGCAACGACAAACTTTACAATATCCTAAAAGAGATATTAAAACTTCCGGGAATGGATGATGAAATGTTTGCGACCAATATTGACCGTGTGAAGAATCACGCGCCGTTAAAAGAGATCATCGAGAAGTGGACAAGAGAGCGGAATATCGACGATATCGTCGACTGTCTGCTGGCAGCAGGGATACCGTCAAGTCCGGTCAATACGATCGACAGAGTCGCCAGGGATCCGCATATTGCCGGAGCCCGCGAGATGTTTGTGGATCTGGAGCATCCGGTGGCAGGCAAGATGAAAGTTACAGGAAACCAGCTCAAATTTACAAACAAGAAGATTGAGATCGACACACCGGCTCCGCTTCTCGGGCAGCATACAGAGCAGATCGTCGTGCAGGAGCTCGGCGTCTCGGAGGAAGAGTATGAAAGTATGAAAGAAGAAGGAGTATTCTGAGAAAGGAGCGCAAGATGATAAAAAAGGCGAGTGTAGTGGAGATCGGACCAAGAGACGGTTTCCAGAACGTAAAAGAATTCATACCGACGGAGATCAAGCTGAACATCATAGACGGCCTCGTAAAGTCGGGATATAAAAAAATACAGATGGGATCTTTTGTAAGTCCGAAAGCGATCCCCCAGATGAGAGACAGCGGGGAAATAGCGCAGATCGTACTTGAGAGATATCCGAACGTAGACTTCTTCGCCCTCGTACCGAATCTGTACGGCGCGAAAGCAGCGGTGAAAGCGGGATTAAAAGAAATAGCGCCGGTAATGTCGCTGAGTGAATCTCACAACATGGCCAATGTAAAGAGAACATGCGCACAGTCGATCGAGGAGATCAGAAAAATACGGGAAGAGCTTCCCGACGTAAAGATCACGCAGGATATCGCCACTGTCTTCGGATGCCCGTTTGAAGGCGAGATGTCAGTGGACGCCCTGGTAGAAATGATCGGAAAACTAAGAGATATCGGGATCCACGCGTTTACACTGTGCGATACAGTAGGAATGGCCTATCCCACTCTGGTTGAAAAAGTATTCCGGACGGTAAAAAAAGCGTTTCCCGGCGATGAATTTAACGTACATATCCATGATACAAGAAACATGGGGATCCTGAACAGTTATATCGCACTTGAAAACGGCGTCGACAGCGTCCAGGCGGCGGTAGGCGGACTCGGGGGCTGTCCGTTCGCTCCGGGAGCAAGTGGAAATACATCCAGCGAAGATCTGGTATATATGCTGAATAAATGCGGCTGCGAGACAGGGATCGATTTTGAACAGTTGTTGAAAACCGCCAAATATACAAAGTCTGTGATCGACGGAAATTTCAGCGGGCATCACATCAATATCCCGGAAAAGCCGTGTGTCGTAACTCAGGAATAAACGAATCAAAAAGGAGGACGCGCTAATGAAGATCGTAGTTTTAGACGGATATACATTAAATCCCGGCGACATAAGCTGGGAGGGGCTCGAACGGCTAGGGGAGCTCAAGGTTTATGACAGGACGGATATCAGTGATGAGGACGGGATCATAGATAGGATCGGAGACGCGGAGGCTGTATTTACGAATAAGACGCCGCTCTCAGCCAGAGTATTTGAAAGCTGTGATAAGATAAAGTTTGTCGGAGTTCTTGCCACAGGATACAATATCGTCGACACAGAAGCGGCAAAGAAGAGGAATATTCCCGTATCCAATATCCCTACGTACGGCACGGATGCCGTAGGACAGTTTGCCATTGCACTGCTTCTGGAGATCTGTCTTAGGATCGGGCATCATGATAAAGCGGTCCACGACGGCGCCTGGGAGAACTGTAAGGACTGGTGTTTCTGGGATTATCCTCTGATCGAGCTGTCCGGAAAGACGATGGGGATCATCGGCTTCGGCAGGATAGGGCAGGCCACGGGACGGATCGCGAAAGCGCTTGGCATGAAAGTGCTGGCCAACGACGAGCATCCAAATGAAAGCGGAAAAGAGATCGCCGATTATGTCACAAAGGACGAACTTTTCGAGAGGGCAGACGTTATCGCACTCCATTGTCCGCTTTTCGAGTCGACGAAAGGGCTGGTCTGCAAGAAGAATATCGACAGGATGAAAGACGGGGTTATCATCCTGAATAATTCAAGAGGGCCTCTCGTAGTAGAGCAGGATCTTGCGGACGCGCTGAACAGTGGAAAAGTCTATGCCGCCGGGCTGGATGTTGTGTCCACAGAGCCGATCAGAGGAGATAATCCGCTCCTCAAAGCGAAGAACTGTATTATCACTCCGCATATGTCGTGTGGAGCGAAAGAAAGCCGGGAAAGACTGATGGGTATAGCAGTCTCCAACCTGGAAGCATTTCTGGAGGGGGAACCCGCCAATGTGGTAAATAAATAAAGTCATGATTACTTCAGGAAAGGGCCTGCAGCCGGCGTCAGTCGACAACAGGCCCTTTCTCTCAGGCCCTTTCTCTCAGGCTTCTTCTCCTCCCGACTTCTTTTGCCCGGCTCCCGGGGAGAGGACAGAGGGGCGGGGATTATCCGGATCCGCAGCCCGGGCGCCCGGCGCCAAATCTTTCGGCTGCTTTCTCCCAGTCGACCACACGGAACCAGTCGTCGATATATGCGGCCCGCAGGTTGTAATGCCTGAGATAATAGGCGTGTTCCCAGACGTCAATGTTCAGGATGAGCGTCCGGAAATGGACGATCGGAGTGTTCTGGTTAGAGGACGTCACGATCTTGAGGGTTCCGCTGTCGGAGACGAGCCATGCATAGCCGGAGCCGAAAACCGAAAGAGCGGCGTCTTTAAACTGCGAGTGGAAATTCTCCGGGCTGCCGAACTGCCGTGACATCTCCCGGAAAAGACGGGACGAAGAGCCGGACAGGGAATGCAAGCCGCATCCATCTGCAGGGATCCCGGAGCAGCCTGCCCGTGGGGCGTCTGTCCTGCGGCACGCTTTCATGCCATTGAAGTAGAACCGGTGATTATACACTCCTCCTGCATTGTTCCTGAGCGGAGCCTGAAGATGGCAGGGGAGTCTGCGCCATATGACAAGCAGGTCTTCCAGCGGATATTCCTGCAGAGAAGGATTCTCCTCCAGAAAGACGTTCAGGTTGTCGATGTAAGTCTGGAGGTGACGGTCATGGTGAAGGTGCATCGTCTTTTCATCGATAAAAGGCTCGAGTGCGTCATAGGAGTATGGAAGGGGCGTGTTGACAAAAGGATAATAATTGTTCATACAGATCTCCGAAAACGTGGTTCCTGTTAATATATGAAAGAGGGTGGGATATGTTTCCTGAGGCGCGATTATTTAAACTCTTTTCTGACATGCAAAAGAAATTTGCGCATTTTCCAAATGGATTTGCTGGTAATTCCATCGCCTTTCTGATATTCTGAGTACGATCAAAATGACGAAAGAGAGGAGCGGGGGAATATGCTCGGAGAAAAACTCGTAACGCTGAGAAAGAAATACGGATACAGCCAGCAGGAGATCGCGGATATGCTGTCTGTGACACGCCAGACTATATCGAACTGGGAGTGCGGACAGGGTGCTCCTTCACTTGATAAGGCTGCCGAGCTTGCAGCAATCTATAAAGTAAGTCTGGATGATCTGGCGGGAAACGAGATAGAGATCGCGGCGGGTGAGAAGAAAGAAAAAAATCTGCATATCCTGAAGAAACTTGTCGGAAAGAAATGCAGCCTGGAGTGTTCGGACTGGGACCTTGTCCTGGTGGACGGGGCGATGGACGATCTGTCCGGAACAGCAGAAGTAAAAATACTCGATGTGAACGATGAGTGGCTCAAGATCGAGTACGAACGGCGAAAAGAGGGAACAGTATTTCAGAAAGAGACCGTGATAAAGCTTGTTGATATTTCGATGATCTCAGGTCTGATGGCGGAGGTGACAGAAGAATGATAATATTTTTGCTGTTAGTTATCATAGGTTTACTCATTTATCTGATCTGCGAATATAAGAAAGAAAGCAAGCCTGACAGGACACAGATATCATGGAGAAAACTGCTCCCCGGATACATCGGGAAAAACTGTGAGATCGTGGTAAAAGATCCTCTGGTAAATATCGATGTCATATACAGCGTGAAAGGAATCCTGACAGATGTGGATGATGAGTGGCTGGAGATGGAGTGCATAGTCAAAAAGAAAAAGGTGTTGAAGATTTTCAGAATCGATAATGTCAGCGGTGTAAAGGAAATCGTGTAGCACAGCAGTACGATACAGTTATTACAGAAAAGTATTTTCCGTGCAGGAGATCATAAAAAAGGAGGCATATTTTCCATTTGGAAGTACGCCTCCTTACTAAATTAAAGTCCCTTTATTAAAATTAAAGAAATTGAATTATTATCAGTGGATTGACTGGGTTACATTATCTGTCGCCTTCCAGTTCCCGGATATGCCGGTCTCTCTGGAAATACAGGCAGACAAATATGCCGGCAAATGCGATCACAAAGAACAGAAGTGCCGCGCCGGAACCCTTGCCTGCTCCGAAGACAAGGGTAAAAATGCTGTCCGCTGTCTGCGTCTGCATAAATGGCTCAAACATACGGTCCACCAGAAATCCGCCAAGCAGATATCCCAAAGGAATCGTGAAAAACTGAAGCGTGTTCCTCGCTGAGTAAACCCTTCCCTGCATTTCCACAGGAATGCGTGAGCGGAAGAGGGCGTCCATGTTTGTGTTCATGACCGGTATGAACAGCCAGCCCAGAATGGCGCCCAGGCACCATACCGGTGTACTCTGCCCCAGGGCGAGCAGGAAATTCTCCGTGCTCATGGAAAACAGAAGGGAACGGCAGATCACCTTTCCCCGGTTTTTCGGAGCCGGGAGAAATGTGACGACTGCACTTCCAATGATATTTGCCAGACCGGTGCATGTGTTGACAAGCGCCAGCGCAGTCTGACTGCCTCCGCCGCGGGAGAGCAGCATGGCAGGCAGGGCCGCGTTATAGACAGATGCCACAAGATTGATGGCCGCGAGAAACAGGATCAGATCCAGTATCCCGCGGTTCCTTTTCAAATATTTAAGCCCTGCAAGAGCAGACTGGAGGACAGATTCCTCCGCCTGGTCATCGCTGGCGGCAATTCCGATCTGTCTGTCAGGAAATTGCCGGCGGGGATCCGGGATCCGGATAAAGAATGCCAGTGCGGTGAATGCTGTCACAAATGTCAACAGGTCAAAAACAATCACTGCGTAAATCCCGAGAAAGCCGAGCAGTGCCGTGGCAATTACCGGTGAGAGGATGGTTACCAGGGAATTGGAAAATGTCCGCATCCCGGCAGCTCTCTGGTACTGTGCTTTTGGAGTAAGCAGACTGACTGCTACGTCGGAAGCCGGCTGCTGAAATGTATTTCCCAGTCCGTTCAGTGCATTCAGTACGTAGAGATGCCACAATTCAAGCCGTCCGGTGACGAGCAGCGTCAATACAGACAATGTACAGAGTGCGGCAAAGCTGTCGCATATGAGCATGGTTGCCTTCTTATCCCACCGGTCGCTCAGCGCTCCCGCAAATATACTGAGCAGTACATAGGGAGCGTACGAGCATACAGTTAACAGCGCGGAGGCAAAAGCTGAGCCGTGCTGCTCGTAAGACCAGATGACAAGCGCATAGCTAGTCATGGAACTTCCGAGTGCGGAGAGCCCCTGTGTTGCCCAGAGAATAAGAAATGTATGTAATCCTTCAAATAGTTTTCTGAATTTTTTTATCATGACTTTGCTCCTTTTCGTTTCTTTTCTATAGAAATGAAAGTGCAAAGCCTGAAGCTGTCAGCGGTTTTCAATTATCAGCGCCGCTGCGCTTTCCAGACGGTGCAGGTGTAAGCGGTTCCGTATACTGCGGGAGATCCCGCCGCCCTGATCTGTGATCTCGCTCCGTGTCAGTCCCGTCCGGGATCAGACTCTGCACGGAGCATGAGCAATGCATAATCTCATGGTAAAAGTACCTTTCCAGTTTAATATTGCAGGAGTTACATTTTTTCTTCCAGAGAATTTTCGGCACAAATAAGCCTGCTCCCACATTTCTCCTTAAATTTGCGAAATACATTTTTCTGTACATTGTGAGTGCGTACTTTGCTGCATATAATACTGTTGTCCGGTATTTATCGCTCTATGTCTTCTGGAACTTCCTTTGTCCTTTGAGACGATTATCTTTTGATCATGTTTACACAGAGATTTTTCCTGAGGTAATAACATAGGGTTCCTTTCTATTTGCTTTCTTCCTTTAACAGTACCATCTTGTCGTAGTCCTCGTTTATAACATCAGATGCCCCGTCTATCACTTCGTTTTCTATTGAATGAAATTCTTTATCGAGACAAGAAGCCACGATTCCATTATTTATGAAATAAGCGCTGATTGTACTAAAGTCCAGCCATCTGCTTTGGGGGATGATGGAGGCTACTTTTTTGGGGGATACACTTTCGGAAATTTTATCTGCATATAAGAGATTATTTATTGTTCCGAGAATGTATGGACTATGTGTAGTAATAAATATTTGGTTTCTGCCCTTTCCCCGGGCGAGTGAGATAAATTCCGTAACTAACTTCTGCGCTTGAGGAAAGAGATGAGATTCGGGTTCTTCAATAATAAAATAAGCTTTTCTGTTATTTAAAAGATAGTAAAACAGAACATTTAATATCCATACTACCTCCTGCTGTCCCGATGAGGCAAAATTAACTTTAACATACTGATCTTTTGTGACTTGAAGCCGTTCTTCGCCATCTTTATACAAATATTCGCCCTGAAGTATGTCGCGCATCAGACTTGTCATTTCATACAGAAGATTTATGTCTAATTTCGTATCTGTCAGCATGATCGCATCTTTAATCATTGCATCTGGATTCTGGGTGAAAGATTGTTTTAAGCGGAGAATACGTTCCAGATAGCTTTGCGTACAATAGTCCAGATTGCGTTTTTGCGTATCATTCATAAAACTATATATATAGTTTAACTGACTGCTCAGTAAAGTGATCATGCTTCTTCCTGCCGGTATATATACTACTGCAGCATCCTCACAAAAGATGAGCTCGATTTCATGCATGATCTGAACTGTCAGTTCTTCCGTATATTCATGTTGTTCTTTTTGCAAAGCATCCAAACGGCCTAAAAAATCCTGAATATCTTTGCTGCATTCAATCCAAATATAGTTAGGTATATCTATATTGGATTTTAAAGACATTTTGATAAAAGTGTTTTCAGCATAATAATACTCTAAAGACATTGCTCGATCCATATGCCAGGTTGTTCCGAAAATCTGGAGAAAATTTGAGCGCATTTCTCTGTAAAAACGATTTTCGATAGACAAAGCTAAAACGTCATCATTATCTTCCATGGACAGCAGATATTGTTTCATAAACTGGCTGTATAAAATATTGCGGAGATTTTTAAAGAAAAAAACGCTCTTGGCTAAGGTGCTTTTCCCGGCAGCCTGCGGACCGGTGCAAATAATAAAATCATTAATATTCAGTTCGCAGTGTTTTATCGGTCCGAGATGATTAATAATGATTTTCTGCATTGTTAAGTATCCTTTCCGGCAGAACTAAATCTGTGTCTTATCATATGCAATTATTATAGCAATCGACCTGTTAAAATACAATGCAAACATCATTGCTGAGTCAAAGGTTGATTCTGAATTTTTGCAGGTGTATGATTGAGATAAATGTTCAGCGCTGACGAACGGTTATTTTACGGCAGAGAGGTGTCATTATGTACATAGGAGATTTACATATTCATTCCAGATATTCCCGGGCGACGAGCAAAGACTGCGCGCCGGAGCATCTGGACCTGTGGGCGAGGAAGAAAGGAATACATATCGTGGGAACCGGTGATTTTACTCATCCTGCATGGCGGGAAGAGCTGGAGGAGAAACTGGAGCAGGCGGAGGACGGGCTCTATGTGCTGAAAGACGAATACAGGATCAAAGATGAGGAGATCCCGGGAGAAGTGATCCCGAGGTTTGTCATAACAGGCGAGATCAGTTCTATTTATAAGAAGAATGGGAAGGTGCATAAAGTCCACAGCCTGATCCTTCTGCCCGGTCTCGATGATGCGGAGCGGATCTCGGCAAAGCTGGAGCAGATCGGGAATATCCATTCCGACGGCCGTCCGATCCTCGGTGTGGACTGTCACGACCTGCTGGAGATCGTCCTGGAACTGAGCCCGCAGGCAGTCTATGTGCCGGCCCATATCTGGACGCCACATTTTTCGCTGTTCGGTGCGTTCTCTGGTTTCGATACAGTGGAAGAGTGCTTTGAGGACCTGACGCCGTACATCCATGCCATGGAGACAGGACTGTCATCAGATCCTCCGATGAACTGGCGTGTCTCAGCGCTTGACCGGTATCAGCTGATCTCCAATTCAGACGCCCACTCTCCCGCAAAACTGGGAAGAGAGGCAAATTTATTCGACATTCCTCTGTCCTATGAAGGGCTTGCCCGTGCCATACAGACGGGTGAGGGATTATATGGTACGATCGAGTTTTTCCCCGAGGAGGGGAAGTACCATATGGACGGACACCGGAAATGCAATCTCTGCCTGACGCCCTCCGATACGTTGAAATACAATGGAATCTGCCCGGTGTGCGGCAGGAAGATCACGATCGGCGTGTCCCACCGTGTGGAAGAGCTCTCAGACCGGGCAGAAGGATATATCCGGGAAAATGCAAAGCCGTTTGAAAGTCTGGTGCCTCTGCCGGAAGTCATCGGAGCTTCTTCCGGACACTCGGCAGCCGGCGTGAAAGTGCAGAGAGAATATCAGAAAATGCTCTCCGAGCTGGGACCGGAATTTGATATCCTTAGAAATCTCCCTCTGGAGGATATCCGCAGGGTATCCGGCGCCCGTGTGGCAGAGGGGATCGAGCGCCTGCGCCGCGGGCAGGTGGAACGGATACCGGGCTTCGACGGGGAATACGGTGTGATCAAACTGTTCAGTGCAGAAGAGCTGAATAATACAGAAGGGCAGATGAGTTTCTTTGAGTTTCTCGGAGCGCCGGAAAGCGGAGAGGCAGCGAAAGAAGAGCGGCGAAGTACAGCTAAACAGTATGGCGCGGCAGAACAGGCAGAAGCCCGGAAGAAACAGCAGAGGAAGCAACAGGAGACGCGGCAGGAACAATCTCAGAATAAGGCGGTACGTCTGAACCCGGAGCAGGAATATGCTGTCCGCTGTGCGTCGCCTCATATTGCTGTAAAGGCAGGACCGGGTACGGGAAAGACAAAGACGCTTGTATCCAGGCTCCGCTATCTTATGGAATACAGGAAAGTACGCCCGGCAGAGATCACTGCGGTCACATTTACCAATCAGGCGGCAGTCGGGATGAGGGAGCGCATTGAAAAGGAGACGGGAAAGAAACATGCCGGCCGTGCGATGCAGATCGGGACATTTCACGGCGTCTGCCTGGATTTCCTGAAAGAGCAGGGAGAAGAGTTTGCTCTGATGGGAGAAGCACAGCAGCGTCTCATGGCGGAAGAGGTCGTCTCACAGACAGGGGTGAACGCAAAGCCGGGCAGATTTCTGGAGCAGATATCGCGCAGAAAGTCCGGCATGGATATGGCTCTTACAGGAGATCTTCCCATTGATGATATTTCCGATGATCCGGCGTGGCAGCAGGCTTTTCAGATTTATGAAGAGAAGAAGAAAGAACTGCATCTGTTCGACTTTGACGACCTTCTCCTGCGCACGGCGGAGCGCATTGAGAACGGTCTGGTCCATGACGGCTGGGAGAAGAGGTTCCGATATCTTCTGGTCGATGAATTTCAGGATATTAACCCTGCCCAGCTGAAATTGGTGAAGTTGTGGAGCCGGGCGGGAAGGGAACTGTTCGTGATCGGAGATCCGGATCAGTCGATCTACGGTTTCCGGGGAGCGGACAGCGCCTGCTTTGAACGTCTCGGGAAAGAATATGACGATCTTGAGATCATAAGCCTGAAAGAAAATTACCGTTCCGCGCCTCAGATCCTGAAAGCGGCGTCGGCGGTGATCGGCGCCTCCGAAGCAGGAGAAGATGGGAGGAAAGAGGGAGGAATGCTTCATCCGAACTGTCCGGACGGGGCCCCTGTTCGGATCGTCCGTGCCGGAAACCCCATGGGCGAGGCGGTATTTATCGCGAAGGAGATCAACCGTATGGCGGGCGGCATGGGCATGATCGAGGCGCATCAGACTGCATGGGAGCACCCGGAAAAGCAAGTTCGCAGTTTTGACGAAATCGCGGTTCTCTGCCGCACCCATCATCAGGCGGAACTGGTGGAAAGATGTCTTCGGACAGAGAGCATTCCTTATGTGATCGCAGGCAGGGAAGATTACCTGGACGAAGAATCCGTGCAGAACAGCCTTTGCTTTTTCCGCATTATAGAACAGACGGCGGAATCCGGGAACCTGGCGGATGCAGCCGGCGATATTTCCGGGATGAAGATATGCGCAAAATATTTCTGGAAGCTGGAATGGAGCGGCATGGCAGAGGAAGTGTTCAGAAATACTCTGCTCAAGTACCGCCCGCTTTATAAAAAGAAAAAGCCTCAGAAATTCCTTGAACAGTGGATGGAAGAGATGAATCTGGCAGACGATCCTGCCATGCAGAAACTTTTGCAGGCGTCGGTGTTCTATAAGACAATGACGGAATTTCTACTGGCCCTTGAGCTGGGCGTGGAGAGCGACCTGAAGCGCTGCGGCGGTAAAAAATATACTTCCGACGCGGTTGCCGTCATGACTCTGCACGGTTCCAAAGGGCTTGAATTCCCTGTGGCCTTTATCTACGGAGTGGAGAAAGGTTCGATCCCGCTGGAAAATGAGAAGCATCCGTCGGACAGAGAAGAAGAGTGCCGTTTGTTCTATGTGGGGATGACAAGAGCGAAGGAAGAACTGATCCTGACAACTTCGGGGGAAGAGTCTGAATTTACCGGCGCCATTCCCGCAGATGTATCTGTTTATGAAAATGAAGAAAAAAAGAAAAAAGAGCAGGAATGGCAGCAGATGAGTCTGTTTCATATGTGACGACGATCCCGGCAGACGTCAGGAGGATCTGCCGGGAAACTGTGAGACATTATACGTAACAGTTCAGCCTTTTACTCATTGACAAGCTGTCGCTCTCTGGACTATAATAGCGGCATTCAGAGGAGAAAGGCGTCCCGTCGTACCGCAAAAACGATGCCGCACCGGCGGGGAAAAGGAGATGGAACAGTATGAGATTAGGGGAAAAACAGATACTGACTGTTGTGAAAAAAGTTGACTTCGGCGTATATCTTGGAAGCGACGAAGAGAGGGTGCTGCTCCCGAAAAGGCAGGTGCCCGACGGGATAGAGCCGGGAGATCCGATAGAGGTATTTCTGTATAAGGATTCATCAGACCGCATGATCGCGACGACGCGGGAGCCAAAGATCACCCTGGGGAAGCTGGCTGTGCTTGAAGTGATAGATACAGGGCGCATCGGTGCGTTCCTTGACTGGGGGCTTGAGAAAGATCTTCTCCTGCCGTTTAAGGAACAGACGGCGAAGGTGGAAAAGGGCGACCGGTGTCTCGTCAGTCTGTATATCGACAAGAGCGGACGGCTCTGCGCCACAATGAAAGTATACCCGCTCCTGCGCCTGGACTCGCCTTATAAGAAAAATGATACGGTGAAAGGAACCGTCTATGAGATCAACCGGGAACTGGGGATATTCGTTGCTGTGGACGATATGTTTTCAGCGTTGATCCCAAGGCGGGAAGCATATGCAAAGGTGCGTATCGGGCAGCAGGTCGAGGCACGGGTGGCTGCGGTAAAAGCGGACGGCAAGCTCGACTTAAGCCTTCGGGAGCGGATACCGGAGCAGATGGATGCTGACGCGCAGAAGATCATGGAACGGATCGCGGAGGGCGGAGGAATGCTTCCGTTTACGGACAAGGCCGATCCGGAACGCATCCGGGAAGAGTTCGGAATGAGTAAGGCGGCATTTAAGAGAGGCGTCGGTCGCCTGCTGAAACAGGGAAAGATAAAAATCGACGGGCAAAAAGGAAAAATCTTGCAATCTGATACAAAACAGGTATAATAGTCTTTAGGAGCGCGCATAGTATCAATACTATCTGCTCTCCGGCATATTGCAGATCATATAGGAAGAGAAAGGAGAGTACATCATGAAAGTTCAGAATATCACAGATATAGAGGGTTTTTTTAAGGTTATTGACGAGTGTAAAGGAAAAGTCGAGCTCGTGACAGGAGAGGGAGACAGACTGAATCTGAAATCCAAACTTTCCCAGTATGTGTCTATGGCCAATATTTTTTCAAACGGCGAGATACCGGAGCTGGAGATCATTGCTTATGAGAAAGAGGATACGGACAGACTGATCAAATTCATGCTCGACGGCGGACAATAAGATAGGGAATAAAAAGACAGGTGAGGGCGGTCCCCGCAGGAAGGGAGCCGCCTTTTATTATATATCGGCGGAGAGGATCAGACAAACAGCGAAGAAACAGCAGAGGTGTGCCATGAGTTTTGTACATTTGCACGTCCATACAGAGTACAGTCTTCTGGATGGATCGAACAAGATAAAAGAATATGTTGCACGGGTGAAAGAACTTGGCATGAACAGCGCGGCGATCACAGATCACGGCGTCATGTACGGCGTGATCGATTTCTATAAAGAAGCGCATGCCCAGGGAATAAAACCGATACTCGGATGTGAAGTCTATGTTGCGCCTAATTCCAGATTTGACAGAGAGATAACAGGCGGGGACGACAGATATTATCATCTTGTGCTTCTGGCGGAGAACAATGAAGGATATGCCAATCTGATGAAGATCGTATCAAAAGGATTTGTAGACGGATACTATTATCGTCCGCGTGTGGACAAGGAGCTTCTGAGAGAGTACCACACGGGGATCATCGCATTAAGCGCATGTCTTGCAGGGGAAGTACAACGCTATATTGTGAAAGGGCTGTACGACGAGGCGAAAAAGACTGCGCTGGAGTACAGGGAGATCTTCGGGGAGGACAATTATTATCTGGAACTGCAGGATCACGGCCTGCCGGATCAGACGCTTGTGAACCAGCAGCTTCTGAAGATGTCCGAGGAGACCGGTATAGAGCTCGTTGCGACGAACGATGTCCATTACACGTATGCCGAGGACGCCGTTCCCCATGATATCCTTCTGTGCATCCAGACCGGAAAGAAGCTGGCGGACGAGAACCGTATGCGCTATGAGGGAGGACAGTATTACGTGAAATCTCCCGGGGAGATGGAAAAGTTATTTCCCTATGCGCTACAGGCGCTTGACAATACGCAGCGGATCGCTGACAGATGTTCTGTGGAGATAGAGTTTGGAGTGACCAAACTTCCGAAATATGACGTCCCCGACGGCTATACTTCATGGGAATATCTGAAGAAGCTCTGCTGGGAAGGTCTGGAGAATCGCTACGGCGAGCCGTCGCAGGAGCTGAAAGACCGTCTGACCTATGAACTGGATACAATACAGAACATGGGATATGTGGATTATTTTCTCATTGTATGGGATTTCATTAAATATGCGAAAGACCATGGGATAGCGGTCGGACCGGGCAGAGGATCTGCGGCGGGCAGCATTGTCTCCTACTGTCTGGGGATCACCACGATAGATCCGATAAGATATCAGCTCCTCTTTGAGCGTTTCCTGAACCCGGAACGAGTATCCATGCCTGATATCGATGTGGATTTCTGCTTTGAACGCCGGCAGGAAGTCATCGATTATGTAGTGCGCAAATACGGCGAGGACCGGGTGGTCCAGATCGTCACATTCGGTACGCTGGCGGCGAGAGGCGTTATCCGCGACGTCGGACGGGTGATGGATCTTCCATATGCATTTGTAGATTCGATCGCCAAGATGATCCCGCAGGAACTCAATATCACGATCGACAAGGCACTGAAAGAGAATCCCGAGCTGCGGCGGACGTATGAGACGGATGAACAGGTAAAGACGCTGATCGATATGGGCAGGAGACTTGAGGGACTTCCCCGGCACAGTTCTATGCATGCGGCGGGCGTTGTTATCAGCCAGAAGTCTGTCGATGAGTACGTGCCCTTATCAAGAGCTGCCGACGGCACGATCACGACTCAGTTCACCATGACGACGCTGGAGGAACTGGGCCTGCTGAAAATGGATTTCCTCGGACTGCGTACTCTGACCGTGATCCAGAATGCGGTAGGGCTGGCAGGGAAAAAGCAGCCGGATCTGGATATGGAGAAGATAGACTATAACGACCAGAAAGTGATGGATTATATCGGTACGGGAAATACAGACGGTATCTTCCAGCTTGAGAGCTCCGGCATGAAGAGCTTTATGAAAGAACTCAAGCCGCACAGCCTTGAGGATATTATTGCCGGAATCTCCCTGTACCGCCCCGGTCCGATGGATTTTATCCCCCAGTATATCCGGGGGAAGAATGACGCGGCGTCCATCACCTATGACTGCCCGCAGCTGCAGCCGATCCTTGAACCGACATACGGGTGTATCGTCTACCAGGAGCAGGTCATGCAGATTGTGCGCGATCTGGCGGGATATACACTCGGGCGCAGCGATCTGCTGCGGCGCGCCATGTCCAAGAAAAAGGGCGACGTCATGAAGAAAGAGCGCCGGATCTTCGTCTATGGAGATAAAGAAAATCATGTTCCGGGGTGTGTGAATAACGGCATTGACGAGAAGACGGCGAACAAGATCTATGATGAGATGATCGATTTCGCCAAGTATGCATTCAATAAATCCCACGCTGCGGCTTACGCAGTGGTCGCATACCAGACCGCATGGCTGAAATATTATTATCCCGTTGAATTTATGGCGGCGCTGATGACGTCGGTGATCGAGAATCCGTCAAAAGTGGCGGAATACATCTATGCCTGCCGAAAGATGGACATTCAGATACTTCCGCCCGATATCAATAACGGCGAGGTGGACTTCTCCGTCGACGACGGCAATATCCGCTACGGGCTTGCCGCGATCAAGAGCATCGGCCGGCCGGTCGTGCAGGCAGTGATAGAAGAGAGGAACGCCTTCGGAAAATTCAAGAATCTGGAGGATTTTATCACACGAATGTCGCCGAAGGACGTGCTCAACAAAAGGACGATAGAGAACCTGATAAAGTCGGGAGCTCTGGATGATCTGGGCGGAACGCGCAAACAGTTTATGAGCATCTACATTCAGATCATGGATCATGTGAATCAGGAGAAGAAATACTCCATGTCCGGACAGATGAGCCTGTTCGACCTGGTCGGGGAAGAGCAGAAAAGCGAATTTCAGATACGAATGCCGGACGTAGGAGAGTATGCAAAGGAAAATCTGCTGGCGTTTGAGAAAGAAGTGCTTGGCATCTATGTCAGCGGTCATCCTCTGGAAGAATATGAGGATAAATGGCGTAAGATGATATCGGCG
This sequence comes from uncultured Eubacteriales bacterium, assembly GCA_949294665.1. Lineage (GTDB taxonomy): Bacteria > Bacillota > Clostridia > Lachnospirales > Lachnospiraceae > Mediterraneibacter. Next base: position 28,818 of record CASFID010000056.1, read on the forward strand.
ACTACTCTTGATTTCCAGCCGGATGAAGAAAGCGGCCGGTCCAAAGTGCACGATGGCGCCCGGGAGATCATCGGCGGTATGATCACGGACAAGACGGTGAAGCACACAAAGACAAACCAGATGATGGCATTTGTAACGATAGAGGATCTTCTGGGGACCGTAGAGGTCGTCGTATTTCCCAGAGATTATGAAAAGAACAGGGAATATCTGGAGACGGACAGTAAGGTGTTCATCAGAGGGCGCGTCTCAGAAGAGGATGAGAAGGCCAGCAAGCTGATCTGTGAGAAGGTGATACCCTTTGAGAGAACAAAGCGGGAGCTGTGGCTCCAGTTTCCCGACAAGGCGACGTTCCTTGAGGAAGAGCAGATCGTCTACGGCTATCTGGCGGATTCCGAAGGGCAGGATGAAGTCGTTATATACTGTGCGAAAGAAAAAGCCATCAAAAGACTGCCAAGAAACAGAAACATACGAATAAATCAGCAGATTTTGAGCAGACTGATGAATCATTACGGGGAAACCCGCGTAAAAGTGGTGGAAAAAGCTATTGAAAACCACTTCTAAATACGGTAAAATATCCTCGGAATTGTCAAAATTTTTTCAATTAGGGAATTTTGTAGTTATCTGACTTTTTAGGAAAGGTGGAGAAAATATGGCAGAGAATATTGCAACGGATAAAGAAATGTATTTAGATGAGATTGAAGACACCATCCGTACGATCGGCGTCCTCACCAGCGGCGGGGACGCGCCGGGGATGAACGCGGCGATCCGTGCGGTTGTCCGTACAGCGCTGTCAAAGGGGCTGAAAGTACGCGGTATCAGGAGAGGATATCACGGACTTCTCAGAGAAGAGATCATCGACCTGTCTGCGCGTGATGTGTCCGATACAATACAGCGCGGAGGTACGTTCCTGCAGACGGCGCGCTGCAAGACGATGCGTACAGAGGAAGGCCAGCAGAAAGCGGCGGCTATCTGTAAGAAATATGGCATTGACGGGCTTGTGGTCATCGGCGGTGACGGATCTTTCGCAGGAGCACAGAAACTTGCAAATCTGGGCGTCAATACGATCGGTATTCCGGGAACGATCGATCTGGATATCGCATGTACTGACTATACGATCGGTTTCGACACAGCGGTCAATACCGCTATGGAAGCGATCGACAAGGTGCGCGATACATCCACATCGCATGAGCGATGCAGTATCATAGAGGTTATGGGCCGTGACGCCGGATATCTTGCTCTCTGGTGCGGCATTGCAAACGGTGCGGAACGTATCCTCATGCCGGAAGAGCATGATTATGACGAGCAGGATATCATCAATGATATCATGGAAAATAAAAAACGCGGCAAGAAGAACTATATCATCATCAATGCCGAGGGTATCGGAGATTCCATCAATATGGCGAAGAGGATCGAGACGGCTACAGGAATCGAGACAAGAGCTACTATTCTGGGCCACATGCAGCGAGGCGGAAGCCCGACCTGTAAGGACAGGGTATATGCATCGATCATGGGCTCGATGGCGGTAGATCTGCTCTGCCAGGGCAAGACGAATCGTGTGGTAGGATATAAGAACGGTCAGTATGTCGATTTTGACATCGAGGAAGCGCTCGCAATGAAGAAAACGATCTCCGAATATCAGTATAATGTAGCTAAGACGCTTGCACTCTGATATGCATGAACCGGGAAGAGGGAGAGCAGAAACGTGAGTATGGATAACAGGAAGACAGCGCCGGTCGGCGTGTTTGATTCCGGTGTGGGGGGCCTGACGGTGGCGAGAGAGATATCCCGTCAGCTTCCGCAGGAGAATATCGTATATTTTGGAGATACGGCCAGAGTTCCGTATGGCAGTAAATCGCAGAATACGATCATCCGTTTTTCAGAGCAGATCATCCGTTTTCTGAAGACGAAAGAAGTCAAGGCCATCGTGATCGCCTGCAATACGGCGAGCGCGCTGGCTCTTGATGCTGTCAGGGACGAATTTGACGTTCCGGTGATGGGCGTCGTCATACCGGGAGCCAGGGCGGCAGTCGAGGCGACGAAGAACCGGAAGGTAGGCGTCGTGGGTACGGACGCCACGGTCCAGAGCGGTATGTACACGAAAGTCATTCACGATATGGCGCCGGATGTTACGGTGGTGGAGAAAGCCTGTCCGCTGTTTGTGCCGCTGGTCGAAGAAGGGTTTAAGGATCATGTCGTAACCCGGGAGGTCATAGAGTATTACCTGGAGTCCATGCGAAGCTCGGATATCGATGCGATGATCCTCGGATGCACGCACTATCCTCTGCTCAGATCCAAGATACGGGAGTATATGGGAGAGACGATACAGATCGTGAACCCGGCATATGAGACGGCGCTCGATCTGAAACATCTTCTCCATGAACAGGGAATGGAAAATGACGGCAGGACGGCACAGCACAGCAGATATTCTTTTTACGTGAGCGATGCGGCGGAGAAGTTCCGAAGATTCGCCAATACTGTGATGCCGTTTGATGTGCCGACGACAAATGTAGTAAATATAGAAGAGTATTAGAAAAATGACAAAGGATGTATTAGTCAGTATCTCGGGAAAACATATAGATATCACAGACGATCCGGTTCGGGGATATGAGACGGGGGACGACAGCATAGAAGTGGTCACTCCGGCCAACTATTACTGTAAAAACGGAAAACACTATATCATATATGATGAAGTTCTCGAAGGAATGGCCGGAACGATCCGGAACAAGATCAAGATAACCGGGACCGACAGCGTAGAGATCATGAAGAGCGGAGTATCCAGCTCTCACATGATATTTGAGAAGAATAAAAAGAACCAGACATATTACCGTACGCCGTACGGAAATATGCTGGTCGGCGTGAATACAAGAAATATGGAAGTATGTGTAGACGACGACAGGATCAATGTCCGGGTAGACTATGAACTTGACGTTAATCATGAACCCCTTGCAGACTGCCGGATAAGGATGGATATCATGTCCAAAAATGATCCGGGATTTACGGTGCTGAGTTGACACGTCTGAACTTTGAAGACAAACTGCGGGCAATTGTCACGATATATCATATGACAATTGCCCGCAGCTTGTCTTAATCTGAGAAAAACCTGTGCCGGATCACCGGCGGAAGAAGCCTTTCTTCTTCTGCGGCTGTTCAATGGAACCGCCCCGTACGCTTTTGATGCCTGTTATGTAGAGACCGCTGACAACGGCCTTTACTTCTTTCTTGACCGGGATGACTTCAAAGACCTTGTTCTCACACATCAGAGTCATGATCTTCGGACCGACCTTTGCCTTTACGACCGGAACTTTGGTGCGCCGCAAGTATTTCGGCGTGTTCTCAAGGACAACGGCGGGGAGGCCGGATTCTCTTAGTTTCATTTTCTTTTTATCGATGACGAGCATGCTGATCGTCTGCGCTGCCGCGTCCATCTGCTCCTGCTGCTCGGCCTGCTTTTTCTGAGCTTTTTTGCCGAAAATATACAGTGCGACGCAGGCGATGACGAGAACCACGAGTATGACGATCATCACAATGGTGAATGTAGTCACGTTAGAACCCTCCTAAATATTACTGCTGCTGTAATTGCGCACATAGTATTTTAACATTGTTTTAAAACAAGTGCAAGATAATAAGTGTATTTTAGGGTTTACTTTTTAATGGGAGAACGAGTATACTGATATAGTAGCGCTGCGGCCGGCGCCGGCCGCCGGACGGGACACAATGCCTGAAAAAGAAGCAAGTTCTGCGCAAGTTCCGGGCAGCGCCAGGAGGAAAAAGGAGTTTGATCTATGGCAGAAACGATTTGGAACGGAGTAGTGACGGTCTATGATTTTATTATGGACAACATTGTCATTATCAACGTCCTCTTTGCACTGATCATCGTGTTCTTTCAGAGGAGGTCTCCGCAGACGGTATGGACATGGCTTCTTCTGCTGTATTTTATACCGATACTTGGTTTCATCCTCTATCTTGTCATCGGGCAGGATTTCCACAAGAGCCGGATGTTCAAAGCGAAAGAGATAGAAGGGGAACTGAAATACGCTGTAAGGCGTCAGGAAGAGACGATCTATCATAAGCGTCTGAGGCTTGCAAATCCCGAGATGGTGCGCTTCAAGGATCTGATCCTGTACAACCTTGAAGCAGGAGAGGCTGTCCTGACAGACAACAACGATATCCGTATCTACACCGACGGCAAGGCGAAGTTCCGAGCCCTTATCGATGAGATGCGTCAGGCGAAGAGATATATCCATCTTCAATACTATATTATCAGAAACGACGAACTCTGGCAGGAGATAGAGAAGGTCCTTATCGAGAAGTCCAGAGAGGGCGTGGAAGTGCGCGTGCTCTTTGACAGTATGGGATGCCGCACAATGAAGAACAGAGACTGGGAGCGTCTGGAAAGAGAGGGCATACAGGTGGCGGAATTCTTTCCGGCTCTTCTTGGAAAGCTACAGCTTCGTGTCAATTACCGCAATCACAGGAAGATCGTTGTCATAGACGGACGGATCGGTTTCGTGGGCGGTTTCAATGTGGGGCGGGAGTATCTCGGACGGGACAAAAAATTCGGCTACTGGCGGGACACGCATCTGTGTATCGAGGGGGCGGCGGTGACTTCGCTGGCTGTCCGGTTCGTGCTGGACTGGAATTATGCGGCGAAGGAGAATCTGTTCCTGGAGGACAATCTGTTCGAGATCCCTCAGTATACGCGGCATGGAAGAGATCCTGTACAGATCATATCAAGCGGACCGGATTCTCAGATCAAGACCATACATGATAATTATCTCCGCCTGATACACAGTGCGAAAGATCACGTGTATATCCAGACGCCGTATTTTATCCCGGACGATTCTATACTGGACGCGCTCAAGATCGCCAGCCGCTCGGGGATCGACGTGCGGATCATGGTGCCTTGCAAGCCGGACCATCCGTTCGTATACTGGGCCACATATTCGTATGTCGGCGACATGGTGGCTGCCGGCGCCAAATGCTATGTTTACAATAACGGTTTCCTGCATGCAAAGACTCTGTGCGTGGACGGACTGGTCGCGTGCGTGGGGACGGCGAATATGGATATCAGGAGCTTCGGGCTTAATTTCGAGGTGAATGCTGTTATCTACAGCGAGCGCACCGTACAGCGTCTGGAGCGCGCATTTGAAAATGATATGACCCAGTGTACGCATGTCACAAGGAAGGTTTATGATGAGAGGAGTCTTGTCATTAAAGCAAAAGAGCAGTTTTCAAGACTTCTGTCACCATTGCTGTAAGATCGGCAGACAACTGCAGATCATCAACAGATCATAGAAAGAAAAGAAAGAGAAAGAGGAGAAAAACATGAAAAAGAAAATCATAAGTGTAATGCTTGCAGCAGTCCTTGCGGGGGCGCTTGCGGGGTGCAGTTCGGAACTGTCCAACGACTACGTGACGGTGAAGCAGTATAAGGGACTTGAGGTCCCGCAGCCCGCACAGACCGAGGTGACGGACGAACAGGTGGATCAGGTGATAGAGAGCAATCTCGCGGCATATGCCGAAAGAGAAGACGTCACAGACCGTCCGGCCCAGAACGGGGATATCGTTAATATCGACTATACCGGATATATCGACGGCGTGGCGTTCGATAACGGTTCTGCGGAGGACGCGGAGCTGGAGCTCGGGAGTAATTCATTTATAGGAGCGACAGACGATTATCCGGGATTCGAGGAACAGATAGAGGGACATAAAGCGGGTGATGAGTTTGATATCACAGTGCAGTTTCCGGAAGAGTACAGCCTGAATCCGGATATGGCGGGCGAGGTGGCCGATTTCCATATCGTACTTAATTCCATCCAGACAGAGTCCGTGCCGGAACTCACAGATGAGTGGGTGCAGGAGAACAGCGAGGAGTCAGAGACTGTCGACGAGTACAGAGAGGAAATACGTTCTACACTGGAAGAGAGCGTCGAGGAGTCTGCACGTTCAGAACTGAGGACGTCTGTCCTGAACGCCCTTCTGGAGAATACTGAAGTTAAAAAATATCCTGAGGATACTGTAAACGAGATGAAGGACAGATATACCGAAGCATACGTACAGACTGCGGAAGTATACGGTATGGATCTGGGGGAATTCCTTGAGAGTTATATGCAGACGACCGAGGAAGAACTCAACGCCCAGGCGGAGGAATATGCTCAGCAGGCGGCGACTCTCCAGGAGGCAGTAAAACTGATCGCGGAAAAGGAGAAACTGGAACCGTCAGAAGAAGAATATCAGGAGAGCGCGGCTGAATATGCCGGACAATCCGGGTACGACGATGTGGAGGCGTTTGAGAAAGAAGTGGGAGAAGACCTGCTGAAAGCACAGATCCTTCAGGATGCCGTGGCAGAGTATCTGGTGGACGAATGCATCCAGGTGGAGCAGAGCGACGACGCACAGTAATCTGAGAGCGGACCGGGGATGCCGGAATGGACAGTATATGAAAGAAAAAGGAGGGAACGTCATGCAGATGGAGAACAGAAGACTCTGTGTTGAGATTTCAGAGATGGGAGCGGAAGTGACCAGGATTTACGATAAGAAATACGGTACGGAGATGCTCTGGGAAGCTGATCCCACATACTGGAAGCGCCATTCGCCGATCCTCTTCCCGAATGTGGGGAAGACATGGCATAACACCGTGCTGATAAACGGTACTCAGTATCCGACATCACAGCATGGATTCGCAAGGGACAATGCATTTCAGTGTATCAGGCAGAAGGCAGATCAGGCGTCATTCCTCCTCTCATCCTCGGAAGAGACGAAAGAGGTCTATCCGTTTGAATTCGAGCTGATCGTTACCTATACGCTGGAGTCTGATGCGCTGGTCGTGGACTGGGAAGTGAGAAATCCCGGCGACGAAGAGATGTATTTTACAATAGGCGGGCATCCCGCATTCCGGTTCGCGGGGGCGGGAGAGAAAAAGACGGACTACAAGCTGCGATTCCCGGGCAAGGATTCTCTTGAGTATATCCTCGTAGATATGGACGAAGCGGCGGCAGATCCGTCGAAAGTATATAAACTGGAACTGGAAAATGAATGCTGTCCGGTCACGGAGGAAATGTTTGCAAATGACGCCCTGATCTTTGACGGAGGACAGATCAGCGAAGTGTGGCTCTGCCGGAAAGACGGCGCGCCCTATGTCGGCATGAGATGCGACGGCTTTCCGAATTTCGGTATCTGGTCTGTGAAGGATGCGCCGTTCGTCTGCCTGGAGCCATGGATGGGCAGGTGCGATGATATCGGGTTCGACAGGGAGCTCTCAGAGAAACCGGACGTCAATAAAGTAGCGCCCGGGGATACATTCCGACAGCGCTATACGATCATGGCCGGGAATCAGGATTTGTCCCTGATGTAAGAAAACTCAGAGAACCGGGCGGATTGTCCGTACCTTTCTCTACGAGCGACACAAGTCCCGAGACGGTCTCCTCGATCTCTTCCTGAGAAGAGGGGACGATCGTATTGTCTATCTTTACGGCCAGTACGATGAGTACGATCTCAGCCAGGACATCCGGCCGGTCAAAACGGATCTCGCCGGCGTCAATGCCCTGCTGTATGATCTCAGCCAGCACGGGCTTGAACTCGCTGATCAGATGATTCATGTATTTCTGGTGGAGCAGCGCCTTTTCCGGGGCGCCGGCTCCACTTTTTTTTCCTGATCTTAAATATTCTGTAGAAGCGTTGCGGCATGCCTGGAAGATCATTGCCATGCGCGTAAAAGGAGGGATCTCCGTCCGCGAGGAGAGGTCTTTGGCGGTAGACAGAGGCTTTTCATAGTTCCGTTCTACAAGGGCCTCGAGGATAGAGTCCTTGGACGGAAAATAATAGTAGATGCTCCCTTTGCCTATTCCTGCCGTCTGCGCGATCTCGCTCACAGAGATCGTCTGCAGCTTTTTATTTTCCAAAAGTTTCTGTAATGAGTCGAGTATGAGGTTGTATTTCTTCTGGTCCGGCATAATATCCGCCTTTCTTGTCAGTGAGGTCTTCTTCCGATACCGGTCCCGACGTATGTCGTACTGTGGACAGGCACGTCCGAAGAACATTGTCAGTTCAGCTTAACACTTCAAGTATAGCATATCTGCTGTGAAAGGACCAGAAAGAAAAACAAACAAAAAAAGCAGGGGAAAGTCCTGCTTTTTTTGGCAGTGACAACTGTTGACCAACAGTCGGAAAGATGATACTCTAACAGAAGAAATAAGATGACCGATGGTCGAAAAATGACAGATGCGGTCGAAAAGGAGGACATTATGACCTACGCAGATATGTTTTCAAAAGTGAAAGGGATGCTGATGGAAGCAGATGTGAGCGATATCCGCGAACATCTGGCGTATCAATTTAATATCACCGGTGAGGCGGAAGGAATCTTCTATGCCGAGGTAAAAGACGGACAGCTCTTTGTGGAACCGTACGAGTATTTTGACCGTGACGCAATGTTTACCTGTACGGCGGAGACGCTGTTTAAGATCGCAGACGGAAAGACCGATCCGATTCTTGCCGTAACACTTGGAAAACTGAAAGTAGAAGGCAATATCGAGAAAGCTCTGAAATTAAAAGACCTGATCGGCAGCAAGAAAGCTGCGAAGAAAAGAGGGAAAAAAGCGGACAGGAAACAGAAAAAATAAGTATTGTAAAAGCGGGTGATGAAATGGGCAGGATATTAAAGGGGACCGCTGCGGTACTGGGACTGCTGACCGCAGCGGAGGCCGGAGGGACGGCGTATTTCTACAGAAGGACGATGAAACGTTACAATGCTAAGACGGAGCGCACGATGAAGATGTCCGGCGTGGACTGGGAGAAGTATTTCCCGATCATGCACGGGCGGCACGACTGGATGATGGAACAGCCCCATGAGGATGTATGGATCACTTCCCATGACGGGCTGAAGCTGCACGGTACATATTTTGAGGGCGACGGGGGTACGAAAGCAGTGATCTGCTTCCACGGCTATACGAGCAAGGGCCTCAATGACTATGGAAGCCTCTCGTATTATTATCTCCGGCACGGATTCCGGATGTTGCTGATCGACGAGAGGGCCCACGGAGAGAGTGAGGGAACATACATCGGATTCGGGACGATGGACCGGCTTGACGGTATGAAGTGGATCGAGTGGATGACGGACAAGATCGGGGATGAGGCACAGATCCTGCTCCACGGCAATTCCATGGGAGGGGCGACCGTCTGCATGATGAGCGGACTGAAACTTCCGCCCCAGGTGAAGGGGATCGTCTCCGACTGTGCGTTTACATCTGCAAAGGACGTATTCACGCACGTACTCCACAGTATGTATCATCTTCCGGCATTTCCCATGATCCAGATCGCAGATAAGCTGAATAAGAGAAACGCGGGATACGGCCTCGACGAGTGCAATGCGGCAAGGGAAGTAAGAAAAGCGGAAGTACCGTTTCTGTTTATCCACGGAGAAAAGGACGTCTTCGTACCATGCCGGATGTGCGAGGAAATATACAGAAACTGCGCGTCGCCGAAAACGAAACTCATTGTCAGAGATGCAGGACACGCAGAGAGCTATTACAAGGACACGGAAGCCTATGAGAACGCGCTGGATTCATTTATCGGGGGGATAATGGAATGATGAAGACAAGAAAAGGGCATAAAGTTTATCCGCTTACCGTAGCGCAGAAATTTCATCTTTATTATGCACCGCACTGTCCGAATATGGCTGTTCTGAATATCGGGACGAGCCTGACGATCGAAGTGGAACTGGACTGGGATCAGTTAAAGCGATCGATCAATGAAGCATATGCCAGGAGCGAAGCCATGCGTGTGCGGCTTGCAAAGGATAAAGAGGGAACCTGGTATCAGTATGTGACAGAGCCGGAAGAGAAGGATATCGAGTTCGTTGATTTCTCGAACGGTACGATAGAAGAGGCGGAAGTAGTGATGAAGAAGTGGACGGCCAGGCCGTTCAGGATGTTCGACGCGCCTTTGACGAGAATCGTTATGATCAGGATGCCGGATAGATTCAATGGGATCTATTTCCTTGGAAATCATATGATCGTGGACGCACAGTCGCTGATCTGTTTCCTGAAAGATATCATCGAGCTGTACTGTCATGCGAAATATGAAGGTGTGCCGTATCCCAAAGATATGGCGTCCTATATCCAGCAGATTCAGCGGGATCTTGCATATGAAGCGGGGAGCAGGGCGCAGTTGAGAGACGCAGAATATTTCCATAAAGAGATCGAGACAGGCGAACCGATCTACAATGACATTCACGGTACCGCAAAACTGGAATCCATGCGCAGGACGTTCCGAAACCCGGATCTCAGGTCCGCTTTCTGCGTGACTGACGATACAAGTTCCTCTCTTGATATCTTCCACCTTGAGGCGGAGCCGACGAAGCGTCTGATGGATTTCTGCGGGAAATATCACGTCTCGCTGGCCTGTCTTCTCCTGATGGGGCTTCGTACCTATTATCAGAAGATGAACGGTTTTGACGATGTATCACTGACGACGACGATCGCGAGACGGGCGACTCTCAAAGAGAAGAAATCCGGGGGAACAAGGATCCACTCCTTCCCGTTCCGCACGATATTCCCGCAGGATATGAAGTTCATCGACGCCGTCTATGCGATCCGGGATAAGCAGAACGAGTATTTTCGCCATGCGAACTATGATCCCACGGCATTCTTTGCGTACCGTGCGAAAACATATCCGCAGCCGCAGGCAGGACTCGGTTATGAGCCAATCTCTCTGACCTATCAGCCCTTGACGTTAAAAGAGAAAGGGCTGGACCAGCTGGGAGATATCCGCTACAAGACGAAATGGTATCCGAACGGGATCTGTCCCCAGGGGATGTACCTGACGGTCATGCACCGCCCGGAGGACAACGGACTTGACTTTAATTTTGAACATCAGATCAAGGCGGTTTCGAGAGAGGAACTGGAGTATCTGTACTACTATCTGTGCAGGATCATGTTCAAGGGCGTTGAGAACCCGGAACTGACGATCGGGGAGATCATCAGGCTTGTCTGAAAGAGCAGACCGGCGTAACAGAAGAAGCAGCGTGTCGGAAAAAACGCGCGGACATGTCAGATTCAAGTGGAAAAGGAGACAAGATCATGTTTGAAAAACTGGTAGACATCATCTGCAACTATGTAGAAGTAGAACCGGAGAATATTCATCCGGAATCGCGGTTTATGGAGGATCTGGGATTTACATCTTTTGATTTTATGAGCATGCTTGGAGAGATCGAGGATGAGTTCGACGTCGAGGTAGAGCAGACAGAAGCGGCGAATATCCGCACGGTACAGGAAGCAGTCGACTACCTTGAGAAACTGATGTAAGCAGCCCGGCCGCAGAGAATGCTGCGGGGGAGAGCAGCTGGGGACGATATGGCATGAAAAACAGGGAAAGGAATGTGAGAATATGCTTTGCAGTACGGTGCGTCAGATCCTGGTCAATACAGAGGAGAAATATGGACCGGAAGATGCGATACGTTACAAGATCAGTAAAAATGAGATCGCTTCCAGGTCTTACACACAGCTCAAAGAGGACAGCGAGAGTTTCTCCAATGTTCTGAAAAGTCTTGGAGAGCAGGGAAATCATATCGCCGTCATCGGAATGACTTCCTATGCATGGCTGGTAACATACTTCGGAACAGTCAACAGCGGGAGCGTAGTAGTGCCGCTGGACGTAAACCTTCCGGCGGAAGACGTGTGCGATCTGGTCGCGCGGTCGGATTCCACAGTGCTTGTCTATGACGAGATCAGAAAGGATGTGGCTGCGATCGCAAAAGAGAAGTGTCCGCAGCTTCGGCATCTCGTGTCCATGCAGCAGTCGGCGCATGACGAACACGCTTACTCTTTCCGGAAGCTGCTGGAAGAGAACAAAGGCGGCTTCGACTATGAACCGCAGCCGGACCAGCTCTGTACGATCATGTTCACGTCAGGAACAACGGGAAAGAGCAAAGGAGTCATGCTCACACACAGAAATGTATCGGAAAACGCCACCTGTCTGGATTTGAAGATCCCGGAGAGGATCGTGATCATGACAGTGCTCCCGATCCATCACGCCTACTGTCTGAGCATGGATATCCTGAAAGGGGTATCTCTGGGGGCAGTGATCTGCATCAATGATTCCCTGATGCGCGTGGCGAAGAACATCAAACTGTTCAAGCCGGAGATGATCCTGATGGTGCCGCTGATGATAGAGACAATGGCGAAGAAACTGGAGGAGGCTTCTCTTCTTCCTGCAAAGATCGTAAAAAGCCAGGTGTTCGGAAAACAGTTTCACACCATCTGCAGCGGCGGAGCCTATCTTGATCCGAAGTATATCGATATGTTCAAAAAATATGACATTGTCATCCAGCAGGGATATGGAATGACAGAGTGCTCGCCGGTCATCAGCATCTCCCGGAGATGGAATATCCGCAAAGATTCCGTAGGCCAGCTCATCCCCAACTGTGAGGCGAAGACCGTCGACGGCGAACTCTGGGTGAGAGGGAGCAGCGTCATGCAGGGATACTATAAGATGCCGGAAGAGACGGCGGAAACACTGGAAGACGGCTGGCTCAAAACCGGAGACCTGGGCTATGCAGACGAGGACGGATTCGTCTATCTGACAGGACGCAAGAAGAACCTGATCATCACAAAGAACGGCGAGAACGTATCACCGGAAGAACTGGAGAATGCCCTTGCTTCCAACCGGCTTGTGGGGGAGGTACTCGTCCGGGAGAAAGACGGCGTGATCGAGGCGGAGATCTATCCGGATCAGGATTACATGAAAAAGAAACGGATCAAAGATGTGAGGGGGAAACTTCAGGAGATCATCGACGGGTATAATAAGACGGCGGCTCCCCAGAAAAGGATCTACAGCCTGACCGTAAGGGATCAGGAGTTTGAGAAGACAACGACAAGGAAGATCAGGAGGTTTTAAGAGGAGGCCCCTGCTCCGGATTCCCTGTTTGACGCTATATCCCAGGACTCCCTGAAACTGAGCAGGCCGGGAAAGATGCCGTGATAATAGTTCTCTTTTTTTATCATCGCGCCGGGCAATCGGCAAGGCGCACTTGACGGCAGCGAGTGATGCTTGGTAAGATAAGAGTTAAAGTTCACATTACAGATGAACATATCATCTGCAAGTGTGCGGGGAGGAATACATATGCTGCTTACGATCGATGTGGGAAACACGAATATCACAATGGGCGTGTTCAGGGAGGACATTCTGCAGGGGATGTTCCGTATGACGACGAAACGGCCGAGGACATCGGATGAATACGGGATGACGATCTGCGGCATACTGGAACACAGGTCCATCGATCCGAAAAAGATCAAAGCGGTTATCATCGCATCGGTCGTTCCCGACATCATGTATTCCCTGACAAGCGGCGTTATCAAATATCTGGACATTACGCCCTGTATCGTCTCGGCAGATTCAGATACAGGCGTCCGTGTAAATACAGATAACCCGTCCAGGACTGGTCCTGACCGTATCGTCAATGCGGCGGCGGGCTATGCGATCGCGAAAGGGCCGGCTATTGTGATTGATTTCGGCACGGCAACCACTTATGATCTGATCGGTCCTGACAGTACTTTGGAGGCGTGTGTCATCGCGCCTGGGATCGAGACCGCGGGACGTTCCCTCTGGGGAGGAGCGGCGATGCTTCCCGCTATCCAGATTCAGAAGCCGGATACTGCGCTCGCCCGGGATACTGTGACGGGAATGCAGGGCGGCCTCGTGTTCGGAGCGATCGGACAGACAGAGTACATTGTGAGACGAATGAAAGAGGAGTCGGGCTATGAGGACGCATATGTGATCGCCACAGGCGGACTCGGGAAGATCATCGCGGAAGAGACAGAATGCATCGATCTGTACGATCCTCAGCTTACGCTGAACGGATTGCGGCTGATCTATGAGAGGATGGAGAAATAAGACGTTTTAGTATATTAGGAGTCAGGGTTTTGCTATAATGAAACATTTAAAAATAGGAAATGTGGAACTTGAAAACCGATATATACTCGGACCTATGGCAGGTGTGACGGACCTGCCATTTCGTCTGCTCTGCCGGGAGCAGGGCGCAGGGCTTCTGTGTATGGAGATGGTGAGCGCGAAGGCGATCTATTATAATAACCGGAACACAGAGAGTCTCCTGGAGATCCATCCGGATGAAAAGCCGGTCTCCCTGCAGCTCTTCGGTTCAGACCCGAAGATCATGAGCGAGATGGCAAAGCGGATCGAGGAGCGTCCGTTTGCGATCCTGGATATTAATATGGGATGTCCGGTGCCGAAAGTCGTCAGGAATGGCGAGGGCTCTGCGCTCATGAAAGAGCCGGAGCTGGTCAGAGAGATCGTAACCGCCGTTGTCAGAGCGATAGAGAAACCGGTGACGGTAAAGATTCGAAAAGGATTTGACGACGATCATGTCAATGCGGTAGAGATCGCAAAGATCATAGAGGATGCGGGAGCCGCGGCGGTGGCGGTCCACGGGAGGACACGGGAACAGTATTACAGCGGGAAAGCGGACTGGGACATCATCCGTCAGGTGAAAGAAGCAGTTTCAATCCCCGTGATCGGAAACGGAGACGTCACGAGCCCGCAGAAAGCGGACGAACTGGTCCGGCAGACCGGATGCGACGGGGTCATGATCGCAAGGGGAGCTCAGGGGAATCCGTGGATCTTCTCTGAGATGGTATCCTGGGAAGAAACCGGCAGACTTCCGTCCCGGCCGGACAAGGATGAGGTGTGTCGGATGATCTTAAAGCACGCCCGGCTGCAGCTTGAGTATAAGGGGGAATTTACAGGCATCCGGGAGATGAGAAAGCATGTTGCCTGGTATACGAAAGGCCTTAAGGGAGCCGCGCGTCTGAGGGAAAAAGTGAATGCGGTAGAGAGCCTTGAAGAACTGGAAAATCTCTTGACATCATTATAGAGTTTGGTTATAATATTGAAATTGCGAAATAGACTTAAATGACAGCATACAGGACATGCGGTCCTGCAAAATAAAATCAAAAAAAGAAAATCTGAAGAGACAGAAAGGAAGCGTAACTAATGGCAGAGGCAAAGAAAAGATTACTTACTTATGCCGGATTAAAGGCACTTGAGGATGAACTTGAAGATCTTAAAGTGGTGAAGAGAAAGGAAGTCGCAGCCAAGATCAAAGAGGCCAGAGAACAGGGCGACCTCTCGGAGAATGCCGAGTATGATGCTGCAAAGGACGAGCAGCGGGATATTGAGGCACGTATCGAGGAACTTGAGGGGATTCTGAAAAATGCAGAAGTAGTCGTCGAGGATGAGGTCGACTTTGATAAGATCAACGTAGGATGTACTGTGAAAGTCTTCGATGTCACATACGACGAGGAGATGGAGTTTAAGATCGTAGGCTCCACAGAGGCAAACAGCCTCGAGGGGAAAATCTCCAACGAGTCTCCCGTCGGTCAGGCACTGATCGGGAAGAAAGTCGGCGAGTCGGTCAAGGTTGAGACACAGGCCGGGGATATCGAGTATAAAGTGCTTGAGATCAGCCGTTCAAAGTAAACATATGACATGACACAGACCTCTTAATGTTCGGACTTAAGAGGTCTGAATTCGCATATGGACATGTCTGGCCGTCAACGAAAAACAAAGAGACGGATGCGGAAACAAAAGGAAAGAAATCAGAAAGCGGAAGACAGGCAGCAGGAAAAATGCCTGAAAGGAAGGAGAAAAGACATTGGCACAGCAGCAGAAAAACGGACAGGAACAGGACCTGAATCAGTTGAGGAAAGTGCGCCGCGAGAAACTTGCGGAGTTGCAGCAGAATGGAAAGGATCCGTTTGTGATCACGAAATATGAACAGTCACATCACAGCCTGGAGATCAAAGAGAATTTCGATGAACTTGAAGGGCAGAAAGTATCGATCGCAGGGCGTATGATGTCCAAGCGGGTAATGGGAAAAGCGTCATTCTGTAATGTGCAGGATCTGGAAGGTAATATCCAGTCGTATGTGGCAAGAGACAGCGTCGGGGAAGAGAATTATAAAGAGTTCAAAAAACTTGACGTAGGCGACGTGATCGGCATCGAGGGAGAAGTGTTCCGGACAAAGACAGGAGAGATCTCCGTCCACGCTTCCCATGTGACGCTCCTCTCCAAGAGTCTTCAGATCCTTCCGGAGAAGTTCCACGGACTGACGAATACAGATATGCGTTACCGTCAGAGATACGTGGATCTGATCATGAACCCGGAAGTAAAAGATACATTTATCAAACGGTCGAAGATCATAAGCGCGATCAGAAAATATCTCGACGGAGAGGGATTCATGGAAGTTGAAACGCCGATGCTTGTGGCAAATGCCGGAGGCGCTGCTGCAAGACCTTTCGAGACACATTTCAACGCGCTGAACGAGGACTTGAAGCTTCGCATCTCTCTTGAGCTTTATCTGAAACGACTGATCGTGGGTGGACTTGAGAAAGTATATGAGATCGGCCGCGTATTCAGAAACGAGGGCCTTGATACAAGACACAATCCGGAGTTCACACTGATGGAGCTCTATCAGGCATATACAGATTACAACGGAATGATGGATCTGACGGAGAACCTGTACCGCCATGTGGCTCAGGAAGTGCTCGGAACGACAAAGATCGTCTACAATGGCGTTGAGATGGATCTCGGAAAACCGTTTGAGCGCATTACAATGATAGACGCGGTGAAAAAATATGCGGGGATCGACTGGAATGAAGTAGAGACTCTGGAGCAGGCAAGGGAGCTTGCGAAGAAGCATAATGTAGAGTTCGAGGAGAGACACAAGAAAGGCGACATCCTGTCCCTTTTCTTCGAGGAGTTCGCAGAGGAACACCTGATCCAGCCGACATTTGTCATGGACCATCCGATCGAGATCTCACCTCTGACCAAGAAGAAGCCGGAGAATCCTGAGTATGTAGAGCGCTTCGAGTTCTTTATGAACGGCTGGGAGATGGCGAACGCGTACTCTGAGCTCAACGATCCGATCGATCAGAGAGAGAGGTTTAAAGCGCAGGAAGAACAGCTTGCGCAGGGAGATGAAGAGGCGAACACGACAGACGAAGATTTCCTGAATGCACTGGAGATCGGTATGCCGCCGACAGGAGGTATCGGATTCGGTATCGACAGGATGTGCATGCTTCTCACAAATGCAGCGGCGATCCGCGATGTGCTGCTCTTCCCGACAATGAAGAGCATCGGCGGAGCCGAGGGCAAGAAAACGGACAAGAAAGAGGAGTCCGAGCCGGTTGTGAAGATCGATCTTTCCAAGGTGAAAGTCGAGCCACTGTTTGAGGATGCCGTTGATTTTGACACCTTTAGCAAGTCCGATTTTCGGATTGTAAAGGTAGAGGCATGCGAGGCAGTTCCGAAGAGTAAGAAACTCCTGAAGTTCACACTGAACGATGGAACAGACCGGAAACGCACGATTTTAAGCGGTATTCACGAGTATTACGAGCCGGAAGAGCTGGTCGGAAAGACCTGCATCGCGATCACAAATCTCCCGCCGAGGAAGATGATGGGTATCGACTCCGAGGGTATGCTGATCAGCGCTGTGTACGAGTACGATGGGCACGAAGGACTGAATCTGCTGATGGTGGATGACAATATTCCGGCGGGCGCGAAGCTCTATTAAGGATAAGAAATGACCTATCATTTTGACAACAAAAATTCAATTTGACAACAATTTGACAGCAAAAACCGAAACAAATACGAATTATTACGACGTATTGTAAAAAGTTGTCGCTCGTCCATTTCAGGCAAAACAGATTGTCTGGGGCACTTTTTGAAAGAAAAACTTTCAAAGAGTGCCCTTTTTTTGTGCAATCGGATACATCCGTGGTAGTCATTCAGGATGGAGGAACAGAAGTCATGAAAACAGAAAACAGTTACTACAATCAACAAAAGCGCAGTGAAGTGATGGAAAGTGCCCGCAGGCTCAGAAGAAAGTTTTTACGATATCAACAGGCGGAGATAGTGTACAGCCTGTCCCATAAGAAGCTGATGGAATTGGCTAATGACGCAGGGGCTATTTACAGAATGGACGGTATTGTTTTAATCAATCGGGAAATTTTTGACGAGTATCTTGAAAGATTTCATGAGGTAAAACAGAAGTAAAGGAGATGTCTGATATGGGATATGCAAGAAAAGATGTAGAAGCTACAAAAGAAGGACAGAAGAAATTTGTGAGGTATAAGGAAGGCGCAGAGAAATATAGTTTGGGGCTCACTAAATTTCAAGCTTTAGCTAAAGAAGCAAAGGCGGTCTATAAGGTTGATAAAGTAGTTCTTGTCAATTGTGAAATATTCGAACGCTTTTTGGAAACTTTTAGAGAATATTAAAATCGGAGGATCAATGATGCATGGAAAAGTATGGCTGTTCTCTCATCTCATTGATGATGAAGATCTTGCATTTTTACAGAGGGAGTTTATCAGTTATCAGCAGGCAATGGAATATTACGGACTCCGGTATAAACCTGTGGTCAGGATGTCTCATGTTTCGGGTTCTGTTTACAAGGTAGGAAAAAAGGTATTGATACGAAGGAGTATTTTTGAAGAATATTTGAGAAATCATGTGAAAAGGGGGACCGAAGAATGGGAAGAGTTATTTCAGTAGCAAACCAAAAGGGCGGAGTCGCAAAAACAACATCAGCAGTAAATCTGGGGATTGGACTGGCCAGGGAAGGGAAAAAAGTATTGCTCGTTGATACAGATCCTCAGGGAAGTCTTACAGCCAGTCTTGGATATGTGGAACCTGATGAAATTCAGATTACACTGGCAAATATACTTACTGCAGTGATCAATGAACAGGAGATTGATCCGGATGATGGAATTCTTCATCATGAGGAGAATATTGATATCATGCCCGGAAATATTGAACTGTCTGCACTGGAAGTTGTCATGGGAAATGTGATGAGCAGAGAACTTATTTTAAAAGATTATATTGATATGATGAGAGAACGATATGATTATATTCTGATTGATTGTATGCCCAGTCTTGGAATGATGACGATCAATGCATTGGTTGCTTCTGATTCTGTACTGATCCCTGTTCAGGCGGCATATCTGCCTGTAAAAGGTCTCCAACAGTTGATAAAGACTATTCTGATGGTCAAGAAGAGGCTGAACCGTGGACTGGAAATTCAGGGAATCCTTCTTACAATGGTGGATTACAGGACAAATTATGCGAAAGATATTGCGGCAAAGCTGCATGAAACCTATGGGTCACGAATTACGATTTTTGATAATTCGATTCCTATGTCTGTTAAGGCAGCAGAAACAAGTGCCGAGGGAGTCAGTATTTATTCTCATTGTCCTAAAAGCAAGGTGGCAGAAGCATATCGGAATCTGACACAGGAGGTGCTGAACAGTGAAAAGTAGCAGAAGCGGTGAAAAAGTTAAATTAACAAGCATAGATGAGCTGCTGGGTGTTATGAATGAAGAGTCGGCAATGGAGATTGAACTCAAATCAATCACTCCATTCAGAAGTCATCCATTTAAAGTATTAAATGATGAGAAGATGGAAGACCTTATCAATAGCATAAAAGAAAATGGAGTCATTACACCTGTATTAATCCGGCCGACAGAGAAAAATCATTATGAAATGATATCTGGCCATCGAAGAATGTATGCTGCACGTAAAGCTGGTCTTGCTACGATTCCGGCAATCGTGAGAGAAATGTCGGACGATGAGGCAGTGATCGCCATGGTAGATGCCAACATCCAAAGAGAAGAACTGTTGCCGAGTGAGAAAGCATTTGCATATAAAATGAAATTAGAGGCAATGAAGCATCAAGGGGGAAGGACAGATATAACTTCTGGTCAAAATGGCCAGAAGTTAGAAAGAACAGTTTCACGAGATGTTCTTGCAGAACAGGTTGGCGAGAGTTCAAAACAAATTCAAAGATACATACGGCTTACCGAACTTATTCCTGAACTATTAGATATGGTCGATAATAAAAAAATACAATTTACCGTGGCGGTGGATATTTCGTATATCGATAAAGAAATGCAGAAATGGATTTATGAGTATATCAGGGATAATGGCTTTATCAAACCGAATCAGATTGCTGTCTTAAGAAAGCGTATGGAAGATGAAAATATAGGACACAGTTATATGATTTCTATATTGAATAACTGTATTGCTCCTAAGAAAAACCGAAAAGTTACATTGCCGGAAAAGAAATTGAAGAATTATTTTCCTCCTGAGTATTCACAGGAACAGATGGAAGAGGTCATAGTAGCTTTATTGGAGCAGTGGAAAAAAGAACGGGAGGCGTAAAAATATGACGTTTGATTATTTCTATGGAACCAGAGCGGATCAATATTCGTTTATCAGAGTTCCTAAACTGTTAATTACAGGCAAAGAGTTTTCGTCTCTGACAATCCAGGCAAAAATGTTATACGGTCTGCTTCTGGACCGTATGGGAATGTCGATAAAGAATAAATGGCTTGATCAGGAGAACAGAGTCTATGTGATCTATCCGATTAAAGAAATTCAGCAGGATATGAACATTACAAAGAAAAAGGCAATGGAAATTCTCGCTGAATTGGAAGAAAAAGGTCTGGTAGAAAAACAGATCCGTGGCTCTGGAATGCCTAACCTTATATATATAAAACAGTTTACAGCGGCATGATGCAGAGGTGCCGGAAATGGCACCTCTGAAATACAAAGAGAGGAGGAGAAGATGGAGAGCAAAGTAACATTTCAATATTTTTACGGTACGCAGGCTGATCAATACAGTTTTTACAGAATACCGAAAGCATTATTCCAGGATGAGTATTTCCGCTGCTTATCCAGTGATGCAAAGATTCTTTACGGCCTGATGCTGGACAGGATGTCATTATCTATAAAAAACCAATGGTTTGATGCCGAAAACAGGGCTTATATCTACTTTTCCATTGAGGATATCATGGAATTGCTGAATTGCGGAAGAAATAAGGCCATTAAATCTCTGCAGGAACTGGACAGCGAGACAGGGATCGGCCTGATCGAGAAGAAAAGGCAGGGATTTGGAAAAACCAATATTATCTATGTTAAATCATTTGTGATGAAAGAAGAAATAACAAAAGAGGGACAAACACTGAGCAAAACGGAATCCGAATCAGAAGAGAAGTTTATAAATCAAACTTATGAGGAAGACAACGGTTCACAAGAAGTTTATAATGTAAACTTCAAGAAGTCCCAAAATCAAACTTCAAGAAGTCCTGAAAATAAACTTCAAGAAGTTTACATTTCAAACCCTAATTATACTAATATCAGTTATAATAAACAGAGTGATAATGAATCTGATCTAATCCGATCTGAGGGGATGGGATTTGATCCTGATGGGAAATCTATTATGCCGGCATATGAAGAGCTGATAAAGGAAAATATGGACTTTGATGCCTTATTAGCTTCATATCCTCTGGATAAAGAGCTGGTGCAGGGGATTTATGAACTGATTCTGGAAACTGTGTTATGCCAGAATGACAGGATTTTAATTGCCAGCAGCTGGTATCCTGCAGAACTTGTGAAAAGTAAGTTTATGAAATTGAAATATGCTCACATTGAGTATGTCATGGAGTGCTTTCGGAAAAATACGACCAAGGTAAAAAATATCAAGAAATATCTTCTGGCGGCATTGTTTAACGCTCCCAGTACCATTGACGGATATTATACTGCAGAGGTGAACCATGATATGCCACAGTTTGTAGTTTGATCGAGAAAGGTGGAAAAAATTATGCGTTTCTTAATATTTTTGGTAAAGCTCCCACTGAAGCTTATACTGATACCTGTATGGCTGTTCTTAGCTGTTGCCGGATTGATCGTAAGTCTCATCGTCGGCATATATAACTTTGGCAGAACGATTGCGGCTTTTATCCTCATACTGCTTCTGATAGGCGTTCTTGTCTGCTATCAGGACTGGATACAGGCAGGGATACTGATCACATTGTATTTGATTCTGTTTGCGTTGCTATTTGTTGGTACGGCGGTGGAAGTAATCCTGGAAGAAATCCGAAGCAGAGTAATGGGATTTATTCTTTCGTAGAGAAAAAGGAACGGAGAGTGAAAAATATTGAATTACATACATGAAATTTTTGAAAAGGCAACGATCCGGGGCATTGCTGATTACCTTCTATTCGGTAAAGGTCCGGATCCGGATGACAGAAGCTATGAAGAAAGGCTGGAAGAGCCATATATGCGGTTTGAAAAAGCAGTGGCAAAATATGATAAGAATCCGGCATCGGAGTTGCTTGATCTGTCAAATGAGATTACAAGTGAAACTGCCAGTGTGTATATGGAGATAGGGATGCAGATAGGGATACTTTTGATGCAGGATATGTTTAACAATATCAATAGAGAAAAGGCAACAGATTAATTCTAGTGTTTTCTGTGATGATTGCAGTATCTAAATCGGTAAGTAATGAAAATAAGTACGTGTCAAACAGATTTGACATGCTTAAAATCCTGCGATGTCCAATAGTTTTGATAGCAGAAATCCGGTTCGATGAAATAAAATAGCAGCAGGAGGAAACGAAAATGGAAATCGGAAGACAGATTAGAAAGTATCGTCAGGAACTGAATATGTCACAGGAGGAACTCGCTGATCACGTTTTTGTCACAAGGCAGACGGTATCCAACTGGGAGAATGATAAAAATTATCCGGATATTAACAGCCTGCTTCTTCTCAGTTCTCTTTTCGGAATTTCTCTGGATATTCTGGTAAAAGGAGATATGGAAAAAATGGAAGAAATGATTAAAAACGAGGACATTAGAAAGCTGAAGCAATATAGTTGGATTTATACGATATTACTTATCATTGTTTTTGTATCTGCAGTGCCGCTGTTTTTTCTTTTGTGGCCGGTCGGAATTGGAATCTGGATCTGTATTTACGGAGTGACTATGTGGGTTGCTCATAAGATTGAGAAAGAGAAGAAAGCGCATGATCTTGGAACGTATAAGGAAATTAAGATGTTTATGGAAGGGAAACGACTGGACGAAATAGAAAAGCTCCGGGAAGAGGGCAAAAGGCCCTATCAAAGATGGTTCCTGGCGGTGTTGTTTGCAGTGGTTGGTTTTGCTGTTGCGGCGGGAATTGCAGCTGTGCTCTATTATTTTGGAATATTGTAAAATAATAACAGCTATGAGAAATAATGCAATTATAGATACAGTGGCACGTTCATTCGAGAACGTGCCGATTTTATTTCGCCAGAAAACCACTGTTTATATCCATTGGCATATTATATTTCTGCCCTCTTTTCATAAGGCTGTACAGCTTGAAACTCATCAGTTCCGGAGTCGCATAAAGAGAGCTGCAGAAACTGAAGTAATCCAGATCTTCATTCTTTGAGAGCTGTTCCACTGCTTCATCTTCAATCAACAGATCAGCAGCAAAGAGGTTCGCCTGATATTCTGTTTCATTGATCATATTGTAAATACGGTTATCAGACATAGGTGCCATTTTCAGCTGGGCCCGGTGTAGGGCAATATGTCCAAGTTCATGGGCCGCAACAATCCGTTTCTCTTCTTCGGAGAGGAAACTGCTGAACATTACATAGATCGTCTGACAGCTCATAAAGCAGTAGCCTTTCAGCTTATTGTAAGAAGAGCTCTCTCCCACTACAACGTGGAGCGCTTCTAAAATTTTGATCGGATCTCTTGTATGAAACTTTCTGACAAGAGATTCGACTTTCCTGTATATGTAATCATTGCTCAAATCAATCACCCCAATTTATCATTATAGATGAACAGGTGTCCAAAAAAACGGACTTAGTTTGGATTTTCATTTTCTTTTTGAAGATATTTTTTCGGGGTGAATTTCTTTGCACGTTTCTTTGAGTCCAGGTAGAGCATCTGGATTTCATCCATGAATGCAGTTTTGTCTTCATCACTCAATTCTCCGCCGGCGAACATGGCCGCTGCCTGTTCGATGATCTGCTGAGCCTGTTTTGCGCCTCTCGAACCATATTGTTCCGAGGCTTCTGTAATGAAAGACTCTTCCTCTGTCATCAGATAGGAAACATCACACCCTAAGGTATCCGCCAGTTTCTGATAGAGATCATGCTGTTTCGGATAACGGCCTTCAATCTCCCATCCGCGGATGGTTCTCAGTGAGACACCAATCGCGTTTGCCAGCTGTGTCTGGTTCATATGTTTTGATTTTCTCAGATTTTTGATTTTTTCTCCAAACGTCATAGTTAATACCTCTTTTCTAAGTCATTATTCCCCGTATAGAAAAGTGATTTTCCTTCCTGAAAGAGGAAACCAACTTCCGATTATTCATCTTGCCTCTTGACAACAGGTTACTGATTGCCTATAATGTGAGACATAAAGAAACGGCAAGAACTTGCCTATAATATAAAGCATATTTCCTGTTTTGTCAATAAAAACAAGGAGATTGCCTGATAAAAGGCAAAACAGTTTCTTTTGAATATGGAGAGTAAAGCGTTGACCGGCAATATAAGGCGGAAAGGAAGTGATTGTATGGAGAGGCAGAAATATTATATCTGTATTGATCTGAAATCATTTTACGCATCTGTGGAGTGTGTGGAAAGGAATCTGGATCCATTTCAGACGAACCTGGTAGTGGCAGATCCTACAAGGTCAAAATCTACCATTTGCCTGGCAATCACACCTGCAATGAAGAGGCTGGGCGTAAAAAACCGATGCAGGATCCATGAAATCCCGGAAAACATTGAGTATATTACAGCAATGCCGAGAATGCAGCTTTACCTGGAATATTCTGCAAGGATTTACAGTATTTATCTCAGATATGTATCCAGGGAAGATATTCATGTTTACAGCGTAGATGAATGTTTTATCGATGTGTCGGAATATCTCCGCCTTTATCAGGTAACTCCAAAAGAGATGGCGGTGAGATTGATGAGTGCTGTCATGGAGGAAACCGGTATTACCGCTACCGCCGGAGTGGGAACCAACCTTTATCTGGCTAAGATTGCTATGGATATTGTCGCAAAACATGTGGAAGATCACATCGGTATTCTGGATGAAATTTCTTACAGGGAAAAGCTGTGGGATCATCAGCCGCTCAGAGATTTCTGGATGATCGGATCGAAAACCGAGAAAAAACTTTCCGGCTATGGGATCCATACGATGGGTGATATTGCTCTTGCTTCAATTACGTCAGAAGATCTCCTCTTTAAGATTTTCGGCATCGATGCAGAACTGCTGATCGATCATGCCTGGGGGTATGAATCCTGCAGGATGAGAGATATCAAGAACTATCATACGGAGGAACACAGTCTGTCTAACGGACAGGTTCTGATGAGAAATTATAGTTATGAGGAGGCGGTTGTCATCGTGAAAGAAATGACGGATGTGCTTGTCCTGGATCTGGTGGAAAAGGGGCTGGTCACAAATTCTGTGACGCTCTGGATCGCATACGACCATCGATATGGACAGGAACCCTCCAGAGGAACAGCAAAGTTTTCGGAAGCTACGAACAGTTCCCGGAGGATCATACAGGCGGTAGAAGGCCTGTATTGGAAGATTACGGATCCGCATACCGGAATCCGCAGGATTGAAATCTGTGCAAATAAAGTTGTTCCGGAAAGCTATATCCAGTATGATCTGTTTTCGGATCCGTATTCACAGGAAAAAGAAAAAAATCTGCAGAGAGCAGTGCTGGAGGTGAAGAAACGATATGGGAAAAATGCGATCATGCGCGGGGCAAATCTTTTAGACTGCTCTACATACAGGGAACGAAATAATCAGATTGGCGGCCACAGGGCATAAGGGAGATGATCATATGACGGCGGCATATCAGAAGATTTTATATTTATCCAGACCTGTATCAAAAAGGTATCCGATGGCTGTGGAACGCAGAGCAAAGCAGTTTGCGCCTTTTGCGGCATTAAAAGGATTCGAAGAAACTGTAAGAGAGAAGGAGGCCATTTATGAACCAAAAAGAATTTTACCGGAAGAAAAACAAAATGAACTGGATATGAAACTGAAGATACTAAGGCCGGGGATAAAAGTCCGGGCAGAGTATTATCAGGAAAGCAGGAAATATCCGGGAATGGGGCAGTACCATACGGCAGATGGGGTAATTGAGTCCTATGCTCCAATGACTTGTCTGTGGATCGGAGATTCGGAAATAAAGATCCGGGATCTCTATGACCTGTCCGGAGACTGTTTTGAAATATTAGAGACACCATGTTAAAAAATGCAGGGACAAAACAGGCTTACCGGTGAGTGGGAATCGGAAGAGATTTTTTGTGACTGCAGCAGATTTACAAAGCAAATCTGTAATTGTGATATCGTGTCCGTCCGCGCAGCTTTGGCGCTATTCGGAATGGGCGGCATGAGGCTCATCAGGCGGATTTGATTCCCCTTTGATCCGTTGAGTAATAAAGAGAAATATTAATTATTGCTTAAAGGAGGAACCTATGGGAACAGATTATTATAAATGGCATGTTCACTGCCCTGTGTGCGGCGCTTTTCTGGAGAAAAGCTCGCAAAGTGATTCGGAGGTGGATTGTAAAAAATGTAAGAGCACATTGGAAGTATTGGTAAAAGATGATATCGTATCTGTTCGCCCTATGATCATCAGAGACGAACAGCTGAAAGCCAGGATGCGGGTTTATGCGCAGAGTATCAGATCCGGATCCGGAAAGAAAAATCAAATAGGATGAGATATCTGATCGGGCAGTGAATTTGGCCGGAACCATCAAGACTGCGTCGGATATCAAGAGTTTGTCAAGGAGCTGAACCTGACTGGAATCACTAAGAGCCCGGCAAAACATTTACGCTTGCAGAACAGGAGTTGAAAAACTTCTGTATCTGAAAAAGCTGTATTTGTTTTGCCGGGATTTTTTTTTGTGAAAAAGCAGTTTGCTGCATTGTAAAAGAGATGGCTCCAATTTGAATAAGTAGAGGGATAAAATCCGGAGCCTTGGGCTCCCGTTCAAAAAAAACGGGTGAGTCCAGGGCTTATTGTAGTGCCTGAAATTAAAAACTGGAAATAAAAGTGTCCTCGGGATCACCCGCAGCCGCAAGGCAGAAAGGTGGTCTATATGCTGACATTAAAAGAATTAAGAGGAATGGTAACTGTAACAGAATCTGAGGACAGGGTTCCGACAGCGAAACAATTATTAGAGTCTGGAGCGGAAGTGATTGTAAAGGAAGCTCTTACAAGAGACACTACAATTAGCGTCTTTGCGAATGGTTTTGTTCTTTACAGGGCAGGGAAGCATTATACGGTTTTTTCTATTGAAGATTGTGGAACCTATGGTTATGAGTCTGTGAAGGATGCCTTCCAAGTATATGAGGCTTCATTTTTTGATAATGAAAACTGGTATGTCCGTTTGATCATGGAAGCTGAGGATCGTCTGGAGCGAAATCAGGACAGAATTAAATCTAATCATAAAGTATGTTCGTATGATCGCATGGTGGAGGAAGGCAGTGAAATAGAAAGCGATGAAGAAGGTATTCTGGAAAGTCTGGTTAAGGATGATCTTATTAAAAGAATGCTGGAAAAACTCAATGAACGTCAAAGAGAGATCATTTATCTTTTTTATTTTGAACAGTGGAGACAGCAGGATATTGCAGAGTACTTCGGTGTATCGCAGCAAAATGTTTCAGATATGATCAGACGGGTGTTAAAAATTTTATCTGAATATGCAAATCAGGAAAAAAATAATTAAAAAAATATCAGGTTTACCTTGTAAAAGGGTATAGGGCACTTCTGAAAGGTGAGAGGGTTAAAAGCTCTCAGGCACCTTGAAAAGTGAATACCCTGCCCAGAGTGATATCTGATCTGAATGTGCATTCTTGCGTATCTCTTCAGAGAAAACGTTCCGGAAACAATGGAAACCGGGACAGGAACGGATCTGGGAAAGAAAACAGGAAATGCTCATATCTTAAATCAATAATAATGTCTGATTCATAAAGATGATGACAGTAGAAACAGTGTGGCGGTGTTTGTTTCCGATGGAATAGATACCGCCATATTTTTGTACTGTTATCCCGGCTTGAAGAAAAGCCGACTGTCCCAGGCAGTGCAAGTCTGAAGAAAGGAGGAGAAAAGGCACGATAAAAACATAAAGCTACTCAAAGAAATAAAAAAGTTACTATCATAGCAAAGATTCAGAAAGGATTTAAGAAGATGAAAAGAGGAAAAACAATGAAACTGATATCCGGATGTCTTGCAATGGTCTCCTTTTTATCTACGGTGTTTTCTCCCGCTGTTGCGTATGCTGAAGTTCCGACAGATGAGAAGATCCCCTATTATGAAGAGGTTAAAGACCAGCTGGATCCGGATGAAGTGG
Organism: uncultured Eubacteriales bacterium; assembly: GCA_949294665.1. GTDB lineage: Bacteria > Bacillota > Clostridia > Lachnospirales > Lachnospiraceae > Mediterraneibacter. The sequence goes on from CASFID010000056.1 coordinate 57,038, forward strand.
TAACGGCGAAGGACATTGATATTACGATTGGAAGTTCTTATGACATTGTTTCTGATTTTTCCGGTATTGAAATCCCGGATGACAGCAAGGTAAAAGTAACATTCCATGATGCGCAGAACGAAAAGGGGGATCCATTTACAACCGATCATGAAGATACCTATCAGGCTGCCTATTATGTGGAGCCTCTGATGACCGGACATCCGGCCTATCAGATCAGCAGAAATATCAGTGTGAAAGATGCTGAGACAGAGGCAAAAAGCAAAGTCAATTCAGATGGCTCTTCTGATGAAGATTCAGGTGATGGAGGATCAGAAACATCTGATAGTGAAGAAGATTCATCTATATCGGTTTCTGAAGAAACTGAACGGACAGAAGAACAGGATATGCCTGATAAGGAAGAAATGCTTTCGGAGGAGGCTTTCGATAAAGCGTTAGAAAGTGCGGAAGGCCAGAAAACCGTAGATGATGAAACCGGCATGACACTTGGGGAAGCCCTCCTGCAGGCGGAAGAACAGGGGATCAATCTTCAGGAAATGGAACGGGGGGAAAGTATCAGCTTTACTGCACAGGCTCCGGCTGCTAAAGCTGCCAGGGCATCTCAATCCGTAACGATTACCCAGGGCAGTTATTACTATTATGCGGATTACGGCCTTGGTTCCTATGTGACTGCTCCGTTTACCGTGTCTTTTGGGAATGTGACAGCTACTGCATATTGTATTCAGCCATCGAAGCCCGGTCCGGGGAGCGGAACTTACCAGATCACAAAACTGGAAGGAAACCGGGAACTGGCAAAGGTGTGCTATTACGGAACAGAAGCCTCAGGATCAGCTTATTTCTTTAACCATTATCATACAGATTTTTCTGCGGGAAAGAGATTTATTGTGACACACCTTGCGGCATCCTATGCCAACGGAAGCAGTGATGCGTTCTATGGAACAAACAGCACCGGTGAATCCCTGGCAATGGAACTGTATCATTATGCGGTCAGCCAGCCTGATATACCGGATGTTGAAATGTCCTTCTCCAATGCTAATGTGACCGCCTATGTAGACGGAAACCAGCAGAGGACAGAAGAGATTACATTCCATGCGGCAAGTCAGCAGACAATTACCCTGGATCTGCCGGATGGAGTAAAACTGCATAATGTCAGTACGGGAAAAACAAGTTCTGCAGGTGCAGATGTGACGATTTCCGGCGGCACACGGTTTTATCTGACCGCTCCGCTGACACAGACAAAGGATGTGTCCGGCTCCTGGTCAGCGAAGATGCAGGGCAGTATCACGAAAGATTATTCCGCTTATAAGATTACCACAGGAAGCGGGACACAGGATCTGGCGCTGGTCTTTGGCGAGGGTGTTGAAGATGAAAAGTATGTGGACTTTTCCGTGAAGTGGCTGGAACTGGCAAAAGTGGAGGTAATCAAGGTGGATTCCAACCATGCGAATGCAAAATTAACTGGAGCGATATTCGGGATCTACAGTGATAAAGAATGTACAAAACTGATCACGGAAATGCCGGCAACTGACCAGAACGGATCTGCTGTAGCTGAAGTTGTAAAAACACAGGATACTGTGTATCTGAAAGAGATTACGGCTCCATCAGGCTATCGGATCAATACTTCTGCTTATAATGTAAACCTTGTAGCGAATGAGACAACTTCTGTTACCGTTCCGGATCAGGAGCAGATGGGAGAACTTACGATCTATAAGGAAGGTCAGGTATTGACCGGCGCAGACGTGTCTGAGAACGGCGTGGTATTCCAGTATGAGGATCGCAGGCAGGAGGGAGCTGTCTATAACGTCTATGCCGGGGCGGACATTGTAACCGCTTATGGCGCGAAAGTTTACAGTAAAGGCGATCTGGTAAAAGCAAACCTGACCACAGATTCCAACGGAGCAACCGTGCTGAAAAATCTCCATCTTGGGACTTACACCATTAAAGAAGTGCAGGCTCCGGAGAATTTTTATAATGCCGGGGAGGAAAAGACAGTCACGCTGTCCTATGCCGGACAGAACGTAGAGACGGTATTCAGCGAGAGTACCTTTGTCAATGACCGGCAGAAAGCGGAAGTTTTCGTGCTGAAAAAGGACAAGGACACCTTAAATCCCCTGGATGGCGGCGTGTTTGGTCTGTATGCAGGAAGCGATATTAAAAATGCAGATGGAAGTGTTGTGGTATCTAAGGGAACGCTGATTGAGAAAGCGGTGACTGGAGAGGATGGAAAAGCCGTATTTACGGCAGACCTGCCGATTGGATTTTCTTATGATGTGAAAGAAATCCAGGCTCCGGAAGGATATGTGAGGAACCAGACAGATGAATATTCCTTTACCTTTTCTTATACCAACGATAGTGAAGAGAAAGTGACATTTACCCATACCTTTACCAATGAACGAGTCAATGCAGTGATCCGGCTGCAGAAAAAAGACGCTGAGACGAACCAGGCAGTTCCGCAGGGAGACGCTGTACTGGAAAATGCAGTGTATGGCCTGTATGCCCGTGAGGATATTGTGCATCCGGACGGGGCAACCGGAGTGATCTATCATGCCGGTGACAGAGTAGCAACGCTGACCACAGATGAAAACGGAGAAGCGTCTGTGGAGAACCTATATCTTGGGGAGTATTTTGTAAAAGAAATCACGCCTCCTGTGGGGTATCTGGCGGACCAGAATGAATATGATCTGGTATGCAGCTATGAAGGAGACCTGACCGCTACCGTGGAGCGTGAATGCATTTCTCCGGAGCAGGTAAAGAAGCAGCCCTTTGAGATCATCAAGGCGGCCAATAACGGGGAGACGGACGCTGACCTGCTGTCCGGAGCCGGATTTACGGCTTATCTGCTTTCTGACCTTGCGGTAAAGGAAGATGGAAGCTATGATTTTGATTCTGCTGAACCGGTAGTAATTGGGGAGAATGGAGCGACAGAAATATTTACAGACGAGAAAGGACATGCCTGCAGCATTGCCCTTCCTTACGGCACATACCTTGTCCGGGAAACGACCACGCCTCATAATTATAAGCCGGTGGATGACTTTATCGTGCGGATCACAGAGCATAATCCGAATACGCCCCAGGTATGGCGGGTGCTTCTGGATGAAGAATTTGAAGCGAAGCTGAAAATCATCAAACAGGATGACGAGACGAAAAAGCCGGTACTGCAGGAAGGCACGGAGTTCCGGATTTATGACCTTGATAATGAGGAATATGTTGAACAGGTGACGACTTATCCGACAACAGAGGTTCATACCTCTTTCTTTACGGACGAGGAAGGCTACCTGATCCTGCCGCAGAACCTGAAGATCGGTCATTACCGGATTGAAGAAGTCACAGCGCCTTATGGGTATACGCTGAATGAGAATTACTATGAGATTGCCGTGGATTCCGATACCGCTTACCAGATTGATCCAGTGTCCGGGGATGTGGTAATCGAAGTGGTTTATGAGAACCATCCGGTGAAAGGAAACTTAAAGATCGTAAAACAGGGCGAAGTGCTGGACGGTTTCAACAAGGATTTTGTCTATCAGACAGAGAACTTGGCAGGCGCAGTCTTTGATGTATATGCCGCGGAGGACATTTATACCGTTGATTTCCAGAAAGACGCCGAAGGGAACCGTATCTTAGAATATGCTTCCGGCGAACTGGTAGGAACGGTGACTATGGATGAAAACGGGGAGGCGTTTCTTTCAGACCTTCCTCTTGGAAGTTATAAGATCGTGGAAGTGACCGCACCGGAAGGTTTTGTGCTGAATGGGGAAGACCAGACGGTGACTTTTACCTACAAAGACCAGAATACGCCTGTGATTGAACAGGAAGCGGTTTTCCGGAATGAACGCCAGAAAGTGGAAGTATCCGTGGTGAAAAAGGATGCGGAAACGGAGGCGACTGTGGCAGGCGCAGTTTTTGGGCTGTATGCCAAAGAGGATATTCTGGCACACGGCGAAGTGATTGTGAAAGCGGACACGCTGATTGGCAAGGCATTGTCTGATGAAAACGGGAAAGCCGTATTTGTGAATGACCTGCCTTTTGGACGATACTACATCAAAGAAGAAGCAGCTCCGGACGGATATGTTTCTTCCGATAAAGTTGTAGAAGTGACCGCAGAGTACCAGGGGCAGGAGATCCCTGTGGTGGAACTGTCCTCTGAATATGAAAATGAACCGACTAAGATTTCCGTGAAAAAGACGGATCTCACAACCGGCGTGGAGCTGGAGGGCGCAAAGCTGACAGTCCTGGATAAAGACGGAAATGTGGTTGACAGTTGGACTTCTGTAAAAGGAGAGGAACATCTGATTGAACGGCTGACTGTAGGCGAGACTTACACGCTCCGGGAAGAACTGGCTCCTTACGGGTATCTGAAAGCAGAAGAAATTACCTTTACCGTGGAGGATACAGCACAGATCCAGAAAGTGGAAATGAAAGATGATGTGCCGACAGGGACGCTGATCATCAATAAGAAAGGCGAGTTCCTGGAGGATGTGACGCTTGCCGATACCATTGGCGGCTGGATCAGTCATATCTTTGAGTATGTTACCGGCGCATTAAAAGACGTAACCTTTGAGGTATACGCTCTGGAGGACATTCAGGCGGCAGACGGCGAGAGTGATGATTACTACAAAAAGGACGAGCTGATCGCCACGATCACCACAGATGAGGCAGGGATTGCGAAGCTGTCAGACCTTCCCCTTGGGAAATACTATGTGAAAGAAAAGGAGACTGCGGAAGGCTATGTACTGGACGGAGAGATCCGGGAGATTGACCTGACCTATGTGGATCAGGACACGACGGAAGTTACCTGGTCGGGAGACTGGCAGAATAACCGCCAGAAGGCGGAAGTCTCTGTCCTGAAGAAAGAAAAGGATACTGACCGGGTACTGGAAGGTGCTGTGTTTGCACTTTCCGCAAAAGAGGACATTACCAATAAGGACGGGGATGTGGTTCTGGAAGTGGGAACCGTGATCGAGGAAAAGGCAACCGGTGAGGATGGAAAGCTGACCTTTGAGGCGGATCTGCCAATCGGATTTTCCTATACCGTGAAAGAGACTTCACCGGCGCCGGGATTTGCCACCACAGACGAGGCGCAGGAGTTTACCTTTACAGCAGAATCTTCTGATAAAGCGACAGTTTCTTACGAATTTACCTTTGAGGATGAACCGACAGCCTTTGAATTTACCAAAACATCTCTGACTACCGGGGAAGAAATCGAGGGAGCGAAGCTGACGGTAACGAATGAAAACGGAGAAGTTGTGGATGAATGGGTATCCGGCAAAGAACCACATATCATAAAAGAGCTGGTGGTAGGTCAGACCTATACCATGACAGAAGTTCTTCCGGCTCCGGGGTATGTGACTGCGAAGAGCATCCGGTTTACAGTGGAGGATACCGCAGAAGTCCAGAAGATCGAAATGAAAGATGATGTGACGAAGGTGGAAATCTCCAAGACGGATATTGCAGGAGAGGAACTGCCGGGAGCGAAGCTGACGATCCTGGATGAGAATGGAGAGGTTGTGGAGAGCTGGACTTCCACAGAAGAACCGCATTATATTGAAATGCTTCCGATCGGGAAGTACACACTCCATGAAGAATCCGCACCGGAAGGATATCTGGTCGCAGAGGATGTAGCGTTTGAAGTAAAAGATACCGGCGAAATCCAGAGGGTTGTGATGAAAGATGAGGCAGAGCCGGAAGAAACGCCGGAGACGCCTCAGGACACCGCATCCGGGGATGCCCCGCAGACCGGAGATCATACAAACATTTTGTTATGGTCTGCATTGCTTGGCCTGGGACTTTGCGGATCTGTCACGGCAGTTATTTTAAGAAGAAAAAGGAAATAAGAAATTAGGAAATGGGCGTTCACTGAAAGATGTGGGCGCCTTTTTGCAACAGAAAAAGGAAACAGGATTATGGAAAATAAGAAATTAGTGATTGATCCGAAAGCGGCAATTCCGGGGCAGAAATATCAAAAGGACAAGCCATGGTCCTGCAGATATTGTTTCTGGTGGGAAAAAGGAGGGTGCAGAGAAGAAAAATGCCACTATCTGGAAAAAGAAACAAAAAAGAAGGATAAGCCCCATGAACCCGGGAGTTGCAAAGGCTGCCCTTACGGAAAACACATGCCGTGTATCGGATACTGCATAGCAGTTTTATATCGGGAAATGAGTCCCCGGAAAGAGAGGTGAAAATTTGCAGGATGAAGTAAATGAGAAAACGATCAGCCTGTGCGTCCAGTGTACAAGGATGACGGCAGGAGTGCTGAAAGCAGTTCTGCGAAAATTTTTGAACGACAGGGATCGTGCAAAGCAGAATAAAGTACAAATCCGGCAGGCTGCAAAAAGAGGCCGGGCCCAGGAGAAAGGAAGAGTAAAAGAACAGAAACGTCAGCAGAAACGGATGCCTCATGGAAAACAGACCATGAAACAGCTGATGTCAAAGGGGGCCAAGCTTTCCAATATCCTGATTACGGATCAGAACATCGGCTCTTTTGACCGTGTGGCGAGAAAATACGGGATCGATTACAGCCTGAAAAGGGATAACAGCGTTTCTCCACCCAAATACATGGTGTTTTTCCGTGCAAGGGATGTAGATGTGATGACCGCAGCCTTCCGGGAATATGCCGGGGTTGCGATGAAGAAATCCAGAAAGCCTTCCGTCAGGAAAAAACTTCAGAAAGCGATCCAGAGGACAGTAAAGCACCGGGAACGTGTAAAGGTCAGGCAGAAAGACAGAGGGCAGGAGCGATGAAGCAGATACAGATCAAGAAGCTGCTCCTTTTGAATTTCCCATATCTGATCGGTTTTTATATCGTGGATAAGGGAGCGTGGCTTTTCCGGCACTGTACAGGAGACAGCTGGATCGTGCGTATGGGCGTGATGCTCTCTAATTTTAAACTGGCTTTTTCTTCCTGGCTTCCCAGTCTTCATTTATATGATCTGCTGGCAGGAGCAATCGCAGCGGTCATTTTAAAATTGATCGTTGTGTATCGGGGGAAAAATGCGAAGAAATTCCGGCAGGGAGAAGAATACGGATCTGCCAGGTGGGGAACGGCGAAGGATATCGAACCGTTTTTGGATCCGGTTTTTGAAAACAATATCATCCTGACACAGACAGAAGGGTTGACCATGAACAGCCGGCCAAAACTTCCGAAGTATGCCAGGAATAAGAATGTGATCGTGATTGGAGGTTCCGGATCAGGAAAAACCCGTTTCTATGTGAAACCGCAGCTGATGCAGATGACGGACCATGTTTCCTACGTTGTGACGGATCCGAAAGGCACGATCATTGTGGAATGCGGCCGGATGCTGGTGAACCACGGATATCAGATCAAGGTGCTGAACACCATCAATTTCAGCAAATCCATGCATTATAACCCCTTCCATTATATCCGCTCGGAGAAAGATATCCTGAAGCTGGTGAATACGATCATCGCCAATACCAAGGGGGAAGGGGAGAAAGCGACGGAAGATTTCTGGATCAAAGCTGAGAGGCTTTTGTATACAGCTCTGATCGGATATATCTGGTATGAAGCGCCGGAGGAAGAACAGAATTTTTCTACCCTTCTGGAATTTATCAACGCCAGTGAGACGCGGGAAGAGGATGAAGATTTTAAAAATGCGGTGGACGAATTGTTTGAGGAACTGGAAGCAGAAAATCCGGAGCATTTTGCCGTCAGACAGTACCGGAAATATAAGCTGGCGGCAGGTAAGACAGCAAAATCAATTTTGATTTCCTGCGGCGCCAGGCTAGCTCCGTTTGATATTGCAGAGCTGCGGGAACTTACCAGTTATGATGAACTGGAACTGGACAAGCTGGGAGACAGAAAGACAGCTATGTTTGTCATTATTTCTGACACGGATGATACCTTTAATTTTATCGTGGCGATCATGTATACGCAGCTTTTTAATCTGCTTTGCGAAAAGGCGGATGATGTATACGGAGGAAGGCTCCCCTATCATGTCCGGCTTCTGCTGGATGAGTTCAGTAATATCGGACAGATCCCGAAATTTGACAAGCTGATTGCTACGATCCGAAGCAGGGAGATTTCCGCTTCTATCATCCTGCAGTCACAGTCGCAGCTGAAAACGATATATAAAGATGCCGCCGAGACGATCCTGGGCAATTGCGATAGCATGTTGTTCCTTGGAGGCAAAGAAAGTTCAACCCTGAAAGAAATTTCAGAGACTCTGGGCAAAGAAACGATCGATCTGTATAACACATCTGACACCAGGGGGCAGAGCCCGTCCTATGGAATGAATTATCAGAAAACCGGTAAGCAGTTAATGAGCCGTGATGAACTGGCTGTGATGGATGGAAACAAATGTATCCTGCAGCTGAGGGGCGTAAGGCCGTTTTACAGTGATAAATATGATATCACCAGGCATAAGCGCTACAGGGAACTGTCTGACTTTAATAAGAAAAATGAGTTCCATATCGAACAATATCTGGAACATAAACTGATCCTGCCTCAGGATCAGGAGTTTGAATTATACGAATATGACGTGTCGCCGGAAGAGGCTGAGGTGGCAGAAAAGGAGGAATACAGCAGTGTGGATTGAAGCAAAAAACAGGTCGGGAAGGTATGGAAGCCTGTTTATCTTTAATTTTGGTTCTGTGTACAGTGACTATGCTCCGTACATCAATCATTTGGAAGAGTTGGAATCCGGGATCATGATCAAAGAATGTGCGGAATCATTCCGGGAATTGATCCGGAAGATGCGCTCCCGGTGCGATGATAAATATGCGCATGATACTGTCATGCTCAGTACATTTTTATATGCGGATGAAATGGCGGAACTTGCCACACATATGTCCTATCTCTTGCAGGATGTTGTCCCGGAATAAACAAAAGAATAAGCAAATTAAAAAAGCAGCATTGAGACCGTTCAAAAAGAGCGGTTTTTTTAGTGGAGGTAATGATGAAGATACAGGCGAGGAGCCCTCCGGCTTATCGGAAGAGAAACCGATCAATGGCCTGAATACGGAGGAAAGGAGAGGCAAAAGCACTGACAGGCCGGAAGAAAAGGTGCTTTTATCAATGCAGAAATGAGCTTTTTTACGAGTGCAGTGAATATCCTTCAGACTTTGGTAGTTGCAATCGGAGCAGGCCTTGGAGTCTGGGGTGTGATCAACCTGATGGAAGGTTACGGAAATGATAATCCGGGCGCCAAATCACAGGGAATTAAACAGCTGATGAGTGGCGGTGGTGTCATCCTGATCGGAACACAGCTGATCCCGCTTCTGAGCAGCTTATTTTAAAGGAAGGAGTAGAAATCCATGTTCGATCAGATTTTTGACGCGATTGAAGAGTGGATGAGGGAACTTTTGTCAGGGGTTATCCATTCCAACCTGGATCAGATGTTTACCGATGTAAATGAAAAAACGGGAGAGATAGCAGGCCAGGTTGGACAAACCCCTCAGGGTTGGAACAGCAGTATTTTCAGTATGATCGAGAGCCTGTCAGATTCTGTGATCCTGCCGATCGCAGGGATCATCATTACTCTGGTTCTCTGTTACGAGCTGATTTCGATGATCACAGAGAAAAACAATATGCATGACATAGATACATGGATGTTCTTCAAATATTTTGTAAAGATGTGGATCGCGGTCTATCTGGTCAGCAATACGTTTACCATTACAATGGCCGTCTTTGATGTCGGCCAGCATGTGGTCAATTCGGCGTCCGGCCTGATCAGCGGAAGTACATCCATTGATATCACTTCTGCTCTGACAGATCTGGATGCGACTCTGGAATCCATGGAGATCGGAGAACTGGTCGTACTGGTGCTGGAGACAATGCTTTTAAGTTTTGGCATGAAGATTATGAGTGTCCTGATCACAGTTATTCTGTACGGACGTATGATAGAGATTTACCTATATACTTCAATCGCACCGATCCCATTTGCAACCATGACCAATCGGGAGTGGGGGCAGATAGGGACCAATTATTTCAGAGGGCTTTTTGCCCTGGCGTTCCAGGCATTCCTGATGATGGTATGCGTGGCCATTTATTCCGTACTGGTGGCGGGCATCCAGTATTCGGATAATCTGAGTTCATCCTTATTAGGAGTGATGGCTTATACAGTTGTGCTCTGCTTCAGTTTATTTAAGACAGGAGCGCTTAGTAAATCAATTTTTAATGCCCACTAAAACAAACCTGAAGGAGGTAATGGAGAATGGCATATGTCACGATTCCAAAGGATTTAAGCAAGGTAAAAAATAAAGTAGCGTTTAACCTGACAAAACGGCAGCTGATCTGTATCGGTATCGGAGCCGCTGTCGGGATCCCCTTTTATTTTCTGACACGGGGAGTTCTGGGAAACAGCAATGCGGCTACTGTTATGGTATTGCTGATGCTTCCGGCATTCTTATTTGCAATGTATGAAAAGGACGGTATGCATCTGGAAGACGTCCTGCTGCATGTGATCCGGGTTCGGTGGCTGAGGCCCCCAATCAGAAAATATGAAACGGAAAACTTATATGAGGAAGGAGTGATGCCGATTGGCAGGAAAGAAGATTAGAAGAAGGCGCCTGGAGAAGAGAAGAAAACGCAGGGAAAAAAGAGAAGTGGTAAAAGAGCCCGGAAAACAAAAGAAACAAAAGTCTAAAAAGCAGGAGAAGAAGACGGAAAAGCCTTCCCACAAAAAAGAGGAAAAGAGGCTGTCCGCGCAGAAGACTATTGCCTATAAAGAAATGTCGAGGGACGGGATCTGCAGAGTGAAGGATAAATGTTATTCCAAGACGATCCGGTTTTCGGATATCAACTATCAGCTGGCACAGAATGAAGATAAAAATGCCATTTTTGAGAACTGGTGTGATTTTTTGAATTATTTTGACAGCAGCATTCATTTTCAGCTCAGTTTTATCAATCATAAGAGCAGCATGAAGGAATTTGAAAAGGTAGTACGGATCCGACCGGCAAATGATGATTTCGATGAGATAAGAATGGAATACGCACAGATGCTGAAACGTCAGCTCGCAAAAGGAAATAATGGGCTGGTGAAATCAAAATATATCACCTTTTCCATTGAGGCGGACAGTATCCGGGAGGCAAAGCCGAAACTGGAGAGGATCGAGTCTGACATCCTGAACAATTTTAAGATCCTGGGAGTGCCGGCTGTCTCACTAAACGGGACGCAGCGTCTGAAGATCCTGTATGAGACTTTTAATCCGGAGGAGACTTCCGATTTTCGTTTTGATTATGATTCTATGCTCCGGACGGGGCTGACTACGAAGGATTATGTAGCACCAACCAGTTTTGTGTTTAAGGACGGAAAAACATTCCAGATGGGGAACACGCTGGGGGCGGTCTCGTTTCTTCAGATCCTGGCGCCGGAGCTGACGGACAAGATGCTGGCGGAATTTCTGGATATGGATAAGAACCTGATCGTCAATCTTCATGTCCAGTCTGTGGATCAGCTCAAAGCGATCAAGCTCGTAAAAAGCAAGGTGACGGATATCAACCGGATGAAGATCGAGGAGCAGAAAAAAGCGGTAAGGTCCGGATACGATATGGATATCATCCCCTCTGATCTGAATACCTACGGAGGGGAAGCCAAGAGATTGCTGGAGGATCTGCAGTCAAGAAATGAAAGGATGTTCCTTGTGACGGTTCTTTTTTTAAACACCGCACGGACAAAACAGGAACTGGATAATGCAATCCTGCAGACAGCCGGGATTGCACAGAAATATAACTGTATGCTCCGTCGGCTGGATTATCAGCAGGAGGAAGGACTGATGAGCAGCATCCCTCTTGGCGTGAACCATATCCCGATCAAGCGGGCGCTGACAACAACCAGCACCGCTATTTTTGTACCGTTTACCACGCAGGAACTGTTCATGGAGGGAGAATCGTTGTATTACGGATTGAATGCCCTTTCAAATAACATGATCATGGTAGACCGGAAAAAATTAAAAAATCCAAACGGCCTGATCCTCGGTACACCCGGTTCAGGAAAATCCTTTGCGGCCAAGCGGGAGATCACAAACGCCTTTTGTGTGACGCAGGATGACATCATCATCGGAGATCCGGAAGGCGAATACTATCCCCTTGTCCATGCCCTGGGAGGGCAGGTGATCCACATTTCGCCCACCAGTAAGGATTACATCAATCCAATGGATATTAACATGGATTATTCCGACGATGATAATCCGCTGGGTGTTAAATCAGATTTCATCCTGTCTCTCTGTGAATTGGTCATGGGGAGCAGGAACGGCATTGAGGCAGAGGAAAAATCCGTGATCGACCGGTGTCTGCCGCTTGTATATCAGAAGTATTTTTCCGATCCCATCCCGGAAAACATGCCGGTGCTGGGGGACCTGTACGACTGCCTGAGAGCCCAGAAAGAGCCCCAGGCGCAGCGGATCGCAACAGCATTGGAGATCTATGTGAACGGTTCTCTGAATTTATTTAATCACAGGACCAACGTAGCGCTGAATAACCGGATCGTCTGTTTTGATATCAAGGAGCTGGGAAAACAGCTAAGGAAGCTGGGTATGCTCGTTGTACAGGATCAGGTCTGGAACCGGGTGACGATCAACAGGGGAAGCCGTAAGTCTACCCGATATTATATCGATGAGTTCCACCTCCTTCTAAAGGAGGAACAGACTGCGGCGTACAGCGTGGAAATCTGGAAGCGGTTCCGGAAATGGGGAGGCATCCCTACCGGTATTACTCAAAATATTAAGGATCTTCTGGCAAGCAGGGAGATTGAAAACATCTTTGAGAACTCAGATTTTATCCTGATGCTGAATCAGGCCGCCGGTGATCGACAGATCCTTGCAAATCAGCTGAATATTTCACCCTATCAGCTGTCTTATGTTACGAATTCCGGAGAAGGGGAAGGACTCCTGTTCTATGGAAGTACGATCATTCCTTTTAAGGATAAGTTTGATAAGAGCCTGAAATTGTATTCTTTGATGACAACAAAGCCGGAAGAAATTGAAGGAAGGGAAGTACCGAAAGATTGACAGAGAAGATAACAGTAAAAACAAAGGAAGAAGGTGAAGATACTGGCAGGAACAGAGTACAGAGCAAAGGATAAGATTGTATCCAAGATGACCAGGGAAGGCCTCACGGAAGAAAATATCCGGGAGGGTTCTGTAAAGGAAATCAGCCAGAGAAGCCGGGGACACCCGGCGGAAAGGGAAGAGGATCCCGCTGTGGGAGAAAAAATACTCCGGGAGAAAAAAGAGAGAAAAACGAAAGCAGCGCAAAAGTTTTCAGAAAAGCTTCGTGATCAGGAATCCGTACCTGAAGAAAGTCTGGAGGGACATAAGTCTTCTATTCAGAATAAGCAGAAAAAAGTCCGGCTGATGAAAGAAGAAGCAAAAGCAGGAAAGCTCTCATTTGAAGATGAGGGAAACAGTATGATCCGCGGCGCCGGGATGTATATTGGAAAAAAGATGGCCGGCGTTGCGGCGGAAGCAGCTTCCTCCTATGCAAAAGAGGAGGCAAGGAAAGAAGACGAAGAGAATCCCGCAGTTGAGAGCGTCCGTGCCGGCGGTCTTGCTGCAGAGCGAACAACATCTGTGCTGAAGGAAACTCAGAAAAGAAGTATGCGCTCTGATGTCCGGGCGAGCCGAAGAGGATATCGAAGCGACTCCGGGCGAGCCGAACGATTTCATTTCCATACAGAAGAGAATGCAGGCAGCCAAGCCGCGTCCGCTTCATGGAAGAAAGAGAGACAGTCCTTTCTGAACCGGTTTTTTCAGAAAAATCGATACAAAGAAGCATACAGGGCAGCCAGGTCGGGCGCTTCTGCCGGGAAACTGGGAGGAGCTGCAGCCACCGGCAGAATAGAAAACATGACAGTAAAAGCAAAGATTGTAATGAAAGATTTGATCCGGAGAAACCATGCCGTGCTGATCGGCTTTGGTATCTTCGGACTTCTTTTTTTACTGATTGCCATAGCTTTCAGCAGCTGCAGCGCTACCGTCCAGGGTGGAGGTTCTGTAATAGGCATCACGACTTACCCGAGTTCGGATGAAGATATCTATGCAGCGGAAAACGCCTATCTGGAACTGGAACATGCGCTGAACAGTCAGATCAATAACATGGAGTCAGAACATCCCGGTTATGACGAGTATCAATACAACGTCAGTGAGATCATTCATAATCCATATCATCTGATTTCCTATCTTACGGCCAAATACGGTGACTGGACTTATGAGGATGTGGAGAATGAGATAGAAGCCTTATTCACATCCCAGTATTCCCTGAATACGGAATCAAAGACAGAAACTGTGACAGAGACTAAAACAGTCCGTGTAGGGGAATCCATCGGGCAGGTCGTAACGAGCGGGTACTGCAGCTGCAGCATCTGCTGTGGGCAATGGGCGGGCGGACCTACGGCCAGCGGAGTCTATCCGACTGCCAACCATACTCTGGCTGTGGATGCTTATGATCCCATTGTTCCGGTCGGAACGAAAGTAGTAATGAACGGCGTGGAATACACGGTAGAAGATACAGGTGCTTTTGCCGGATATGGGGTAGATTTTGATGTTTACTATGATAACCATGCGGCAGCATCTGCACATGGACACCAGACATGGGAATGTTATCTGGCGGATGCAAATGGCAGCAATGAGGTCACGGTTACGAATACCAGTACCAAAAAGATCCTGTATGTAACATTGACGAATCAGGGACTGGATGCCGTTGCCCGGGAAAATCTGGATGAGGAGCAGTTGATCCTCTACAATGCACTGAATACAACTTTGGGTAACCGCGATTATCTCTGGGATACCGGAATTATTTCGGGAGGATCCGGAGGAATCGATTATGAGATCCCGCCGGAAGCACTGGAGGATGAAGAATTTGCCAGGATGATCCAGGAAGCGGAAAAGTATCTGGGAGTTCCTTATGTATGGGGAGGATATTCCCCTTCCGGGTTTGACTGTTCCGGCTTTGTATCCTATGTGGTCAACCATTGCGGAAACGGCTGGAATTACGGACGGCTGAGCGCAGAAGGGCTCAGGGGGCAGTGTGCGGTTGTCCCGCCTTCGGAAGCCAGACCGGGTGACCTGATCTTTTTCCAGGGTACCTATAGTACACCGGGTGCATCCCATGTAGGAATTTATGTGGGGAACGGAATGATGATCCATTGCGGGGATCCGGTCCAATATGCCAATGTCAACAGCAGTTACTGGCAGCAACATTTCCTTAGTTACGGAAGGCTGCCATAAGGAGGGAGGTGAGAAAGTGAACAAAAAGATCAGACGGTACATGGAAGAGATCGAGAAGACGGAGAAGAAGATCTCCGATCTTCAGCAGTACCTGAAAGGGATCAAAAGCGCTTTGAAAGAGGAAGAGAATAATGAAATGATCCGGGCAATCCGGGGAATGAAACTGGAGGGGGAAGAACTCCTCCGGTTTCTGGATGGACTGAGAGGAGGAACTGTCCGTTTTGAGGTCGGGAAAGAGACGGAAGGGCAGGAATCAAATACGGAAAGAGAGGACAAAAACAATGATAAAGAAATGGAATAAGAGGGTAATGGCTGCGGTTATGACAGCGGTCATGCTCATGGGAACTTCAACAACTGTTTTTGCGAATGCGTCTCCACCCGAGGGACAGGAAGCGGCACAGGAACAGAATGTTTTGCCGGTGGAGGGAAGCGAGACGGAATCTGCTTCAACGGAAGCATCGCAAGAGACTCCGCAGACAGAACCGGCGCCGGCGGAAGACGGAAGCGGGGGAACTGCTTTTTCTACGCCCGGAACCGCTCAGGTACAGGATGATATTACAGAGGACGGCAGCAAAGAATTCCTGACGATCACGACAAAAAATAATAATACGTTCTATCTGGTGATCGACAGGAGTGCATCCTCTGAAAATGTTTATATGCTCTCCCAGATCGATGAAAACGATCTGCAGGAATTCCTGAAAGAAGGCACAGTAACAGAAAAAACAACAGAGCCTTCGGTCGTGCTGGAAGAAAACAATACAGATTCTACAGAAGCGGATAAGGAAACAGAACCGGCACAGGAGGAAAACCAGGAGGAAGATCCTGCCGGCAATATGGCAGGAATTCTTGCAATCTTAATTCTTGCGGGAGCAGGAGTCGGCGCTTACTACTATTTCAGGATCCACAAGAAAAAAGCTGAGGCTGAGGAGGAACGTTCTGAGGGAATCGAACTTGGTGACGGCTTAGAGACTGTGGATGAACGGGAAGAAGACGAAGATTATGAATAAGATCAGAAGGGGAGAGGCTGTGAAAAGGTCTCTCCCTGTTTGGTTCATTGAAGGAGGAAACAACTTATGTATTTAGTGATTGCAGAAAAACAAAGTGTATCAAGATCTATCGCCCATGTGATCGGCGCAGAGAAAAATCAGGAAGGTTATCTGGAGGGAAAAGACTGTATTGTCAGCTGGTGTCTCGGACATCTTGCGGAATATATTCCGCCGGATGCCTATGATGAAAAATTCCGCCGTTGGAATTATGATGATCTGCCGATCATCCCGAAAGAATGGAAACTGGAAGTACCGGGAGAGAAAAAGGAGCAGTTTTACGTTTTAAAAAGGCTCTTAAACCGCCCGGATATCCGGTATGTCGTGAATGCCTGTGATGCAGGACGGGAAGGGGAGCTGATCTTCCGGCGGGTGTATGAACTCTCCGGAAGCTCTAAGCCGGTAAAGCGGTTATGGATCAGTTCCATGGAAGACAGTGCGATCCGGGAAGGAATGGAACACTTAAGAGAGGGTGCAGATTATAACAATCTGGCAAAAGCGGCAGTCTGCAGGGCGCAGGCAGACTGGCTGGTAGGGATGAACGCGACGAGAGCTTTTACTACAAAATATTACAAGAAGCTGACAGTCGGGAGAGTCCAGACGCCTACTCTTGCTATGCTGGTAGACCGGATGGATCAGATTTCAGGGTTTAAAAAACAAAAGTATTTCAATGTGGAACTGGATTGTGACGGAATGAAAGCGGAGAAACAGAAGATCTTTGATGCAGGAGAAGCAGACCGTCTGCTGAAAAACTGTGACGGAAGCAATGCGGTGGTGCTTTCCGTGGAAACGGAGGAGAAGACTGTGAAACCGCCCAGACTGTATGATCTTACCACTCTGCAGAGAGAGGCAAACCGGATCTATGGAATGACCGCCCAGCAGACGCTGAATGCGGCACAGAGCCTGTATGAGAGTAAACTGATTACTTATCCAAGGACAGACAGTAATTATCTGACGGAGGACATGGAACAGACTGCAAAGACAGTTATCCGGATCATCCACGAAAAATATCATCCGTCAGGTCCTTTCGATCAGCCGAATGTACCGGATACGAAACGTGTTATGAATAACAAAAAAGTTTCCGACCATCATGCGATCATCCCGACAGCGGAGCTTCGGGAAGCAGATCTGACAGAATTAAAAGAACCGGAACAGAAGATCCTGTTCCTGATTTCTATTCATACAGTAGAAGCGATGGAAAAAGAGCATATCTATCTGGAAACCTCTGTTGAAGTGGGATGTAAAGATGAGATATTTCTTGCAAAAGGGAAAAAAGTGCTGCAGTATGGCTGGAAGATCTATGAAGAATGCTTTAAAAACAAGGACGGACTTGCCATAGAAGATCCGGCCGGGACAGAAAAAGACAGGATACCGGATGTAAAAAAAGGGGATGAGTTTTATCATGTGGAAGCCAGAAAGACGGAACATTTCACAACTCCCCCGAAGAATTATACGGAGGATACTCTGCTCAGCGCAATGGAGACGGCCGGAAACAAAGAATTTGATTCTGACACAGAGAAAAAGGGATTAGGGACACCGGCTACCAGGGCATCGATCATCGAAAAACTGGTCCATTCGCAGTATGCCGCCAGAAAAGGGAAACAGATCATTCCTACTGAGGACGGGAAAGTCTTGATCGAAATCCTTCCGGATTTTCTGAAATCGGCCAGTATGACGGCAGAATGGGAAAACCAGCTGCTGGAGATGGAACATGGAAAGATCGCCTCAGAGCAGTTCATGGAGGGGATCCGGAATATGATCACCATGATGCTTAACGGATGTGATCAGATCAGTGAGGAAGAATCAAGACGTTTTCAGACGAAGGAGAGCATCGGAACCTGTCCGGTTTGCGGCAGCCTGGTGTATGAAGGCAAAAAGAACTTCTACTGCAGTAACCGGGAATGTAATTTCGCCCTCTGGAAAGAGGCAAGATACCTGCAGAGTATGCGGAAGACCATTGATAAAAAGATGGCTGCGGAATTACTGAAAAACGGCAGCACCCATGTGAAAGATCTGTACTCGGCGAAAAAGGACCGTTATTTTGAGGCGGATCTCTTGATGAAACCGGAGGACGGGAAAGTCCTTTTCTCTCTGGCCTTCCCGGAAAACAAACCAAACCATAAAACAGGCAAAAAGACAAAGAAAAGATCATAGGAGGACATAGCATATGAATTTTGAAGAATTTATCAATACTGTAAAAGATACGATCAAGGATTACCTTCCGGAGGAGTATAAAGACGCGGAGGTAAAACTTCTTGAAAACCGGAAATTAAATACCCATTATACGGGCCTTACCGTAACCCGCAAAGGAGATACCCTTGCGCCCACCATCAATCTGAATGCACTTTTTGAGAATTACGGACAGCAGACGGAGAATAATCTTGCGTCGGTCATGGAGGAAGTAGCCTCAGTGATACAGCATACACCGGGAAAATTTGATATTGGAAGGGTGATGGATTATGACAGTGTAAAAAAGAATCTTTTCATGAAGCTGTCCGCGGCAGAAAAAAATGCGGACGTGCTGGAGCATACACCCCATATCACAAAGGAGGACCTTGCGCTGACGTTCCACATCATGCTGGATCAGGGCGAAAAAGGTACCGCAACAACGATGATCACGGACAAAATGATGGATGCCTACGGGGTAGATTTGGAGAAGCTGTATCAGGATGCAATGTTAAACAGCCCTGTTATCTGCCCGGTTCATATTGAAAGTATCAATGATGCTTTGGCTACTCTTGGAAAAACTATGATAGAAGAAATGAAGGATGCCGGTGCTCCGCCGAAACTGATCCAGGAAATGGAAGAGCGTTTGGAAGAAGAGTACCGTAATAATCCTATGACGGTTGTTACCAATAACCTTTCTGTAGACGGTGCTTCCGTTATCTTTTATCCCGGCGTGATGGATCAGTTGGGGGAAAGAATGAAGGGGGATTATTTTATCCTTCCATCATCGGTGCATGAAATATTGGTAGTGCCGGACGACGGAAATATATCTTTTCGGGAATTAACAGACATGGTAAAAGAGGTCAATCGGACGCAGGTGGCGCCGGAAGACCGGCTGACTGATCAGGTCTATCATTATGATACTGCGGATCGGATCTTTGAAAAAGCGGAGACATTCGCAGAAAGGAAAAAGCAGAAAGAAGCAGAAAGAGGAATATCTGCAGATAAAGCTGCAGGCACTCTGCCTCGGTCTGAGAAGCGGCATAAAACAGCAGAAATGTCACTGTAATCATTAGAATTCGGATCCCCCGATGGCAATAGAAGCCACGGGGGATTTTTACAGGAGGAAAACAGGATGAAAGAAGAAAAATCCATAAATCAAAAAAATACAGATGAAAAAAAGAAACACAATCCGGATTGTCTGACTGCAGAGGAGCTGGCAGAACAGATCCGAAATCTGGACGGACAGGAATTTTTTATGAGTATTCCGATCGGAGGTGAAACAAATGGCAGATAAACTGGATCAGGTAGCAATCCGAATGATAGAGCAGCCGCCATTATACAGTGACAGCCCTATGGACAGTCCGGAAGCGGCAATCCGAGTGATGCAGGAGTTCCTAAGACAGATGGACAGGGAACTTTTCTGTATCGTAAATCTGCAGGCGGACCTGAAACCAATTAACATGAATGTAGTATCCGTAGGTGCGCTGGATCATGCGGTCACACATCCCAGAGAAGTGTATAAAAGCGCAATTCTTTCCAATGCAGTCGGCATTCTTATGATCCACAACCATCCCTCCGGCAGCCTGACACCGTCAAAAGCGGATATTGCAGTTACGGACCGGCTCCGGCAGGCAGGAGCGATCCTGGGGATCCAGGTATATGACCATATCATAACAGGGCGGGGACATGAGTTTTACTCTTTTATGAAACAGAATCTGCTGCGCGGTGAACGTCCGGTATATGCCGGCAGTATGGATCAGATTGCTCCGGACGGACAGATGGCTGCCGAGCAGGATGCAGTGATGGAGCAGCCGATCACATCATATGGAAAGAAGGAAAATACCGCGACAGTGCCGCTTCCGGTACCGGGAAAGGACATAGACAGTATTCTGAAGTCATTGGAAACAGGTGTGAGTGATCTTTTTACCAGTGAAAGATATGAGGAATATCTAAAGACGATGGCAAAATTTCATAACTACTCGTTTAATAATACGCTTCTGATCGCCATGCAGCGTCCGGATGCGACTCTGGTAACCGGCTATCGGAATTGGCAGTCAATGGGGCGTCAGGTGATGAAAGGGGAAAAAGGAATTACGATCATAGCTCCTGCTCCGGTGAAAAAGAAGCAGAAACAGGAAGTTCTGGATCGGGATCACCGTCCCGTACTTGATGAAAACGGAGTACCTGTATTAAAAGAAGTTGAGATAAAGATCCCACGGTTCAAAGCGATCACGGTTTTTGACATTGCACAGACGACCGGAGAACCCATAGAACTGCTTGCCCCGCAGGAGCTGCAGGAGGCAGTCCGGGATTATGATTTCATCCTTCAGGCATTAAAAGACATTTCACCCGTTCCGATCCGATTTGATGAGATCGAAGGCACTTCCAAAGGATACTATCACAATATCAAGAAAGAGATTGTCATTCGAAAAGAAATGAGTGAAAGCCAGACCTTAAAGACTGTGATCCATGAATCGGCCCACGCAAAGCTCCATGATAAGGAACATATGGAAAAAACAGGGGAGAAAAAAGATCAGCTGACAAGAGAAGTAGAGGCGGAATCGGTTGCTTATTGCGTATGCAGCGCTCTCGGTCTGGATACTTCGGATTACAGTTTTCCGTATATTGCGGGATGGAGTTCGGGAAAGGACATGAAGGAATTAAAAACATCTATGGATACGATCCGCCGGACGGCAGGAGAAATGATCGATGAATTAAGTGAGAAGATCAGGGAGCGGAATGCGGAACGGAAAAAGGAGCTGGAAGAAGAGCAGAAAAAAGAACTGATTCCGGCAATGGAAGCCGCCGGGTATCGGTTTCAGGAGAAAGAAGGGCAGATGCTGTTTGTACCGGATGGCGTTCATGAGATTTCCGGTCCGCTGTATGCCAAGTCCTGGGAAGATGTCAGGAACTGGCTGGATGCTGCCATCAGGAAAGAACCACTTGACAGGGAGCGGATTGAAAGAGTTCTCTACCCCGAACGTTTTGATAAAACTTCGGAGGAAATGATGTTTCAGATGACCGGAACGAGATTTGCAATCTATCAGATACCGGAAGATTCCCGGGGAGCGTCCTATCAATTCATGGGGACAGAAGAACGAAGGAAGCAGGGAACTGAGGTCAACGCCTCTGACTACGAATGTGTCTATTCAGCGCAGATGCTTCCATCAGATGACCTGCCTACTCTTTACAGCATGTTTCAGGAGAATGTACCGGCGGATTTTAAGTCTCGTTCTCTTGCGGTCAGTGATGTGGTAGTTACGAATCGGGGCGGCGAGATGCATGCCTACTATGTGGACCGATTCGGTTTTGAAGAACTGCCGGAATTTGTTTCCCAGAGACAGGGAATCCTGGGAATTACAAAGGAGGATCCCGGCATTGATGTTTTAGATGACAGCAAATGTATCAGTTTCTACGCTGCAGAATGTGAAGAGTTTCCGATCCTTGGTGAGGTATATACGGATCTGAAACTGGAAGATGCCTTTGCCAAATATGACCAGATACCGGAAAACCGCATGAATGGGATCAAATGTATTGGTTTTGACCTGCAGGACGGAAGTGACTGGAGCGGAATGTTCACCCTGGTTTCCGGTGATAAGATCGATAAGGAACTTATCAATTCCATTCCCGGATTTCGTGAGAACCGTCTGGTACAGGAAGCTGTTTCACGGGCGGAAAGGATCCTGGAGAAAAGGAAGCGGGACAGGGAACATACGCCGGCGGAAAAAAAGGAGGAGATGGGAAAAGAAAAAGAACAGAAAAGACACAGGAGAAGGGAGGAAAACAGCCTATGAGAAACATATATTTTGACCAGGATGAGATGACACTGATGGCAATTTTCTCTGCAAAAACAAAGAGGGAAACAGTGGTTGCTCTGAAAGAGGCACTGGCAGATCTGGAGCATGGGGATCCGGACGAACAGGATGAAGAGATGGAAGCTATCCTGTCTTCCCTGATTGAAAAGCTTCAGCAGATCCGGGATCAGCACTTTTACTCGCTCAACCTGCAGGAATATCTGAATAACATAGAGGAGGACACGGAAGATGCGTAATCAGTTTGCCCTCTATCGAGTCAATCCTCTGACATCCGGTAAAGTTTTATGGCACAAAACATTTGAGGAAGTACGGGATATGGGAATTCCTGTCCGGATAGAACTGTATCGCCCGTATCATCTTGAACTGCTGGAAAAGGAAGAGCCGGTAATGGAGATCTGGAAACAGATTGAGAATTCTGCTGAGGTCAGTGATGTGCTGGTACTCAATCAAAAAGGGGAAATATCCTGCTTTTATATCAATCCTGATTATCCCCGGCGGATCACGGGTTTCCTGCAGATCCAGACATCCGGAGCAATCATTACAACGGATACGAGAGATTATGAGATTGAAGGATATCCGGGAAAATGGACAACGGCAGACGATATCATCATAGATGGACAGCAGTTTTTCCTGATGGAGCATCAGCAGTTCCGCAGACAGGCAGCGATGATCGTTTTGGACAGTTATGGCAAAAAAGTGGTTGAAGACTGTAAAAAAGGATTTGACCGGGAAACCAAAGAAAGGCTTTACCGTTATATCCATGAATCAGACTCCTCAATACAGAAGGACCAGTTGAGACGGCTTGAATTCTGGCAGCATTTTTTTGAAAACGGAACCTATGAGAGAAGCTGGGAATCAGGGATTGAAGTAAACTATGATGGAATAGACGGCTGTGTGAATCATCAAAAACTGGATCCGGGAAAATCATTGAAGGATATACCCGAAAAGCCGAAAAAGAGACGGTCTGTAATCCGGAGGCTGCGTCAGAAGCAGATAGAGATCGCTAAGAAATCCGGGAAACCGATACCAAGATATCTGGAGCAGCAGATGGTGAGGGAAAAAGCGTAATGACCAAAACAGCGGCAGAAAGAAGAAAGGTATTGTTTCGGTACGATTTATCTGTAAAAAGCCTGGTTTAAACCAGACATTTTATTTTTTAAATCTTGCAGGCGATAGTTTCCCCGGATAGTAGATTATGAATTCATTTTGCTGGTTTAAAGGAGGGATCATATGAAGCTGACCAGATATGAAAGAGAGACAATCATTCTGTTTAATGAGAAAGAAAAGTATGCAAGCATTTTTACACATAATACAGAGTTAATAGAGCGGCTGGGAAATTTCAGTAAAAAACACCCGCAGATCTGTTGGCTGAAAGATAGGAATCAAGCCGGCGGGCATACGTATCTTTTAAAAAAGTCGGCATTGTCTATTCGACTGATGGCACCGCGTAGTGAAGCAAGTAGAAATAAGGCGGCCGAAAGTATGCGGAGAAACAGGAGATATCGAAAAACATCCGGTTTGAAAAATAGGAATAAATTTATACAGAGACTTGAGAAAGAAAGTGCTGTATAAGATGAAAAAGGATGATCAGAAGGAGTCAATAGTCTTAAAAGGATTGTTGACTCCTTTTTAGTGTGCTTGATCAGGCACCGGCTCTAATGGGGGATTTTACCCGTCTGGCAAGTGGGATAAGAGCATCTGAGGGCAAAAGTATCATCATGAGATGGAGATGAAGAAGCCAGAGGTAAACTACGGACATCTAAAAGTTGTCCGGACAGGTTGTGAAGTGTGGATGAGGTTACTAAACAAACTAAAGTTCAATAACTGCGTGGAATGACTGCAATGGATGGGACAGATATATGTGGGAAAGAATGTGCGAGTATCTGTGAGGGATTTACTTAAGAATTAGGACAAATATGGCGCTGGTTTGCTACATCCTTTGCCCTATTGTTATAATATGTCCGAATTATCTTAAGCACTCTTTAGTTTGCTTTTAAATCTCTGCAGATGTATTCAATGCTGAGATAATCATGTTCACTTTCATAATAAACCGCATCATAATCTTTCAAAAGGCGATACTGAATCTGCTAGAGCACAGTAAACGGCAGAAAATTGGCCAGTGAGCTAATGAAATAGCATGATGCGGCAATCTGGATACACTATTAAGTGTTCGGGTTCGAAGAGAACTATGATATGACATTCGGATAGCTGTATACAGTATAGAAATCAGCGGAGATACTGGCAAATAATATGACTACTATTCATTCAGATATAGGAAACGATAAGAAGCCAGAAACTCTAATTCACCATGATGGCAGTATTCAAGATCAATGTGGTCACTAAGAGTGGTTTTTATCTTCTGAAGAAGTAAATTTCCATTTTCAGAATGCAACCACTGATATAACGTATGAGACATTCATGGGCATATCCGAAAATCGCCAGAAAGAATCCATTTTATGCTCAGGTATGGGACAGCCAGCACAGTCTGGATGAAACTTATGAAATTCCGATGAAGTACAGCGCATTTGATATTGCAGAAGAACTGAAGAAGAACTGAAGAAGAAACTGGGGCTTTGATAATTGATGAAAGAAGGACAAAAAAGATGTTAAAAGGAAAAATAGCGGTTGTGACAGGCGGTACAAGAGGCATTGGATATGCGATTGTCAGAAAGTTTCTGCAGAATAACGCACAGGTTGTTCTGTTCGGATTAAAAAAGGAGACAGTGAAAAAAGCTCTGGAGAAGCTGACAAAAGAAAATCCGAGCTGGAAAGTAGAAGGATCATGGCCGGATCTGACAGATACCGTAGACGTGGAAAGAGAAATCAAAAGAATTCAGGAAAATTATGGGAAGATCGATATTCTGGTTAATAATGCGGGAGTATCAGATGATAAAGGGATTGATGAGTATAATGTCGAACAGTTCACAAAGATCATGCAGATCAATGTGGATGCTATGATCCGTACTATTCTGCCGACTGTAAAAGGTATGAAAGAACATGGCGGCGGATGTATTATCAATACCAGTTCCATGGTTAGTAAAAACGGACAGCCAGGCGGTGTCGCATATCCCGTAAGTAAGTTTGCGGTTAATGGACTGACAGTTTCATTGGCACGGGAGTTGGGGCCTTATCAGATCCGAGTGAACGCAGTTGCCCCGGGAGTTACTAAAACAGATATGATTACTGAACTACCTGATGAAGAGCTTCAACCAATTGTCCAGATGATTCCTTTGCAGAGAATAGCTGATCCAGAAAATGTTGCTGATGCATTTTTGTTTCTTGCAAGTGATATGGCGTCATACGTTACAGGGGCAATTCTTCCGGTAGATGGAGCCGCTATAGTATAGATGTCAATGGAAGGATTAAAGAAGAAATTACAATAATAAAATCACAGTTACAATATAACGCCTCCTGAATATGGTATTGTGTATTTGAATTTATAATGCAGAATATACACAATACCGATCAGGAGGCGTTAAGTTTATGAAAAAAGTGTCTATGAATCAAGACTGGCTATTTGCGAACGGAACAATTACAATGATGGAATTATTTACCGGAAGCGGGGAGCAGGTTCAGAAAGTAGATCTTCCGCACGACACGATGATCTTGCAGGAGCGCAGGCCGGATACGGCCAATGCCCATCAGACGGGATTTTATCCGGGCGGAGAGTACACATACATCAAGAAGTGGTATGTTCCGAAAGAATGGGAGGAGCGGATAACTGAACTGGAATTTGAAGGCATAGCAGATATATGCCGCATCTATGTAAACGGTGATTTTGTGGCCGGGAATTATAATCCGTATGCGGGAATTTATATAGATGTTACCGGATATCTGAAGTACGGTCAGGAGAATGAAGTGAAAGTGGAGGTCCTCAGCATAGAACAGTCCAGCCGGTGGTACAGCGGCGCAGGACTGTACCGGCCGGTTCATATATGGACAGGGGGAAGGGTGCATATCCCCTCACGGGGAGTTCGCATTGTAACCGAGGATGCAGACAAAGAGACAGCTCTCCTGAGCGCTGATATCCCGATCTGCAGCAGAGGGACAGGAACGAAAAGCGTGCAGCTGAGGGTTGCATTGGAGGATGCGGAAGGAAGAGAAGTATCATGCGATACAGTTCCTGTTACTGTGTTTGAAGGGGAGAGCCAGTGCTGCAGTCAGCGTCTGACGGTCACGAAACCGCATCTCTGGAGCGATGAGACGCCTTATCTGTATACATTCCATGCAGAACTTCTGGAGGACGCAGAACTTCTGGATGAGTACAGTTCGGCAGTGGGAATCCGCACTCTGCGTCTGAACGCGGCGCAGGGCCTTCTTGTTAACGGCGTACCGACAAAGCTGAGGGGAACCTGTATCCATCATGACAATGGGATCATAGGTGCTGCAACATTTCCGGACGCCGAGTTTCGGCGCTGCCGTATTCTCAAAGAAGCGGGATTTAACGCGGTAAGAAGTTCCCATCATCCTGTCAGCAAGGCAATGTTAGACGCCTGTGACAGACTGGGGATATATGTGATGGACGAGCTGAATGATATGTGGACAAGGACGAAAAATCCACACGATTATGCAAATTACTTTCCTGAACATTGGAAAAAAGATGTCAGAGAGATGATAGAAAAGGACCGAAATCATCCAAGTGTGATCATTTATTCTACCGGAAACGAGATCCCGGAGGCAGGGACTCCCCGGGGAGCACAGTGGAACCGGAAGATCCACGAGGAGATAAAGAGGCTGGATCCTGCCCGGTATACGACAAACGGGATCAACGGCCTGATGGCAGGAACGGAACGGATGGACGAGATCATGTGTCAGGCAACGGGATTGTCTCCGGAGGAACTCGAAAAAATGATGACGCCGGATACGGATGTGCAGCAGGCAGGCGCGGATGCGGTAAACGGCATGGCAGCCGTAATGATCGGTCCTCTGGCTGACAGCATCGCGACCTGTCCGGTCATGGAAGAACTGCTCGGAGAATTTGCTTCTGTGACGGATATTGCAGGATACAATTATCTGACAGCGCTTCACGAAGAAGACCATCGCCGCCATCCGAACCGGGTTGTACTGGGAACAGAGACCTTTCCGGCTGATATTGTCAGTCTGTGGGATATTGTATGCCGAAATCCCCATGTGCTGGGTGATTTTACGTGGACGGGATATGATTATCTGGGCGAAGCAGGATGCGGAGTTTTCCATTATGACGGAGGAGAGAATTTTTCGTCACATTGGCCTGACCGTCTGGCAGGGATCGGTGATATTGACATACTTGGAGACAGAAAACCGATCAGCTATCTGAGGCAGGCGGTGTTTGGCATTGGGACAGCTCCGGCGATCGGTGTGATGCGGATGGATAAGGAGGGAAAACACGCAGATAAAACGCCATGGATGTGGAAGGATAATATTGCAAGCTGGACATGGCATGGATATGAGGGCAAAGAAGCGAGAGTAGATGTTTATGCTGATTCTGATGAAGTAGAAGTATTCCTGAACGGAGAGACTCTGGGACGCAGGCAGGTCAGGGGACATATTGCGGAATATGATGTGCCCTACTATCCGGGCAGACTGGAGGCTGTCAGTTACAGAGACGGTGCGGAAACAGGACGGTGTATGCTGCAGACTGCCGGACAGGCTGTGAGACTGGACGTGACAGCAGACCGGGAAGCACTTCCTGCTGACGGAGAAAGCCTTGCCTTTCTGAAAGTCCGCCTGAAAGACCATGAGGGAAGATGGAACCGTCAGGAGACGAAAGAAGTTTCGGTACAGGTGGAAGGCGCAGGAATCCTTCAGGGATTCGGAAATGCAGATCCATCCTGCGAGGGCAGTTATCAGGATACAATGTGGAGCACATATGACGGTGCGGTAATGGCAGCGATCCGCGCGGCAAAAGAACCGGGGGAAGTCAGAGTTACTTTCCGGGCGGAAGGCTGTCCGGAGGAGACGGTTACGCTTTCTGTGTATTGATGCGGTACTGATTTGGG
Source organism: uncultured Eubacteriales bacterium (assembly GCA_949294665.1). Lineage (GTDB taxonomy): Bacteria > Bacillota > Clostridia > Lachnospirales > Lachnospiraceae > Mediterraneibacter. Next base: position 85,217 of record CASFID010000056.1, read on the forward strand.
GTAATACCGTATTTTTTCTTAAATACATTTTGAAAATACGACTGGCTGGAAAAGCAGAGATAACTGCTGATCTCACTCAGAGATTTGTCAGAATAAGTCAGGAGGCTTTTCGCCTCTTCCAGCCTGCGGCGCATGATAAAACTGCTGATATCAAAGCCAAGTTCCTTTTTAAACCGGCTTGTCAGGTAAGAACGGCTTCTTCCGACATGCTCCGCCACATCTCCGACTTGGATCGGTTCATTGATGTGCTGAGAGATAAACTGAACGCACTCGAAAATCTCGGGAGACATACCCTGAGGGATTTTTGCCTGACTGACCCGCTCGGTAAAATCAATGAGCATAGAGTAGGTGAGTGAGGATATATGCCCGACGTCATGTGAACGCTCACATTCCTGAATATAAACATCGGCTAACAGATAAGCCTGCTCCATATCCATACCTCCGGCGATCGCACTTCTCGTTACAAGTGCGGCAAGAGATATGAAGAGATTTTTCTCCTGACGCAGAGAATTATCGGCAAGGACGCCGGCAGAAAGATCCGAGGAAGAATTCAGCAGGTCTTTCAATCCGTCTGATTTTCCTTCCTGTACGCAATGGAGCATCCTGCGCTCGAACTGGTAGGTATTATGAACATGCTGCGACTCTTTCGCATGGATCACCTGATCCGTGTGCAAAGAGGAGAGCTTATGGATACTGCCTGTGTCGTTAAGATTGAAATGCTCTTCTATATCAATGGTCTCCTGATTGAGACAGAGGTGTACAAAGGCGAGAGCATACAGAAAACGTTCAAAGGAAAAAGAAGGTATGAGAGAGAGAAAACGTGAGATCTCCTCCCTGCTGTCGGGGCTGATCGCCCATTCCTGCATAAATGTGTGTACAGTGTGATCAGATACCGGTGTACTGAACACAGGACCGAGTGTAATGATATACTCGCCGGAATCTGTCCTGACACATCCGAAGTAGGAGAATGACCGGGAGATAAAATAATCCGGATTCTTCTTCAGATCCGCAAATTCATGCAGTGTATTTTTAAATATGGACTGTTCGGAAAGTATAGCCGGAAAAGAGGTACAGGAGCCGGAAGGAATGTGGTAACAGGAAACAGGGATCGCGGTGGATATGTAAAAAAACTGACAAAATGATTTTAAATCTGCCTTCATGGGATGTCTCCTTTTTCTATTTATTATAGAAGATATGCACAGAAAAATAAAGTTAAAATTACAATTTATAATTTGTAATCACAATACAAACAAAAAGATATGTGATATTTTAATTCTAAAATAAAGGGGATGGTTAAAAAAACATCCTGTCATGAAGGAGGAGAATATGATAGAAAAGGAAGATCAGAATTTAAAGAGTCCGGCCGGAAAAGAGGAGATGCCGGTGCTCTTTGAGATTGGCCCCGCAGAATATGATTTTCACGATATAGACGGCCTGTATTTTATGCTGGACCGACAGTTATCCGGATGCTATCTCCTGATGTGGTCGAAACCGATGAACCCGGATGTCCCGGGAGTTGTCAGGCTCGATGGTGAAGTAATAGCGGGGTGTATCATCCGGTGTATGCCGGATATGGGAAATATGTGGATCCTCGGCATACCGCTGCGCGGACGTGTGACAGAGTATGGAAGAGAGTATCGGCTTCGGATTGAAGGATATGAGGATGCTGACGGAAACAGGATGACTCCGCAGGAGTTCCTGATAAAGGCCATAGAGAAACAGGAGCCAGGGCAGCAATACGCCGGTCATGAAAAGACGGCGCTTGAAGCGGCGAGGGAAGGAATCGTGCTCTTGAAAAATGAAGGAAATGTCCTTCCGCTTGAAGAGGGAACAGTTCTGAATCTGTTCGGGAAAGGCGTACATGAATTTCGGATCGGCGCAGTGGGGGCGGGAAAGATCAGTCCGCGCTACAGTATCAATTTCCTTGAGGCAGTACGGGAGTCAGAAGACTATGCGTTTAACGAAGAACTGGCGGATTATTACAAATGCGGAAAGGATGAGATCCCGCCGGAAGAAATGGTGGAGCGCGCGGTAAAAATGTCTGATACGGCAGTCATTTTCCTGTCGAGACCGGCAGGAGAGAATCAGGATGCTTCTTCTGCGAAGGGGGAGTATTATCTAAGTGATGCGGAGGAAACCCTGATCGCAAATGTTGCGGCTGCATTTCCCAAAACGATCGTTGTCCTGAACACAGGATATCCCATTGATGTATCGTTCGCAGAACGTTATCCGGTGAAGGGACTGATTTTCCTTGGATTCGGCGGGATGCTTGCAGGACCGGCGCTTCTGGATATCATGAGCGGAGCAGTGAATCCGTCCGGGAAGCTGCCGGATACATGGGCGGAGGATTACTTTGACATCCCTGCTTCGCAGAATTTTTACGATCGTGCAAAATGCCCGGAGGCAAATCCGGAAGACACAGTTTATATTGATACCTGCTACGAAGAAGATATTTACATCGGCTACCGGTACTTTCAGACGTTTAAAAAGAAAGCGGCATATCCCTTTGGGTTCGGTCTGAGCTATACGAAGTTTCGGATTCAGCCGGATAAGATCCGGTTCAGCCGGGATGCGCTTGAGATGGAGGTGCAGGTAGAAAACACCGGAGACAGATCAGGGAAAGAAGTAGTGCAGATCTATATCGGCAAGCCGGAATCAGTTCTGGAGCAGCCGGAAAAGGAGTTAGTATGTTTTGAAAAGACAGAGGAACTGCGTCCCGGACAGATACAGCAGATTCATGTGTATATACCTGTCAGCACGATGACATCTTATTCTGAAGAAGAAAAGGCGTACATTTTTTCAAAAGGACAATACCGGGTTTATGCGGGAAACAGCGTCGAAGCAGAATGCTGCGGTATATTTGAGGCGGAAGAGACGAGGATCATCCGGCAGGCGGAACCCCTGATGCAATGCAGCCGGCAGTTTACACACCTGTCAAAACGTGCACCGGAAGATACATGGCCAAAGGGAAAGCTGTCAGGGATCATAGCAGGAAAGGTGTCCCATCTTCCCTATCAGAAAAGGCGCAGTTATCCGGCAAAGCATACAGCCTTAACCGCAGGAAATGCAAAAGAGAAGATCCTATTTGACGAAGTGAGGAGATCGCCCGGAAAGGCAGAAGAATTTGCAGCGCAGCTTACAGAGGAAGAACTGGCCCGACTCACCATATGCGCGTCCGCAGGATGGGGCATGGAAGGGATCGGGGAGGCGGGAAGAGTTTTCCGGCTGGAAGGGTACGGCCTTCCGGAGTTTCCCGTAAGCGATGGGAATTCCGGCGTAAATCTGAATGTCAGAAACATCGGAATGCCGTCGGGAGCGACGCTATGCGCCTCATTTAATAAAGAGCTGATCAAAGAAGTGGGGCGTGTGATCGGAGAAGAAGCGAAAGCTCTCGGGATTCCGCTGATCCTTGCTCCGGCGTTTAATATCCATCGCAATCCGCTGAACGGACGGCAGCCGGAGTATTTTTCCGAAGATCCTCTTCTGTCAGGTACAATGGCAGGCTGTTATGCAAAAGGACTTGAGAGCGCAGGTGTGGCTGCGTGCTATAAACATCTGGCGGGGAATAACTGCGAGTCGTCCAGAAAGAGAAATCAGAGTCTGATCTCTGAGCGTGCGCTACGCGAGATCTATCTGCGGAACTTTGAATACGCGATGGCGATCCATATGCCGGCAAGTGTTATGACTGCTTATAATGCGGTCAACGGCTGCCCGGCTGCTGCGGATGAGGAACTGATCCAAGGTTTTTTAAGAAAAGAAAACGGATTTGAGGGCTTTGTCATGACAGACTGGACGACGTATGATACCGTTGATATTCCTGCTATGGTACAGGCGGGGAACTGCTGGATCACGCCGGGTTCCAATGACAGCGTTTATACGGAGCAGATCGTAAACGCTCTGAGAGACGGCCGGATCGATCCGGAAAGACTGAGGGAAAACATTGCCGCGCTGGTGCGCGTGATGGCAGAATTTACGCAGGAAATCTGAGAAATAGTTATCAATATGTAAGAAAGAGGTTATAAGAGATGATATATGATTTCAGAATTGAATACAGGAAAAATCCTCTCGGGCTCGACAGAGCCCCGCGCTTTTCATGGAAGATAAGAAGTGAGGAAAAAGACGTTATCCAGACCGCATATCAGATCCAGATGATCAGCGGCGGCAGGATGGTATGGGACAGCGGACGTATCGAGAGCAGCCAGTCCGTGCTTGTCCCCTATCAGGGAGAAGCGTTAAAGCCGATGACCGTGTATCAGGTGCAGGTCACTGTGTGGGATAACTACGGTCATCTGGGGCAGGCGAGCGGAAGCTTCGAGACAGGAGTGATGGAAGTATCGAACTGGAAAGGAAAGTGGATCACTCACACGCTTCCGGAGGAGGAGACTGCATGTCCGGTATTTGTACGGAGATTTACAGCAGAAAAAACGCTTAAAAGCGCCCGTTTGTATGCAACCGCCTGCGGTGTATATGAAGCGCAGATCAACGGGAGGAAAGCGGGCAATCAGTTTATGGCGCCGGGCTGGACTTCTTATCATAACCGGATCCAGTATCAAACCTACGACATTACGGAACTTCTGGATCCGGAAAATGAGATCGCAGTTACACTTGGAAACGGCTGGTACAAAGGGTACCTCGGATTTGACGCAAAGCCGGATAATTACGGAAGCCGGACCGCGCTGCTTGCCATGCTCCGGATCGAGTATGAAGACGGGGAGATCTGTTATATAGGAACAGACACAGACTGGGAAGTGGAGACAAGAGAGATCCGCTTTTCCGAGATATATCACGGAGAGACACAGGATTACACTCTGGGAAGAGTAAAAGAGGGAAAGGCAGTCCTCTTTGAAGAAACTGACCGGATCGGAGCAGTCTGTGCTCAGGAGTCGGAACCGGTGCAGGTGACAGAACGTATGGAAGTGAAAGAGAAGATCGTGACGCCGAAAGGAGAGATCGTGTTTGATTTCGGCCAGAATATGGCAGGGCTTGCAGAGATCCGTCTCCCGGAGCTTACCGGCGAGAAACTGGTGGTGCGCTATGCGGAAACTCTGGATAAAGACGGAAATTTCTACACCGAAAACCTGCGTTCTGCACGCTGTACGGATACATTTATTTATGGGAAAGAGCAGGAGGGCCTGACGGTGATGCCCCATTTTACATTCCATGGATTCCGTTATATCTGTGTGGAAGGTGCAGGCAAAGAAGTGGGAGCAGAGCATTTTACAGCGTGCGCGCTCCATACGGATATGAGACAGACAGGAAGTTTTCACACCGATAATAAGCTGGTGAACCGGCTTCAGAGCAATATCGAATGGGGACAGAGAGGGAACTTTCTGGACATACCTACGGACTGTCCGCAGAGAGATGAGCGCCTTGGATGGACCGGCGATGCACAGGTGTTCTGCAGCACTGCCTCTTATAACTTTGATACAGCGCTGTTCTTTGGCAAGTGGCTTCGGGACATGGCGGCGGAGACAACAAAGGAATGGGGCGTGCCTCATGTTGTCCCGAACATCCTCGGGGATCAGGACGGAGCGGCGGCATGGAGCGACGCCGCAACGATCATTCCGTGGACGCTCTATCAGGTATACGGAGATACGCAGATGCTTTCGGAACAGTATCCTATGATGAAACAGTGGGTAGATTATATCCGCGCAAGAGTTTCGGAAAACGGACTGTGGCAGAGCGGTTTTCAGTATGGAGACTGGCTGGCGCTCGACATTGAATCAGGAAGTACAGACCGGACAGGCGGTACGGACAAGTATCTGGTGGCAAATGCGTATTATGCATATTCTACAGGAATTGTCAGAGACGCGGCGGCAGTGTTGGGATATGAAGAGGATGCGGGATTTTACGGAGAATTGTATGAGAAGATCATTGACGCGGTCAATGAGGAATATGTGACGCGAAGCGGAAGGCTGGTCAGTGAAACGCAGACAGCCTGCGTGCTGATGCTCCATTTCGGACTGGCAAAGCCGGAACACAGAAAACGGATACTGGAGACACTGGAGAAAAATGTGGGGGCGCACCATAATCATCTGACGACAGGGTTCGTCGGCACACCGTACTTATGCCACTGTCTGTCAGAAAACGGGCTGCATGATCTGGCGGACGCTGTTTTTATGAAAGAGGATTTCCCGGGCTGGCTCTACGCGGTAAAGAAAGGCGCAACAACGATCTGGGAGCGTTGGGATTCGATCCTGCCGGACGGAAGTTTTGATGAATCCGGCATGAATTCTCTGAACCACTATGCATACGGATCTATCGGAAGCTGGCTTTATGAGAAAGTCGCAGGGATCCGCTGTGAAGCGCCGGGATATAAGAAGATCAGAATCTGTCCGGCGCTTACAAAAGGGATGACAGAGGTGAAAGCTTCCTATGAATCTGTATATGGGATGATCCGCAGCGAGTGGAGCTGTAAAGATGGAAAGATCTGCGTAGATGTAGAGATTCCGGCGAACACAACAGCAGTCATCTGTCTGCCGGAGCGGGAAGAAGAAATTACCGTAGGATCAGGAAAATATCACTATGAATATGAGACGGAAACCCGGCTGGAAATGGAAAAATATTCTCTGGAATCTACCTTCGGAGAACTGGTGCAGGAAGAACTCGGAAGAGAACTGTTTGAAAAGATGCAGCCGGGAATGCTTGATGATCCGCTGATCAAGTTCGCATACGGCATGACGATCTTTGATCTGATCCAGATGGATCCGGAAGCCGGACCGCTGTATCAATCGGTGATCGACGCGCTGAATGAAAAATACCGGAAAGAAATGAACAGGGAAATGTAACAATTCAAAATTACAATAATTCAAATGATATTACAATACGAAGAACAGGCAATATGTTAAATTTACAACATCAGATCTGAACAAAGAGAGAAATATCTGAGAAGTAAAGGAGGAATACTATGAGCAGGAAACCTTTGGGAAAGGATAAGTTCGGCGTGCAGAAGGTTATGCGTGTCAAAGATTACTTTGGGGACGCCATGGGGCAATTTGCACTGAATTCAATGTCGACAGTAGTAGGACAGCTTACATATTTCTATACCGAGAAAGTGGGAATGGCCGCAGGCGCGATCGCAACAATGTTTATTGTCTGTAAGATCATAGATGCGTTTACGGACATTATCATGGGAAATATCGTAGATCATACAAAACCCGGAAAAGAAAAGTACCGTCCATGGCTGTTAAAAGCAGGAATACCGGCAGGAATTATGATGATACTGATGTTTACAGTACCGGATATAGGCGACACAGGGAAATTAGTGTACGCAACGATCACAAACCTGCTTTTAACTGCAGTGTTTTACACTGCAATGGCAATTCCGTATAATTCTTTGATGACAGTCCGTACGAACAGTCAGGAAGAACGGGGCGTCATGGGAACGTGGAGAGCGGCGACGGGATATGTGGCAGGAATGATCTTTGCTATTGCGATGATCCCCATAACAAATGCGCTGGGCGGAACACAGAGCGCATGGATCAAATTCGGAGTTGTCATGGGACTTCTTGTTGCGCTGGCATCATTGATCTGCTATCTTTCCAGCAGAGAGACAGCGACAGAGTCGGGAACAGTAGTCGAAGAAGTCACAGACGATGAGGAAACGGTTCCTTTTAAAGAGGCTCTTGTAAAACTTTTCCACAATAAATACTGGGTGATCGTGCTGGTCGTCAACCTGATCTCCTGTATCATTTACGGCCTTTCATCCGGTTCCGGCGCTTATTACTGTAAATATATTTTCGGTGATGATAATCTGGTCGCAGTCCTCGGTACAATAGGACTTATCCCGACAGTTTTAGGTTTTGTTCTGGTCGGACCTATGATCAAGAAGCTTGGCGTTGTAAAAACGCTGCTGGTCAGTTTTGGACTTGGAATCGCAGCGAATATCCTGCTTCTTTTTACAAAGGATTATTTCTTCTGTTACGCTTTATTCGGAAGTATCAATACATTTGCAACAATCCCGATGATGTGTCTGGTAGGCGTTATGACTGCGATGAGTATTGATTATAATGAATACAAATATGGGGTGCGTATGGTTGCAACGGCAAACAGTGCGTCCAGTTTCGGAGGGAAAGTCGGAAGCGGTATCGGCACCTCGCTGATCGGATGGATCCTCGGAGCTGTAGGGCATACCGCGACAGCCGGAGCGACGCCGGCAGCTACCAGATATGCAATTTACGGATTCTCGATCGTGCTGCCTCTGATATTTTTTATCATTATGTTTGTGCTTGTGAGCAAGTTCGATCTGGAGAAGACACTTCCTGCTATGAAAGAAGAGGTTGCAAAGCGGAAAGCGCAGGATCAATAAAGACTGACAGGAGGAATCAGGATATGGAAAGAGCGAGGATCAGAGAGTTTATTTCGCAGATGACGCTGGAAGAGAAAGCCGGGCTGTGCTCCGGCGCGGACTTCTGGCATACAAAAGGCGTGGAACGGCTGGGGATTCCCTCCGTTATGGTATCGGACGGTCCTCACGGTCTCCGGAAGCAGGAGGATGCGTCAGATCATCTGGGGATTAATGAAAGTATCAGGGCGGTCTGCTTTCCGGCAGGATGTGCCACGGCATCCAGCTTTGACAGGAATCTGCTCAGAGAGCTGGGAGAGATTATCGGGGAGGAATGTCAGGCGGAGAATATCAGCACGATCCTCGGACCTGCAATGAATATTAAAAGATCCCCTCTGTGCGGTCGGAATTTTGAATATTATTCGGAAGATCCACTTGTGTCATCGGAAATGGCAGGCGCTCTTATCCATGGTGTACAGAGTAAAAATGTGGGGACCAGTCCGAAGCATTTTATGGCAAACAATCAGGAGTATCACCGCATGACAAGTTCATCCGAGATGGATGAGCGGACGATGCGGGAAATCTATCTGGCGGCTTTCGAGGGAGCGGTGAAGAAAGAGAAGCCTTGGACGATCATGAATGCCTATAACAAGCTGAATGGCACATACCTGTGTGAGAATCAGGAGATGCTCACCGATGTACTCCGTGATGAGTGGAAATTTGACGGATATGTTATGACAGACTGGGGTGCGATGAACGACCGTGTGAAGGCTTTAAAAGCAGGATGTAATCTGGAGATGCCCGCAAGCGGCGGCGTAACGGATGAAGAAATCGCAGCGGCGGTAAAAGATGGAATACTTTCAGAGAAGATACTGGATCAGCGGTGTGAAGAATATCTGAACATTATCTTCCGCTATGAAGAAAACCGCAACCGGACAGCAGTGTTTGATCTTGAAAAAGATCACGAAGCGGCGCGCAGGATTGAGGAGGAGTGTATTGTCCTTCTGAAAAATGAGAATGATATCCTTCCGCTTTCCACGGAGCGCAGAGTGGCATTTATAGGAAAATATGCAGAGGCTCCCAGATATCAGGGCGGAGGAAGTTCACATATCAACAGTTTTAAAGTAGAGTCTGCACTTGATGCAGTCAGGACTTTTGATTACACAAAGGCAGAGAAAGTTGTATATGCGCAGGGCTATGATGACGCAGAGGATCGTATCGATGAAAAGCTGTTGGAGGAGGCTGTGGAGACGGCGAAAAATGCGAATGCGGCGGTAATCTTTGCCGGACTTCCGGATAGTTTTGAATCAGAGGGGTATGACCGGAAACATATGCGGATGCCGGAATGTCAGAATGCGCTGATCCGGGCAGTGGCAGCTATACAGCCAAACACTATTGTGGTACTGCATAACGGCGCTCCGGTGGAAATGCCATGGATTCATGACGTTAAAGCAGTTCTGGAAGCGTATCTGGGCGGTCAGGCAGTGGGCGGCGCCGTGGTGAACGTGCTCTATGGGAAGACGAATCCAAGCGGACATCTGGCGGAGACATTTCCCCTGCGGGTGCAGGATACTCCGTGCTATCTGAACTATGGAGGAGAACATGACAGATCAGTTTACTCTGAGGGCGTGTTTGTCGGCTACCGGTATTATGCGTCAAAAGAGATGGAGGTGCTCTTCCCGTTTGGGCATGGGTTGTCTTACACAACATTTTCCTACAGCAATCTGCGCACAGATAAAGAGCAGATCAAGGAGAGCGGGCTTCTGCATGTATCTGTTGATGTGACCAACGCAGGAAAGTGCGCCGGAAAAGAAGTGGTACAGCTCTATGTAGCGCCAAAAGGCAGCACAGTCATCCGTCCGGTGAGAGAACTGCGTGCGTTTGGAAAGATCAGTCTGGAACCGGGCGAGACGAAGACCATGACCTTTTGTCTGGACCGGAGAGCTTTCGCGTACTGGAGTATGGAGATTCACAACTGGTATGTGGAGAGCGGAGAGTACGAGCTGCAGATTGGAAAGAACGCGCAGGATATTGTTCTGTCCTGCCCGGTCTATGTGGAATCGGAGACTGTGATTCCCAAAGAGTATACTCTGAACTCGACACTGGGTGAGATCATGGCAGATCCGAAAGGAAAAGCGATTCTGGAACAGGGAATGGCAGAGATGATGGACATGGGAACCCGGCAGACGGAAGAACAGACACAGCAGGGAGATGAAGCGATCAGCAGCGAAATGATGGAGGCTATGATGGAAGGAATGCCTCTGCGGCAGATGCTCAGCTTCGTTCCTGGTGTGACGAAAGAAACACTAAATGCGCTGCTGGCGGCGTTGAATGGATAAAAATAACAGGTTTTCCCTCCTACAAGGTGAACAGAAGACTGAAAAGTGATTGAAAAATTTCTAAAACACAAAGAGGACTGAAAAAACAGTCCTCTTTTGCCGTCAGAAGCGTAGAGTATGTTATGGTCTGATAATATTTCCTCCCTCCTTGTCTATTGATTTTGATGATCCAGGTGCCGGAAATAAACCGGCACCTGTTATAAATCTTTTTCTATTGTCCTGTACTTCCGAAAGCATGGGTTCCCCGCTTGTTACCGAGATCAAATACAAAGTCTGCAATGATCACGGGTGTGATGACAAGCTGCCCGATCCGCGTGTCCTTTGAGATTGACTGTCTGATATTACCGATATTGCTGATGATCGCATGGATCTCTCCGCGATAGCCGGAGTCTATAGGAGGCAGCTCACAGACCAGTCCTTTTACTGCCATGCTGCTTCTCGGAAATACAAAGCCGGCATATCCGTCAGGAAGTTCCAAACCAAATCCAAGAGGCACTTTTATAATCTCTCCGGGTTTTAAAGCA
>CASFID010000057.1 GCA_949294665.1 uncultured Eubacteriales bacterium
AGTAAGCCGGGCTCCCTGAAGAAGCGGCCGGGTTTCATCTGCATATACGCGGAAATTCATGCCTCTCTCTTTCCCTAGAAACAGCGGTCCCTGCCCGGTTCCGTACCGGGATGTTGCAAGCGGTCCTGCGTTACAGTGCGTAAGGACGCCGTCGCCGTCTTTTAAAAGAGACAACCCATACTCTGATATCGCCCTGCACATCTCAATATCCTCCTGATGGATTTTCAGACATTCCTCTTTCAAAAGTTTCAGTATCTCAGTTATCTCTTTATCACCGTTCCCTGTCACAATCTTTTCCATCCGGTTCAATGCCCAGCTCAGATTCACAGCTGTCGGCCGGGAGGAATCCAGATACTCCTTATTCTTCCTGAATTCACGCAGAAAACCGTTATAGTCCCCGGCCTTAATCTGAAGTGCAAGGCAGTAGATCCCGTACCCCGCACAGATGCCGATAGCCGGCGCGCCGCGGACCTTTAAATGATAAATAGCTTCCCATATGTCCTGGGCTGTGGACAGCGTAAGATATTCCATCCGATTGGGAAGCTGTGTCTGGTCGATAATAATCACACTCGTACCGTCATCACTGAGACGAACACTCTCAACATGAGTGATCTGGTTGATATCGTTCATAGCGTCCTCCTTGTCAATAATATGCATTTACAAAAAACGGGGACACCATAATTACAGGTATCCCCGAGAACAAATCCAGTGCGGATAACAGGACTTGAACCTGCACGTCGTAGACACCAGATCCTAAATCTGGCGCGTCTGCCAATTCCGCCATATCCGCTCATTCTTTTTTAGAATAAAACAGCGGAATACCTTTGCGTAAGGTTTTCCGCTTGTTATTCCAGTGAGCGTGCGGGGATTCGAACCCCGGACAACTTGATTAAAAGTCAAGTGCTCTACCACCTGAGCTACACGCCCTTATTTTCTTTTCCTGCTTACCCGTAAGTAAAGCTGACTGGGCTAGCTGGATTCGAACCAGCGAATGCAGGAGTCAAAGTCCTGTGCCTTACCGCTTGGCGATAGCCCATTAAAGACTTATATCTGACACTGCATGCCAGTAAGAATATAAAAGGAAAGGGTGGGTAGTGGGACTCGAACCCACGATATCCAGAACCACAATCTGGCGCGCTGACCAACTGCACCATACCCACCATAACGAGCCTGGGGGGATTCGAACCCACGACCTACGGCTTAGAAGGCCGTTGCTCTATCCAGCTGAGCTACAGACTCTTATGCAAATATCCTCTTGCAAGAAAGGTTCCTGCTCTTCACAGGAAAAGCGGGTGATGAGAATCGAACTCACGTATCCAGCTTGGAAGGCTGGTGTTCTACCATTGAACTACACCCGCACATATCGGGGTGACAGGATTCGAACCTGCGACCTCCTGGTCCCAAACCAGGCGCTCTAGCCAAGCTGAGCCACACCCCGGTATATCAACTACGCATCCTGTCTTTCCCGTAGCGCAAGGATTATTATATTATATAGCCCCCGCAATGTCAACAACTTTTTTTCTTTTCTCAGGTCTGTCTCCCATCCGTTCTCCCGTCAGTCCAGATAACGCTGATCATATGTGACCGTTCCGTCCGAAGCGATCTCCATGATCATGTAACTGCCTTTCCTCCCCTCTTGTCTGGGGTATGAGACACTCCCCGGATTCAGCAGCGTGATTCCTGCTTTCTGCTCAAAATACGGCCTGTGAGTGTGTCCGTACATCACAATATCCGCCTTTCTCGCCTGTCCCTCTTCCCATATGTATTCAGGATCAAGAGACACATAGTAACCGTGTCCGTGAGTAATAAAAACCCTGTATCTGTCCAGATAAAACTCCTCTTCTCGCGGCAGATCTGTGAAGAAATCATTGTTGCCGCGGACTATGTGCTTCTCACAGTCCACAACTGCATTCAGATATTCTTCCCCGCCCTCGACGTCGCCAAGATGGATAAACACATCAATCGCACCCGCTTCTTCTAATGCCCGGTCCAGTCCCGTATGTTTCCCATGCGTATCACTGACGATCAGTATCCTCATAACATACCCTCACCAATTTTCTCTTTTAATATCTCTCTCATCGCACGGAGCGCTTTCCCTCGGTGGCTCAGTTCATTTTTCCTGGCGGCATCCATCTCCGCCGTCGTACATCCATACTCCGGGACATAGAATATCGGATCATATCCAAAACCGTTATCGCCCGCCGCTTCCTCAGCTATCCTGCCCTCTATCGTCTTCCTTACCGTAGATACCGTCCCGTCCGGAAACACGGCCGCCACCGCACATACAAAACGGGCGCCTCTCTCTTCCTCGGGCACTCCTTCGAGCCGGTCCAGAAGGATCCGGTTCTTTATGTCATAAGATGTGTCCTCCCCGGCAAAACGTGCGGAATAAATCCCCGGCGCCTTATCGAGATAATCGATCTCCAGACCGGAATCATCTGCGAGTACGATGTCATTTGTAAGTACCCGGGCGACTGCTCTTGCCTTGATCTCCGCATTTTCTTCAAAGCTCATTCCGTCCTCAACGATCTCCACGTCAACGCCCGCTTCTTTCATAGAAAGGATCTCCACGCCAAGATCCTGAAGGATCATGCGTATCTCTTTCATCTTATCCTCATTACCCGTCGCAAAAATAATTCTCTTTTTCATTTTCCCACGCACCCTCTATTTCTTCTGCCGGGGTGGCTTCGGGCCTAAAAACTGGTAGAAATAGGTCCTTATCATCCCGTTGTATATCTTTCTGTTTCTGTCTGCTTTTCTCCCGAAATACCGCTCTGCCTCATCATAGCTTGTGATCATGTATGCGGACCAGCTGTCGAGTTCTCTGAACGCTTCCCCGAACTCACGGTAGATGCGGGGCAGAGTTTCCTTTTCCTCGAGCCGCTCTCCATAGGGCGGATTCGTGATGACAAATCCGTATTTTTTTGGATGACGCATGTCTTTGACTTCCCTTTGCTGAAAATGGATCAGGTGTCCCACCCCGGCGGCATCTGCATTCTGTCTCGCCGTTCGGAGCACCTCTGGGTCCACGTCGTATCCCTGTATATCCGTATCGATCCTGTCATCGATCATATCCTGCGCCTCGTCCACTGCGTCATACCAGTTTTTCTTCGGTATCAGCCCCGGCCAGTCCTCTGCGGTAAAAGAGCGGTTCATCCCCGGGGCGATGTTCGCCGCCATCATGGCTGCTTCTATCGGTATCGTTCCACTGCCGCAGAAAGGATCGATCAGTATTCTGTCTCCGTGCCAGGGCGTCAACATGATAAGCGCCGCAGCAAGATTCTCTGCGATCGGAGCTTTCCCTGCCGCCGGCCGGTATCCCCTCTTATGCAGCGAAACTCCCGTCGTATCTATCCCCACCGTCACCATATCTTTCATAAGAAACACACGAACAGGATATGACGCCCCATTCTCCGGAAACCACTGGATATGATACCGTGACTTCATCCGTTCAACCATAGCTTTTTTCATAATAGACTGAATATCTGACGGGCTGAACAATCTGCTCTTGACCGACGCAGCCTTCGCCACCCAGAACTTTCCGTCATCAGGTATGTACTCTTCCCATGGTATTTCTTTTGTCCGGTCAAACAGTTCCTCAAACGTCACAGCCCTGAAACTGCCGACCTTCAGCAGAATGCGCTCTGCAGTCCGAAGGAAAATGTTTGCCCGGCAGACCGCTTCCATTCCTCCGGCAAATGTGACTCGCCCGTCCTCGACCTGCGTGATCTGGTAGCCCAGATCAGTTATCTCCCGTTTCAGTACAGACTCAAGACCGAAATGACAGGGCGCGATCCATTCCATTTTATTCATGAATTTCTCCGTCCTCACGTTTTGTCTGTTTACATATTACTATAAATCAGGGGCAGAGTAAAGTTGAACTTTACCCTGCCCCCATTCCGGCGTCCGCCGTCTGATCCCGGCTATTTAATAGCGGTCAGACTCGTCGTATGCATCCATGTTTTTTCCGCAGTTTCTGCTGTCAGAGACATTTGAACGCGTATTGCTGCTGTTTTTGTTTGCATTTTTGTTCCGGCTCTGTGTGTCCCCGTAAGAGGATGAGCTGTTCTTGTTGGAATTTTTGTTGGAATTGTTTGTATTACTATAGTTCTTTGCCATGAGTAATCCCTCCTGTTTTTTTGTTCACTCTTAGTATCTCTTTTCCCCGGTATTTTATTCGTCTTTTTATGTCTCTTTTAAATTTTATATTTTTAAAAATTTTTTCTTGCTTTTTCCAGTTCTGTATATTATACTGTTCAATGTAGAAAGGTTACTTTCTACAACCCCTTATTAATTATTTATACTCCCCTCAAAAGACCGATGGCTCCCCCATCGGTCTTTTACTTTTTCCTTTTACGCCGCTTTCAGGCTCGTTCATAATTTGTTCATTTATCATTTAAAAATCTTTCATCTTATTATCACGTTTTCTTCATTTCTCTCTCATATACTAAAACTACCGAAAGGGAAACAAGATAAAACACCTGAACAAGACGCTGACAAGTTATTTTGAATAAACTTTTTCATAATACATGCCGGGAGCTGAGCCGATCAGCTACCCGGCATCCTCCCTTTTTACAGGCTTTTCCGGATCCATCATCTGCAGTTTTCCTTTTTTATCACTTTTACAGTTTTGAGTTTTCTTCCGTTCGGGCAACCGAAAGGAATTCTGTCATAAGCGCCGTGATTTCTTCTGACTCTTCTGTCTTCTCAAGCACCGACTCCCCTGTCTGTATGGCTTTCTCATAGTCTCCCCGTTTTGCTTCGAGTTCCATTTTCTTTATCCCGATCTCTTCAAGTTTTGCCGTATCTTCCTCTATCTGCAGCAGGCGCTCATATGCCTGGAGCATCTCGGCTTCAAACCGGAGTGTCTCGCAGATCCCCCGCACATCTTCTGCCTCTCCCACGAGCGCTCCGACCGCCGCCGCAGTATCTGATATTCCGTCCCATCCATTGGATACATAAGACTCCTCCGGCTGTTCTTTCCCCATTTCTTCTGCCTGCACAGAGACTGGCGCAAGATCTTTTTCGAGGTTCTCGTTCCCTCTGCCGCTCCTACCGCTCATATTGAATACAGCCCACAGGAGAAAGAACGCAGCTGTCCCCGGGAGGAATGCAGACAGAACCCTATGCGTTTTTCCTTCCCGCCTGTTATGTTTTTTACTGATTCGACGCTTCGGAACTGTCGGGAGATCTGCGATCACCTGGCGCATGTTTTCGTACCGCTTCTTTTCTCCGATGCAGCGTCCGATCAGTTTTTCCAGACGTATCTCCTCCCACCGGCTCAGGGCAGGAAACACTTCCGTGCATGCAAGCATAAACTGTATCGTCTTTCCGTAGCCAAAGAGATCTGCCTCGTTATTTCTGCGCACTCCCATCTTATATACCGGCTTTACAAAATGTTCCCGCACGGCCCCTTTTTGCATCTGTCTGGCCGCTGCGGAATTATCCGGCGCCTCCATATCGAGCAGCATGAGCCGCTCCTCTTCGGAAACCACGATACTGTAAGGGTTCAGGAAACGATAATCCTGCCCTTTCCTGCATCTGTGAAACTGGTCTACGCATACTGCCAGTTCCTTAAACCAGCGGAATAACATCTCTTTCTTCATCTGCGGATTGTTCCTCAGATAACCAAGCAGTACCTTTCCCTGCACGCAGTCCAGACTCTGCCTGCAGTGATCGCCATGTTCGATAAACTTCAATACTTCATACATTTCTTCCATATGCAATTTTTTCCGACTGCACCTGGAGCTGTTCTTCCAGTCCCTCAACTGTCCGCCAGCTCAAATACACTCACATCTCTAATGAATCTTCACCAGAAAACGATGTAGAAATAAGAACATCCAAAGATCAGATCGATCCGGGATATCTGTATCATACCCGAATCGTCAGGAAAATGCAAGTACCGGTCAAATTCCCCGCTTACAATCTCCGAAGTGCCGGAAGGCATGTTCCGGGATTGTAAGCGGGCGCCGATATCCCGGGCATGCCCGGACTACGGCTCTATCTCTTCCAGCTGTTTCAGCGCTGCCGCGATCACTTTATCCATATCGTAATATTTATAATCCCCGAGCCGGCCGCCGAAGATCACATTTGTTTCTTTCCCGGCAAGTTCTTTATATTTTTCAAAGAGCGCGTTATTCTTCTCATCGTTGACCGGATAATACGGCTCCATCCCCACTTTCCACTCGGAAGAATACTCTCTTGATATCACGGTCTTCTCCTGCTGACCGAATTCAAAATGCTTATGCTCGATGATACGCGTATATGGGACTTCTCTGTCCGTATAGTTGACTACCGCGTTTCCCTGGTAGTTTGCACAGTCCAGCACCTCTGTCTCGAACCGCACGGAGCGGTATTCGAGCGCGCCAAGCTGATAGCCGAAATATTCGTCGATCATACCGGTAAAGATGATCTTGCCGGCAATATCGGGATTCGCCTTTCTGAACTCAAAGAAATCTACCCCTGTACGCACTTCCGCTCCTGAAAGCATCTTTTCTATGATCGGGGTATAACCGCCGACAGGTATCCCCTGATATCTGTCGTTAAAATAATTATTGTCATAGATGAACCGGCAGGGAAGTCTCCTGATGATAAAAGAGGGAAGTTCCGTACACTTTCTGCCCCACTGTTTCTCCGTATATCCTTTGACCAGCTTCTCATAGATATCTCTTCCTACCAGAAACAGCGCCTGTTCCTCCAGGTTTTTCGGCTCTGTGATACCGGTCTCTTTTCTCTGACGCTCTATGACATCCTTTGCTTCCTGAGGGGTTCTGATCCCCCACATCCTGCTGAATGTATTCATATTGAACGGCAGGTTATAGACTTCGTCTTTGTAAACGGCCACCGGTGAGTTGATATAATTGTTAAATTCTGAAAACCGGTTCACATATTCCCAGATCTTTTTATCCGAAGTATGGAAGATATGTGCTCCGTACTTGTGAACATGGATTCCTTCAATATCCTCGCAGTAGATGTTGCCCGCGATATGGTCCCTGCGGTCGATCACCAGACATGTCTTTCCCTTTCTTCCAAGCTCATATGCCATCACCGCGCCGTACAGCCCGGCTCCAACGATCAGATAATCATATTTCTTCATCCTTCACCTCTTCCGCGCGGTGCTGCATCGAATGCCCGCGCTCGAACTTATTTTTTCTTCAACAAGTATAACATTTTTTCTTTCCCATTTCTTACGCGCCCCTGTTTTTTCGTTATTTTGTTCAATTATTATATTTTTTCATTTACAAATTAGTGATTATGCACTAAACTGTATTTATAAGCGCTTTGGGATGTATTTTCCTGAAATGACTAATCGCAAAACGGAGGTATCAGATAATGAAAGGAAACGTAATCGTCGGACAGTCAGGTGGTCCTACAGCAGCGATCAACTCCAGTCTCGCCGGAGTATACCGCACCGCCAAGGACCGCGGAGCTGTTAAAGTATATGGAATGCTCCACGGGATTCAGGGCCTTTTGCAGGAACGCTACATTGATCTGTCCGAGTATATCACAAATGAACTTGATGCTGAACTTTTAAAAAGAACGCCCGCTGCATTTCTGGGCTCCTGCCGGTATAAACTGCCGGAGATCCACGAAGACCGGGAGGTGTACGATAAGATTTTTGGTATCCTCAATAAACTGGACATCGAGGCATTTATCTATATAGGCGGAAATGATTCTATGGATACGATCAAGAAGCTGTCGGACTACGCGATCATTACCGGACATCCCACACGTTTTATCGGATGCCCGAAGACGATCGACAACGATCTTGCTCTGACGGATCATACACCAGGATATGGAAGCGCCGCAAAATATATCGGCACTTCTGTAAAAGAGATCATCCGCGACAGTTTCTGTCTTGAATACGAAAAGGGGCTTGTCTCCATCGTTGAGATCATGGGAAGAAACGCGGGATGGCTGACAGGCGCCGCTGCACTTGCAAAAGGTGAAGACTGCGCCGGGCCAGACCTGATCTATCTGCCCGAACTGCCTTTTGACATCGAGGCATTTGGGGCTAAAGTTAAAGAACTTCTTGCCAAGAAGTCATCCGTAGTAGTGGCTATCTCAGAAGGAATCCGTCTGGAAGACGGACGCTATGTGTGCGAGCTTGGACAGAGCATTGACTTCGTAGATGCTTTCGGTCATAAACAGCTCTCCGGTACTGCGAACTATCTCGCAAGCTATATTGCCGGTGAGATCGGCTGTAAAACACGCTCTATTGAACTGAGTTCACTGCAGCGCTCTGCTTCCCACTGCGCTTCCCGCGTAGATATCCTGGAAGCTTATCAGGTGGGCGGCGCCGCTGTCAAAGCCGCAGATGAAGGCGATTCGGGCAAGATGGTCGTGCTCCAGAGATTGTCCGATGATCCGTATCAGAGCGGAACAGAAGTCAAAGATGTTCACAAGATTGCAAACGACGAAAAACTGGTCCCGCGTGAATGGGTAAACGAAGAGGGTTCCTACGTGACCGATGAATTCGTCAATTATGTACGCCCGCTCATCCAGGGCGACGTGTCGCCAGTCATGGTAGACGGTATACCGCGTCATCTCTACCGTCAGATATGACAAACATGTGATACTCGCGTCGTCCGGGTGTTGCCGGAAGGGCACTCCTGTCTGTGACAGGATGTCTTTCCGGCGTTTTTACTTGAATCAAAACAAAAACAAGGAGATTTCTCATGCTGATAAAAAACGGTCATATCATAAATCCTGCAACACACGAAGACTACACATCCGACATTCACATCTGTGACGGTAAGATCTGTGATATTGCAGACAGCATCTCTGTGCCCGAAACGGAGGACGTCATTGACGCCGGAGGCCTCACCATTGCTCCCGGTCTGGTCGATACTCATGTCCATTTCCGCGATCCGGGATTCACATATAAAGAAACTCTTCATACCGGCTCTCTTTCCGCGGCAAAGGGAGGTTTTACCTCTGTCATCTGCATGGCAAATACCTCGCCTGTAGTAGACAATCCCGAAGTGCTGGAAGATATTCTTACCCGTTCAAAGGACGAGGCTGTCCGCATCTTCCAGGCAGCCAGCGTTTCCCGCTCTCTGAAAGGCGAGCAACTTACTGACATGAAAACACTGAAAGAAGCCGGAGCCTGCGGATTTACCGATGATGGTATTCCTCTTAGAAACGCCGCCTTTCTGTACAGTGCAATGAGAAAGGCAAAGGAACTGGACGTCCCTGTCAGTCTGCATGAGGAAGATCCTTCATTTATCCGCGAAAACGGCATCAACCACGGCAGCGTTTCAGACCGGCTTGGCATCTTCGGTTCCCCTTCAGTCGCGGAGGAATCACTTGTCGCAAGAGATTGTATGCTTGCGCTGCGATCCGGAGCCCGCACAGTGATACAGCATATCAGTTCGGGACGCTCTGTTCAAACGGTACGGTTCTTTCGGTCACTGGGAGCGGATCTTCATGCAGAGGCTACTCCTCATCATTTTACGCTCACTGACGAAGCTGTCCTCAGATATGGCGCGCTTGCCAAGATGAATCCCCCGCTCCGAAGCGAAGAGGACCGCATGGAGATCATCCGCGGACTTGCCGACGGCACGATAGATATCATCGCAACGGACCACGCGCCGCACAGCCGGGAAGAAAAAGAACGCCCGATCACGGCAGCTCCCAGCGGCATCATCGGACTGGAGACCTCACTTGCCCTTGGCATTACTTCTCTGGTCCGCCCCGGTCATCTCACACTTATCAGCCTGCTTGAAAAGATGACCGTCAATCCTGCCAGGCTGTATCATCTTCCCGCCGGGAACATTGCAGTGGGGGAAAACGCCGATCTTGTCCTTTTCGATCCGGAGGAACGCTGGCAGCCTCGGGAGTACGCATCCCTTTCGTCTAATTCCCCGTTCACCGGCTGGGAACTGTACGGCAAAGTCAAAATGACCATCTGCGGCGGAAAGATGATCTATCGGGATTAAGTGTGAACTGAATCCCCAATTTATAAAAATAAAAAATTCAGGCTTTACAAACCCGATCGATTATGATAGAATATCCCTTGTCGAGCGGAAGTGGCGGAATGGCAGACGCGCTAGATTCAGGTTCTAGTGGGAGTTAATCCTGTGAGAGTTCAAGTCTCTTCTTCCGCATGAATCCCGTAATCCAAGTGATTACGGGATTTTTCATTTTTCCGCGTAAATACGCGGTTTGCTAGACTTTAGTTATTTCAGAATAATTCTAAAATATTAGAATCCGTGTTGCATTTTAGAGAGTTATGCAACACGAAATGCAACACGAAAATTGAAGATGATACAATATTCCACCCCGAAGTCGATGGCTCCGGGGTGACGTTATCAATAATATTTCTCTACTAACTTCGGCTTCAAATTCAACAATGACGTCCAATCCTTAACAATAATGTGTACTACTTCTGCCGCCGATTTACGGCGTTCAACATATGTATCTTCATCTACATACATTTTACAATCATCCAGAAGTACATTCATACAAGTCAAGTCATCCTTTATCTTCTGAATTGCCTTAAGGATTTCCGGGTTTTCCGGCACATCAACAACTTTCCTTGTATTCGGTCGGCTCTTTTGCTTCGTCTCCACCGTGACCGGAACTTTCCGCTGTTCCTCTGCCCGGAAGTAGTAGTCTACCAGATAGTCGTATACTTCCCATGCCTTGTCAGTATTTAGAGACTTTGCGTGGAGAAGTGCGCCTTTTTCTGTCCAGAGATAAAGGTGACTTGCACGATTCGCAACGAGGTAAGGATTCCTTACCTGCTTCTTAAAGGCTTTCAGCTCATCACCCGTAAGCGCAATATAATGTTTCTCTTCAACAAACCTACTTCTATTTGCATTAAAATTCGTCTTAATAGTATCTGTTGTTGTTTGGTATGCTTCTGCTATCTGTTTACTTGTTAGAACTCTGATTCCTTTAACCTCTACAGTTACTGGTAATTGCATAATAAAATACCTCCACTTTGTAATTTGCCAAAACAGAGGTACAGTGCTATAATATTTATACCTCTATTTTGGGGTTGGGTAGTCGAGTCACTTTCCTAGGGTGCGACTACCCCTTTTCTTTTACTCGCTGATTTCTTCATCAATTTTCTGGTTAAGCCATGCTGTTTTTGTCGTTCCTTTCTCTTTTAATTTTCGGTCTAAAGCTTCCAGCTTTTCTCTTGGAACAGAAACGCTAAACTGCCCTATGGTTTTCCTACGTTCTTTGAAATAATCAGCCCGCTTTCGGTCAACCAAAATATCACCACCTCGTTGGTTGCTAGCTATATAGTATATCAGTTGCTAGCAAATGTCAAGGCTTTTCTTTTACTTCAACTGTTTCTGGTAACTGTAACTGCATAAAATAAAAACTCCTTTCAAATTTTTCTTGAAAGAAGCCTCCAACTGCATTACAATATTTACAGAAGGAAACTTCTATGGGAAATAAGGAATCTCAACTTTGGTAGGGGCGGATTCCTTATTTTTTTGTAACCTCAGCATAGACCATATCAATCCCTTTTCTAATAACATCAGCCTTTGTCATTCCGGTCTTTTTAGAACAATAATCTAATTTCTCAGCTTGTCTATCTGTTAGTCTAATGCGAGTATCATTCCTTTTAGGATCTTCTGATGGTGGTCTTCCCTTTGCTGGCGACATCTGATTACCTCCTTTCATTTTTTTGGTTACACATTTATATTAAATGGTAACACATAAAAAGTCAAGAGGTAATTTAAAAAGATAGCGAACTCCTAAGAAATTAGGACTGCACAAAAATGTACATTCTAAAACTCTTCCACCATCTTCTTCACGTCTTGGTAAATTTCTTTATACGGCACTTTATTTTCCATCAGTTTTTTAATTCGCATTTTCACAAGTGTTTCCAGTGCTTTCAGCTCCATGAGAGTCTCCTGTGATACATTATTCCGCTGACCACCTTGAAGCCCCAATTTGGCATTTATCAGTTTAGTAAAAATCATATAATATTTATCTGCGCTTTTACTTCCCTGTTCTTTTGCATATTCCACAAAGAGTTTTATCTGGTCTGTTTCGTAACGCCTTGCCCGTTTTGATTCTTCCCTGATACCAAGCCACTTATTGTCTGTTTCAGTTGCTATGTAATAGCCGTTCTTTTTGATTGATCGGATTGTTTCATATACCCAGTCGAAATATTCATCCGCCACTGGCTGATTTGACTTTCTAACAATTGTATAAATCCCTTTCTCATTATACATAAATATTTTTTCGTTATTTCTGTGGTTCTTTATAGAGGGTGTCATATTGACACGGTCAATTTCCACACTTTCCCTATCTAATAACTCTGGATAACGTTTATGTATAATTGTAATGGCATTTTGTGGCTGTTTATACTGTAACGCATATCCAATCTGTGTCCTGCTCATGTAGATATTCTTTTCTTCATCTACATAAAAATCACATATCGTTCCTAAAAATTCCCCCTGTTTCACAAGTTTTAGTTTCATAATTTTTATATCCTTTCTGATAGATTTTTTATTTCAAAAACAATATGGAAGATTTTTATATTTTAAATTTCAGGTATCAAAATAGGACGCAGCATTTCGCTACGCCCTATTCCCTGTCCGTATCATGCATCTTATTACAGGTTTACTTTGCCGTCCTTGACGGTCACTTTCACGTTCGCTTTTCCTGTGTAATCGAAATCAACCTTGCCGTTGTCGATGTACCAGACTCCGTTTTTATTCTCGGCGATCCCGTCATAGTCGAAGTCGACTTTTCCGTCTTTGACATACCACCAGCCGTTTTTGTTCTTGGCTACCGTAGTTGTAAATGTGACTTTTCCCTCAACCACGTACCACCATGCGTACACACCTTTGACAGTCCCCTTGATGATATCGTTCACACCAAAATCTACCTTGCCGTCTTTCAGATACCACCAGCCATTGTGATTTTCCGCGAATCCA
>CASFID010000058.1 GCA_949294665.1 uncultured Eubacteriales bacterium
AATATGGACTTTCCTATAAATTTGAATTCAGTTTACCACAAAATCCTCTGTCTATCCACAAAAAAGAGCTAATTTTATGCACCTTTTTAGAGATTCATAGAATTAACTCTTTCATACCGAATTTACTTTTTCAATTCACGGCGTGAAAATAGTGGCGGAGCGTCATTGTACGGAAGACAGCTTTCTGATATATTATAAAAAAATGAGAGAAAGGGACGGACATAAGATTGAAGAAATTTCTTGACAGACTATTTGTTGACGGATTGACTGGTATGGCGCACGGGCTGTTCGCCACTTTGATAATCGGAACGATCATCCAGCAGACAGGAACCTACATGGGCGGCGGTATCGGCGATATGATCTATACGCTTGGCAGAGCAGCGGCGGCGCTTACCGGTGCAGGCATCGGCGCCGGAACAGCGCGGAAACTGGACGCGGGGCATCTGGTCATCGTGTCGGCGTCGGTTGCTGGAATGATCGGCGCATTTGCATCGGATATACTCTCGGGAGATATCCTGACAGGAAGCGGTCTTGTTCTGTCGGGCCCGGGGGAGCCCCTTGGAGCATTTGCAGCCGCGTACATTGCCATTGAGGCAGGTATTCTGATCTCGGGAAAGACAAAGCTGGATATCATACTGACTCCGCTCGTATGTATCCTGGCAGGATCTGTGACCGGACTGCTTGCAGGACCGCCGATATCCGGATTCATGACATGGCTGGGCTCTCTTATAAACTGGGGAACAGAGCAGCAGCCTTTTGTTATGGGGATTGTCGTTTCTGTGCTGATGGGGATGATCCTGACACTGCCGATCAGCTCCGCGGCTCTGGGAGTCATCCTGAATCTTTCAGGTCTGGCGGCAGGGGCCGCGACAGTGGGATGCTGCTGCAATATGATCGGATTTGCGGTTGCAAGTTTCCGGGAGAATAAGACAGGCGGACTGATTTCCCAGGGAATAGGGACTTCCATGCTTCAGGTGCCGAATATCGTGAGACACCCTCAGATATGGATACCGCCGATCCTCTCGAGCGCCATTCTGGGACCTCTCGGAACGATGGTATTTCATATGACTAATAATGCCACCGGTTCCGGTATGGGGACTGCCGGGCTTGTGGGCCCTCTCATGACATGGCAGGTAATGACGAAGACAGAGGCGGAACTGATCGTCTTCATTAAGATACTGTTGATACAGTTTGTCCTGCCGGCGGTACTGACACTGATGATATCAGAGTTCATGCGCAAAAAGAAATGGATACACTTCGGAGATATGAAGCTGGACTGAAACGTTGCGGAATCTAATGAGGGAAGGGCGGAAAGATACTGGAAGAATCATTAAAAGATGATAAAAAAAGAGCGAACTCGGTTAACATAGACCACAAAATATGGTATACTTAATGGCAGTAAAATTACCAATGGGGGATATCCGCGATGAGAGGTGAACAACAGGTCGAAGCTGCGCTCAAGAGCTACGAGGATGTCGACAGTTGGAAGACGGTTATATTTCTCTATAATGCAGCTTTGAAAGAGGTAGGCACAAAGCTGGAGATTTTAAATGATGAGTTTCAGCATGTACACCAGTATAACCCGATCGAGCATATCAAGACCAGGATCAAGACACCGGAGAGTATCGTTAAAAAACTGAAACGTTACGGATATGAGACTTCAATTGAAAATATGGTCAGGTATATTAATGATATAGCCGGTGTACGCCTGATCTGTTCCTTTACGTCAGATATATACCGTCTGGCTGAGATGATCGGAAATCAGAGTGATCTGAAAGTACTTTCTATCAAAGATTACATAAAAAACCCGAAAGAAAGCGGGTATAAGAGTTATCATATGCTCGTGTCCGTTCCGATCTTCCTGTCGGACAGTGTAGTCGACACGAAAGTAGAGATACAGATCCGTACGATCGCCATGGATTTCTGGGCAAGTCTGGAGCACAAGATATACTATAAATTCGAGGGGAACGCCCCGGAATATATAAGCCGGGATCTCCGGGAATGTGCAAAGATGGTCTCGGAGCTGGATGAGAAGATGCTTTCTCTGAACGAGGCGATCCAGGAGTGCATACTCCAGGAGGAGAACAGAGACAATATGGAAGATGTACTGGACAATGTGATAGGAAATCGCAGGGAACAGACAAAGATTGGCGGAACCGGAACAGACTCATAAACAAACAGTTGAATACTATGTGCCGAAAAGAAAAGCCGGCTGCAGGAACAGGTCCTGCAGCCGGTCATCTTTGTGATGTCATGTCGTTTTCCACGGACATGTCTCTGTCTTTTACGCCTTGCTCTCTTCGCCGTCAGCCGCCACTTCCGTAATGGATTTGACAAGACCTGCGATTCCCTGTATCTCCGATGGAATGATGATCTTGGTCGCCTTGCCGTCCGCGGCCTTCTCAAATGCCTCGAGACTGCGGAGCGTAAGGACGGATTTATCGGCTCCGGCTTCTTTGAGGAATCTCAGACCGTCGGCTGTTGCCTGCTGGACTTTGAGGATAGCCTCTGCTTCACCTTCCGCCTCGCGGATCATTTTCTCTTTTTCCGCCTCCGCTTTCAGGATAGCAGCCTGTTTTGCCGCTTCTGCTTCCAGGATGACGGATTCTTTCTGCCCTTCTGCCACAAGGACTGTAGACTTCTTTTCGCCTTCTGCCCGGAGGATCGCCTCACGTCTCTCCCGCTCAGCTTTCATCTGCTTCTCCATCGCATCGCGGATAGCGGCCGGAGGGATGATATTCTTGAGTTCCACGCGGTTTACCTTAATGCCCCATGAGTCAGTGGCGCGGTCGAGTTCTGCCCGCATCTTTGTGTTGATAGTCTCGCGGGAGGTCAGTGTCTGGTCAAGCTCCAGATCGCCAATGATATTTCTGAGAGTAGTTGCTGTCAGATTCTCGATCGCGACGATAGGACTTGCGACGCCATAGCAGAACATCTTCGGGTCAGTGATCTGATAGAAGATGACAGTGTCGATCTGCATGGTTACGTTGTCTTCCGTGATAACAGGCTGCGGGGGAAAATCAACGACCTGCTCCTTTAAGTCTATCCGCCTTGCAACGCGGTCAATGATCGGAAGCTTGAAGTGCAGTCCGGTGTTCCACGTCGTAAGGTAAGCCCCGAGACGTTCCACTACAACAGCCTGAGCCTGGTGCACGATCTTAACGCAGGAGATCAGGATAAGTATCGCGATAACCACAATGATCAGGAAAAGAATGGTTCCAAGACTGATAAATGATAAGTTGCTCATGATGGTTCCTCCTCATATTTTTCTACAATTAGTTTTACACCGGATATGTCTACGACTTTTGCGAGAGAGCCCGCCTCCAGTGTTTCACTGTCATTGATGGAGCGCACGCTCCATTCCTGGCCGTCGACGACGCTTGTGCCGGTCTGCTCCAGGTTATCTACTTTTTCTTTGATGCGTATCACTTTGCCGATCTCGCTCTCATAATTTGTGCGGATGCACTTTCTGTTGAGATATTTTGCCGCCCACGGTCTGGTAAAGATGAGAAGGACACAGGACACGGCAAGAAAAAGGACGATCTGAACGATCAGGCCGGCGCCGAGAGCATTTGCTATGAGAGCGACGAGCGCTCCACCGGCGAACCAGATCGTAGTCAGGCCCACAGTGAACAGTTCGATAATGATAAGTATGATAAACAGTCCGAGCCATATCAGATTAAGCGTCGAGTTGGACAGCATCAGTATATCAGATCCCATATGGTGTTCTCCTTTCTGCTGTAAAATGCCTGGTCTTATTCGTACTGACTATAGTCGATATCGTAGTAGCCTTCGCTTGGTTCCAGGATAATACCGCCATATTCCACCGTGACTACCGTTCCCTCGGAAAATACGATATTTCTTGCAGACACATCCGTATACTCATCGGAGATGACCGTCGCCTCGGGACTGTTCACCCAGCAGTATTCCCTGAGACCTCCGGGATAGGTCAGACTGATACTGGCGTATCCGTAGTCCTCGCCGCTGGCCGTATCATAAGAGATATCAAACAATCCTTCGGGAATCTCCCCGTCGCCTGCGATATATGTTCCCTCATCGAGGAAAACAGGTTCGCTTAACGGATTGGCTGCAGGTTCCTGCTCCAGGGGCTGGGCGTTTGATGTGGTCAGATGTACGATGAGATTGCTGTCTATCTGTACAAGCTCCCCGTTATAGAGCCTTAAGTCTTCTTTCACGGTAACCTCGTCGTATTCGGGATCTGAGCCGAAATAGACATATTCATAAATGCTGTAGTCCTCATGGTCCGCTGATAAAGTGCCGTTTCCGGCGACAAGTTCTGCTGTGTATACCCCCTCCGGAATATGCACGCCGACCATATAGTTTCCGTTTCCCAGCACAGTCTCGAACGTGCTCCCCGTTTCCGGAATCTCCTCAGTCACATATTCATAGGGATCATACTCATATGTGTCGGAGGAATCATCATAGCCGGAATTGCTGTTCGGATCATCGTCCGACCATTCCAGGACATCTGACATTGACCTCAGGGTATCCAGCCATGAGCGACCGATCCGGAAGAGACCGGGCAGCGCGGATATTAAGATAACGATCGTTAAGATAAATATCAGACGACGTCTCTTGTTTCCTGCATTCTTCTGCCTCTCATACGCTGCCCGGGAAGAGGACCGGCCTTCGGGCCGGGTTGCTTTTCCAGGCGGAGAGGCCCGCCTTGTATGACTGCTGTAAGGATCCTGCTGTGTCTGCGCCTGTCCGGAATATGTATTCTCTGTTGTCTTTGTACGCCGGGCGTAGCTGTTCAGACGTTCCTGGTCCTGACTGCTGAAACTGCGCTCCAACTGCCGCTCACGATGATAGATCGAGTTATCGAGACCACAGAACGTACATTTATTGTCGACCAGCAGGCCGCCGCACAGGCTGCATCTTATCTTTGACATATTGCACCCCCTCTGCGTTATAGAACCTTCCTGTTTGTTCGTAGTACCAGGCTGCCCTTATTGTATCATGTTTTGTCGGCCTTTTATATAGAAAAACAGATGAAAATACTGTAAAAATTCCTTAAGATCGGCATTTGAGGGACAAAAATGATTGATGCTTCCGCACATTTTCGCTATACTGTATATCTGGAAGGAAAAGTTTATGAAAGTCAAGGGAATAGCGAGATGACAGAAGAAGCGAGGAAAAAGGGGATAGAGATCGGTGCAGGAGTGGCTCTGTACATTCTGGCATGGGCGATCACATCGCACTGGACGGTTCCCGCGCCGGCAGAGACACTGCTGTTTTTGTCGGGCTATGCGGTCCTGTCCGCGCGCACATACTGGGAGCAGCTCCGAAAGATCCTAAAGAAGCAGTTCCTGGACGAAAATCTGCTCATGATCATTGCAACGGCCGGCGCCTTTCTTGTGGGAAGGCATAAAGAGGCGGTGGCTGCAATGCTGTTTTATCAGGTGGCGAAATTCGTAGAGGAACTGTCGTTGAGCAGGACGAAAAAATCGATAGCGCAATTTATCGATATCCGTCCTGAATATGCGAATCTGAAAGTGGGAAATAAGGAAAAGATCGTGCCTCCGCAGGAACTCCAGCTCAGACAGGTGATCGTCCTGCGCCCGGGAGAGAAGATCCCGGTGGACGCGGTCGTCACCATGGGAACCGGCTCTGTCGATATGAAAGCGCTGACAGGAGAATCCGAGCCAAGGAACGTAAAGATCGGAGACAGACTTTACAGTGGGAGCATAAATCTGAACAGTGTACTTGAAGCGAGAGTGACCAGGCTGTATAATGATTCTACGGCGGCCAGGATCATGAGGCTTGTAGAGAACGCCAACGAGAAGAAGTCGGACAGCGTACGTTTTGCCGACAGATTTACAAAGTATTATACGCCGATCGTCATCCTCTTTGCTCTGCTCACGGTCATACTGCCGCCGATGATATTCATCGAGGCGAGAGCAGAGTGGATATACAGAGGACTTATCATACTTGTAGCCGCGTGTCCGTGTGGTCTGATGGTTTCTATCCCGCTTGCATTCCTCGGCGGCATCGGCTCCGCGTCCAAGCAGGGGGTGCTGATCAAGGGAGGCGCTTATCTGGAAGATCTTACAGAAGCGGATACATTTGTTTTCGATAAAACGGGTACACTTACGGAGGGGGTTTTCCACGTCCGGGAGATTGTCCCTCACAAGATGGAAAGAGATGAACTGCTTGAGACGGCGGTGCTTGCGGAAGTATATTCCAACCATCCGATCGCTATGTCGCTTGCGGAAGAATACGGGAAAGAACCGGATATTTCGCGGGTGGCTGATGTCGAAGAACAGCCGGGATATGGTGTGCGCGCTACTGTGGACGGCCGGGAAGTATACGTGGGGAATACCCGGCTTATGAACCGGCAGGGCATATTCTATCAGCCGGTCGAGGAGGCCGGGACTGTCGTCTATATCGCCGTGGACGGTGAGTATGCGGGATACATACTGATATCCGACGTGATACGCAAGGACGCCGGAAGACTGGTGTGGTGGCTGAATAAGAACAATCTCGGTGTCGTAATGTTTACAGGAGACAACGAACAGGCCGCGGAAGAGGTGGCCGGCAGGCTGCGGATCGAGAGTGTGTATGCAGAACTGATGCCTGAACAGAAAGTGGAATTTTTAAAGGAGTTCCGGGATAATCAGATGGAGGGAGAGAAGCTTGCCTTCGTCGGGGACGGAATCAATGACGCTCCGGTTCTCGCTCTTGCAGATATCGGAATCGCCATGGGAGGACTGGGAGCCGACGCCGCACTCGAGGCGGCCGATATCATCCTGATGAAGGATGAGCCGTCCAAGATCATCAATGCACTGCGCATCGCGAAAGCGACTGTGCGTTCCGTAAAGCAGAATATCGTATTTGCGGTCGGGATGAAGGTAATACTTATTATAATGGCATTTTTCGGCTTTGTGACAATGCAGAATGCGATCATCGCAGATATGGTCGTCATGCTCATCAATATATTGAATTCTTTCTGGATGATGCAGTATCCGGAGCAGGGAGTATAGGAGATGAAAATGAAGAGGAAATTGATTGTGTATGCAGCGCTAACGGCATCATTGGCCGTTCTGGCATGCGGGTGCTCTTCCTCGCAGAAGAAGGGCGTAGATGCGCTGGAGAACGGGGAATACGAAGAAGCTGTCTCGCAGTTTGAGGCTCTCGCACAGAGCGACGGAAGCGAGGAAGCTGCCGACGGATATCTGGGACTTGGTATGACATACTATGAGATGGAAGATTACGGGAATGCTCTGAGCGCCTTCCTCCAGGCGGCGGATAATGGCGCCCGGTTGAGCGTGCAGACTTATAATCTGATGGGGATCTGTGCGATGCAGACAGGGGATTATGCGGCTGCGCTCGATCATATCCAGTCCGGCCTTGCGCTTATGAGTACGTCTGATGGAGCGGATAAGGCGGGAGCCGGGCTTGTGCAGGAGATGAAATATAACGAGATCATCTGCTGTGAGCGGCTGGCCGACTGGGAGAATGCGAAACAGAAAGCGGCGGAGTATCTGGAAGAATATCCTGACGACAAAGACGTTCAGAAAGAAGCTGAATTTCTGGAGACACGTTAGCGTAATGGTACGACCATGATTTAACGGATGATTTGCCGGGCGGTCCTTAAAGACCGCCCGGTAATTTTAAAGGAACGCGGATGCTGCGTATAAGGAGACAGATATATGCATGATACAGAAAAAATAGAAGAGAAAGTCATTCTTGTCGGGCTTGATCCGGGAAACCAGGCGGCGGAGCATTCGCTGGACGAGCTCTCAGAGCTTGCGAAGACTGCAGGAGCAAGAGTAGTGGGACGGCTGCTCCAGGCCAGGGACAGCGCGCATCCGGCGACTTATATCGGAAAAGGCAAGCTGGCAGAACTCAAGGACATGATCTGGGAGACAGAAGCCGGAGCCATCATCTGTGATGACGAGCTGACAAGCGCGCAGCTTGGCAATCTGGAAGAAGAACTGTGCTGCAAGATTATTGACAGAACACTTCTTATCCTGGATATCTTCGCAGCTCGCGCCGTATCGGGAGAAGGAAAGATACAGGTAGAACTGGCGCAGCTCAGATACCGGGCGTCCAGGCTTGGAGGGCTTGGAAGGTCCCTCTCACGGCTGGGCGGAGGCATCGGCACGAGAGGACCAGGAGAGAAGAAACTGGAGATGGACCGCCGTCTGATAAGAGAGAGGATCAGCAGACTCAAAAGAGACCTGAGAAATGTGGAAAAGCACAGGGAGCTGCTCCGTTCCAAACGCAGGCAGACCGGACTGAAAACTGCCGCGCTCGTAGGGTATACTTCTGCGGGAAAGAGCAGCATTGAAAATGCTCTTACAGATGCAGGAATCCTGGAGGACGCCATGCTGTTTTCCACGCTGGATACGACTACGAGGGCGCTGACACTGGATAACGGGCAGGAGATCCTGATTACGGACACGGTAGGATTTATACGAAAGCTGCCGCATCATCTGGTGGAGGCTTTTAAAAGTACGCTTGAAGAAGTCAGGTACGCGGATATCATTATCCATGTTGTAGATGCGTCGAATCCCCAGATGGACGAGCAGATGCATGTCGTCTATGAGACGCTGAGAGAGCTGGACGTGGAAGAGCGCCCGACAGTGACGCTGTTTAACAAGCAGGATGTTCTTGAACATCCTGCGGTGCAGAGGGATTTTCGGGCTGATTACTCTATCCCTGTCTCGGCGAAGACAGGGCAGGGACTTGGAGCGCTGAAAGACGCGCTTCTTGAGATCTTAAGAAGAGATCAGATATATATCGAGCGCCTGTATGATTACTCGGAGGCAGGGAAGATCCAGATCATCCGCAGCCAGGGACAGCTTGTCTCGGAGAAATATGTTGACTCCGGCATTGAGGTGAAAGCGTATGTGCCGAAAGAAATATACGGAAAGCTGTCCCTATAACATGCCGCCGTCCAGACCGATGATCTGCCCGGTCAGATAGGAGGGGGCTTCTGCGAGCAAGAGGACCATATCGGCGGCCTCCTCCGCAGTGCCGTAACGTCCCGCCGGTATCTCGTCCTCCAGGGCAGCGCGCTCGTCTGCATGGAGTCTGGCGTTCATCTCTGTATCGATCACACCGCAGGCGAGGGCGTTCACCTGTATATTGCTGGGCGCAAGCTCTTTTGCCAGAGCCTTCGTCAGCCCGTGCAGGCCTGACTTGGCGGCGGAGTAAGCGGCCTCGCAGGAGGCGCCGGAGGCGCCCCACATGGAGGAGATATTAATGATCCTGCCCTCTTTGCGGGCGACCATGTAAGGGATTGCCGCGCGGCAGCAGTAGAATGCGGACGAGAGGTCTGTGTCGATCACCATACGCCAGTCTTCGTCGGACATGTCGCTGAGAAGCCCGAAATATGCGCGCCCCGCATTGTTGACGAGCACGTCCAGTCCGCCGCAGCACCCGGCTATGATGTCGAACATGGCGCGCACAGAACCGGGATCCGCCACGTCGCCGGGGAGCATCGTGCATGTCCCGCCCTCCGACAATATTGCGTGTCTTGTGTCCTCAAGCTGATCGATGGAATTTCTGCTGTTTATAAATACATGATGACCGCTTTTCGCAAAGGCAAGGGCGCAGGCGCGTCCGATCCCGCGGGAGGAGCCGGTCACAAGGATATTTTTCTTCTTCATAATGTCTGTCCTTTCCATTGTTACAGTATAACACAGCCTGAAAGCCGGCGAAATATCAAAAATAGAATAAGTTCATAGACTTTCCATTGTACTTATCCCTGCCTTGTGTTAGAATTTATTTGACAACTGATACTTGACAACCGATATATCAGAAAACGGTCTTCCCGGTCTTATGGATACCGGGAGGAGCGCGGCTTGGCGGAGGACATGACATGATAGATGACGCGATGGATTTTGCGACGAAAGCACACGAAGGACAGTTTCGGAAGGGTACAAGACGGCCCTATATCGTTCATCCAATCGAGGTGGCAGATATCGTGTCTACGATGACGAAAGATGAAGAAGTGATCTGCGCGGCAGTTTTGCACGATACGATCGAGGACTGCAGCGGCATTACCTGGGATATACTAAAACTCCGGTTCGGCAGCCGAGTGGCCGATATGGTGGCTCAGGAGAGCGAGGACAAGTCGCTGAGCTGGGAAGAGCGCAAGGGGGCGACGATAAGACGTCTGCGGACGGCGCCTGTGGAAGTGCAGATGATCGGTCTGGCGGATAAGCTGTCCAATATGCGGGATATCGACAGGGATTATCCTGTTATGGGGGACGAACTCTGGCTCAGATTCCGCATGCAGAGTAAATCCGCGCTGGCGTGGTATTATAAGGGGATCCGCGATGTTCTGGAGGAAAATTTCAAAGGGGTGGCAGCATATGAGGAATACTGTCGTCTGATCGAGAAGAATTTCGGACCGGGATCGGCACAGAACGAGTGGAGGAAAGGAGACGGACAGCATGCCGGAGAAGACGAAAGTAATCTGTTTTGCTAACAATAAAGGAGGGAGTGGAAAATCAACTACATGTTCCAATGTGGGATACGGTCTGGCTCAGCTTGGCCGAAGCGTCCTGCTCATCGACGGGGACATGCAGCTGAATCTTTCGCTCTCTCTTTTTGATGAGGATACGGTGCTTGGGTTCGCACAGAGTGATAAAAATCTTTATGAAGGGATCCGAAGACAGGATGATCTCAGAGATTATATCGTCCGCACCGTCTATGAGAATCTGGATCTGATTCCGTCATCTACCCTTATGAGTTCTATCGAATATGAACTTTTTACAAAATGGCAGAGAGAATATATCCTGAAAAAAGGGATTGCAGGAATCAGGGAGTCAGGGAAATACGATTATATCCTCATCGATGCTCCGCCGACTCTGGGAGGCTGGGTGATGAATATCCTCTGCGCGTCGGATGAGATCATCATACCGGTGGAGGCATCGCCATGGGGACTTTTCGGGCTCGGTAATATGTTTGAGTTCCTTGATCAGGTAGGTCAGATCGCACCGGACCTGAAGCTTGGCGGCATTGTCATCACAAAAGTGGATACAAGGAAGAACTATTTCCGACAGACTCTTGAGTCGCTCAAAGAACTGGATGATGTGAAAGTTTTTCATACATATATCCGGGTGGACAGCGGCGTGGAGTGGTCGCAGGATAATAACGCGCCGGTGATGGCATACAGGAAAAGCAGCCGGAGCGCGAAGGAATACATGGAGCTGACAAAAGAGATCGACGCAGCAGGGTGATCTCTTCCGGCCGTGTAAAGGACAAAAAGAGTGTGGCGCGGATGCATGAAGAGCTGATAAGAGAGCTGTCGGTCATCACCGGGGAAGAACAGAGGATACTGGACGGGCGCAGGGAGATCGATCAGCACATATACACAGAAAAGAAAGACATGGTTATCGACAGTAAAAAGCTTCTCCAGAAGGGGAAGCTTATTCAGGTGCGTCCGCATACGAGATTTGTCCGGTTTCCAAAGCACACGCACAATTATATCGAAGTGATCTACATGTGCAAAGGGAGTACGACGCATATCATCAATGGGAAGGAAGTCGTTCTGGAACAGGGAGACCTGCTTTTCCTGAACCAGAATGCCGTACAGGAGATCCTGCCCGCAGGAAAAGACGATATTGCGGTGAATTTTATCGTACTGCCGGAATTTCTGGATACTGCGTTTTCCATGATGGGGGATGAGGAGAATCAGCTCAGAGATTTTCTTGTCGGAGCGCTGAGCGGAAGAGACGGCGAGACCTCCTGGATGTACTTTCATGTGGCGGATATACTGCCGATACAGAATCTGATAGAAAATATGGTATGGACGATCTTCTATGATTCGTCGAACAAAAGGAGCTGCACGCAGATCACTATGGGGCTTCTTTTTCTCCAGCTTCTGAACTGCATGGACAAGATGGAGACCGGCGGTTCAAAATATGACGCTGAGATCACGGCAAACGTATTAAGTTATATCAACGACCACTACAAGAACGGAACTCTGTCTGAGCTGGCCGGACAGATGGGGTACGACGTATACTGGTTAAGCCGCGAGATCAGACGCAGGGCAGGGAGGACATACAAAGAGCTGCTCCAGGAGAAACGGATGCAGCAGGCGGTCTATCTTCTTACAAACAGTGAGATACCGGTAACGGATATTATCGAGTCGGTGGGGTATGACAATACGAGTTATTTCTACAGAAAGTTCAAAGAGAAATATGGCATGAGCCCGAAAGAATACAGAGGGACAATTTGTACAAAATAAGGGAATAGATTTTGTGAAAAATGCAAAAAAGAACCCTGAAATAAGATAAATACTGCAAATAAGGACGCTGTTTTATGTAAATAGCGTCCTTTTTTTGCATCTTTTTGACAATTATAATGAAAACAGAGAAAAAGAAGGAGGCACTTAAGGTGGAGAAGTATTATTTAGCCGTTGACATCGGGGCGTCCAGCGGGCGTCACATGCTTGCCTGCATAAAAAACGGCCGGATGCAGCTTGAGGAGGTCTACCGTTTCCCAAACGGGATGGATGACAAGAACGGAACGCTGTGCTGGGATGTGGACCGCCTGTTTACAGAGATCAAAAACGGTTTGAAAAAGTGTAAAGAACTCGGAAAGATCCCGGTGTCCATGGGAATCGATACCTGGGGCGTCGATTATGTTCTTCTTGACAAGGATGATAATATCCTGGGAGATACAGTGGGGTATCGTGACGGCCGGACCGAGGGGATGGACGAGAAAGTATACGAGGTGATCTCACAGGAAGATCTGTATGCAAGGACCGGCATCCAGAAACAGATCTTCAATACGATCTATCAGCTCATGGCGGTCAAACAGTCTCATCCCGAATATCTGGATCAGGCGGAGACGATTCTTATGATCCCGGATTATTTTCACTTCCTGCTTACAGGCGTAAAGAAGAACGAGTACACGGAGGCGACGACGGGACAGCTGATCAGTCCGAAGATAAACGACTGGGATTATGAGCTGATCGATATGCTTGGATACCATTCCGGGATCTTCCTTCCGGTATCTATGCCGGGGACGGTCGTCGGCGATTTTACGGAAGAAGTTCAGCGAGAAGTCGGATTTAACTGTAAGGTTGTCCTTCCCGCGACACACGATACAGGGAGCGCAGTCCTGGCCGTTCCGACAAACGATGACGACGCGGTATATATCAGTTCGGGAACCTGGTCGCTGATGGGCATTGAGAGAAAAGAGGCCGACTGCTCCATGGAGAGCATGAAAGCCAATTTCACAAATGAAGGAGGATATGACCACAGATTCCGCTATCTTAAGAATATTATGGGACTGTGGATGATCCAGTCTGTGAAA
The DNA here is from genome assembly GCA_949294665.1 of uncultured Eubacteriales bacterium. GTDB lineage: Bacteria > Bacillota > Clostridia > Lachnospirales > Lachnospiraceae > Mediterraneibacter. Next base: position 13,300 of record CASFID010000058.1, read on the forward strand.
AAAGAATTTACAGAAGATCTGTCCTTTGCACAGATCTGTGAGCTGGCCTCAAGGGAGACGATCCCGTCTATTGTAGACTGCAACGACGACTGTTTTCTCGCCCCGAAGAGTATGATCGGGGCGGTGCAGAAGTTCTGCCGGGATACGGACCAGCAGGTGCCAAAGACAGTGGGAGAGATCTCATCCGTGATCTATAACAGCCTGGCAAGATGCTACGGGGATACCGTAGAGGAGATCGAGGAGATCACGGGGAAGAAATACCCTGCGATCTATGTTGTGGGCGGCGGCTCCAACGCAGGATATCTGAACGAACTTACCGCAAAATATACCGGAAGAAAGGTCTCCGCAGGACCGTCAGAGGCAACGGCCATCGGAAATATCATCGTCCAGATGTTAAGCGACGGTGTGTTTGCAAGTCTGTCGGAAGCACGGACATGCGTGAAAGAATCATTTGATGTAAAGACGTATGAGTGATGCCGGCGCCCGGCGCAGACAGCCGGATGCAGGGCGGCGCGGACGCCGCACGGAAACAGATTGATTAAAACAGAATTGAGAGATAAGTATAAGGAGGATTCCATATGTTAGTTGATACAAAAGCAAGGATCGGAGTATTTTCCATCGCGTTAGGCGCATATCTGCCGCAGTTCCCGTCTCTGGTGCCCGAATTCGAGGCTCAGTATGATGCGTTCAAGAAGACGCTTCCCGACACGGTGGAGATCGTCGACGGCGGGATGGTGACGACGAAAGAACAGTCGCAGGAGGCAGGAGACAGGTTCCGGGCAGCGGACGTGGATCTGGTCATCATGCAGCTCCTGACCTACGCAACGTCATATAATATGCTTCCGGCGGTGAAAGACCTTGACGTGCCGGTCGTTCTCGTGAATGTCCAGAAATTAAAAGCGCTCGACTATGACAATACAGACATCGCCACATGGCTCGGCGAGGGATATGCGTGCGGAGCAGTGGGGGAGATGGTCGCCGATCTTGAGAGATACGGCAAGAGACACGCTGTTATCACAGGAGTCGTGGAGGGCGGAGATCCGGCTGTTCAAAAAGAGATCGAAGACTGGTGCCGTGCAGCACAGGTGAGAAGAAGATTCCGCGACACAAACATCGCTCAGATCGGAAGACCGTATCCGGGTATGATGGATCTCTATATCGATGAATCCAACCTGTACAGAAGGATGCACCTGTACACAAAACAGTTTGACTGGGAGAAGATGTGGGCGATCGCAGACGACATTACAGATGAAGATGTGATCCGTGCAAAAGCGCAGGATATCCTCGATACATTTGATATTGAAGGAGGCGGGAGCATAGAGGAAGTCTGGGAGATGGCCAAATATGTCGTCGCTTTCGAGCAGTGGGTAAAAGACGAGAAGCTCGGTCTGATCGCTTCTCATTACGACGGATTTGCACAGGGGAAGGCAGGCGTGCTCGACAGTATGCTTATCCCGGCATTCTCCATGCTGATCAAACAGGGGACGGCATGCGCGGTTGAGGGCGATATGAAGGTTGCCATGGCGATGAGTATCCTTAAGACAATCTCGGGGACAGGACAGCTCGCAGAGATGTACTCCATCGACTTTAACGACGACATTGCGATCATCGGACACAGCGGATCGGGAGATGCGGATATCTCCGACAGGAAACCGACCATGAAGATCGTGAAAGTGTTCCACGGAAAGACAGGAGGCGGATATCTGACGCAGTTCTATCCGTACACAGGACCTGTCACATATCTGGCGATCACACAGGATGGAGACGGACACTTCAAGTTCATTGCCGCAGAGGGCGTAAATGAAGAGGGGAAGATCCTCTCCTTTGGCGATACGAACATGAGGACGCGCTTTACGTGCGGCGCAAGAGAGTTCGTGAACCGCTGGAGCGAATGCGGACCGACGCATCACTTTGCGGCGGCCACAGGCAGACATATCGATACGATCCTGAAAGTTGCCAGGATCTTCAACGTACCGGTAGACGTTGTGACCAGATAAACCAGAATAAATGCATGGTGGGCGGTACATCCGTCCGCCTCTTAAAGGCCGCCCGGGCGGGAGAAGACGTCAGCAGATGTTATACCCTCGCCTGTGGCGGCTTTTTGATGTATAATACAGCTAGAAAGAATGCAGGTGAGATATTTCTGCGCGGTTCATGTCTGGAACAGGCGGACAGATTGGGGGTTGGAATGGCAGAAAGAATACGATATGCACAGCGTGTAATAGAAGAAGTAGAAAAGACGGTCGTAGGGAAAAGAGATGTTCTCACGAAGATCATGACGGCGATCCTTGCCGGGGGCCATATCCTGATAGAGGATATACCGGGAACGGGCAAGACGACGATGGCGCTTGCTTTTTCCAGAGCTATGGGACTGGAAGAGCGCAGGGTACAGTTTACTCCGGACGTGCTCCCGTCAGATCTGACAGGATTTACAGTGTATCAGAAAGAGACGGGACAGTTCGTGTATCAGCCGGGGGCAGTTATGTGTAACCTGCTTCTGGCGGATGAGATCAACAGGACGTCCCCGAAGACGCAGTCTGCCCTCCTTGAGGTGATGGAGGAACGTCAGGTCACAGTAGACGGGGTGACGCGTCGGACAGGGGATCCGTTTATTGTGATCGCCACGGAGAATCCTGCGGGTTCCGCCGGAACGCAGCTTCTGCCGGAGTCTCAGCTTGACCGGTTTATGATCTGCGTGAGTATGGGATATCCGACTGTGGAAGAGGAGATGGAGATACTGCGCAGAAGCCAGGAAGGGGACAGGACCTCCGGGATAAGGCCTGTGATTGACGCGGCGGCTCTGCGGGAGCTGATAAGGGACGCGAAAGGAATCTATATGCATGAGCGCGTGTGCAGGTATTTGGCCGAACTGGCCAGGGCTTCCAGGGAGAACGAATGGACAGAGCTGGGCTTAAGTCCGCGGGGAACAGTGGCGCTGACAGCCATGGCAAAGGCATATGCATATCTCAAAGGGCGGGGATATGTCATCCCTGCCGATGTAGAAGCGGTTTTCCCGTGTGTGGCGTCACACAGACTGCTCCTGAACATGAAGGCCAGAGTGGGCCATATAAAAGTGGAAGAGGTGATCCGGCAGATCCTTGAGAATACGGAGAAACCGGCGCTTAAGGTAAGGCGGTAGAGAGATGATCAGAAGAACAGCGGGATATGTGGCGGCAGTCCTTGTCACAGTGTACCTGTTTTTTATGTATGACGCGGTGGTGCTCTCCGGCGTGGTCATATTTTTCTTTCTGTACCCTGTGGCCGCCTGGATATATCTTGCGGCCCTCGGACGCAGGGCGGAAGTAACGCTGGAAAGAGTCCCGCCTCTGGGCGAGAAGGGCAGGAGGATCCGGGCCGGGATTACTGTCAGGAATACGTCCGCAAGGATGAGTATCCGATATGAACTGAAAGCAGGAATTGGAAACAGCAGCGCAGGAAAGCATAAAAAGAGACGATTTCGCGGCGTGATCGCTCCCCGGAAAGAAGCGACGGAGTGGATCACATTTGAGACGGAATACTGCGGCAGAACAGAGATTATTCTCGATACGATAAAAATATACGATTTCCTTGGAGTTTTTTACAGGAGAGTAAGCTGCAGAAAAACAGCGCAGATCAAGGTGATGCCGGAGTTTCAGTTCATGCCGCTGGAGATCACGCGCAGGACAAGAGAGTTTCAGGCGGACGCTCAGGAGTTTTCACAGGAGAAACGGGGGGACGATCCATCGGAGATCTATCAGATCCGGGAATACCGGGAGAGAGATTCTCTCAAGGATATCCACTGGAAGCTGAGCGCGAGGGAAGGAAAGCTTATGATCAAGGAGAGAAGCTTTCCTCTTGGATGCGTGGTGCTCCTCTATATCGACGATCCGAAAGGAAAACAGACAGCGGCGGGATTTTCAAAGATGCTGGAGACTGTGGCTTCGATTTCTATCACGCTTGTCTCAGAAAAGTGCGTCCATATGGCGGCGTGGTATGAAGAAAAGAGCGCGGAAATTGTCAGATGGCGGGTGTCCGACGAGGAGAGCGCATACGACATGGTATGGAGCCTTATGGAGACAGAGCCGTATGAGGACAGGCGCAAAGCAGAAGTGTGCTATGACGATACCTTTCGCGGGCAGGAATTCGCGGCTGTTATCACAGTAGACGGAAACGGAAGGATCAGGAAGGACGGAGAAGATGCCCAATACCTGAGACTGTGAAGCCAGACGATGTCCGGAAAAGAGCAGACCGCCGTCCGCGAAACCGGAAAAACGGGAGAGGCAGTGATGAAAGACAGACGTTCGGGAATAAAAATATACAGACTATCCGGGGAAGAAAAGAAAAAATACAGGGGAAGTCTGCCGCTCTTTGCATTCCATATGCTGACAGTGTGTATGGTGATGAGCTTCTGGTGGAATGCGTTCCTGGAAGTGTTTCGCATGCCCTTTGACACGGTATGGCTGTACGGCGGGACTGCGGCCGCTGTCGTTGTACTGGGGGCCGCAGACAGAAGATATGGCGCAAAGACGGCTCTGGGTGCTGTCGCTGCAGCAGCAGGTCTCCTCTGGTCAGGCAGGGATACTGTGATGGAACTGTATAAGTGGATCGCGCACAATCGTGAGATTTTATTTTCCGCGCAGCCGGAGGGAGAAGCAGCGTTTAGCTGTACAGCCGTTCTGCTTGCCGTTCCGATCGTGGAACTTCTGCTGATCGTGCAGAGAACGGGGAGAGGGAAATTCCCGGCCGGGCTGGCGCTGTGCGCTCCTTTTATCGCCGCGGCATGTGCCGGCCGGTTCCAGACGGTCCTTCCGTCCTGGTTCCTGATCGTGGGAACAGCGGTATATCTTGCATCAGCTCTGCCCCGGGTGGGAAGAACAGGAGGCGGATCGCTTATCTGGAAACGCGGCCTTTCGGTGGCTGCAGTATGCCTGGCACTGGCATTTCTTTCCTTTCATGCAGGAAAGCTTTTGGATGTGGGGAGAGAGGAGGAGAGCGGATTCTATCTTCGGACGCGGGAAATGCTCACGACAGAGCTGGTCGGCGGGATCCGCGACCTGGCGACCAGAGTGTCGGAGGAGACCGGAAACATATCGGAGGAGACGGATGACCTGCCGGTTCCGGCAGGATCCTCTGAACAGGAAGAAGAGATGGCAGAAAACATGACACAGGACACGCCCCTCCCGGAAAGTTCCGGCGGGGAGCTTTTTGAAGACCCGGCTCTGTCTGCGGACGAAGGGAGCCTGGATCTTGGAAGCCTCGCTTATTTTTCACCATCCCGGGGAACTTCGGGGATTTTGGAACTTGAACAGATGCCGGAGGATACGGTGTATCTGCCGGAGAGCTGGGGAGTCCGTTATTCCGACAATACATGGGAGACGACAGACAGATGGCCTGACGGGCAGGCGGGCAGGGAACTGACGGATGAATGCGGGATTATCCCGCCGGAATTAAAAGGAACGCTGATGGAATTGTGCGGAGAATGGACGGGAGAACCGCTGGATACAGTCAGTCCGGAGATCAGCCGGGAACTGGACGGAAGGGCCGTCTATGATACAAATCCCGGGGCCACACCCGCCGGAAAGGATTTTGTGGAATATTTCCTTTTTGAGAATCAGAGAGGATTCTGCGTGCATTTTGCCACAGCCGCCACACTCATGTACAGATACTGCGGCTATACGGCCAGATATACTTCGGGATACGCTATACCGCCGTCCGCCTTCCGGAAAAATGAGTCAGGGAAGTATGAGGCGCAGCTTACCGGGGAGATGGGACATGCATGGTGTCAGGTGTATAATGAGGACACGGGTGAATGGATGGATATGGAGCATACGCCGCCATCACCGGATGACAGTTCAATACAGCCTCCCGCGGCAAGCGTCGACAGGGAGGAGATCGTTGCCGGACAGGGAGTTTCCCGAAAGCCCTCTGTTTTCCCGGCTTTTGTTCCGGCATGGTTTCCACCGGTTCTGGCAGCCGTCGTGCTGTGTGCGCTCCTTTTCTTCGTACAGGCGGCTGTCCGCACAGCGCTGAGAGACCACGGGTTCCATCGGAAGAACGGCAAAGAAGGAATACGCAGGATGTACGAGGCTGTGATAAAGACAGCGCGGTTTCAGGGAGCGGATATCCGTGAAGAGCTGGAAGAAACTGTACCGGGTGAACTGTACAGGCAGTACCCGGAGCTGCCGGAGGAAGAGTGGAGATGGATGTACGACTGTGTGATGGAAAGTCTGTTCTATCATCCTGTCAGTGAGAAGAAGGACTGGGACAGAATGAGAAGTCTGTATGCCCGTTTTCGGAAGATCGCACTTGGACGTATGAACCGCAGACAGAGATGGATATACAGATATATCCGCTGTCTGTAGAGACGGCGTGCAGATAGAAGCGTAAGCAGCGATTGGGACAGGACGGTTTTAAAAGGCGGGGAAACAAAAAGCGTTTGCTTTCCCCGCCCTTTTTCACTTTATAGGAAATTCCGATTTTTGGTTCGCGCCGGGAGGGACAGGCGTCTTCCGGCCAAAACGCTTAGAAGCGGAAATCCCTCCTGTTATCCTGCTCGATCAGCCTGAGATTCTCCAGAACGACCGCGCGCGCCTTTTCATTCGGCACGTTGAGCACTTCTTTCTCGATCAGTTTGTCACCGATTGCTTTTGTCTCAGGTGACGCGTAATCCATCAGGTACTCTTTGAGCGTCATAAGTGCATTCGGATGGCAGCAGTTCTGGATCTGGCCGCTCTTGCACAGCGACATGAAACGGTCGCCGGTGCGTCCCTCGCGGTAGCATGCGGTGCAGAAGCTGGGGATATAGCCCATCTCCATGAGCCAGCGGACGACTTCATCCAATGTACGGTTGTCACTGACGTCAAACTGTTCGGACTTCTCATCCTCCGGCTCCGGCTCATAGTAGCCGCCCACACTCGTTCTGGAAGCTCCGCTGATCTGGGAGATACCGAGGTGAAGGACACGCTCTCTTGTCTTCTGGCTCTCTCTGGTGGAGATGATCATGCCGGTGTACGGAACTGCGATGCGGATGCAGGCAACGATCTTGGCAAATGTGTCGTCGTCGATGCCGTTGTCGAAATCATCAGGATTGATGTCGTCGGCGTGTTTCAGTCTCGGCACGCTGATCGTGTGCGGACCTACGCCGAATGCCGCTTCCAGATGCTCTGCGTGCATCAGAAGTCCTGCAAATTCATAGCGGTATTTGTCCAGCCCGAAGAGAACGCCTAAGCCTACATCATCGATGCCGCCCTCCATGGCGCGGTCCATGGCCTCTGTATGGTAGTTATAATCATGCTTCGGTCCTGTCGGATGAAGCTCCAGATAACTCTCCTTGTGATAAGTCTCCTGAAACAGGATGTAGGTACCGATCCCGGCTTTCTTGAGGAGCCGGTAATTGTCAACGGTGGTCGCCGCTATGTTGATATTTACACGGCGGATCGCTCCGTTTTTGTGCTTGATGCTGTAAATGGTCTCGATGGATTTCAGATAGTAGTCCATCGTATTTCTCACCGGATCCTCGCCGGCCTCCAGGGCGAGACGCTTGTGCCCCATGTCCTGAAGCGCGATGACTTCTCTTCTGATATCCTCCTGTGAGAGCTGTTTTCTCGGGATATGCTTGTTCTTTGCATGGTACGGGCAGTAGGTACAGCCGTTGATGCAGTAGTTGGACAGGTACAGGGGCGCGAACATCACGATACGGTTGCCGTAGAAGTCCTTTTTGATCTGTTCTGCCAGCTTGTAGATCTCCTGATTTTTCTCTTCGACAGGACAGGCGAGAAGTACGGATGCTTCTCTGTGTGAGAGCCCCGTTCTCTTCTTCGCTTTCTCGATGATGGAATCAATGAGCCCGACATTTTCTTTGTTCTCGTCTGCGTAGGCGAGCGTCTCGAGGATTTCCTCGTGGTTGATAAAATCATCTGCACATTTTGAATTTACGTCATACATTGTATTGTCCTCCTTTTGTAAAAGTTGTTCATATGTTTCGTGAGTCGCCGCGGCTGACCGCGATATGATAACCGATCTTTTCCATTCGTTCCCTGAGATGATTCAGGCTTTCCGCGGCCTCGTCGCCGGTACAGAGTTTGTTGTCGTACAGCAGGTATTTCTCCCTGACCTGTGCCGGAGAGAGGTTCGGCATGACGACATTGGCTCCGGCGAGAATGCCCTTTTCCCTGCCGTCTTCTGCGATCGTTCCGAGGGCCGTCGTAGCCGGGAGCAGTACACGGGGCAGCAAAAGCCGTATCAGGCCCAGCATATAGACGGTCAGTTCTGCGGTGCCGCCGGGCATCCGGGCGAAGGGTGTTTCGTGATGGGGGATAAACGGTCCGATCCCGACCATCTGGGGATTCAGTTTCGAGAGAAACAGCATATCATCCGCAAGGTTTTCCGGTGTCTGGTACGGCGATCCGACCATAAAGCCGGTTCCCACCTGATAGCCGATCTTTTTCAGATTCCAAAGGCACTGCTTCCGGTGAGAGGCGGAGAGTGCGGGGGGATGGAGTCTGCTGTAATGCTTCTCGTCGTATGTCTCATGGCGGAGCAGATAACGGTCTGCCCCGGCGTCGTAGAGCCTTTTGTAGCTGTCGTAAGAACGCTCTCCAACAGAAAGGGTGATGGCACAGCCGGGGAACTGTGCGCGGATGGCAGAGATGATGCCGCAGAGCCTTTCATCGGTAAACCATCCGTCTTCGCCGCCCTGAAGGACAAATGTCCGGAATCCGAGGCGGTATCCTTCCTCACAGCAGGCGAGGATATCTTCTCTGGAAAGGCGGTAGCGCAGGGCGTTTGCATTGCTCTTGCGGATGCCGCAGTAATAGCAGTCGTTGCGGCAGTAGTTCGTGAATTCGATAAGCCCCCTGATATAGACGTCGCGGCCATAATGATGAATGCGGACTGCCCGCGCCAGCTCAAAGAGATGTTCGGCGGCGGCAGGGGTGCGCTCCCGTATGATCGTTACCCATTCGCTGCGTTTAAGCTTCCGTGTCAGGCAGAGCTTATCGATCAGCGCCGTTACTTTCTGTTCTCTGTCATTGGGCGTCATATGTTCTTCCCGTAGATCGTTTTCGTGCTCACTCCGGGCAGCATCCCCAGTTTGCCGGAGAGAGCGCTGATGATATTGTTGGGGGCGTCCATCGCCACACTGATAACGTGGATGTCTTTTTCCCTGTAAGGAATCCCCATTCTGCCGATCACGTATTCCCCGTATTCGCTCAGCAGATGGTTGAGTTCATCGACAGATTCCCTGGAGTCGAGGATAATGCCGATAAGTGCGATCCTGTTTTCCATGATTTGTTCTCCTTTTCTGTTGTATCTTCCTCCGTCCGTGCTGCAGGATATCCCCGTACAAAAGCGCGTTCAAGAAAATAAAAAAAGCGCCGTAAGGCGCATGGATACGGGGATCATACAGGGGCAATATCCGAAGACAGGCGGCAGTGCCTGACGGATGTATATGCTCCTCCGGTCAGTTGCCGATGATCCGTTGTAGGCGCCTTCTTACTCAGGTTGTACATCAGACAGCCTTTGCAGTCAGAACGTATGTCCTGATAAGTATAACATGCCGACGGGCAGGATACAAGAATCCCTCATTGATTTTCTTGTGGTCAGAGGCTAAAATAAGGTGAGGAGGAGAAAAATATGGCAGAGGTGAGAAAGCATATTGTATTTCATGGAAGAGTGCAGGGAGTAGGATTCCGCTATACTGCAAAGTATCTTGCTCAGTCTCTGGAGCTCACCGGATGGGCGAGAAACGAATGGGACGGCACAGTCACGCTTGAAGTCCAGGGACGGGAGGCCCTTATCAACAAGCTGCTCGCCGGACTTAATCATAACCGTTTTATCTCGATCAGCTGGATGGACACAGAAGAGATCCCGCTGGAAGAGAACGAGAGAGGATTTTCGGTGAAATGATATTTATAAAAAAGAGGAGATGATACGAATGGATCAGAAGAAGATGAAACTTGGATTTATTGGAACAGGAAACATGGCAGGCGCCATTATGGGCGGCATTATCAGGAATAAAATATTCGCTCCCGCAGAGATCATAGGGGCGGACATCTCTTTGGACAGCCGGGAGAGAGTAAAAAAGACATATGGCATAGAGACAACGGATGACAATAAAGAAGCGGCAAAAAGATCAGAGGTGCTCGTGCTTTCCGTGAAACCACAGTTCTATGCGGAGACGATAGCCGAGATCAGAGACAGTATCGACAAGACGCAGATCGTTATAACTATCGCGCCCGGAAAGACGCTTGCGTGGCTGGAAGAACAGTTCGGGAAAGAAGTCAGGATCATCCGCACGATGCCGAACACACCGGCTCTTGTCGGCGAGGGGATGACTGCAGCATGCACAAACCGGTATGTGACAGAAGGTGAAAAAGAGTATGCACTTAAGATCCTCAGCGCTTTCGGAAAAGTGGAGATCGTGCCGGAACATCTGATAGACGCTGTCGTTGCGGTGAGCGGCAGTTCTCCGGCATATGTTTTCATGTTTATCGAGGCGATGGCGGACGCTGCCGTGGCAGAGGGAATGCCGAGACAGCAGGCATACAGATTTGCCGCTCAGGCAGTCCTGGGCAGTGCGAAGATGGTGCTTGAGACAGGAAAACACCCCGGCGAACTTAAAGACATGGTATGCTCTCCGGCGGGGACAACGATCGAGGCGGTGCGCGTTCTGGAGGAAAGAGGATTCAGGAGCGCAGTCATAGAGTCGATGAGAGCATGTGCGGATATTTCACGCAATCTTTAGAGCTCCCGGGGAGAAAGGAACAGCAGGATGAACATTCAGGGGCTTCAGAAAGTAACGCTGCTTGATTTCCCGGGGAAAGTCGCATGTACGATCTTTCTTGCCGGATGCAACTTCCGGTGTCCATACTGCCACAACGCATCCCTCGTGACACATGTGGATATGTCAGACAATATACCGGAAGAAGAGGCGCTGGCGTTTCTGGAAAAGCGTTCCGGTATTTTGGACGGAGTGTGTATCACAGGAGGAGAACCTCTCCTTGCTTCCGGGCTGGAAGCTTTCGTCAGGGAGATCCGGGATATGGGATACCCGGTAAAACTGGATACCAACGGAAGCAGCGCAGACCGGCTGGAATACTTCATACGACAGGGCCTTGTCGATTACGTGGCTATGGATATCAAGAATTCACCTGAAAAGTACGGCATGACAATCGGGATTGACGACTATGATACCGAAAATATCAAAAAGAGTGTGCAGCTGCTCATAAAGAGCGATATATCTTATGAGTTCCGCACCACCATTGTGCGGGAATATCACAACAGAGAAGATCTTGAGGAAATCGGGAAATGGATCGCAGGAGCGCAGCACTATTATCTCCAGAGATTTGTGGATTCGGGGGATCTGATACGACCGGGACTGAGAGCGCATACAGAGAAATTCATGGAACAGGCGCTCCGTACCGTAAAAAAATACGTCCCGAATGCAGAACTCAGAGGAATGCAGTGACAGTCTGGCAGCGGTGTGCGACAGTTGTGCATGTGCAGAAAGGGTTCATAACTTCACGAAGGATGATATAAAATGAAAACATCAATATCTAGTGTATATGATTCAATATAAAATCAAGATATTGATGTTTTCGCATTGACAGAAATCTCCGGGTGATGATAGAATGGATCCAGACACTTGCACAGAGAAGGAAGGAGACACAGCATGTACCAGGTGAAGAAAAGAGACGGGAAGATCACAGAGTTTGATCTTTCAAAGATAGGAGAAGCAGTACGAAAAGCATTTGAAGCTCAGGAGAAAAATTATAATCAGAATATAATCGACATGATCGCGCTGAAAGTGACCGCTGATTTCGAGCCAAAGATCCGTGATGGGGTGATTACAGTAGAAGATATACAGGACAGTGCGGAGTCCGTACTCATCCAGGCTGGATACGACGACGTGGCGAAGGGGTATATTCTGTACCGCAAGCAAAGGGAAAAGATCCGGAATCTGAATTCTACGCTTCTTGATTATAAAGAGATCGTGGACAGCTATGTTAAGGTGACCGACTGGCGCGTCAAGGAGAATTCTACAGTGACTTATTCGGTCGGAGGACTGATCCTGAGCAACTCCGGCGCGGTCACGGCGAACTACTGGCTCTCGGAGATCTATGACGAGGAGATCGGAAAAGCGCACAAGAACGCGGATATCCACATCCATGATTTATCCATGCTGACCGGATACTGCGCCGGGTGGTCTTTAAAACAGCTTATTCAGGAAGGACTTGGCGGGATTCCGGGAAGGATCACCTCGTCTCCGGCAAAGCATCTGAGCGTACTGTGCAATCAGATGGTCAATTTCCTCGGTATCATGCAGAATGAGTGGGCGGGCGCGCAGGCGTTTTCTTCTTTTGATACATACCTTGCACCTTTTGCCCGCGCAGATCATCTGACGTATCCGGAAGTGAAGAAATGTATTGAATCCTTTATCTACGGGGTGAACATTCCGTCGAGGTGGGGAACACAGGCGCCATTTTCTAATATTACGCTTGACTGGACTGTGCCGGATGATCTTAAGAACCTTCCGGCTGTCGTGGGCGGCAGAGAAATGGATTTTACTTATGGCGACTGTAAAAAAGAGATGGATATGATCAACCGTGCGTTTATAGAGACGATGCTGGAAGGCGACGCTCAGGGAAGAGGGTTTCAATATCCGATCCCGACGTATTCCATTACAGATGATTTTGACTGGTCCGAGACGGAGAATAATAAACTGCTCTTTGAAATGACGGCCAAATACGGGACGCCCTACTTCTCGAACTATATTAACAGCGATATGGAACCGGGCGACGTGCGGAGCATGTGCTGCCGGCTGCGTCTCGATCTGAGGGAACTCCGGAAGAAATCGGGAGGATTTTTCGGGAGCGGAGAGAGCACGGGATCTGTCGGCGTTGTAACGATCAATATGCCAAGAATCGCATATTTGTCAGAAAGCGAGGAAGAATTCTATAAGAGACTGGATCGACTGATGGATATCTCAGCACGTTCGCTCAAAATCAAGAGAACAGTCATTACGAAACTTCTTGATCAGGGCCTGTATCCGTATACAAAGAGATATCTTGGGACATTTGAAAACCATTTCTCAACGATCGGGCTGATCGGTATGAACGAAGCGTGTCTCAATGCGAAATGGATTCGCCGCGATCTGATTCATGAAGAGGCGCAGGAGTTTACGAAAGCGGTTCTCCGCCATATGCGCGGGAGACTGTCCGACTATCAGGAGATATACGGAGATCTGTATAATCTTGAGGCAACGCCGGCGGAATCTACAACATATCGTCTGGCAAAGCATGACGTGGATCAGTTCCCTGACATTATAACGGCGGCAGAGAAAAACGGTACACCGTATTACACGAACAGCTCTCATCTGCCGGTGGGGTATACGGACGATGTCTTCGAGGCTCTGGATATCCAGGATGAGCTGCAGACGCTCTATACGTCGGGAACGGTATTCCATACCTTTCTGGGTGAGAAGCTCCCGGACTGGAAATCGGCGGCTTCTCTTGTGCGAAAGATTGCGGAGAACTATAAACTCCCTTATTATACGATGTCCCCGACTTACTCGATCTGCAGAGATCACGGATATCTGGCCGGCGAGCAGTTCAACTGCCCATACTGCGGACGGGAAGCTGAAGTGTACAGCAGGATTACCGGGTACTATCGACCGGTAAAGAACTGGAATGACGGGAAAACACAGGAGTTTAAGGAAAGAAAGGTATATGACGTCGCAAATTCACACATGAGAAAGAGAACAGTGGCGTCGGGAAGGAGGAATGAGATACGGACAGGGAAAAGTAAAACTGCGGGAACAGAGACAATCCTGTTTACGACAAGAACGTGTCCGAACTGCAGGGGAGCTGCTGAGTCGCTCGAAAAAGCGAATATCCCGTATAAGAGCGTAGACGCGGAGGAAAATACAGAACTTGTCCGGAAGTTTGGTGTTATGCAGGCGCCGACGTTGATCGTCGTGCGGAACGGAAAAGTAGAAAAGTTTGCCAATGCGTCAAATATAAAAGAGTATGCAAAGAAAAAAGAAACAGGAAAGGAATGAAAGCGAAAATGTATGATATAGGAATTATAGGCGGCGGAACCGCCGGCATGACTGCAGCGATATACGGACAGAGGGCGGGCAAACAGACCGTCATTATCGAAGGAGGAACATTCGGCGGACAGATCACATCCTCGCCGAACGTGGAGAACTATCCGGGGATCGCCAGCGTAAGCGGCAGCGAATTCTCCATGAATCTGCTCGACCAGGCGGTAAAGCTGGGCGCAGAGACTGCTATGGAGCAGGTGACGGGGATACGGGAAGAAAACGGGGTGAAGGTGATAGAGACTGACGGGAAGGATGGAAAAGAATACAGATGCAAAAGCGTCATCATTGCAACCGGCGTGACACACCGTCATCTTGGCGTGCCCAATGAAGAACGGCTGACAGGAGCAGGGGTGTCTTACTGCGCTACATGTGACGGAGCCTTCTTCCGGGGAAGAGACGTGGCTGTAGTGGGAGGAGGAAGCACTGCCCTCCAGGATGCCGAGTTCCTCTCGGCATACTGCCGTAAGGTATATCTTATCCACCGCAGAGACGAGTTCCGCGGGGAAGATAATATCGTGAAACGTCTCGAGGGAAAAGAAAACGTAGAATTCATCCTGAATACAACGGTGAAAGAGATCATCGGGAATACGGCAGTGGAGCGGCTGATCCTGAATAATAAGAAGACAGGAAAAGAATTCAAGCTGGAAGTATCCGGCGTGTTCCTCGCTGTAGGACAGATCCCTCAGAACGAAGTATTTGCAGATATCGTGAAGCTTGACGGAAACGGATTTATCCTGGCTGCTGAGGACTGCGTTACATCTCACCCGGGTATTTTTGCCGCAGGAGACTGCCGTACAAAAGAAGTAAGGCAGCTCACGACCGCGGCAGCCGACGGAGCAGTGGCTGCGCTGGCGGCGTGTAAGTATATAGCGGAATAAATTTGTGTTTGCCGGAGCCGGCAAACACAAATTCAGTCCTGATACATCTTCATCCCCATCCACTGTTTCATATGGTCGATCATCTTCTCATCGGGTTCGATATAGATGCATACGTTTTTCTGTTCTATCGGGAGCATGACGGCGTATGCTTTGCCGGACGGATTTCCGGAACTGTAGTCGTACACTTTGTCAGGCTTAAAGGAGTTGAGACGCGGCGAGCCCTTCGGGGCTATGATCTCGGCTGACTGTATGTCAAAACTTCTCATGTGCTTGCGTTTTGCTTTATTGTAGATAGCATCGATCTGCATATCGTGATTAAGGATGATATACTCATATTCCACATTGAGCTTCGGGAAGATGAAGTAATAAGCGATAACTGCAAGGATGACTGCGATCATAAAGGACAGAAAGCCGATAAAAGGCATGCCGAACACTATGACTGCAACGATCAGGAAGATGACGAGTATCCTGACCGGCAGATCGTACGGTTTTGGCCTGCAGGAGATAAGTTGTTCATATAATGCATCGTTCATAGTTTAAGGATTCCTTTCTGTTTGTAAGTAATTCAGCACCATGGTCGCGATCTTGAATGTCATGGCGTCCTCGAAGAGACGGATATCCAGACCCGTGCGTTTCTCGATCTGCTCCAGACGGTAGATCAGAGTGTTGCGGTGCATATGAAGCTGCCTTGAAGTCTCTGCGATGTTGAGATTGTTCTGAAAGAAACGGTTGACTGTCCCAAGGGTGTCGTCATCGAATGAGTCCGGAATGTCAGATCCGAATATTTCTTTCAGAAAATTCTCGCACAGCGAGACGGGGAGCTGATAGATCAGGCGTCCGATCCCCAGTTCATTGTATGGGAAGACCGTCTGATCAGAGTAAAAGAGCTTTCCGACTCTCAGGGCAAGGCTTGTCTCACGGAAAGCCTCCGGCAGGTCAGCAAGATTTTCGATGGCAAAACTGTAAGCCACCTGCACCTGCGCGAGAGCCTCTGTGTTCAGAGTGTCGACGATCGTCCTTGCGATATGTCTGCTGTCCTCGGGCGTCTCTTCCGAACGCAGAGGGCGCAGGACCGCGGTCGTATTGTCTTTCACAGGCACGAGATAAGTCTTTGTCTGTGCTGGAAAAAGATTTTTCAGTATCTCGTTTACGGCGTCGTCAAGATTTCTGGATTCAAGAAGATACAGGACACGCCGATCCCCCGTGCTGATATGGAGACGCGCTGCGCGCTCCTGAATATCATAGGCGGGAATACCGCCTGTCATGAGTCCGTGGAGAAAATCTGTTTTGTTGTATTTCTCCTTGTAGGCAGTGCACAGACATCGGATCTGAGTGAGCGTATTCTCCGCATCCACATTTGAGCCGTCGTCCGGCAGTTTCAGCGTGATACCTGTGATCCGTTTCAGTTCCGCGAGCGCTTTTGCCAGTTCCTGTGAGTGATCCATTCTTCCTTCTTCTCCGTACTTGCCTGAAATAATCATCGGAAGCGCCAAAAGGCAGATTCCAGATTGTAAGCGGTCGCCAAGGCTCCGGGCAGGCCCGGACTTTGGCTCGTCGCACCTGCAAAAGGGCTGCACTCGTGATACAAGTGCAGCCCCTCATATTATGATAGATAAGCGGTAAGCTTGCCGGTCAGGCTGACCAGCGGTGAATAGCATCTTTGCTGCCGCTCAGCTGCTATCCCAATTTTAAAGCATTAGTTTGTAATCGTCAACTCTGTCTCTTTGTCAAATACGTGGATCTTCTCCATGTCGAGTGCGAATACAGCTTTGTCGCCTGTTCTCAGAGTCGTACGCGGATTTACACGCGCTGTCATCTGTGTTCCTTCTACGTCGAAGTAAAGGAATACTTCTGCGCCGAGCAGCTCGTAAACTTTGATCGTAGAAGTGATCACGCTGTCCGGTGAGTTGCTGATAAATGCTTCGGAATCATGTACGTCTTCAGGACGGATACCGAGTACGACTGTCTTTCCGTCGTATCCGCCGTCGATGAGAGCTTTTCTCTTGGAAGCCGGCACTTTCAGTACGTGCTCGCCGACTGTAAGTGTTACGTCCTGTCCGTTTACTTTACATACGGCATCCATGAAGTTCATCTGCGGGGATCCGATGAATCCTGCTACGAACAGATTGCAAGGTGTATTGTAAAGGTTCTGAGGTGTGTCTACCTGCTGAACAACACCGTCTTTCATAACTACGATCCTTGTACCAAGTGTCATAGCCTCTGTCTGGTCATGTGTTACGTAGATGATCGTAGCGCCCAGGTTCTCATGAAGCTTGGAGATCTCGATACGCATCTGGACTCTCAGTTTTGCATCCAGGTTGGAGAGAGGCTCGTCCATAAGGAATACCTTCGGGTTACGAACGATCGCACGTCCCATAGCGACACGCTGTCTCTGTCCGCCGGAAAGAGCTTTCGGCTTACGGTCAAGCAGTTTCTCGAGGTCAAGGATCCTTGCTGCCTCACGGACTTTCTTATCGATCTCATCCTTCGGAACTTTACGAAGTTTCAGTCCGAATGCCATGTTGTCATATACTGTCATATGCGGATACAGAGCGTAGTTCTGGAATACCATTGCGATATCACGGTCTTTCGGCTCTACATCGTTCATAACTTTGCCGTCGATCTTCAGTGTACCGCCGGAGATATCTTCCAGACCTGCGATCATACGAAGTGTCGTAGATTTACCACATCCTGAAGGTCCTACGAAGATGATGAACTCTTTATCTTCGATCTCAAGATTGAAGTCCTTCACTGCGTGGAATCCGTTCGGGTAAATTTTCTGAATGCCTTCAAGTGATAAACTTGCCATTTTATGTAGCCTCCTTAAAAATTTGTTTTCTCTGAATCTGAAACCAGTATAATCCCGAAGGCGGGATCGGACAATGTCACGAGTGACCAAAAAAATAAAAAAATAATGTACATTTCGACCATACCGATGACGGATCTTCCGTATCTTATCTGATGTTCAGGCACAGATGTTCAGGCACAGATCTGATCAGATTTCAGAATACCGAAGATTGACGAAGAGAACAAGAACAGGTACAATATAGAGACTGCATTTATGCAGAGTAAGGCAGAGAAAGTGAGGAATATGATTATGGCATATCCAGTTGTTACATTTGAGATGGAAAACGGAGACATCATGAAAGCGGAACTCTATCCGGATATCGCGCCCAATACAGTGAGAAACTTTATCTCACTGGTCAATAAGGGATTTTATGACGGACTCATCTTTCACCGGGTCATCCGCGGTTTCATGATTCAGGGAGGCTGTCCGGACGGGACCGGGATGGGCGGACCGGGTTATACGATAAAGGGAGAGTTCGATCAGAACGGTTTCAAAAACGACCTGGCGCACGATCCGGGAGTGCTCTCCATGGCCCGTGCCATGCACCCGGATTCTGCGGGAAGCCAGTTCTTTATCATGCATGAGAAATCTCCGCATCTGGACGGCGCGTATGCGGCATTTGGAAAGATCACAGAGGGTATGGATGTGGTTAATAAGATCGCTGAGACGGCTACGGACTACAATGACCGCCCGCTCGAGCCTCAGAAGATGAAGAAAGTTACGGTAGAACTTTTTGGAGAAACATACGATGAGCCGGAGACTGTATGACAGACCGGCTGCTGTATGTGCGCTTTCCCTCATGTGCTGTGCACTCTGGGGAAGCGCATTTCCCTGTATCAAGCTCGGGTACGACTGGCTGGACATTGAGGGCACGGGGAGCCAGATCCTGTTCGCCGGGTACCGTTTTTTCCTCTCAGGTGTGTTTACCTTTTTAACAGGCTGCATCCTTGAGAAAAAGTTCCTGACGATGAAGCGGACGTCGGTCTGGCATATCGTACGCCAGGGACTGCTCCAGACAACCGCGCAGTATGTGTGTTTTTATATCGGGCTCGCATACACTACGGGAGCGAAAGGCTCGATCATCAATGCATCGCAGGGATTTATCGCGCTGATCGCGGCGCATTTTATGCTGAAAAATGAGAAAATGAATCTGAGAAAGACAGCAGGATGCATCCTCGGTCTTGCAGGAGTCGTGGCGGTGAATCTCTCGCCCGGGGCATGGGGCGGCGGATTTACTCTGCGGGGCGAGGGCATGATCCTGCTCTGTACCGCGGTATATGCGGTCAGCATGGTGCTGCTCAAGCTCATAGCGGATGAGGAGAGCCCGATGACGATCACCGCGTATCAGACGCTCGTGGGAGGCGCCGTCCTTATCGTCGCCGGTCTTGCGATGGGCGGGCGCGTGACAGGATTCACCGGTAAAAGCGTGATCCTGCTGGCCTATATGGCGCTGTTATCCACTGTGGCTTTCAGTGTGTGGACGATCCTGATGAAATATAATCCTGTCGGGAGGGTGGCGGTCTATACCTTTACGATCCCGATCTTCGGTGTTGCGCTCTCAGGACTCATACTCGGCGAGGCTGTCCTTGAATGGAAGAATCTTGCCGCGCTGGCGCTTGTAAGCGCGGGGATCATCATTGTGAACCGGCCGGATAAAGACAGGACCGGACAGGAGTAAGATACAGGGCGCCGGATCATATGATCCGGTACTCCATGATATAGTCGTCCATGATAAAGCCTCCTCCGATATCGGCCTCCTGAGTGTCGACAGTATCAAATCCAAGGTGGCGGTATACGGCAAGGCTGTTTTTATTGTACTTGTTGCAGGTAAGCCAGATAGCGGAGTATCCGCGCTCACGGCAGAGGTCCTGCAGGAAATCGAACGCCTGAGTCGCCAGATGCCGGCCCCGGTATTCTTTCTTTATGTAAAGCTTGCTCAGGAAAAGACGTCCATCTTCTCCGGGATGGATTCCTGTGTACCCGCAGAACACATTGCGGTCAAAAAGCTGGTAGTATTCGTATCCGTCGGCAGTCTGCTCCTTAAGCGCCGGATAGGACTGGAATTTCTCTACCATATAATCTACCTGTTCTTTCCCGATGATCGGGGTGAAATGTTCGTTCCAGATGACCTCTGCAAGATCTGCGATCTGATGGAGCTGTCCGTCTGTGACCGCCCTCTTTATAACAGGCTTTGCAGGTTCATTATTCTTATCATCCATAGTATCCCATGACTCCTTTCATAAAAATGCTGCCGCATCATCAGATGACGGCGACAGATTAAGCATAGCACTAATTGCAGATAAAGTATACATTAATAATTTTTTTATATTTTTAACAGAATTATTAGCACTCATATGAAAAGAGTGCTAATTTTCTATTGACTTTTAAAATTCTGTGTACTAGAATGTCTTTTGGATAACGAGATAGAAAAATATTCATATATAAGGAGTGTGTACAACGATGGAATTAAAGAAAGGAAACTTATCGATCGACAGCGAGAATATATTTCCTATCATCAAGAAATGGGTATATTCTGACCATGATATTTTTGTTCGTGAGATGATATCAAACGGCTGCGATGCGATCACAAAGCTGAAAAAACTGGATATGATGGGAGAGTATGAACTCCCGGAAGATTATAAACCGAAGATCCAGGTGATCGTCAACCCGGAAGAGAAGACGATGAAGTTCATCGACAACGGACTTGGAATGACAGCGGAAGAAGTAGAAGAGTATATCACGCAGATCGCTTTTTCCGGCGCAACTCAGTTTCTTGAGAAATATAAAGACAAGACGACAGAGGACGATATGATCGGACATTTCGGTCTCGGATTTTATTCGGCATTTATGGTAGCCGACGAAGTTCAGATCGACACACTTTCCTATAAGGAAGGCGCGACGCCGGTACACTGGGCGAGCCAGGGCGGCACGGAGTACGAGATGCAGGATGGCAATAAGACGACAGTAGGTTCTGAGATCACACTGTTCCTCAACGAAGACAGCCTGGAGTTTGCCAACGAGTACCGTGCAAGAGAAGTGCTGGAGAAATACTGCTCATTCATGCCGGTCGAGATATTCCTGTCCAAGGCAAATGCAGAACCGGAATATGAGACGATCGATGAAGAAGATCTGCTGGATACTGACGAGGTAGTCGAGCACATTGAAGAGGAAAAGAAAGAAGGAGAAGAGGGCGAACCGAAGAAGAAGGTCAAGATCGTGAAACGCCCGGTTTCCATAAGCGATACACATCCTCTGTGGGGCAAGAACCCAAGCGAGTGTACAAAGGATGAGTACGTTGCATTTTACCGCAAGGTATTTATGGATTACAAGGAGCCCCTGTTCTGGATCCATCTCAATATGGACTATCCGTTTAACTTAAAGGGAATCCTGTATTTCCCGAAGATCAATACAGAGTACGAATCTATTGAAGGAACGATCAAGCTGTACAACAATCAGGTTTTCATCGCGGATAACATCAAAGAAGTGATCCCCGAATTCCTCATGGTATTAAAGGGAGTGATCGACTGTCCGGATCTGCCGCTGAACGTATCGAGAAGCGCTCTGCAGAACGACGGATTTGTAAATAAAGTGGCAGATTACATTTCCAAGAAGGTGGCTGACAAGCTTACCGGAATGTTTAAGACAGACCGTGAGAACTACGAAAAATACTGGGATGATATCAGTCCGTTCATTAAGTTCGGATGCCTGAAAGATGAGAAATTCGGCGAGAAGATGAAGGACTCCATGATCTATAAGAATCTGGATCACAAGTATCTGACGCTGGAGGATGTGATCAAAGAGAGCAAAGGCGAGGACGCGGCAGAGTCTTCTGAAGATGGAGCAGATTCCGATAAGGAAGAAAAGAAGACAAGCATCTATTATGTGACGGATGAAGTACAGCAGAGCCAGTATATCAATATGTTCAAGTCCCAGGGACAGGATGCGATCATCCTGACGCACAACATTGACTCGGCATTTGTGACATATCTGGAGCAGAAACATCCGGATCTCCAGTTCCTGCGGATCGATGCGGACGTCCACGAGTCTCTGAAAGACGAAGTGGCAGAGGAAGAGAAAGAGGACTTCCAGAAGACGGCGGACAGTCTGGTGGAGATCTTCCGCAAAGAGCTGAACAACGACAAGCTGGATGTAAAAGTCGAGAAACTCAAAGACGACAAAGTAGCGTCGATGGCGGTCCTCTCCGAGCAGGACAGACGTATGGCGGAGATGATGAAGATGTACGGCATGAACGGCATGGATCCGTCCATGTTCGGCACACAGGCTACTCTGATCCTGAATGCGAACCATCCGCTTGTGAAATTCCTCGTAGAGCATAAGCGCAGCAAAAATGTGCCGGTCATCTGTAAACAGCTTTACGACCTGGCGATGCTGGCACACAAGCCGCTCAGCCCGGAAGAGATGACGGCGTTCGTGCAGCGGAGCAACGAGATCATGATGCTGCTGACAAAATAAGATACAGTACAGTCTGCAGGATATCCACGCAGAGCCCGTGAGGGCGATGCGTGGATATTTTTCGGCTGAGAGTGAAAACAGTAAAAAAGAAGCGGAATAAGTGTACAAAATGATAATTTAATGTTTGTGTAACAAAAGAGTCAAATAAATGTAACATTATGCATATATCCTTTATCATAATGTCGAATTTTGTGGAATTTTGGGGGTTTTATGGACCAGATAGTTTCATTGCTGAAGAAATATAAATGGATCGTTACTGCAGTCTGCGCTCTGTTGGTCGTGCTCATCCTCATCGTCAGTATACGGGCGTGGTGGGATCCGAACAGAGAAGAAGTCAAAGTGGGAACAGAATATTTAAAACAACTGGAAAGCAAGGATATCACCAGTGTGGAGCAGGAAGTCAAATCCGTCAAGAAGGAGTCGCAGCTTGCGGCGATCGAGGCGGGCGAGCTTTCTCTGTGGGCTCAGTTCAGTGATTATGTGATATTCGGGGATTCCAGAACGGTCGGGTTTTCGTTCTATGAGTTCCTCGACAGTCAGCGGGTGATCGCGGAAGGAGGATATACGATAGCGGATATCGCCAAGCATGAAGATCAGATTGCGGCGTTGAATCCGTCCTATCTTTTCCTGTGTACAGGACTTAATGATGTGAGCATCGGCCTGTGGGAAACGCCGGAGGACTATGT
Organism: uncultured Eubacteriales bacterium; assembly: GCA_949294665.1. Lineage (GTDB taxonomy): Bacteria > Bacillota > Clostridia > Lachnospirales > Lachnospiraceae > Mediterraneibacter. The sequence goes on from CASFID010000058.1 coordinate 36,268, forward strand.
GGCGGGGTATGAGAAAGTGATGCAGGAACTTATGAGCCTGCTCCCTGACACGGAAATTTACATCAACTCGATCCTCCCGGCGAAGGATGTTGCTTATGAAGAATCAGAGAAATGGAAAGAAATACCGGATTATAACGCGGCTGTAAAGGCATGGTGTGAGGAAAAAGGATATCACTACATAGACAATACGTCGGTATATGAAGAACACAGCGATCTATATGATATGGACGGCATCCATTTTCAGAAAGATTTTTATCAATACTGGGCGATGAATATGATCGCGGGGGTAGACGAATGATGGAACGATGGATGAAAGCGCTGGGCGCTGTCAAATATATACTTCTGGTATTTCTGTTCATATTCATAATCAACCTGATGCGCGGAGACAAGATAAGCGACGCGTCCATAGAAACTGTGACGGAGGCGGTGACGGGAGCGGCCGATATGACGGATCTGTTGCCTGCAGACAACCGCACGGTCAAGCGTCTCTACGGGATCAATGCAAATGATTATGACGCGGTCAGTCTGTATGTGTCGGATTCCAACATGAAAGTGGAAGAAGTGCTGATCGTAAAGCTGAAAGATGTATCGCAGGCCGACAGTGTGGAGAGCGCCGTTGAATCCAGAGTGGACACTCAGCTCCAGAGCTTCGAGGGGTATGGCCCGGAACAGTGCAAGCTGCTGGATGATCACGTTTTGGATACACAGGGAAACTACGTTCTGTTTGTCGTGAACGGAAAGGCTCAGGCTGCGGATCAGGCTTTTCGGGACAGTCTGTAGAAAATAGTTTATAAAGGGATCAGAGATTATGATATTCAGTAGTGTGTTTTTTATTTTTGTTTTTCTTCCGATCACTCTGCTCGTATATTTTGTGGTGCCGAAACCGGGGAAAAACGTTGTGCTCCTCATAAGCAGTTTGATCTTCTATGCATGGGGAGAACCTGTTTACATCATTCTGATGGTGTTCAGCATTGTCTATAACTACATAAGCGGGATAGAGATCGATTACCACAAAAGACAGCAGGATAAAGGCCGGACGCGCTTTGTATTCTGGCTGACCGTGGGAGTAAATCTTGGAATCCTGATGTTTTTTAAATATTATGGATTCCTTATGGAAAATATAAACGCTGTCCTGCCGTTTGATATTCCTTATAAGGAACTTTCGCTTCCCGTAGGAATATCATTTTATACGTTTCAGACGCTGTCATACATCATAGACGTATACAAGGGCAATGTGGCTGTTCAGAAGAACCTGATCAACTTCGGAACATATATCACCATGTTCCCGCAGCTTATTGCCGGACCAATCGTACGCTATGCGGATATAGAGGCGCAGCTTGACAACCGTCGGATCACGCTTCCGGGCTTTGGCAACGGGATCGCGTGGTTCTTAAGGGGGCTTGGGAAGAAAGTGCTCCTTGCTAACAACATCGGAATGGCATACGACGCGATAGCGGCTCTCCCGGACGGAAAGATGTCGGTGCTGTCCGCCTGGGTAGGGTGTGTGGCCTATGCTTTCCAGATTTATTTTGACTTCAGCGGATATTCAGATATGGCGATCGGTCTGGGCAAGATGTTCGGCTTCGAGTTCATGAAGAACTTTGATTATCCGTATATATCGAAGAGCATCACGGAGTTCTGGCGCAGATGGCACATTTCTCTTGGAACATGGTTCAGAGAGTACGTGTACATTCCTCTGGGCGGCAACAGAGTGAGCACAGCCAAAGCCATACGAAATATCTTCATCGTGTGGTTCCTGACAGGATTCTGGCACGGGGCGGCATGGAACTTCATTTTCTGGGGACTGTATTACGGAGCCCTTCTGCTGCTTGAAAAATACGTGCTGAAAGGAGTCCTGGAGAAAGTCCCGAACTTTGTGAAGCATATTTACACGATGCTTTTTGTCCTGATCGGATGGGTATTGTTTTTCTCGCCGGGTATGGGAGACGCGGTATCCTATATCGGCGCGATGTTTGGAATAGGGGCGAATGGACTGGCTGACTCCACAGGGATATATTATCTGTATAATTATGCCCTGCTTATCCTGTTGTCCGTGATCTGTTCTGTTCCGTTTACTTATAAAAAATTTACAAGGATCGTATTTGGAGGCAGCAAAGGCCGGACGGCCATCGCAATGGGAGCGTATCTGGCGATCTTCGTATTGTCGGTGGCATATCTGGTAAATGCCACATATAATCCGTTTCTATATTTCAGATTTTAGGGGAAAGAAAAATGGCGTCAAGAGAGCGTGAAAACCGGAAAAGGAGACAGGGGACGGGGAAGATACAGCGCAGATTTTACCGCAGGCTGGTAAGTGTATTCGGGGTTCTCCTCGTTCTCCTCGTACTTGCTAATATCATAAAGAGGGATCAGGAGTTCTCGGATGAGGAAAACCGGATGCTGGCTCAGAGACCGAAGCTTACATGGGAGGCTCTCATGAGCGGAGATTATATGAAGGATTTTGAAAGTTACGTCTCGGACCAGTTCTTCGCGAGAAATCAGTGGATCACCCTCAAGCTATACGAAGATATGCTGCTTGGCAAAAAGGAATCAAACGGCGTGTATCTCGGGAAAGACGGCTACCTTATGGAGAAACCGGATGATCCCGACTGGGAGAACGTGTCGAATAATATGGCTGCCGTATCAGCTCTTGCCGAGAGGTATCCCGACATAGCGACATATACCTGCTGGGTTCCGAATTCGTTTTACATTCTCGGGGATAAGCTGCCGGCTCAGGCTCCTGTAAGGGATCAGGAGGCGGATCTGCAGCAGATCCGGGAAATGACGGGAGAATCTGTGCACGATATCAATGTGACCGACGTGCTGAAAAAGCATGCCGATGAGAATATCTATTACAAGACGGATCATCACTGGACAAGCCTGGGAGCCCGTTATGCTTTTGACACAGTCGCGGAGGCGATGGGCATTGAGAATGTGGAAACTGAGTACAATATACACACGGTTGCAAGTGACTTCCAGGGAACGCTCGCATCAAAGAGCGGATACCACGGATCAAAAGATGTCATAGAGGTCTATGAAGCGGCTAATATCGAGCCGGATTATATCGTGAACTATGTGGAAGAAAACGAGAAGTCAACGTCTATCTATGACAGTGCATGCCTGAAAGAAAAAGATAAATATACCGTTTTTTTCGGCGGCAACCACTCAAGAATCGACATCGGCACAACACAGCCGGAAAGGAAGAATCTGCTCCTGTTTAAGGATTCCTATGCGAATTGTTTTGTGCAGTTCCTTCTGCCGTATTACCAGAATATCATTATGATAGACGCACGGTATTTTTATGACAATGTCGACAGTCTGATACAGAATTACGGGATAACGGATATCTTATTTTTATATAATGTGAATACATTTGTCACGGACAACTCTCTGGCGGATGTGCTGACAGTTGAGGAAGCAGACGAGGAGGCCGGCGCACTGGATGAAGATCAGTGAGCCGGCCTCAGGTCTTTTCTTAACTTAGTTCAAATATGATACCGTGATGTCTGAAGAATTTCTGCACCGTCTCGTCCCACATATGTTCCAGCGATTTGTCCGGTGTAAATGTCTTAAAAGAGGTCCCGGTCACACAGGAAAGTCCGTCTTTGTTAAAGTGAAGATTCAGGTAGAGTCCCTGTATGTTCGAGGCGTCCAGAGAGGGCAGGTTCTCTGCGACGAGATGCCCGATACTTTCGGGCGGAAGGCTCAGGATAAAGCGGAAGTCCAGAGGCGTGCGTTTTCCCTTTATGAGAGACCGGCAGTATTCGCGGATATTCTTCCAGCAGGAATATTCCGGGAGTACAGCGTCGGAGTCAAAGAATTCCTTCTGTATAGCGCCGTTGATTCTGAACGTATTGAAAGTCACGATCTCTCCCTCGATAAAACAGAATTCATCGAAAGTATCTTTCAGAAAAAGATGCGACGTAAAATCTTTGATATCAGTCAGATTAAGAGATAGCATCATCATTCCTCCGCATGCGTAATCTGGCGACGGGATATCGTCTGCCCGGTCTTATTATCATAACACAAAACGGGACGGGATGGATTGTCGACAGTAAATAAATTTATTTTCAGATAAAACGACAAAATTGACATAAAGTGTAGAAACAAAAATGAGAATGCAGTATACTATCCCTATATGTGGTGATTTTTATGTTTTTTACAAACGAAAAAAGACATCTGTACGGACAGGCCTGGCGTATCGAGTATAGCGGTGAGAGGAGACAGTAATTTATGAAGGAGAAAAAGTTGACGGGCGTTAGCAGAGTGGGGGGGGGGTAACAATCCGTTGCGAAAAATAGAAGAAAAAAGCAGTCCATGGGAAAATGGACTGTTGAACGGGAAAACAGCGCATGAGTATATTGAGCAGCGGCTTGCCCGAATGGAAGACAGCGATGTATGTGCGATGTTCATGATCGACCTGTACAACCCGGCAGAAGCCGGGAAAAGACCGGGGAAAGATGAAGAGCGTGAGATTGAAAAGCAGGCAGGCGAAATACTGTCCTCCATGTTTTATGCCTCCGACATCGTGAGCAGGACAGGATGCGGTGAGTATCTTATATTTACCGTGTGGAGAGCAGGACGGAAGGAGGCTGAGGATAAAGCCGCGCGTCTGTGTAAAGCGCTTAATATCAGTACAAAAGCAGACGCTCTGGCAGATGTCGGCGCCAGTGTCGGCGTATACATGGCAGAGGGAAACGGCTTAACATTTGAAGGGGTGTTCGGACAGGCCGCGGCCGCACTTTATAAGGCGAAAAGCAGCGGGCAGAAGAATTACTGTGTCCTGACGAATGAATCAGAAGTGATGAACAAAAAGAATGGGGACAGGTCGAAAGCTGTCAATGCAATTCCCATGAATACGCTGCTCAAATACCTGGATGGCGGTGCAGGCCTCATCGAGGTGGACGGGAAAGAGCCGCGCCTGATCTATGTAAGTCAGGGGTTCTACCGGATGCAGGGGCTTCCCTCGGATGCCTATCATCTGCCGTGTACACTGAGAAAGACAGGCATCCATCCGGATTATATGGCCGATTACGTGCAGTTTTTAAGGGAGTGTGCAGACAGAGATGAAGTATCGGAACATATTCATAAAATATCCGGCAATGGAAAAGAATGGATATGGCGCCATGTCAGAGTGGCGCGTGTGGCTTATCCGGCGAGCCGCAATCCTGTTCTTTTGGAGCTTTCCACGGACATTTCCAGGCTGATAGAGACCGAAGATCAGCTCCGTGAGAGTAATGACAGGCTCAGTGTCGCATTCCGGCAGACGCCCAATGTCCTCTGGGAAGTGAATATAGGTGCGAGAACCTATAATATATTTAATGTGGACGAGCAGAAATGCAGCCCGGATACAGTGATCAAAGATTTTCCCGAATCGTTTCTGGAGAGAGGGATCATCCACCCGGAGTCGGCTTCAGATTTCAGGGCTTTTGCAGACGACCTCATGAGAGGAAAGAACGGGGGAACAGGGAATTTTATCATGAAAGATCCGGCGCGGGACTGCTATGGCTGGGTATCGCTGTCTTACCGCATGGTGGCAGACAGCGAGGGAACTCCGCTCAAGGCGATCGGCATTCAGTCGAAACTGCCGGATATATCCGGGATAGGGCCCGGACTGTTCCCGAGGAGACCGTTGCCGGAAGTGCTGCGGCATAATCTGATCGTCAGACTCAAAGTAAATGTGACATCCGATTATATAGACGAGATATGGATCGCAGGGAGTGACCATACTGCGTGGACATGGGGCAAATCATATACAGAGATCATGGAGAAAGAAGGAATTCAGGGGATCCGTCTGTTTACGGAGTCCGAGAAGCGGCGGCTCAGGGAGCGGTTCGACAGACAGCGCCTGCTGGAGGCTTATGAGAAGGGCGACCTGTGGTCTTCGGCCGAGTACAGGCGCGTGGATGACGGAGGGGCTGTCCAGTGGATATCCGATGCCGTGAATCTTGTCAGGGATCCAAAGACACAGTCGGTATATATGTTTGCCTGCTTCAGCGAATGTCAGAAACGGCACGAATGGGAGAGCAGGATTGAGAACGGGATATCCAGGGATCCCTGGACAGGACTCTATGATTATACTACTGCAAAACAGATCTCATCCTGTCTTATTGAAAACGGAGAGAGCCGACAATGTGCGCTCAGCCTGATCCGGTTCGTGGGCGGATCGGATGAGGAGATCGAAAAGAGAAGCGGCAAAGCATCGGATATCCGCCGCTTTATCGCGATCGCGCTTTCGCTGTCTCTGGGGACAGAATGCATTACAGGCCAGTACAGACCGGATATGGTATATGCATTCTTTCCGGACGTTGGCACCCGGTTTGATGTCAAGCGGAGGATCGAAGATGCGTTCGCCTATGTGAGGGTGTCCATGGAAGGCATGCCGGAGCTTGACAGGATCAGATTTGTCGCCGGCACAGTGACAGAGCAGAGCGATGAGACAGACTGCGAGATGCTGCTGTTCCGCGCAGGGTATCTGTGTGAGATGTGGAAAAACTCTGCCATGGATACCGTCGTATTCCCCAGCGAGGATGAGGACTGGGCATGGACCGGCCTCAGAAAAGAGAATAAAGAAGGGATCACGGTCCGGGAAAGCGAGCTCGAGCGTCCGCTGACAAAGGAAGAGCAGAAAGCCGCGTTTCAATGTGTCACTGAGATGCTCAAGTCTGTCTCGCTGGAAGCGTCCCTTATAAACGCACTGCACAGTATCGGCAGCTACTATAAAGCTGCAAGAGTATATATCCTTGCGCTTTCTGACGACGGGCAGACGGTGACGATGCAGCAGGAGTGGACAGAGTGGGGCAAACAGAGCATACGTTATGTGATGTCGGGGGTACAGATCGGGCAGATACCGCTTCTCAAGAAATGTATGGAGAAGGAACTGCCGATCTATACAGAGAACAGATCGTCCGCAGCCGACGGGGATTATAGGAGCAGCGGATGGAATTTTACCGTGTGTCCGATGAAGAAAAAGGATGAGATCACGGGGTTCCTCTGTGTGGAGAACGCGAAGAAGCATTCCTCTGAGGCAGCTCTTCTTAATACGCTGATTCCCTATATCGTCGGCGAGCAGAAGCGATTCGACATACTTGCTGACAGAAAGAATAATACAGGACACGACGCGCTTACCATGCTGCCGAACCTGAGCTCGTATATGGACGTAGTATATTCGCTGGACTCAGATGTATATAGCTCCATGGGCGCGCTCTCGCTCGATGTGCCGGACTTTTCTTCGATCAACAGCAGCTTTGGATTCGAGTACGGCAGAAAGATGCTCCTCTACATTTCGGAGACGCTCCTTACAATCTTCGGGAACGCATATATCTTCCGGACATGGGACGCGGAGTTCGTGGTACTCTTTCCCAATACGATCCAGGAAGTGTTCAACGGACGGTGCGCCCGTCTGCGCACGATGATACAGAGACGCTATCCGCGTCAGGTCAGGATCGGCTCCGTGTGGTCGGAGGGGATATTCTCTGCAAAGAATCTCGTACGTGAAGCCCAGGCTATTATGCGCAGCGAGAATGTGGACGGGAGATGTGGGAAGAGTCTGCATCCGACAGAGTACGGGTCCGGTGAAGATAAGCAGAGCGGGTTTTTAAGACAGCAGTTTGTAGCGTTCTTCCAGCCCAAGGTCGATATGAGAGACGGGCAGCTGGCGGGAGCTGAGGCTTTGGTCAGAGGCATCGATAAGGATGGAAATATCATTTCTCCCGGACAGTTTATCGAGACGCTTGAGAAAGACGGATCCATACGGGACCTCGACCTGTTCATGCTGGATCAGGTATTAAGGCAGCTGAGCGACTGGCAGGCGAAAGGGCTGCCGCTCATTAAAGTATCCGTCAATATGTCCAGGATCACTTTGTTCCATCCTACAGTGCTTGCGTCCGTGCTTGCGATCCAGAGCCGCTACCCCAATATACCGGCCGATCAGATCGAATTGGAGATCACGGAGACTGCGGGCGATATGGAGAAAGCATCGCTCTCCTGTATTGTAGATAATTTTCGGGAATGCGGCGTCAATTTTGAACTGGATGATTTTGGTTCCGGTTATGCCAATATATCTGTGTTCAGCAATATCAAGTTCAATACGATCAAGCTGGACAGAAGCCTTGTTAACGATATCCCCGGGAATGCGATAAGCTGCATGCTTGTAGAGAATATCACGCAGATATGCCGGAACTTCGGAATGCAGTGCATCGCGGAGGGCGTTGAGACGCAGCAGCAGGAGCAGGCGCTCCTGAAGGCGGGATGTATATACGGCCAGGGCTTCTATTATGCAAAGCCCCTTTCGGCGACGGATTTTGAAGAGCGATATCTGAAAACGAGGATTGCCTGCGCAGAAAGGAAATAGACAGAGGACCAAGAGAACAAGGAGGTATTTTGAAATGACAGAGACGAACAGCACCAGTGGAAAAGAGGAAGAAACACGACAGGAACGTCCTCTTATCATCGGGATTGGTGCGTCTGCCGGGGGACTGGAGGCTCTCCAGCAGTTCTTCCAGCATATGCCCAGCAACAGCGGGCTGAGCTTTGTCGTAGTCCAGCATCTGTCGCCGGACTATAAGAGCCTGATGGCAGATATCCTGGGGAAACATACCATGATGACGGTCATACAGGCCGAGAATGAGATGGAAGTTGAACCGAATACAGTATATCTCATACCGCCGAAGAATAATATGACACTCAGAGACGGGAAACTGATACTGACAGAATTTGTCCAGGGGATGCTCAACCATCCCATCGATGTATTCTTTACTTCCCTCGCACAGGAGCAGAAAGACCGGAGCATCGCGGTGGTGATGTCCGGCACAGGCTCTGACGGGACAAGCGGGATAAAAGCCGTGAAAGAAAAAGGAGGACTTGTGCTCATCCAGAGTCCGGACACAGCGAAGTTCGACGGCATGCCGAGGAGCGCGATCAACACGGGACTGGCGGATTTTATCCTCTCACCGGATGCGATCGTGGATGAGATTCTTAACTTCAGCAATTATCCGACGCTGATCCGTCCGCAGGAGCAGGAAGGTCTGCTGACAGACGAGGAAGTATTTCCGCGGATCTATGCGATCCTTAAGAAAGCGAGCGGGATCGATTTTACCAATTACAAGAGGACGACAGTGCTGCGGCGTATCGAGCGCAGGATGGTGGTGACGCACAGCACGAACCTGGCAAAATATGTCGAGCTGCTGGGAGAAAATGTAGACGAGGCAAACATACTTGTAAAAGAGATCCTGATCGGCGTGACCAATTTCTTCCGTGATCCGTCGTTCTTTGAGAAACTTAAGAAGAAAGTTATCTGCAATATTGTGGAGCGCAGCGGGGAGAAAGAGCCGATCCGCGTCTGGAGCGCAGGATGCTCTACCGGGGAGGAGGCGTATTCGATCGCGATCCTCTTCCGGGAGGTGCTCGACGAACTTAACGTACACCGTGACATCAAGATATTTGCGACAGACGTCGACGCCAAAGCTATAGAGCAGGCGGGGAAGGGCGTGTACACGGAAAGCATCATCGACGATGTCTCAAGCGAGCGTCTGGCAAAATTCTTTACAAAAAAGAATGATCAGTACACGATCTCCAAGGAGATACGCCGGATGATCATATTTGCTCCTCACAATATGCTTTCAGATCCGCCTTTTGGCAAGCTGGACCTGATATGCTGCAGAAATGTGATGATCTATTTCCAGCCTGTGCTGCAGAGAACGCTGTTTGGGATTTTCCATTCCGCGCTCAAGAACGGAGGATATCTGTTCCTTGGCAAGAGCGAAACAGCAGGAGAATACTCGAATGTATTCGCTCCTGTGTGCAGCGCAGAAAAGATATATATACATAAAGGAGAAGGAAAAGTGGATGAGTTTACGCCGCCGTCATTTAATATACCGAATGTTCAGGCAGTATCGCCAAGGCCCACAGGTCTGTCAGACCGCGAGACCGGAGATTACTCGCTGGAAAGTTCTTATGTACATTTTATGGAGAGCTTCCTTCCGGCATCAGTTGTTGTCAATGAAGCAAACAATGTGATCCATTTCTTTGGAAATTATACGGACTATCTTACGATCGCCCCGGGAAAAGCTACTTTTAATTTGTTCAGTATGATCAACGATGATCTGAGCCTTGTGGCATCCACGGCGCTGAACCGGTGCAGAGTGGAGCATATCACAGTCACGTATACGGGGATCGCCGTAGACTGTCCGGAAGGACGCAGAGATATCGATCTTATCGTAAGTCCGGTACCGGACCGAGACAGGAAGGATACAGGACTGATCGCGGTGCTCTTTATGGAACATGTGCCGGATGATCTGGATGGAGTGACCGAGAAGTACGACGTGGACACTACGGCTGCGAGGCGTATCTCAGATCTGGAGCAGGAGCTTCATGAGTCTCAGAATGATCTGAAATCGACGATCGGTGAGCTGGAGACGGTCAACGAGGAACTTCAGGCAGCGAACGAAGAACTTCTCACAGCGAATGAGGAACTGCAGAGTTCCAACGAAGAGCTTCAGTCTGTCAATGAAGAACTGTATACCGTGAACACAGAGTGTCAGCAGAAGCTGGACGAACTAACGACGCTTACCAACGACCTGTCAAATTTCCTGTCGTCTACAATGATCGGTATCCTCTTTGTAGACAGCAGTCTCAATATCAGGAAATTTACGGAATACATAGGAAGAGAATTTCAGCTCATGGACCACGATGTGGGACGTTCCCTGCAGATCTTCGCCCACAGTTTCCCCGAGGAGGACATTATCGAGGATGCAAAAAATGTGTTGAAAGATCTTGTGCCCATCGACCGGGAAGTGACCGCCATGAACGGAAGGTTCTATACGCTCAGGATAGCGCCGTACCGGACGACGGAAAACAGCATCCGGGGACTGGTTATCACGATCATTGACAGTCTGGGGACGAAAGCGTGAACATAAAAAATTCATAAAAGAGGAGAAAAAGCGTAAGAAGCCGGGATCCAGCAAGGATTCCGGCTTCTTTATCCCCGTGCGATCCCGGCTGCGACATTGACTTTTAGGGGCAAAAAAAGTATTATTATATATTATTGTGACAGTATCTCAGTTTTAATATAGAAAGACAGATATCTTATGAAGCATTTCAAACAGAAGACGAAGCGAAATCTGTTGCTCTGCGCGGCAGCAGCTACAGTGATCCTGCTGGCGCTGCTGATCGTCAGCGGAGTATCGGGCCTGATGGACAGCAGCGCAGATACAGGAGCGGGCGTCGAATATATCACGCAGGAAGAAGCGGGGAGCGTTACGGAGATAGAGACGAAGATAAACCGGATGGAGCAGAGCGCTTCTGAAGGCGGCAGCGGGGACGGGCGCAGCGTAAGGGAGAGATTTACCCGTGCAGTAGTGATGGGGGATTCGATCGCCCAGGGGTTCGCCGAGTTTGACGTGCTGCCGGCCTCCAGCGTAACAGCCGAGCTTGACGGCAGTCTGACGCGGCTGGACAGTCAGATAGAAGCGACGGACAGAATAAGCCCCGGGACGGTGTTCCTTGCTCTGGGGCTGGAGGATGTGGCCGCAACGAACGGGGACACAGACGTATTCATCTCCGAATATACGGCGGTGCTCGATCGGATACGGCAGGAGCTTCCGGGCGTCAATGTATTTGTCAATTCGATCTTTCCGGTACAGCAGACCGCAGTCGATAATGAGCCGCTTCTCGATCAGATACCGGCATACAATGAGGCCCTGAAAGCGCTTTGCAGCAGCCGGGATATTGGTTTTATCGATAATACGGAACTCGTACAGGACCAGTATTATGATCCGGACGGTATTCATTTCAGAGCAGAGTTCTACCCGATCTGGGCGGAGCACATGGCGGAGGTGGCAGCTTTATGAGAGGAGAAAAGAGCAGCGCAGCCCGCGTTATGAAATATATCGTATTCCTTGCTGTCATCGTATTCATCGTGTTGCTTATGCTGTATGCAAGCAGGAGCAGCAGGCCGTTCGAGTATGTTGCGGAGGCGGTGGAGGGTTCTCTGGACACGGAGGAACTGACAGAGCAGGATGCCTCCGGATTCAGGAGGAATTACGGCCTGAATCCGGCGGATTATTCCGGTGTTATATACTATTCTTCTGAGTCCAATGTATCTGCGGAAGAAGTTCTTCTGATCCAGGTGAACAGAGAGGATCAGATCCGACAGGTTACAGAAGCGATCCAGCGCCGGATTGAGTCAAGAAAGGACGAGTTCCGGGGATACGCGCCGGAAGAAGTAGAGCTTCTTGAAGATTCCGTGCAGAGTGTCAGAGGCACGTATATCTTTTTTGCGGTGGATTCAGAAGCCGGTGCGTATCTGAACGCCTTTAGAAGCAGTCTGTAGTGCAACAGAGAGGGGAAACGGATGTTATTTAACAGTATTACATTTTTGTTTCTGTTTCTGCCGGTCGTGCTGGCAGTTTATTATATCGTTCCATTTAAGCTGAAGAATATCGTGCTCCTGATCGCGAGTCTGCTGTTCTATGCATGGGGAGAGCCGGTCTATGTTCTCCTTCTGATCCTGTCTACACTGTTCAACTATTTCTGTGGTCTGGATATCAAGGCGAGGGAGAAGGAACCGCGCAGGGCGAGACTGAGCGTGATCTTTGCTCTGACGGGGAATCTGCTCATTCTCGGCTTTTTCAAATATTACGCATTCCTGATCGAGACAGTCAACGCCATTCTCCCGACGGATATCCCGTACCGCGAGCTTGCTCTGCCTGTGGGCATATCATTTTACACGCTCCAGGCAATCTCCTATATCCTGGATGTGTACTGGAAGAAGGCGGAGGTTCAGAGGAATCTGCTGTGCCTTGCGCTGTATATCAGTATGTTCCCCAAACTGATCGCGGGACCGGTCGTCCGCTATGCGGATATCGAGGACCAGCTCAGACACAGACGGCTGAGCATGGGACGGATCGGATCCGGATCCATGTATTTTATCATTGGATTGGCCAAGAAAATACTTATCGCCGACGCGGCCGGAACTGTTTTTGCAGATATCGCGGCTATGCCGGCCGGGGAGCTGTCTGTCCTGACTGCCTGGACAGGTGTGGTAACCTACGCGTTTCAGATTTATTTTGATTTCAGCGGTTATTCTGATATGGCGCTTGGCCTGGGGAAGATGTTCGGGTTTGAATTCCGAAAGAATTTCGATTATCCATATCTGTCCAGAAGCGTGACGGAGTTCTGGCAGCGATGGCATATTTCGCTTGGCGCGTGGTTCAGGGAGTATGTCTATATTCCCCTGGGAGGGAACCAGTGCACGGTGTCAAGAAATATCTTCAATCTGATGGCCGTCTGGCTGCTGACGGGAATGTGGCACGGAGCTGCGTGGAACTATATCGCGTGGGGCGTGTACTACGGAGCGCTCCTTGTGATAGAGAAATATGTCTGGGGCGCCCTCATGGAAGAACTGCCGAAAATCATACAGCATATCTATACCGCGATCATCGTACTCGTGGGGTGGGTGTTCTTCTTCAGTCCGAGTCTGGGATACGCGATGCGCTATCTGTTGTCCATGATCGGAGGCGGAGCGGGATTCGCAGACGCCAAGGGAGTTTTTATACTGCTGACGCACTGGCTTTTCTATGTGATCGCCGTGGCGGGCTCTTCGTCATTCGGGATCCGGCTTATAAAAGGAGCGACAGGAGTATTCAGGAGCCAGGCGGCACAGATGGCTGCAGGAGCCGTGATATTTATCGGGATATTCCTGATATCGGTGGCGTTCCTTGTGACAGATACAGTCAACCCGTTTCTATATTTCAGATTTTAGGCAGGATTTATTATGAAAAACAGGAAAAAGAAAGGCAGAATGGAAAGCCTCATCGGAATGATATTCATACTGCTTCTTTTCGCGGTAATGATCATAAATCTCATAATACCCGGCGGAAAGTCTGCGGCGGATGAGGACGGCGGACAGTCTGTTGGAACAAGGTTAAGCATTAACAGTATCATAAGCGGCAGCTTTATGGAGCAGTTTGAGGAGGACATGAGAGACCAGTTCACGGGGAAAAGCGCACTCTTTCGGGTGAAGGCAGCTATGGACCGCTTCGGCGGAAGCCGCCTGGAGAACGGGGTATACATCGGAAGGGACGGCCAGCTGCTGGAGGAGATAGAAGTGCCGGACAATGAACAGCTGAGCGCTAATCTCGATGCCATAAAGAGTTATACCGAGACATATCCGGACGTATCGACTACGGTGACACTCATTCCCGACGCGGCATGTATCATGAACGGAAGTCTGCCCTCGCTGGCCGCGGTCGAAGACCAGCGGCAGCTCTTCGGAATGGTGGAGCGCGAACTCGGAGGTTCAGTGGCATGGGTGGACGCAGTGTCGGCACTGAATGAACATGCGTCTGAAAAGTTATACTATAAGACAGACGATCACTGGACGACGCTGGGTGCGTTTTATGTATTTCAGGAAGCAGCGCCCGCGCTCGGGATCGAGGGAGAAGTGTCGGATGACTTTGTCTCATATGCTGTTACGGACGGGTTTACCGGAACGCTTGCGGCAAGGAGCGGAGTCGGGCTGTCTGAGCGTGAACGGATCGATATTTATGTCCCCACGGAAGGGGACGACGACGTAGTGGTCAGCTATGTGGACGAGGGAAGAAAGACGACGTCTCTGTATGATTCCTCTAAACTGGAGACAGAAGACAAGTACAGTGTGTTTCTGGGCGGGGATACATCGCTTATCGACATAAGGACCGTATCTACCAGCGAGCGGCGTCTGCTCGTGGTGAAAGATTCTTTTGCGGACTGTTTTATTCCCTTTCTGGCGCCCTACTACCGGGAGATCGTCGTTGTGGATCCGTCCGGTTACAGCGGCACGATAGCGGATATAATGGAAACTTACAGGATAACAGATACTCTGATCCTGTACAGCGGCAACACGTTTTTTACAGACAATACGATCAGTGGAGTGTTTACAGGTGAGTAATCGGATCAGAGAAGAGTTTTTACAGAAGAGAGAACCGGTCAGACTGAATAAATATCTGAGTGAGGCGGGCGTGTGCTCAAGAAGAGAGGCGGACCGTCTGATCGAGAAGGGGCGTGTATCCGTCGACGGGAAACCTGCTCAGACCGGGATGAAGATCATCCCCGGACAGGTAGTGCGCGTGGGGAACAGAGTCGTCTCCCGTCAGGATGAGATGGTAGTCCTGGCGGTGAACAAGCCCAGAGGGATCGTATGTACTGAGGAAAAAAGAGAGAGAGACAGTATCGTGCGTTTCCTCCGGTATCCGATCCGCGTCACCTATGTCGGGCGGCTTGACAAAGATTCCCGCGGGCTGCTCCTGATGACGAACAACGGAGATATCATCAACCGGATGATGCGCGCGTCCAACTGTCACGAGAAAGAATATAAGGTGACGGTGGACAGGGAGATCACGGATGATTTCCTTGAGAAGATGGCGGGCGGAGTGCATATACTGGATACGGTCACGAGACCATGCAGGGTGGAGAAACTCGGGAAATATACATTCTCGATCACGCTGACACAGGGGCTCAACCGCCAGATACGCCGGATGTGCAGTGCGCTGGGCTATGAAGTGAAAGATCTTCTGCGGGTGAGGATCATGAATATCCGGCTGGGCAGCCTGAAAGAGGGACAGTACAGGCAGCTGACAGACGGAGAATTAGAGGAACTCTACAGCCTCATAAAGGATTCCTCCTTATAGGCGCATGAGAGATCCCGGGAAAAAAGAGACCAGGATGGGGAAAATATGACAGAGAAGACAGAAAACAGATCAGAAGACAGGGCTAAAAACAAGATGGAGCGGATGCGCGCGCTTGTAGAGCTTCTTAACCGGGCGCGCCGTGCTTATGAACAGGAAGACAAAGAAATCATGAGCAATTATGAGTACGATCGTCTCTACGACGAACTGCAGGCTCTGGAACAGGAGCTTGGAACGACGCTCGCGGCAAGCCCTACAGTGAACGTGGGATACGAGGTGTTAAGCGAGCTTCCGAAAGAACGGCACGAGCGGCCCATGCTCTCCCTCGATAAAACGAAAGAGGTGGAACGGCTGAAGGAGTTCCTGGGGGATCAGAAAGCGATGATCTCATGGAAGCTGGACGGTCTTACGATTGTCCTCACTTATCACAACGGCGCTCTCGAGAAAGCCGTGACGCGCGGGAACGGGGAAGTGGGGGAAGTGGTTACGAACAACGCAAGAGTATTCCGGAATCTCCCTCTTACGATCCCGTACCGGGGAGAACTTGTCCTGAGGGGCGAGGCTGTTATTTCGTATAAGGATTTTGAGAAGATAAATGAGGAAATCGGGGATGCCGACGCAAAATATAAGAATCCGAGAAACCTGTGCAGCGGTTCCGTCCGCCAGCTCAACAATGAGATCACGGCGCAGCGGAACGTCAGATTCTACGCGTTTACTCTTGTCCAGGCCGACGGTGTGGATTTTAAGAATTCCAGGCTTTACCAGATGGAGTGGCTGAAAAGTCAGGGATTTGACGTGGTGGAGAATCATCCGGTCACGGCGGAGACGATCGACAGCGAGGTTGCATGGTTCGCAGAACATATCGGGGAAAATGAGGTCCCTTCCGACGGTCTGGTGCTCGTCTATGACGATATCGCATACGGACAGTCGCTGGGATCGACCGCCAAATTTCCCAGAGACTCATTCGCATTTAAATGGGCGGATGAGATCCGGGAGACAACGCTTACTAAGATCGAGTGGAGCCCTTCGAGGACAGGACTCATCAACCCGGTGGCAATCTTTGAACCGGTGGAGCTGGAAGGCACGACGGTGAGCCGGGCCAGCGTCCACAATATCAGCATCATGGAAGAACTGGAACTGGGAGTGGGCGACAGGATCACTGTGTACAAGGCGAACATGATCATCCCGCAGATCGCGGAGAACCTGACAAGGAGCGGCGTGAAAGATATTCCGAAAGAATGTCCGGTCTGCGGCGGCGCGACGAAGATATCCATGGAAAATGAGACGAAGACGCTCTACTGCACGAACCCGAAGTGCCAGGCGAAGCATGTGAAGTCGTTTACCCTTTTTGTGAGCAGGGACGCCATGAATATCGAGGGGCTTTCCGAGGCGACGCTCGAGAAATTTATCATGAACGGATATGTAAAAGATTTTACCGATCTGTTCCATCTCGACAGATATGCAGATGAGATCCGCAAGATGGAAGGATTTGGAGAGAAGTCTTACGAGAATCTCCAGAACAGCATCCGGAATGCGCGGACGACTACTCTTCCCCGGCTGATCTACAGCCTGGGCATTCCGAACATAGGGATCGCCAATGCGAAAATGATATGCCGGGCGCTCGAAGATGATCCGGAGCGCATCCTCACGGCAACGGAGGAGGAACTAAGCAGTATCTCCGGCGTGGGCGCTGTGATCGCCGGAACATTTGTCGATTATTTCGCTGATGAAGAACACAGAAGTCTGTTCAGAAGACTGCTTGAAGAAGTCGAGATACCAAAAGAAGAGACAACAGAAGACTCCCACAGATTTGAGGGAGTGAATTTTGTGATAACCGGGAGCGTAGAACATTTCGCGAACCGGGCAGAAGTAAAAGAAGAAATCGAAAAGAGAGGAGGGAAAGTGACAGGAAGCGTAACATCGAAAACAAATTATCTTATCAACAATGATGTGAATTCTGCTTCTTCCAAGAACAGAAAAGCGCGGGAACTGGGAATCCCGATCATATCGGAAGAAGAGTTTTTAAATATGTTGAACGGATAAACAAAAAGAAAGGCAGGTAATGTGTGAATTTTAAAATTGCAAAGCTGAAAGAAAAGTTACTTGAAAAACTGCAGGAGACATTAAAGGCGGTACTGCCGATCATAGCGATCGTGCTCGTTCTGTGCTTTACGATCGCTCCGCTCGAACCCGGCATCCTTCTGGCGTTCCTGCTGGGGGCCGTATTCCTTATCGTAGGGATGATGTTCTTTACCCTGGGCGCGGAGATGGCGATGACGCCTATCGGAGAGAATGTGGGAACGAGTATGACACAGACAAAAAAGCTGTGGCTGATGGTGTTCCTGACCTTCATCCTCGGCTTCATCGTGACCATATCAGAGCCGGATCTTCAGGTGCTCGCCGAACAGGTGCCCTCTGTGCCGAACATGATCCTTGTGCTGTCGGTAGCGTTCGGCGTGGGGATCTTCCTCGTGGCGTCGCTTCTGCGTATGCTGTATAACATTTCATTATCGCATATGCTGATCGTGCTCTATATCATCGTGTTTGCGCTGGCGTTCTTCGCGCCCGGCGATTACATCGCTGTTGCGTTCGACTCGGGCGGGGTTACGACGGGACCTATGACAGTACCCTTTATCATGGCGTTTGGTATCGGTATTTCTGCGATCCGAAGCGACGAGAGAGCCGAGGACGACAGCTTCGGTCTTGTGGCGCTCTCATCTGTCGGACCGATCCTTTCCGTGCTCGTGCTGAGCCTGATCTACCGCCCTGACAGCGCGGCCTATGTGCCGGAAAGTATTCCCGATATCAGTGACTCGGTAGAGCTCTGGGGAATCTTTGCGGAGGGGCTTCCGGAATATATGAAAGAGATGGCGGTATCGCTTCTGCCGATCATAGTATTCTTCATTATCTTCCAGCTCGTATTCCGGAGAGTGCAGAAAAGAATGCTCATCAGGATCATCATCGGTATGGTCTACACCTATGTAGGGCTTTTCCTGTTCCTGACGGGGGTAAACGTAGGATTTATGCCCGCAGGTAATTATCTCGGTCAGGTGCTGGCGGACAACCCGTATAAATGGGTGATCGTTCCCATCGGCATGATCATCGGATACTTCATCGTGCGGGCCGAGCCCGCGGTGTTCGTCCTGACGCGTCAGGTGGAGGACATCACGTCCGGCACGATAAGCGCCGGGGCCATGAGCCTGAGCCTCTCTATCGGAGTGGCGGTATCCCTGGGACTTGCCATGGTGCGCGTTCTGACCGGAATATCGATCTTCTGGTTCGTGATACCCGGATATGCCATCGCCCTTATACTGTCGTTCTTTGTGCCGAAGATATTTACGGCTATCGCATTCGACTCAGGAGGAGTGGCGTCAGGTCCGATGACGGCGACATTTCTTCTTCCGTTTGCCATAGGAGCATGTACCAGCGTGGGCGGAAATATCGTTACAGATGCATTTGGAGTGGTCGCCATGGTCGCAATGACGCCGCTGATCACGATACAGATACTGGGACTTGTCTTTGAACTTAATTCCAGACATCTCGAGAAAATGGAAGCAAAGAAAGCAGCCGCTGCTTTTGCTCAGCTTCCGGACGACGATATCATAGAACTTTGACGGGAGGACTATCATTATGAATGAGATATCTATGCTGATGACAGTTACCAAGAGAACCGTAGGGCGCAGACTGCTGGCGTGCTATGATGAGATCGGCCTTTCGTCCGTATTGTGTACGCTGGCGAAGGGGACCGCGACCAGTGAGACGCTTGACTATTTTGGACTTGAAGTTACAGAGAAGATGGTGACGCTGACCATAGTGTCAGACGACACATGGAAACAGGTAAAACGGGAACTTGAGGACAGGTTTCAGATCGACGTCCCCGGCACGGGCATTGCGTTCCTGATGCCGCTGTCCAGTGTGGGCGGTAAGAAAGTGCTGCAGTTTCTGATCGATGGACAAAAGGTTGAAAAAGTAGAGGAGAGTGTCATGAAAAATACAAATTATGAACTGATCATCGTAGTTGCAAACCATGGACACAGCGAGGAAGTAATGGACGCCGCAAGGGCAGAAGGCGCGGGCGGAGGCACCGTGATCCATGCGAAAGGAACGGGCCTGGAACGGGCGGAGAAGTTCCTCGGCGTATCCATAGCAGACGAGAAGGAGCTTATCCTGATCGTAACAAAGACGGAGACGAAGAAAGCGATCATGAAGTCGATCATGGATCATGCGGGGCTTGAGAGCAAGGCGCGCTCCGTCGTATTCTCGCTTCCGGTGACGGATACAGCCGGATTGAGACTCCAGGAAGTACAGTGATACAGCCGCTTTAGAAAAAGTTCATTTGTATAACATGTGTGGGTGTACTATAATAATAAAGGCAAATATGCGTGCGTTTGTCAGACAAGTGCTGCGGATTGCCGAGATTAATGGATTGCAGAAGGGAATTACTATGTCAGATCAGGATTTCATCCTAGTGGATGAGAATGACGAAGAAAAAGAGAATAACGGGCAGGACGACAGCGCAGGGAAACAGGAAGTCGTGTCTGCGGACAGCAGAGAAAAGGACAGCGGGAAAGACAGTGGTTCCGACGATAAGGATGACGACGGCTATGAGAAGATCTGCTTTATCTGTCACCGCCCTGAGAGCGTGACGGGAAAGATGATCGAGCTTCCGAATAATATTACAGTGTGCCCGGATTGTATGCAGAGAAGTTTCGACGCCATGACCAATGGATCGGTGGACCTGAACCGCCTGATGAACATGCCGGGCGTTCAGTTCCTCAACATGTCGGATCTGGAGAATATGCAGCCGAAACCGCAGAAGATCAAGAAGAAGAAAGAAAAGCCCAGGGAGTTTCACAAGCTCGACAAAAAGGACATCCCTGCGCCCCACAAGATAAGAGCGAGGCTTGATGAGTATGTGGTCGGCCAGGAGTATGCAAAGAAAGCGATGTCAGTCGCCGTGTACAATCATTATAAAAGAGTGGCCACGGATACGATGGATGACATTGAGATCGAGAAGTCGAACATGCTGATGATCGGGCCGACCGGAAGCGGAAAGACCTATCTCGTCAAGACGCTTGCAAGACTTCTTGACGTGCCGCTCGCCATTACGGATGCCACATCTCTTACTGAGGCGGGATACATAGGCGATGATATCGAAAGCGTCGTATCCAAGCTGCTGGCTGCAGCGGACAATGATGTGGAGAAAGCGGAACAGGGCATTATCTTCATCGACGAGATCGACAAGATCGCCAAGAAGCGCAACTCAAATCAGCGCGACGTAAGCGGAGAGTCCGTGCAGCAGGGAATGTTAAAGCTTCTCGAAGGAAGCGATGTGGAAGTGCCGGTAGGCGCCAACAGCAAGAACGCCATGGTGCCGCTGACCACTGTAAATACAAAGAATATCCTCTTTATATGCGGCGGGGCGTTCCCGGATCTGGAAGAGATCATAAAAGAACGTCTCCAGAAGAAGACTTCCATGGGATTTAATTCCGAATTAAAGGATAAATTTGAACATGACAGGGATCTCCTCTCAAAGGTTACGGTCGAGGACCTGAGAAAGTTCGGTATGATCCCGGAGTTCCTGGGACGTCTCCCGATCATCTTCACCTTGAAGCCGCTTGATAAAGAGATGATGGTGAAGATATTGAAAGAGCCGAGAAACGCTATCCTGAAACAGTATCAGAAGCTTCTTGCTCTCGACGAGGTGAAGCTGGACTTTGACGATGGAGCTCTCGAGGCTATCGCTGAGAAAGCAATGGAGAAGGACACAGGGGCCCGTGCGCTGCGCGCTATCATCGAGGAATTCATGCTGGATATTATGTATGAGATCCCGAAGGACGACAGCATCGGCGAGGTTGTGATCACGAGAGAGTATATCGAGGGGACCGGAGGACCGATCATACGGCTGAGGGGACAGGAAGTGCCCAGGCTGGGATAGTACAGACGGCATCTGCGTACAGAAAGCGTTACAGATAAGATAAGAGTAAAGAGCACATCTTCCTTTAAGCCGCCTTTTGGGGCAGCGGGATGTGCTCTTTTTTGCTTTGTATCGGCATTGAGCTGAAGGCCGGAACCACTGCTAAAGCTGCCGCATAGTCTCAAACGTATTATAAAGATTGAGCTGCCCGTATCCCCACTCCCGGTTTGGATAATCCATCGTATCGGGGCGGACGGCGCCCAGTATGAGGAGGCTCTTGATCTGAAAGGAATCGATGCCCGGCACGTTCTGTATATTCAGAAGCCATTCCAGCATCAGGGCAACGGCGCCGGATGTGACAGCGGCGGAGATACAGGATCCGGTGCGCCCGGAGAATCTGCCGCCGGGGAAAGCGCCCGCCACATTGACGCCGGGGGCGGTGATATCGGGCCTGAGCCGGCCTGTGCGCGTATATCCTCTTCCCGAAGACTGAGATACCGCACCTGTGGTCCCGTCATAATAGGAGACGACGACAGGACTGTCTGCATTGGCGGGGCTGGTCAGCGTGTAGTACGGATCCGACTCAAGGAAGAAGACCTCGCCGCTTAGGAACTCGGTCAGAGGAAGCCACATGTGGAAACGTCCGTCTGCCACGGCAAGCGGTTCCACGACGATCTTCCAGATGCCGGGGGCAGGATCATGAAAGCGGAAGAATACAAGCTCGGAACTGCTCTTCTCAACGAGAAGCCGATAATCTACCGATACTTTCGTCCGCTCGAAGAGAAAGTCGATCTCTGCGCTGGCGCCCACGCGGAAAGGAATACGTGATGTATTCTCACCGGAGGGGGAGATGATGGATATGGACAGGATATTGGGGACCTCGGTCCAAAGTTCCATGGAGAATCCGGATACATTGTCCCCGACTCTCAGTTCTACAGTCTTTGTATCGCTTTTGTCCGAAAGCGTGCTGTAATAATGATGCCGCTTATCCGCCTCATTCCCGGTCCCGATCACAGTGATATGGTTTGCGCGGGTGCTGTATCCGTCGATCAGAAAAGAAAGGGGAAGCGTACCGATATGCCCGCCCATACTTGAACCGCATGTGATGCACACGACAAGAGGCATGCCGAGAGAATCCGCCAGGTCATTGAGGAATTTAAGGCCCAGCATCAGGTCGGTTTCCTGGTAGCAGACGGCGCTGTCGGGGATATAATAATAATCCCGCAGGTATTGCTTTGCCTGTTTCAGTTTGACGACAGCGATGGACGCTTCCGGCGCAGCCCCCAGGAACTGTTCTGCCGCATCTGCTCCGCCGGCCGCAAGACTTGCGGCATATGTGCCGTGTCCGCTGTCGTCTGTGGAGGGAACGATCTCCAGCGGTTCTTCGGAATTAAGCGCAGCATTGATCTGCTCCTGTGTATATTCGCTCCCGTAGGAGAAGCCCCGGGGCGGCGCGCCGCTCTGTACGGTCTGATCCCAGATGGCGGTGATCCGGGTGGAACCGTCCAGATTCCGAAAGACGTCGTTCGTGTAATCGATTCCGCTGTCCATGAAGCCGATCAGTACGCCGCTGCCCTTCAGCTGAAGAGTGGGATAGTTCTGAACAGGAAGGATCCCCGTCTGGTTCAGCGTCTCCATACTGACCGGAGCGTAACATTTGGGGATGGAGTTATAAGAATATTTCGGGAGAGTGACAGGATCAGCCTCCGAGGCGGAGACATAAAAGCATTTATAGCCGTATCCGGCGTCCTGTTCGCACTGCTCTGTCTGCATGATGCTGTCAAAGAAAGCGGTCCTTACGTGATTGCCGATAAAATCCCGATAATCCTCTGAAAGGATACGCTCTCTGCATGTTTCGATATCTGGTGGCATAGACGGTCCTCCTTTTTTTAAACACAGTCAACGGCCGTGATTATAATGGTCCAGTACCTGAATCAGCATATGCACAGGGGAGCAGGAATATGACGCGGTCGTGTGCATACGGCCCGCAGATATGGATGGGAACTGTTTTGCACAGGTAAAAAAAGTATAAAATTGCGGCTATTTTCTTGAAGTTGACAGATAATAAGGTATAATAAAACTAAATTTAAGCCATGAGAACAGAGGCTGTCATGCTGAGAGAAACATGGCATGAATTACGAAAGGAGAAGATCAGTATGAGAGATTTTTTGGAAGATCTGGGCAAACGGATCGGCGAGACTGCGGAGACGATGACAAGCAAAGCGGGAGACGCTATCGAGATCCAGCGTCTTAAAAGTCAGATCCGGAGCCTTGCGAGAGGCAGCGCTGTCGACCTGATGGAGCTTGGGAAATTGATCTATGACCGTTATAAAGCAGGAGAAGAGGTCGGAGAGAAAGCCGCGGGACTCTGTGACGCTATAAAGGACAGAGAAGCGACGATGGAGGATTATGAGAAGAAGATCGCGCGTATAAAAGGCGCTTCCGAATGTTCTAACTGCGGGAAGATGGTAGGAAAGGATATGGCGTTCTGCCCGTACTGCGGAGAGAAAGTTGCGGAGGCATCTGAAGATGCGGAGACTGCCTCAGATAAGGTGGACGAGGCTGCCGGGAAAGTCGGAGACATGGCGGAGAAAGCCATGGAAAAGGCCGGAGACATGGCGGAGAAAGCTGCGAAAAAAGCCGGAGATATGGCGGAGAAAGCTGCGGAAAAGGCCGGAGACATGGCGGAGAAAGCTGCGGAAAAGGCCGGAGACATGGCAGACAAAGCGGCGGAAAAGATCAGCGATGCGGCAGAGAAAGTCTCGGATAAGTTAAATGAGAAGTAGGTGGAAATGGTTCCTGACCGGAACAGCAGGATTATTTACGGCAGACCAGGTCCTAAAGACATATGTGGAGCAGAAACTGGACAAAAAGGAAGAAAAAAAGCTGAAAGGACCTCTTGTCCTGAGAAGAGTCGATAATCCCGGCGTTTGTCTGGGTATGCTGGCTGATAAGCCCGCTCTTGTGCGCGGGTTGTCCGCAGCGGCGGCCGGAGCCATAACAGTGCTCCAGACGGCGGCTATTATGAAAAAGGAGGGATTCTGGAGAAAGACCGGCCTTTCTCTTCTGTCAGCCGGCGCCTGGAGTAATACATTTGACCGGTTTGCCCGGGGACATGTAGTGGATTATATCGGATTCAAGCTGAAAGAGCCCGGACTTGCAAAGATCACATATAATCTGGGGGATTTCTTCATCGCTGCAGGGGCTCTGCTCCTGTCTGTCGGTTCTCTGCTCCCGATGCCCGGGAGAAAGGACGGGACGAGGCTGTCTGAGACCGGCAGCCGCGGGGATTTTAGAACATAATGGCTTTTTTTACTTTGCTGATATCGCCTGTGAACACGATCCCGTCCATTCCGAGCTTTTTCCCCGCTTCTACGTTCTTTTCAAGGTCATCGATAAAGAAGCATTCGCGGGGCTCCAGCGAGTATGTGCGGAAGAGCCAGCGGTATATCCCGGGATCAGGTTTAGCCATCTTCAGCGGCGCGGAGAAAACCACGCCGCTGAATTTTTTCAGGATATCATTACCGGCGGCCCAGTCGGCAAAGTAAGTCGGAGCATTTGAAAGCAGATAGACGGGAATGTTCCGCCCGATCAGCTCTCCGATGAAACGGAGCGTGTCCTCCCTGGGAGTAATATACTGCGGCCATCCCCGGAAAAAAGCGTGCACCGCGCCGGCAAGACGGTCGGGAAGGCGAGAGATGCACTCCTTTTCATAATCATCATAGTTTACCGTTCCCTTGTCGAGTTCACCCCATTTTTCATAAATGACGGAGCAGAGAAGATCACAGTCCGCTTCGGTCTCACAGAACTGCTCCATTATGTATCTCCCGTCAAACTTTCCTATGACATTTCCATAATCAAAGACGATATTCTTGTATTTCATACGAAAACTCCTTATATGCACAGAAACTGTATTTTTTAATAATTATACATGATAAAGTGAAAAAAGGATAGAAAAACAGGTTTTCGTTTCGGCAAAACAGGTTTATAATACATATGTCTGCAGTGCCGCAGAACATTAAGAAGACGGGAGATTCTATGAGATCACTTCTAATATACCTGAAAGATTATAAAAAAGAATCCATACTGGCGCCTCTTTTCAAAATGCTTGAGGCGTCTTTTGAGTTGCTCGTGCCCCTGGTCATGGCAGCGGTTATCGACGTCGGGATTGCCGGGGAAGACCGTTCGTATATCATAAGGATGTGCCTTGTACTTATCGCTCTGGGGCTTACAGGCCTTGGATGTTCCATTACGGCGCAGTATTTTTCTGCGAAGGCGGCGGCGGGCTTCGGGACCGGAGTGCGCCATGCGCTTTTCGCTCATATACAGAGTCTTACATTCACGGAGATGGACGAGATCGGCAGCTCTACTTTGATCACGAGGATGACAAGCGACATTAACCAGACACAGTCAGGCGTCAACCTTGTGCTGCGCCTTTTTCTGCGTTCTCCTTTTATTGTGTTCGGGGCGATGATCATGGCGTTTACAGTGGACGTGCAGTCGGCGCTGATCTTTGTCGTCGTGATCCCGGTCCTGTCTGTGATCGTATTCGGCGTTATGCTTATCACCATGCCTCTCTACAGGAACGTACAGTCCCATCTTGACAGTGTGCTCCTCGCAACCAGAGAGAATCTGACCGGCGTCCGCGTGATCCGTGCATTTAATAAAGAGAGCGAGGAGAGGGAACGTTTTGAAAAGGAGAACCAGGCGCTCACAGACGCGCAGAAATTTGTCGGGCGTATCTCAGGACTGATGAATCCTCTCACCTATATCACGGTGAACGGCGGCATCATCGCCCTGATCTACGTGGGAGCGCTCCGGGTAGACATAGGGGACCTGACGCAGGGAGAAGTCGTGGCGCTTATCAATTATATGTCTCAGATCCTTGTCGAGCTGGTGAAGCTCGCAAATCTTATCATCACGGTGACGAAAGCCGTGGCGTGCGGCAACCGTATCGAGAGCGTGCTCAGGATCAGACCGGATATGGAGAACGGCAGCCTTACGTGGAAGGAAACGCACGCCGGTCTGCCGGCAGTGGAATTCTCCGGCGTCTCCCTTACATACAGGGGGGCGGGCGCGGAGTCTTTAAGTGATATCTCGTTTTCTGTCCGAAAAAACCAGACGATCGGGATCATCGGAGGGACGGGCTCAGGCAAGTCCTCCCTTGTGAACCTTATACCGAGATTCTATGATGCAGACGGGGGACAGATCAGGATATTCGGAAATGACATCAGAGCGTATGATACGGAGGACCTGCGCGCACATATTGGCGTAGTGCCGCAGAAAGCTGTGCTCTTTAAGGGGACAGTCGCTGAAAACCTGCGCTGGGGCAATGAGTCCGCCTCTGATGAGGATCTTTATGAGGCGCTTGAGATATCTCAGGCGAAAGAGTTCGTAGATAAAAAGGCCGGAGGGCTGGACTTTGAGATCGAGCAGGGGGGACGGAATCTGTCCGGCGGACAGAAACAGCGTCTTACGATTGCCCGTGCGCTTGTGCGCAGACCGGATATACTGATACTTGACGACAGTGCGTCGGCGCTTGATTATGCCACGGACGCCGCGCTTCGGAATGCCATACGCTCGATGAAAGACCGCCCGACTGTATTTATCGTCTCGCAGCGGGCGTCTTCCATCCAGTATGCGGATAAAATACTTGTCCTCGACGATGGGGAACTGGCCGGTGCGGGAACTCACGAGGAACTGCTCGCCGGCTGTCCGGCTTACCGGGAGATCTATTATTCACAGTTTCCGAAGGAGGCGGCAAATGGCTGATACAAAGAATACGACGGCTCAGAAAACAGAAGAGAGAAAGCGGCCGGGGCAGGGAGAAACTTTGAAAAAAGTATTCCGTCATCTCGGAAAATACAGGATATTCGTGGTGCTCTCTATCCTGCTGGCGGCAGTATCGGTAGCGCTCACGCTGTATGTGCCGAAGCTGACAGGATATGCGGTAGACTATATCGTGGGGCCGGGGCAGGTAGATCTTCCGGGAGCGGTCCGCGTCATGATCCAGATCGGAGTGTGTACGCTTGTCACAGCTCTTGCACAGTGGTTGATGAATATCTGTAATAATAAAATGACTTATCAGGTCGTGCAGGATATCCGCAACGAGGCGTTCCGGAAGATTGAAATACTGCCGCTGAAATATATAGACGGGCATCCGTATGGAGAAGTGGTCAGCCGCGTGATCGCGGATGTAGACCAGTTCGCGGACGGTCTTCTGATGGGATTCACACAGCTTTTTACCGGGATCGCCACGATCGCGGGGACGTTCGGCTTCATGCTCTCGGTAAATGTGACGATTACATTTGTCGTGGTCCTGATCACGCCGGTATCATTCCTGGTGGCGAATTTCATAGCCAGAAGGACTTTCTCTATGTTCCGCCTGCAGTCGGAGATCCGCGGGGAACAGACCGGACTGATCGATGAGATGATCGGAAATCAGAAAGTGGTCCAGGCGTTTGGACGAGGACGGGATGTGACCGGTCAGTTTGATGAGGTCAATGAACGTCTTGGAAAAGCGTATCTGAAAGCGACGTTTTTCTCTTCTATTACGAACCCTTCCACCAGATTTGTAAACAGTCTCGTCTACACCGGCGTGGGTATCACAGGGGCGTTTGCCGTTGTAAACGGAGCTCTCTCCGTAGGACAGTTATCGAGCTTCCTCAGTTATGCAAACCAGTATACGAAGCCGTTTAACGAGATATCGGGAGTTGTCACAGAGTTCCAGAACGCAGTGGCCTGTGCACAGAGGATCTTTGATCTGATAGAGGAGGAGCCTCAGACGGCGGAGCCTGCGGACGCAGTGGAACTAAAAGACATCCGGGGAAATGTAAAAGCCTGGGATGTGAGCTTTGCCTATGAACCGGATCAGAAACTCATACAGCACTTTAACCTGAAAGTAACACCCGGCCAGCGCATTGCGATCGTCGGGCCGACAGGATGCGGCAAGACAACGCTTATCAATCTTCTCATGAGATTCTATGATGTGGACAGCGGTTCTATTTCTGTGGAGGATACGGACATACGCCGGATAACCCGGAGAAGCCTGCGAGCAGGATACGGGATGGTGCTCCAGGACACATGGCTTAAGACAGGGACGATCCGTGATAATATTGTTATGGGGCGCCCTGATGCATCGGAGGAAGACGTTATAGCTGCGGCAAAGGCGTCCCATATCCACAGCTTTATCCGACGGCTTCCAAAGGGATATGACACGTGGATCACTGAAGACGGCGGCGGGCTATCACAGGGACAGAAGCAGCTCTTATGCATCGCCCGCGTGATGCTGTGCCGTCCACCGATGCTCATACTTGACGAGGCGACTTCTTCGATCGACACAAGAACGGAACTGAAGATACAGGCCGCTTTCGCAGAACTGATGAAAGGCAGGACTACATTTATCGTGGCGCACAGATTATCCACGATCCGGGAGGCGGATGTGATCCTTGTGATGAAAGACGGCCGGATCATCGAGCAGGGAGATCACGAGAGCCTGCTGTCTGCAGGCGGTTTCTATAAATACTTGTACCAGAGCAGCCTGTGCTCACAGGAAAGGAGCCGATAAAGATGGAACGACTGAGTACGCTGTGCTATATTGAGCAAAATGGAAAGTACCTGATGCTCCACCGTACAGTGAAAGAAAATGACGTAAATAAAGATAAGTGGATCGGCGTAGGCGGGCATTTTGAATATGGGGAGAGCCCAGAGGAATGCCTGCTGCGCGAGGTGAAAGAGGAGACGGGATATGCGCTGACCTCGTGGAAGTACAGAGGGATCGTGACTTTTGTCTACGGGGAAGATACGGTGGAGTATATGTCGCTCTATACGGCGGACGGTTTTACGGGGGAACCCATCGAGTGCGATGAGGGAGAACTGGAATGGGTGGATAAAAAAGATATTCCGTCACTGGAACTGTGGGAAGGGGATAAAATATTCTTCCGTCTGCTGGATATGGGACGGGAGTTCTTTTCGCTGAAACTTGTCTATGACAGGCGGGATGTGCTTCAATATGCAGCGCTTGACGGAGCGCCGATGGAACTGTTCGACGAGATCAGAGAAGACGGCAGCAGGACCGGCGTAGTCAAAGAACGGGGCGTGGTGCATGAGGACGGAACACTCCACGCGACAGTCCACGTATGGATCGTCCGTCCCAATGGCAGGAGTGGATACGATCTGCTCCTTCAGAAACGAAGCGGATGCAAAGACTCGAATCCGGGCTGTTGGGATATCTCCTCCGCAGGGCATATTGAAGCGGGATGCGACAGACTTGAGAGCGCCCTGAGAGAACTGAAAGAAGAACTGGGAATCAACGCCCGTCCGGAACAGCTCCGCGAGATCGGTACGAGGCGGTGTGGTTTTGAGAGCGAGTTTTACGGACGGCCCTTTCGGGATAACGAGCTGAGTACGCTATATATTTATCAGGAGCCGGTGGATATTGAGGAGCTTTCTCTGCAGGAGTCGGAAGTCTCGGAAGTATCATGGATAGATTACATGGAATGCCGCAGGAAAGTTACAGACCGGTCGTTTCAGCACTGTATCTATGAAGACGAGCTGGATATGGTGGGAAAAGCGCTGGGGATCAGAAAGGAAGAGAGAATATGAAATACGCAGTGATATATGAAAGTGCAACCGGAAATACAAAGATGCTGGCGGACGAGATAGAGAAGATACTTGGTGCAGAGGACTGTGTCTGCTTTGGCATGCCGGGAGAAAATCTGCAGAGGGAAGAAGAGGCGGAACTGCTTTTCCTCGGATTCTGGACAGACAAGGGAGAGTGCAGCGAAAAGATCGGAAAATACATGGAAACTCTCAGAGGAAGGAAAGTATTTCTGTTCGGCACCGCGGGATTTGGCGGATCAGAGCAGTATTTTTCCCGGATCCTGTCCCGTGTGACCTCACATCTGCCGGAGGGCAATACGGTGGAAGGGACATATATGTGCCAGGGCAAGATGCCTCAGAGCGTGAGAAAACGGTATGAGGCAATGCAGGAAAAAGCTCCGCAGGATGATAAGATAAAAAGAATGATAGAGAATTTTGACAGAGCGCTCCCTCATCCTGATAAAGAGGATATGAACCGTCTGAGAGAGACGATGAAAGCCCGGGGCATCATGGATGAAAACGTCTGAACGCTCGACCGAAGTTTGCGAAAGGAGACGATACAATGACAGAAACAGGAGTAATACATGGAAGATTTCAGGTGCTCCATTTGAAACACATGGAATATCTGCTGGCGGCCAAGATGAGGTGCAGGACCTTATATGTAGGCATAACACATCCGGACATCTCGGCATATCCGGCCGCATCGCCTCTTGACGAACATGGGACGACGAAGACGGACAATCCGCTGACCTATCTTGAGCGGTATGAGATGATCCGTGACGCCCTGCTGGATTTTGGCGTGAAGAAAGACGAGTTCGAGATCGTGCCGTTTCCCATAAGCAGTCCGGATATCCTGCTCCAGTATGCGCCTGACAACGCGGTGTATTATATGAGCATCTGCAGTCCGTGGGATGAAGAAAAGTACCAGATCCTGCAGTCTTTGAAGCTTAATATCGAAGTTCTGTGGAAACGCGACGCCGGGGAGAAAGGAATTACAGGAACTGAGATTCGCACGATGATCGCCAGAGGGCAGGAATGGAAACAGTATGTGCCGAAGACAGCGGCAGAATATCTGGAGAAAAACGGGATCGATCAGAGGATCAGACAGTTGTATTATACTTATGGAGGAAAATAAAACGAGAGTGCGTTCAGTTCAAAGCGCACAGTACGTCGCACGAACCAGAAATGTGCGGTAATATCTTACGGCTCGGCGAACAACCCGATATCCGGCGGCGTACAGGTAAATAAAAAGAAAAGGACGATAAGGAGAGCGGTCATCAGGTACACGGCGGCTCTCTTTTCATATGTTTTTTCTGAATCTTTCAACTTCCATGTCAGGAGAAAAGCGATCATGACACTGATATAAAATATTCCGATATCCACCCAGGCGACATTACGCCCGAGAACGCCTGAGTAGGTATAGAACAGGACCGGGACCGCGAGCGTACCGGAGATACCGCCCGCGAGAAGCGCAGGGCGCAGAGCGGGGTATTCTTCCATAAGGACGCAGGGGAGGAACAAAGACCAGACGACAACCGGAAAAAAGATAAGCTTCATATGTTCCCATGTGGATTCGTTGACAGGGCAGACCAGACCGATAAGAGGATTTTCACCGGACCAGTCATAGAAAAAGTGGGCCAGCGTTCCGAGCAATGCCGTAAATACAAGACCGGATACAGACCACAGCTTGATATTTTTCATAAAAATCACCTGCATATACTGTAATGTATGGATTTCAATATCATGTACTGTCAGTATATGCAGGTGATGCGGTTATTATCAACGTGATTGCGGGCAAATATCTTCTGCAGACATTACTTCTTTGCAAGAAAACTCAGCAAGGATCCCGCTGAATAATTGAGGATCAGATTTCGGGGTACTCCGGCAAGTCTTGCCGCGTCCGCAGCATATGTAAAATCCCCTATATATTTTGTGCCGTGGCTGTCGCTTGAGAACAGCACCGGATAGCCAAAATGCACCGACAGGTTTAAAAGGACAAGATCTGTGTATCTGGTATCTCCTCTGTAGCCCTCCGGGCTTAAAGAACTGTTGTTGATCTCAAGAAGGACATGATTTTCCATAGCGGCGTTAAAAAGTCTGAACGGATCGATGGGAAACCGTGTGTCGTCACAGTGGCCGATCACAGACACGTAAGGATTTTTCATGACTTTTATATAGGTATCAGTATTTTCTTCTGCGGATCCCGGCTTCACGACAGGATGATGCATACTGGCAATCACATAATCCAGACCCTTAAGGATGTCGTCTCCCAGATCCAGGCTGCCGTCGGAGGAGATGATATTCGCCTCCGCTCCATACAGCATCTTTACGCCCAGGCGTTCCCGCTGAGCGTATTTCAGGTTCCTGAAATAAGATACCCGTCCGCCACCCAGAGTTGCAGGTCCGTGATCGGATATACCGAGCATTTTAAGATTGCGCGCTCCCGCAGCTTTTGCCATGTCTGTAATGGTGGCGCTGGAGCCATGTCCGCTGGCAATGGTGTGAGTGTGGATATCGAACTCATAGCGCTCGGCATGATCTGTGCCATATGTCTTGTCTGGATGCTGCTGATATGTCATAGAACAGTGCCTCGCTTTCCTGAATAATCTCATTGCCTTTAGTATGGAACATTTTCTGTATAATGTCAATGTGAAAACACAAAAAACAAATAAAAAACAACAAAAACAGTGTTGGTTTATGTGGGATACCTGTGAAAAGCGCGTGCGATCAGTGTTGATTTACGTTGACTTATAGCGCTGTATGAAGTATAATTATCATAATTGCAGGATTTGACAGAACAGATCCGGATTGGAGGAGAGATAAAATGGTTCAGGAACACAAGCCGGAACGTATTGTACAGGAACTGGTTCCCGGCAAAGAGATTACCATCGCCCACCTGATTGCCAGTCCCGATATCACGCTTTATGAGAAACTGGGCCTTGATCCGAGAGTGGAATACAGTAAGTCCGCTATCGGAGTGTTGACGATCAGCCCGGCGGAGACGGCGATCATTGCCGGTGATATCGCGATCAAAGCTGCGGGAATTGAACTTGGATTTGTGGACAGATTCAGCGGCACGCTGATCGTGACCGGCACCATATCGGAGACAGAGGCGGCGATCCGTGCAGTCCTCGAATATGTTAAGGATAAAATGGGATTTTCTGTATGCGAGATAACGAGGACATAAATAATGAAGAAAATAGTGCTGGTGGGGAGGAGCGAATGCGGAAAGACCACGCTGACGCAGGCGCTCAAAGGGGAAAAGATACGCTATCACAAGACACAGTACGTCAATAATTTTGATGTGATCATCGATACACCCGGGGAATATGCCCAGACAAAGCATCTCGGCTATGCTCTGGCCCTGTATACATATGAAGCGGATGTGGTGGGGATGCTTCTGTCGGCAACAGAACCCTACTCGCTGTATCCGCCGTGCAGTACATCAATGTGCAACCGGGACGTGATCGGCATTGTGACCAAGATACACGATGAACGCGCGGACGTTGCGAGAGCGGAAAGATGGCTTCGACTCGCGGGATGTAAGAAAATCTTTTATGTAGATTCCAAGTGTTATGAGGGGATTCCCGAGATACTGGAGTACCTGAAAGAAGAGGGGGACGTGCTTCCGTGGGAAAAAGATGAAAACCAATAAAAACCAACATTGAAATCTGTTGACGCTTGTGGGATTGTGTGGTAATATTCAAATAGAAACAACACAAAACAAAATGTTTCGTAGAATCCAAGGAGGAGAAAAGATGCAAAACGAATACGAAATCAAAAAAGAAATGTGTGAGATCGGCAGGCGGGTATACAACCGCGGAATGGTTGCAGCCAATGACGGCAACTTCTCCGTGAAACTCAACGATCATGAGTTCTTATGTACGCCGACCGGTGTCAGCAAAGGGTTTATGACTCCGGAGTATATCTGCAAGGTTGATGAGAACGGTAATGTCCTTCAGGCAAATAAAGGATTCAGACCTTCCTCGGAGATCAAAATGCACATGCGTGTATATCAGAAGAGACCGGATGTAAAATCAGTCGTGCATGCTCATCCGCTGTACGCAACTACATTCGCGATCGCGGGAATCCCGCTGACACAGCCGATTATGCCGGAAGCGGTTATCGCACTCGGATGCGTGCCGATCGCTCCGTACGGGACACCGTCTACAATGGAGATCCCGGATGCGGTTGAGCCTTACCTTCAGCATTTCGATGCTGTTCTCCTTGAGAACCACGGCGCACTGACATATTCCGACAGCCTTCTTGCAGCATATATGAAGATGGAATCCGTTGAATTCTATGCACAGCTGTTATGGCAGACAATGCAGATCGGCGGGCCCCAGGAATTCAGCAAGGAGCAGGTAGAGAGACTTTACGAGATCAGAAGACAGATGGGACTTCCGGGCAAGCATCCGGCTAACCTTTGTCCGAACGCTCAGGCAGGAAAACCGAGCTGCCATACATGCGGCGGTTCCTGCGCAAATACGGCTGCACCGGAGACAACGGGCAATTCAGATGCTGATCTGGTAGCTTCTATCACAAAGAAAGTTATGGAACAGCTCGGCATGTAGGGGTACGGCCTATGAATGAACGGGATATTACCAATGCGGTAAAAGCCGTGCTGGAGCAGATGAAAGAGACGGCGCCGTCTCAGACGGAGACTCATGTCTGTAAATGCAGGAAACATGAAATGACACTGCAACTGGCCAATGCACTGATCGAAAAGGTCAAAGCAAAGGCTGCTGAGATGGGAGTCAATGTCGTAGCCGCTGTCTCGGATAAAGCCGGGAGACCGGTGGCTGTCCAGTGCATGGACGGCGCATACATAGCAAGTTTTGACATTGCAATAAACAAGACTTACACTTCTGCAAGCCTGAAAATGTCCACAGAGCAGTTGAGCCGCTTAAGCCAGCCGGGGCAGGACCTGTACGGGATTCAGTTCACAAATAACGGCAGGATCGTGATCTTTGGCGGCGGTGAGGTCCTCGAATATGACGGACATATCATCGGAGCGCTCGGCGTCAGCGGTGGATCGGCAGCGCAGGACACTGCTATAGCAGCTTACGGAAAACAAATCTTTAAGGAGGTATTAGAGTGTCTGTAAATGAACAGATGGTTCAGGACATTGTACAGGAAGTGATGGCAAAGATGCAGATCGCATCCGATGTCTCCGGGGACAGAGGAGTCTTCGCAGACATGAACGAGGCGATCGAGGCGGCAAAGAAATCACAGAAGATCGTAGCCAGAATGTCCCTGGATCACAGAGAAAAAGTTATCTCCAACATTCGTAAAAAGATCAAGGAGAACGCAGAAATCCTTGCACGCATGGGCGTACAGGAGACCGGCATGGGAAATGTCGGACACAAGATCCTGAAACATCAGCTTGTTGCTGAGAAGACTCCGGGAACAGAGGATATCACGACAACTGCATGGTCAGGAGACAGAGGGCTGACTCTTATCGAGATGGGGCCGTTCGGAGTTATCGGCGCGATCACACCGTGTACAAATCCGAGCGAGACGGTTCTCTGCAACACGATCGGAATGTTTGCAGCAGGAAATACAGCTGTGTTTAACCCGCATCCGGCGGCGATCAAGACATCGATCTACGCGATCAATCTTTTAAATGAGGCATCCGTAGAGGCCGGAGGTCCGGATAATATCGCCTGCACAGTAGAGCATCCGACGCTTGAGACAAGCAATATTATGATGAAACATCCGGCAATCCAGCTCATCGCTGCAACAGGAGGCCCGGGAGTTGTCACAGCGGTCCTTTCTTCCGGAAGAAGAGGGATCGGGGCAGGAGCAGGGAATCCCCCGGCAGTTGTCGATGAGACGGCGGACCTGAGAAAGGCGGCGGAGGATATCGTAAACGGATGTACATTCGATAATAATCTTCCGTGTATCGCTGAGAAAGAGATCGTTGCTGTAGATACAGTTGTGGACGAGCTGATGAATTATATGATCAGCGAGCAGGGATGCTATCTTGCATCCAAAGAAGAGCAGGATGCACTCACGGCAGTTGTCTTAAAAGACGGAAAGCTGAACAGAAAATGTGTGGGACGCGACGCGAAGACACTGCTCGGAATGATCGGCGTTACTGTTCCGGATAACATCAGATGTATCACCTTTGAAGGACCGAAGGAACATCCGCTGATCGCAACCGAACTTATGATGCCGATCCTCGGAGTGGTCAGAGCGAAAGATTTTGACGACGCAGTGGAACAGGCCGTATGGCTTGAACATGGAAACCGCCATTCCGCGCATATCCACTCAAAGAACGTTGACAATATCACAAAATATGCGAAAGCGATCGACACAGCAATCCTCGTGAAGAACGGCCCGTCCTATGCGGCGCTCGGATTCGGCGGCGAAGGCTTCTGTACATTCACCATCGCCAGCAGGACAGGCGAGGGACTGACAAGCGCGAGCACATTCACAAAAAGAAGACGCTGCGTCATGACGGACAGTTTGTGTATACGTTAAGCCATGCACTTATGACACAAAAATGTGTGTGCAGGCTTGCCTGCAGATACACATTTTATGTGGCAGAAGTATACGGCGCACGCCGGCAGCGAGAGGAAGCGAAGCGGAATCGAGCTGAGCATGGCGTAGGAAGGCAGAAAGAAATAGGAGGTAGATAACATGGAAATGAATTCCGCTAATGTGGAAGCCGTTGTGAAACAGGTGCTGGAAAGCATGCTGGACAAGAAGATCCCGGCATCGGGCTCACAGCCGGCGGCCAGCCAGGCAATCCCGAAGACAGCACATGTAGCTATGCTGACTTCACTTGAGCATTATGATATTAAAGAATTCCCGATCCCGGAAGTGGGAGACGGAGACATCCTTGTAAAAGTAGAGGGCTGCGGTATCTGCGGAACAGATGCTCATGAATTCAAGAAAGATCCGTTCGGACTGATCCCGGTAGCTCTCGGACACGAGGGAACCGGCGAAATCGTAAAGATGGGAAAGAACGTAAAGGTTGACAGTGCAGGAAAGCCGCTGAAGGTCGGAGACAAAGTCGTTACATGTATGATCTTCAAAGATGATCCGGACATTGAGATGTTCGACCTGAACAAGAAGAACGTCGGCGGCGCAGACGTATATGGACTGCTTCCGGACGATGACATCCATCTGAACGGATGGTTCTCGGATTATCTTTTCATCCGTGAAGGTTCTTCCGTATTCAACGTAAGCGACCTTGACCTTGATTCAAGAATCCTCATCGAGCCATGTGCGGTTCTCGTACATGCAGTTGAGAGAGCGAAGACAACCGGAATCCTGAGGTTCAACAGCAGAGTTGTCGTACAGGGATGCGGACCGATCGGTCTGATCTGTATCGCGGTACTCCGCACAATGGGAATCGAGAATATCGTTGCAGTAGACGGAAATCCGCAGAGACTTGAATTTGCCAAGAAGATGGGCGCCGACAAATCCGTAAACTTCATGGAGTACAAAGGGATCGAGGCGCTTTCCGGCGCGGTGAAAGAAACGTTCGATGGACATCTTGCAGACTTTGCATTCCAGTGTACGGGATCGCCGGCGGCACATTCAAACATTTATAAATTCATCCGCAACGGCGGCGGGCTTTGCGAACTCGGATTCTTCATCAACGGCGGCGACGCTACGATCAATCCGCACTTTGATCTTTGCTCGAAAGAGATCACACTGGTCGGCTCGTGGGTATACACACTGAGAGATTATGCAACGACTTTTGATTTCCTGAAGAGAGCACAGGCGATCGGGCTTCCGATGAAAGAACTGATCACTCACAGATTCCCGCTGGAGGAGATCAACGAGGCTCATCAGACAAATCTTGCACAGAAAGGCCTTAAGATCGCTATCGTTAATAAATAAGGTGTATCATTATGGGAGAAGCAGTAGGTATGTTGGAGGTCTTCGGGCTGGCGACGGCATTTGCGGCGGCTGACGCCGGATGTAAAGCCGGCGATGTATGGCTCGAGAAATTCGACAAAAACAAACCGGCGAATGCAGATGAATTACCTGTACCACTGATCGTCATGGTCAAATTCCGCGGAAGCGTATCCGATGTTACGGCAGCGCTTGAAGCGGCAAAGGCGAGAGCCGAAGAGCTTGCGGGCGTTGTTAATGAATATAAGATCGCAAGGCCGACAGAGGATACAGAGAAGATGCTGAAGCTTACCGGATTAGATAAAGGTGAACCACATATCATCAACGAAAAAGATATTGAAGAGATTTAGGAGGAAATGAACAATGGCAATGGCACAGCTTGCATTAGGAATGGTTGAGACAAGAGGACTCACAGCAGCGATCGAGGCTGCGGACGCAATGACAAAAGCGGCAGAGGTTACTCTGGTAGGAACAGAGAAGATCGGAAGCGGGCTCGTAACAGTAATGGTACGTGGAGACGTAGGAGCTGTTAAAGCTGCAGTAGAGACCGGCGCAGACGCAGCAGGAAGACTCGGCGAACTGGTTGCTACACACGTGATCCCGAGACCGCATAACGATGTGGAGAAAATCCTTCCTACTGTATAGTCATACTGCTTGCGGGAGGTCCTTACATTAAAGCAAAGGAGCAGTCTCATGGGAAACGCGTATGGATTTTTTGAGATCCCGAGTGTAACAGCGGCGGTAGTTGCCGTAGACATCATGTGCAAGACGGCGAATGTACAGTTTGTCACATGGGAGAAAAAACTGGGCGGACGACTGGTCACGATCATCATCCGCGGCGATGTATCCGCTGTAAAACAGGCTGTCGAAGCTGCCGAGGCAGGCGGAATCAAAAAGCCTGTGTGCGCTGTAGTGATCCCGAGTCCCCATGAGGAGGTACTCAAGATCGTAAACGGCAGTGCGAACAGAGTAAGTTAGGAGGCAGTTTAAGATGGCAGAAGAAAAGAAGACAACAACAGCCAAAGCGCCGGCGAAAACTGTACGAAGAGTGAGAAAAACGGCGCAAAAGGCAGAAACGGTACAAGAACAACCAACAATTCAAAAGGAGGAACGAAGAATGTCACAGGAAGCATTAGGAATGGTGGAAACAAGAGGTCTGGTAGCATCAATCGAGGCGGCAGATACAATGTTAAAGGCTGCTAACGTAGTTCTGGTAGGAACAGAGAAGATCGGAAGCGGACTCGTAACAGTAATGGTACGCGGAGACGTAGGAGCTGTTAAGTCAGCAGTTGAGTCCGGAGCAGAAGCAGCAGGAAGACTCGGCGAATTAGTAGCTACACATGTAATCCCGAGACCGCACAATGATGTGGAGAAGATTCTTCCGGTTCTTAAATAATACAATATTATTGGGGGGACCAATAATCGCGGATTATTGACGGAGCATTTGGGGAACTGAGCAGGAGACTGCATCAGTTCCCCGTAAATACAAGGAGAATCAAGATATGGATAACAGTAATGTGGCGTTAATTACAAAGCTGGTCCTGGAAGCAGTTGAAAAGCAGAAATCTTCCGATGACGCGGGATATCTCGTTCCCATCGGAGTGTCCGCAAGACATATCCATCTCACACAGGAACATGTTGAAGTATTGTTTGGAAAAGGCTATCAGCTCACGAAGAGAAAAGAGCTCATGGGCGGCCAGTTCGCATCAAACGAGACCGTGACGATCGTGGGACTCAAGTTACGGGCAATCGAGAACGTCAGAGTGCTTGGCCCGGTCAGAAAACAGACGCAGGTGGAGATATCGGCCACAGACGCGATCAAGCTCGGTGTGAAAGCTCCAATCAGGGAATCCGGCAATGTAGCCGGCAGCGCGCCGATCGCCGTAGTCGGACCGAAAGGAGCGCTCTATCTGGATGAGGGTTGCATCATTGCGATGCGTCATATACATATGTCTCCGAAAGATGCTATGGCGGCGGGTGTGCACGACGGTGATATCGTATCTGTGAAAGCAGAAAATGAAAGAGGAACGATATTTAATCAGGTGAAGATCCGCGTGGATGACAGCTTTACTCTTGAGATGCATATCGACACAGACGAGGCGAATGCTGCGAAGATCGCGACCGGCGACACAGTGAGGATTATATCATGCTGATAGGAAAAGTTGTTGGAAGCGTAGTTTCAACACGCAAATGTGAAAATTTGGTCGGCAATAAATTTATGATCGTTGATATACTGGAACATATGCATTCCGGCGCGGATCAGCTTATCGCGATCGACAAGATCGGCGCGGGGATCGGAGAATATGTACTCGTGGCTCAGGGCAGTGCAGCGAGGATCGGAAGCGGCATGCCTGATGCACCGATCGATGCGGCGATCGTAGGTATTATTGACGACGGATCAGGACTGGAGTAGTGGAATTATGGATATGAAAGAATTAAGCAGCATATTGCAGCTAAACGGTATCGTCGGCGCAGGTGGTGCAGGATTCCCGACATATGCGAAGTTAGATGAGCGTGCGGAGACGATCATTCTGAATTGTGCGGAGTGTGAACCGCTGCTCAGACTGCACAGACAGCTCCTCGAGAAACATGCGGCTGAGATCACCGATATGTTCCATACGATTGCTGAGACCGTTGGAGCGAAGGAAGCTATCATCGGTGTTAAAAAGGCATATAAGAAGACGATCGAAGCGGTAAATGCTGTAATCGATAAATATCCGGAAATGAGACTCGGACTTCTTGACGAAGTTTATCCTGCCGGCGATGAGGTCGTCCTCATCTATGAAGTGACGGGAAAAGTCGTACGCCCGGGCGGTCTGCCGATTGAGAGCGGCGTGGCTGTATTTAATGTGGAGACTGTCTATAATGCATACAGAGCTCTGCATGACAGTACACCTGTTGAGGATAAACTGGTGTCAGTTGTTGCCGAGGTTGAGAATCCGATCACAGTCCGCGTGCCGATCGGAACACCTCTCGACGAGGTGGTCGCGCAGGCAGGACATGTGACGACTCCAAATCCGGTATATTTTGTGGGCGGTCCTATGATGGGAAATATCGGGACAGGAGCCCAGCCGGTGACGAAGACGACGAATGCGATCCTCGTACTGCCGGAAGATCATTATATTATTCAGAAGAAATTAAAAAAGAATTCAATCGATATGAAACGGGCAGCGGCATGTTGCTGTCAGTGTACGATGTGTACTGACTTATGTCCGCGTCATCTGCTCGGACATCCGATCGAGCCTCACGCGTTTATGCTTGCGGCTACCTGTAAGGATATACAGGAACCAAACATTTTTATAAATACAATGTTCTGTTCTTCCTGCGGTGTTTGTGAACTGTACTCCTGTTTCCAGGAACTTTCACCGAGGAGCCTGATGGCCGAGTATAAAGCCGGCTTAAGGGCAAACGGTATTAAAGCCCCGCATGTGGAGGCAAAGCCGGTGGGACCGGAAAGAGAGTACAGAAAAGTTCCGATGGAGCGCCTGATGGCAAGAATAGATCTCACAAGATATAACAAAGAAGCGCCTCTGAGTGAGTCAGAGATCGCAGTCAGAAAAGTGAAGATCATGATGAGCCAGCATATAGGAGCGCCTGCTTCCCCGATCGTGAAGCAGGGCGATAAGGTAACAAAGGGACAGATGATCGCTGAACCGGGGAAAGGATTGAGTGTGGGGATCCACGCATCAGTTACAGGTACAGTGACCGAAGTAAATGACAAGTATGTCATCATAGAAACTTAGGAAGGACGTGCAGGCAATGAGTAAGGCAATTGGAATGGTAGAATATAAGACTGTTTCGGCAGGCATTACCGCGGCTGACGCAATGGTAAAGACCTCTGAAGTCAGTATAATCGAAGCTCAGACAGTATGTCCGGGTAAGTATATTGCGATCATTACAGGTGACTTAAGCGCCGTAAAAGCAGCGGTGGACAATGCCAGAGAGCTGCACGGTTTCCACCTGATCGACAGTTTTGTACTCGGGAACCCGCATGAGTCTATTTTCCCTGCGATTTACGGTGCATCAAAGATTGAGGATGTATCGGCGCTCGGCATTTTTGAGACATATGACGCATCATCTATTATCGTGGCTGCCGATGAGGCGGCTAAGACGGCAATCGTTGATCTGATCGAGCTGCGTATCGCGAGAGGTATGTGCGGGAAATCATACATGCTGCTGACAGGCGAAGTCGCCGCTGTCGAGGCAGCGATTGAACGGGCAAAAGAAGCAGTAAAAGACAGAGGCATGTTCCTCGATTCTTCAGTTATTGCACATCCGGATGCCCAGATTCGCGACGCAATTTTATAACAGCTAAAAACAGACAGGCTCTCCCCTGCTTCATACTGCGGTGCTGCGGTTATCTGCCGCGCAGATGCAGGGCGGTTGGAGAGTCTGTTCTGATATGGACAGGGGGCAGTGAGATGCTTGCGATAGAAAGACGTAATGAGATCCTGGAAAAGCTGCAGACAGACAGAAGAGTCGTTGTGAGCGAATTAAGCCAGCTGTACGATGTATCCGAGGAAACGATCCGAAGAGATCTTGAAAAGCTGGTGAATGACGGTTACGCTATAAAAAGTTATGGCGGAGCTGTCATCAACGAAAATGTTAATATTGAACTGCCATTTAATATCAGAAAAAATCGAAATATTTTAGGAAAACAACATATAGCGGAACTGGTCGTTGAGCTTGTAAATGACGGCGACAGCATCATGCTGGACGCCAGTACGACCGCAGTATATATAGCTAAAGCCCTGCAGGAAAAAGGCAGGAAGAATCTGACGGTGATCACCAATTCCATTGAGATTATTATCGAGTTGTTTGAAGTGCAGGACTGGACGGTGCTGTCCACAGGCGGCGTATCCCGTGAAGGATCGTTCGCTCTTGTGGGACCGCAGACAGACAGAATGCTTGGCAACTATCACGTCGATAAAGCAATTATCTCGTGCAAGGGAATTGATATGGCGTCGGGATTTACGGATTCCGACGATCTGCATGCCAATAATAAACGCACGATGCTGAAAGCAGCAAAAGAAAAAATCCTTGCAATCGACAAAAGCAAATTCGACCGGGTGGCATTCACGGAGATAGGAACTCTGGATGATCTCACGACAGTGATAACAGATGAGAAGCCGGAAGATAAGTGGCTCCAGGTATTTAAAGATTCGGGGATCCGATGTATTTATTCCCAATAGAACAGACTGGATGATATATCGGCCTGAACAGAGAGAGGACACAATGAAAAGTTTTGATATTAAAACAACAATTTATTTTGGAGATCAGGCACTTGACCGCCTCTCAGAGATCCCATATCAAAAAGTGCTGGTTGTGACCGATCCGTTCATTGCTCAGGGAGAGCTGATCGATCTGGTCACGGAGCCGCTGAAAAGGGGCGGCAAACAGTTTGAAATCTATAAAGACGTCGTGCCTGATCCGCCGATCGAGAAGATCAGCGAAGGGGTAAGGAAGATGCTTGAGTACAAGCCGGATGCAATCGTCGCAGTGGGCGGAGGATCCGCCATTGATTCATCCAAGTCGATCCGGGAGTTCGCGCTTCGGGTAGACCGGTATGCAGACGTAGGTCTGATCGCTATTCCGACGACAAGCGGCACAGGCTCCGAGGTGACATCCTTTGCCGTTGTCACAGATCCGGCAGAACAGGTGAAATATCCGCTTGTGGCGAGATCACTGACCCCGGATGAGGCCATCCTGGATGCGGAGCTTGTAAAGAGCGTTCCGCCGTCGGTTACGGCTGATACAGGAATGGATGTGTTCACACATGCACTGGAGGCGTGTGTCAGTACCAACAGAAACGATTTCTCTACTGCGCTTGCAGAGAAAGCGATTGAGATATGCGGCGTATTTCTTTTAAGGGCTTATCTTGACGGAAACGACACACACGCACGTCAGAAGATGCATTCTGCATCCTGCCTGGCGGGACTTGCATTCAACTGCTCATCACTGGGACTTAACCACGGTATGGCACATCAGCTCGGCGCAACGTTCCACATTCCTCACGGACGCGCCAATGCGATGCTGCTCCCGCATATCATTGAGTTTAACAGTGACATCAACAAACACAGCAAGAGCCGGAAAGAGTATCTTCCGGCAGTGAAGAGATACTCTACGGTGGCACAGATACTGGGATTGAGCAGCTACAATAAGATCATGACAGTGAGATCCCTTGTAAACTGGGTGCAGTTCATGTTAAAGGAAATGGATATTCCTCTTTCCGTCTCACAGATCGGTACGATTTCAGAGGATGAGTACTTTAAGGCGATCGATCATATGGCCGACGCCGCGCTTGAGGACGCCTGTACGGTGACGAATCCGAAAGTGCCGACAAAAGATGATGTTATAAGGATTTATAAAGCTCTCTGGTAGAGATTCGGATTTTCAGACGAAGCAAAAATATCCGCCGGGAGGTATGTATTGTTAGTGTACGCGCTTTCGCTCTGTCGCTGCGTATACAATACATACCTCCCGGCTTTTTTCCTTTCTGTCAAATACGAATTACAAAACCTTTCATCAGCTGTAAGTGTTTTCTTCCCTTACCATATGCTATCATGAAGCCATACAACAAGGGAGGTACCGGGAATGAATACAGTTCTTGAAATTGACAGTTTAAAGAAATATTACGGAAAGCCTGGAAATCAGACGAAAGCTCTGAACGGGATAACGCTTCAGGTGATGGAAGGGGAATTCCTCGGGATCATGGGAAGCAGCGGATCGGGGAAATCGACGCTGCTAAACTGCATTGCCACGGTGATACAGCCGAGCAGCGGCAGGATCGTGATGCGGGGAACGCAGATCCAGTCACTGAAAGGAAA
Organism: uncultured Eubacteriales bacterium; assembly: GCA_949294665.1. Taxonomy (GTDB): domain Bacteria; phylum Bacillota; class Clostridia; order Lachnospirales; family Lachnospiraceae; genus Mediterraneibacter. Next base: position 81,150 of record CASFID010000058.1, read on the forward strand.
AAAACTTGCACAGTACAGAGGAAGGGCGATCGGATATCTGTTTCAAAATTTTGAGCTGATCGATAATCTGACCGGCAGGGAAAACATTATGCTTCCAATGTCTCTTCACAATGTGCCGGACAAAGAGAGCAGAGACAGACTGACGCGTCTGGCATCTTATCTGGAGATCACAGACGTGCTTGATAAGTTCCCATCCCAGATGTCGGGAGGTCAGAAGCAGCGCGTTGCGGCGGCGAGAGCGTTGATCATGGATCCGGGTATCATACTTGCGGACGAACCGACGGGAGCACTCGACTCGAAAAACGCAAAAACACTGATGAAGAAGCTTGCAGGGTTAAATGAGGAGGAGAATGCGACGATCCTTATGGTAACGCATGACTCTAATGCGGCAAGTTACTGCAAAAGGATCCTGTTCATTCAGGACGGACAGATCTTCCATGAACTGAGGCGGGATATCCCGGATGAAACACGACCGGAATTTTATGAGAGGATATTGAAAGTGATGTCACAGTTGGGAGGAGGAAGCGCCAATGTTCTTTGAGCTGATTGCACGCAACAGTAAAAGAAGCAGGAAAGAGAACGGTTTGTTTTTTACGACGCTTCTGATCTCTGTCATAGCATTTTATATTATACTTTCCCTTTCGCGTCAGGATGTTATGCTGTTCCTCCAGAAAATGGAAAGCGATGCGGTATCCCGTCTTCTTGCGATGATCCCCGTATTTTATGTGCTGTCGCTGGTCGTTCTGTTTTTCCTGATCTATTTTGCCAGCAAGTTCCAGCTTGAACGGCGCAGACATGAGTTCGGGATGTATCTGATGATGGGAATGACGCGGAACAGGCTGTTTGTGCTTCTTCTGGCGGAAGACGTGCGGAGCAGTGTTATTGCCCTGCTGATCGGACTTCCTTCAGGAGTTCTGCTGTCGGAGCTGATCAGTCTGATAACTGCCCGGCTGGTGGGGCTGGGAATTATCGGACACCGGTTCACACTGTCGCTTCATGCCATTCTGCTGACAGCAGCAGGGTTCTTTATTATTAAACTGGCGGCGTTTCTGCTCCTGAGCGCGAAGATCAGCCGTCAGGAGATCGGATCGCTTCTGTCGGAAAAACCGGAGGAAACAAAGAAGCAGTATCCGGCGTGGGTTTATGGCCTGGCGCTTCTTGCGGGAATCCTTTGTCTTGGAACTGCATATTATCTGGCAATCCGGGGAATGTCGTGGAGCCAGATCCGGATGATGGGGCTTACGCTGTTGTTAGGATTTGCGGGGACATTGCTGTTCTTCTACGGGCTCAGATATATATTTACTCTGATTATACAAGACGGGAAGAGGGACCGGCGTCTGCATATATTCAATGTGCGCCAGTTACAGGAAAATGTAGTCCGAAAGTCGGGCACCATGGCGGTCAGCTCTCTTCTGATACTCGGAGCACTCTGCTGCTTTGGCGCGGGAGTGGCCATGGCGGTCAACTATGGACAGTCAGATCCCCATGTGCTGGACTATACGTTTATACCGGAATATACGGATGAACCAAATCAGGAGAAGACTGCGGCGGATATATTTGATACACTGCGTAGAGAAGGTCTGGACACAGAGTTTTCCAAATTGTTTGAAATGAAGATCGGTGATATCCGCACGACAGATATCCGCACAGCAGATGATTTTGAAAATGCATATTCAATGGATAGTGTGATGGATCAGATAGCCGGATTTCCTGCTTCGGATGACAGAGACGTACTTTTGAATACTTTGGAATATGCAGATTACCCGTCCCTGATCTCCCTTTCCGGATATAATGAACTGCTCCGCACTGCGGGGCTCCCCGGGATAGAACTGGGGGAAGATGAAGCGGCTGTATATATGGACAGCAGTTTTGTCAATGCGAGCCGTCTTGAGATCATGGATGCTGTCCTTGCGAAACATCCGGAAGTGGAGCTTGACGGGAATCCACTTGAGCTGACCGGTAAGGTACAGACGACAGCAGTTGTGACGGATTATTCGATCACGCTGTCTTTTGCGCTGATCCTGCCTGACGATGCATTTCAATATTACACACAGAATCAGTACGACGTCTATGTTAACGGAGTGCTGGACAGCGGTACCACGGAAAAGACCGGACTTATGCAGGCAATCTCCGGCATGAACGACAGATTAAATGAGACCGGCCTGGATTATGAGAGCTATCTGCAGAATATGGGGAGGCAGCTTTTCTATATCGTGGCGGCAAGTTATATTACGATCTATCTGGCGATCATCTTTCTGATCGTTGCGAACACTGTGATCGGCGTCCAGTTCCTGATGAACCAGCAGCAGACAAACCGGAGATATAAGACGCTCATCAAGCTGGGAGCTGCGTATGAAATACTGTGCGGATCTGCAAAGAAACAGATCAACTGGTATTTCGGAATTCCGGTGCTTGCGGCGGCTGTAAGCAGCCTGTTCGCGGTGCGGGCGCTGTTTACTGGTATACTCTCTCCCAGAACCCAGGGAACGGCCGGAGAGATGCTGGGCATTTCCGCGGCTATGATTCTCGTGCTCTGTGTGATAGAATGCATTTATATGACGGCGGTAAAACGTTCCAGCAGCAGGTATCTGCTGACACTTATGGCGCCGGAGCGGGAAGAATAACAGTCTGAGTTTAAAAAGAGAAACTCATAACAGGAGGTGCAGGAAAGGATGAAGCGGATCGCAGTAGTAGAGGATGAACCCCTTATGCGTGAAGAACTGTCGCTGATGCTCAGAAAAGCGGGATATGAGACGACAGAGATCAGTGAATTTGATCATGTGACAAAGCAGCTGGAAGATATCTCGCCTGATCTTGTAGTGCTGGATCTCAATCTGCCGGGTGTAAGCGGATTTCAGATCTGCCGGGAGATCAAAGGAAGAAGTCCCTTTCCGGTACTCGTACTGACATCCCGGGACCAGATGAAAGATGAACTTCACGCCCTTGAACTCGGGGCGGACGAGTATCTGACCAAACCGTGCCGCAGGGAGAGACTCCTCGCCCGGGTGTCCAATGTCCTGAAGCGCTATGAGGGCCGGGCGAACCTGCTGGAGGGGCCGGGCTTTCTGCTGGACCGTCAGACCTATACGCTGTATATCAACAACAGTTCGACTGTACTTCCGAAAAATCAGGGAAAACTGCTTGAGACATTTTTAGCCCGCAGCGACAGGACCGCCGCAAAAGAGGAACTGTGCACAGCGCTGTGGGGCACGACAGAGTTTATTGATGAGAATGCGCTGCAGGTCAATCTGACAAGACTGAAAAAGACGATGGCAGGGCTTGGCATGACGCAGAAGATCATACCGGTCCGCGGTGTGGGATATCGTCTGGAAAAGGAAGAGGGATCTAAGAAAGATCCCGGGGAGAATTGCGGGCAGGAAAATTCTGTCAGGGATGAGGAGGAGCTGAGATGAGAAACAGACTGCTTTATCTGTCCCGGTATCTGCCATGGCTTGCCCTGCTGCTCGGGCTTGACGCAATGTCGGCGCTCCTGCTCTGGCTTTCCGATGCGGAAGCCTTCGGCGTACTGGTCCCCGCGATCCTGATGGGGACTGTCCTGTTATTTCTCGTGGTCGCACTTGTACTGGATCACAGGGTGCAGAAGCGGAGAAACGCGTTCCGGGCATTTCTACACAATCCGGATCTTATCAATGAAGAAAAGATGCTCCGGGCAGTCAGCAGGTCTGAACGGGACTCTGTGAGACTTCTGGCAACTGTCCTGCGGGAAAAAGACGTTGCCTGCAGCAGGGCCAGAGGCGCGGCGGAGGATTATGAGGAATATGTGGAGGCGTGGGCGCATGAGACGAAGACGCCCTTGTCGCTTCTGACAATGGTGCTGGATAATCAGGGAGACGAGATCCCCGGACCGGCTGCTTTTAAGCTGGAGTGTGTCCGGAGCCGGTTCCAGGAGAATATCAGCCAGATTCTTTACTATGCCCGTTTAAAGAGCGGCAGAAAAGATTACCTGTTCGAATATGTGGATCTGAAGGAATGTATTGATGAGGTGCTTGAAGATTACAGTATGCTCCTCAGAGAGAAAGACTTCACAATTACCGTACAGGCGCCAGGCTGTTCTGTGTTTACGGACCGGAGAGGGATTGAATTCCTGATCGGACAGATCGTGAGCAATGCAGTGAAATACAGTGCCGGCGGGAGAGAGCAGCCGGAACTGAAAATCAGAGTGAGGCAGTCAGAGACAGAAGACGTGCTGCTCATATGTGACAACGGCATTGGGGTGAAAACATGTGATCTGCCCTATATCTTCGAGAAAGGATTTACGGGAGACTCATCGCACGCCGGTAAGAAAGCGACGGGGATGGGGCTGTATCTGTCAAAGAAAATGGCGGATGATCTGAATCTCGGACTGGAGGCCAGATCTGAATGGGGGAAAGGATTCGAGATGACGATCCGGTTCCCGCGTCTTTGAGAAATGTTTCCATTTCAACCGGTTCATTTAAATTTTCGTTTTTCTCAGATTATGGAGCGGAGCCTGAAGCACAACCGTTCATCTCAAAAAAGTATTTCCGTGTCTCATCTCCGCCCATTTTCGTACCATATATCATCGGAAGTCTCCCCGACAAACATGAATTTATCCATTATTTTCACTGTACACTTCAAATGATTTCTCCATTTTCTCCAGTATTTCCGAATATTGAAGAAACGCACTCTTCATCTCTATCTCGTTAAACGGCTGGTTCTTATAGCAGATCCGGTGTTCCATCGCAGCCCAGAAGTCCATGGATATTGTACGAAGCTGGATTTCGACAGGATAGTATTCCATACCGTCCATATAGTAGATCGGGACACCGATGATCATATGATAGCTGCGATAACCGTTTGGTTTTGGCGCAGATATGTAATCTTTCTCTTTGATCACAATAAGATCGGATTGTTTTCTTAAACATTCCACAAGATGTCTGATATCTTTCTCAAAAAAACAGATCACACGCACTCCGGCAATGTCCTGCAGAAGCGTCTTGGCGTCCTGGACGCCCGTGGACGCATGCTTTTTCGCTAATTTATTTTCAATACTCCCTTTTTCTTTGATACGGTTCGTGATACTGTGGATCGGCTGGAAATCTTCGCTCTCATAGGTCGTATGGTTCAGGACTTTTAATCTGGTCAGGATCAGATTCATTGCATCCTGATACGGGTGGATCAGTGCATAATATTGTTCATCAGTCATTTTGATATACTCCCTTCAACAACGAATAGCTTATTGCTAAAATGTGACAAAAGTGTGACGATAAAATTATGATTTGATAATAAAATATTAAAAAATAAAAGCGTAGAAGACTCCAGATTTTTCATCACCCGGAAGATAACTGTTTACGACTGATGTAAGTTTGTTGATAACCGTATTTTTGGCGTTTTTTCAGTATGCTCGAAAGTGGCTTTTTTCTTTTTAGAAAACGTGGTAAGATGGAGAAGAAATGAATATAAACACTGACAATTTTATAATGCTTCCCACCGTGGATTTCTGTTTTAAGGAACTGATAAGAATCCTAAAGTGCGGAAACTGTCCGCTCAGGACCAAAATGAGGGTGGCATTATCCGCTGGATGCGATTCCTCGGCGGCAAGAGGCGAGAGGAGTTTGAGGATATGGCAAAGGAGTTGGCGGATGAATGGGTGCGGGACAATGAAGACTGATTTATTTAAAAATGCTTTCCCTTTCTGGGAGAGTCTGACAGAAGCTCAGAGAACGGAGATAGTAAATAATACAACAAGAAATCTATGTGAGAAAAGGACCCGGCTTCATTTCGGAGGAGGAGAATGTGCGGGTGTGCAGATCATCGGCTCGGGGAGGGCCCGTGTATTTATCACATCGCCGGGCGGCGGGGATATTACACTGTTCCGGCTGCTGGACGGAGACGTGTGTATACTGAGTGCGGCGTGCATGCTCAGCGGCATGGATATCGAGCTTGATATGGAGATGGAGACGGACTGCGAGATTTATACGATCCCGAAGAAAGTGTACCGGAAGCTGTATGATGAGATCGGGGCGGTGAAAGACTATACGATGGAGATGATCTCAGAGAAGTTTTCGGATATCATGTGGCTGTTCAATCAGTTCGTATTCTCCAATGTGGCGTCAAGGATCGCGGCATCGCTTCTGGAACACAGAGCCATCGAAGGAGGAGATGAGTTCAGGATCACCCATGAGGATATTGCGAAAGACGCCGGGACAGCGAGAGAAGTCGTGACAAGGATCCTGAAGCAGTTTCAGACGGACGGACTCGTGAAGCTGACCAGAGGAAAAGTTACTATTATTGATGCAGGGAAGTTGGGAAAGATATAAGAAATGTGATTTTGTCACTGAAAAGTCATAAGATTGTGGTATACTAAGACTATAAAATGATAAAAAATATAAATTCAGAGGATTCATAAGGAGGATTATAAAGATGGCAGTTGTAAAGTTGACAACAGAGAATTTTGACCAGGAAGTGCTTCAGGCAGGGCAGACAGTGCTCGTTGATTTCTATGCAGACTGGTGCGGACCGTGCAAGATGATGGGACCGGTTGTTGAAGAGCTTGCAGGAGAAGAGGCAGGAGTGAAAGTATGCAAGATCAATATCGACGAAGAGATGGCAGTAGCGCAGAAATACGGCGTTATGAGCATCCCTACATTCATTGCATTTAAAAATGGAGAAATCGCAGGAAAGCAGGTAGGCGCGGTGCCGAAGAGCAAACTGCAGGATATGATCCGATAGAAAATACGGGGATCAGAAAGAGAAAACAGTGATTACAAAAACTCTGTACAGATGGAAGAAACCACCTGATACAGAGTTTTTATTTGTAAGTGCGTCAAGCCGAAGTTCGGGCCTGACAGGAAACAGGCGGTGTGATATAATCACTGGTAAACGAATCCGGGAAGAAGATCATTCAGACACTCGAAGAAGATGAGGATTTTTAAAGAGCGAAACGGATCGAAAATCCTGCTGATCGTCAGTATGCTCATCAGATCAGGGCGAAAGTTGAACAAGGAGGGAATCTATGTCACTACAGTTTATATTTGGCAACTCGGGCAGCGGAAAATCTCACCGTCTGTACCAGAGTGTGATCGAGCAGTCCATCCTGCATCCGGAGAAGAATTATCTTGTCCTTGTGCCGGAGCAGTTTACGATGCAGACACAGAAGGATCTGTGCCTGATGCATCCCCGGGGCGGAATCATGAACATCGATGTCCTGAGTTTCGGACGCCTTGCCCACAGAGTGTTTGAGGAGGTAGGACAGGACAACAGGCCGGTGCTGGACGATGAGGGAAAGAATCTTATCCTGAGAAAGATCGCGGGCAGCTACGAGGATGAGTTGTCTGTACTAAAAGGGAATCTTAAAAAACAGGGCTATATCAGTGAGATAAAATCTGTTATTTCAGAATTTACTCAGTATGGCGTGGATCTCGGACGTCTGGATGAGTTTATGGAGAGTGTGGACCCGAACAGCTACCTTTACTATAAACTGAAGGATATCAGAAAAGTTTATGAAGGATTCGAGGAGTATCTGAGTGAAAGATATATCACGAAAGAAGAGATGCTGGATGTATTAAGCGACGCTGTTCCCAGATCAGCGATCCTTAAGGGAAGCGTCGTGGCAATGGACGGTTTTACCGGATTTACTCCGGTGCAGGATCGTCTCATCGGCGAACTGTTGAAAGTGTGCGATAAGGTGATGATAACAGTGGAGATGGACGAGCGGGAGGATCCTTTTGTGTACCGTCATCCGTACCAGCTTTTTGCTCTGAGCAAACAGATGGTGACGTCGCTTGTGAAGATCGCTCTTGATACGGGGACAGAGACGGAAGAGCCGGTCTGTCTGTACGGGAACCCTCCGAAGCGCTTTGAACATAATCCGGAGATGGCATTCCTGGAATCAGAACTGTTCCGCTATTCCCGGCGCCAGTACAGAGTCGGGGCCGCGCAGGAAACGGCCGGGAGGGAACGGGAAGATATACGGCCGGATAAACGGGATGATATACGGGAGACGGGGGCAATCTCCCTCCATGAAGCGCACAGCCCGCGCTCGGAGGCGATGTATGTGGCGGAGGGCATCCGCCATCTTGTGAGAGAAAAAGGATATCATTACCGGGATATCGCTGTGATCACCGCAGATATGGATATTTATGCGGACGCGCTGGAAAAAGCGTGCGATATATTTGGAATACCGGTATTTATGGATCACAAGAAGAGCATCCTGCTCAATGCCTTTGTAGAGTATCTGCGCAGCCTCCTCGCAATGGCAGAACAGAATTTTACTTATGAGAGCGTGTTCCGGTTTTTGAGGACGGGCATGTGCGGATTTACGGACGATGAGACGGACAGGCTGGAAAACTACTGCCTCGCTCTCGGCATCAAAGGGTACAGAAGGTGGCAGCAGGCGTGGGTAAGGCGCACGGCTGAGACGGGGGAAGAGGAACTTGCAGAGTTGAATCATCTGCGCGTCCGGTTTGTGGAGAAGATCCAGGATCTTGTGTATATCCTGAAACAGCGCAGTAAAACCGTGCGCGATGTGACGCTTGCCGTCTATAATTTTATATATTCCGAGAAGATGCAGGAGAAGCTCGCCCTGATGGAGCAGAAGTTCCAGGCGGAAGGAGAACTGGCGCTGGCAAAGGAGTACGCGCAGGTCTATCGTATCGTAATGGAACTGTTTGATAAATTTGCAGAGCTTCTGGGCGATGAGAAGATATCCCTTAAAGAGTATTGTGATCTTCTGGACGCAGGACTTGAGGAGGCGAAGGTAGGCGTGATCCCGCCGAGTCTCGATCAGGTAGTTATCGGAGATATGGAGAGGACAAGGATCCGAAATATAAAGGCGCTCTTCTTCGTTGGGGCAAATGACACTCTTCTCCCGGGAAATGCCGGGACGAGAGGACTTCTTTCCGAGCGGGACAGGGAACAGTTCCAGAGGGAAGAGATCCGGCTGTCGCCGGGACCGAAGGAAGAGGCATATACGCAGAAGTTCTATCTCTATATGAACCTGACGAAGCCTTCCGAATATTTGTTTCTTTCCTGGTCAAAGGTCTCAGGAGACGGAAAGAGTCTGAGGCCGGCCTACCTGATATCGGATATCAGACGTCTCTTTCCGGATCTGCGGACAATTGATGAAGAAAAGAGAAATATGCAGGATTCCGAGATTACAAGGAAGACGGGGATCTTAAAAGCTGCGGCAGGAGTCCGGGACCGTCGCCTCGGCGTGAGCGACGAATGGAAAGAACTCTATACGTGGCTGAAGAGGGACGGGAAGAGTGCGGATGCCGTAGAGCAGATACTACGGGCGGGATTCTTAAAAAGAGAATATCCCATGCTGGACAGAGAAAAGACAGAGGAACTTTATCCTGAGAGACAGCGGGTGAGCGTGACCAGACTTGAGCAGTTCGCATCCTGTGCCTATGCACATTTCCTGAGTTATGGGCTGCGGCTGTCCGACCGGGAAGAATACGGGTTTGAGGCGATAGATCTGGGCAATATCGCCCATCAGTCTCTGGAGCGGTTTTCGCGGAAGGTAGACAGAGAACATCTGAAATGGGTGGAACTATCTGAGGAAAAAAGAGATGAGCTTATCGAGGAAAGTGTTGAGGAGAGTGTGATCGATTACGGTAATACAGTCCTTTTCAGCTCCGCGCGGAACGAATATATGATCGGCCGGATCAAACGGATGATCAGAAGATCAGTGTGGGCGCTTACGAAGCAGCTTGCCGGGGGAGATTTTGTCCCGGGCGGGTATGAACTTAAATTCGCAGGAGGCAAGATCGACCGGATCGATCTGTGCACGGATGAAGACTGTGTATATGTCAAGGTGACGGACTACAAGACAGGAATGAAAAGCTTAGATATCACAGCTCTGTATCACGGTCTGCAGATGCAGCTTCCCGTCTATCTTAACGCGGCGATCGATGTGGAGAAGCGGAAGTTCCCGGACAAGGAAGTCATACCGGCCGGCATATTCTACTACCGTATACAGGATCCTATAGTAGACAGGAAGGAAAGCGACGAGGAGGTGGAAAAGAGTCTCCTGAAAGAACTGAAACTGGACGGACTTGTAAACGGCGACGAGACCGTTCTGTCACATCTGGAGAAAGACCTGCAAGGGGCCTCGCTCCTTATTCCGGTCGGAAAGAATAAAGATGGTTCTTTAAGTAAGCATTCCCATGCGCTTCCGGGCGAAACCTTTGAGGCTGTCCTGGACTACGCGAGAGAGAAAGAGAACAGGATGAAAGAGGAAATGTATGAGGGGGAGGCAAAAGCCGCGCCGTATGAACTGGATGGGGCAACAGGGTGCGATTACTGTGCGTACAGAGATATCTGCGGGTTTGATATCAGACTTGACGGGTGCGGATATCGCAGACTTGAGAAATACTCTATGGAAGATGCAGTAGCGAAAATGCTGCAGAACGGGAAAGGAGAGCCGGGCGATGAGCGTAAAATGGACAAGTGAACAGCAGAGAGTCATTGATCTGCGCGGATGTAATATACTGGTATCCGCTGCGGCCGGTTCAGGCAAGACCGCAGTGCTTGTGGAGCGCATCGTCAAACGGCTTACCGGGGGAGAACATCCGACAGATGTGGACAAACTCCTTATCGTAACATATACAGAGGCGGCGGCATCCGAGATGAAAGAGCGTATCAGCGCCGCCATTGAGCAGAAACTTGAAGAGCGGCCCGGGGACAGTCATCTGGAACGCCAGTCAACGCTTGTACACAGCGCCCAGATTACTACGATACACAGTTTCTGCCTGTCCGTCATCCGAGATCATTTTCATGTGATAGGGATCGATCCCTCTTTTCGTGTAGCAGAAGACGGAGAACTTAAGCTGCTTAAGCAAGATGTCCTGGATGAACTGCTGGAGAGCAGATATGCCGCGGGCGGAGAGGAATTTCCCTCCTTTGTGGAGCGTTTCGGGACGGGGAAGAATGACCGGAAGATCGAGGGGATCATCCTGAAACTCTATGAGTATTCCCGCAGTTATCCCCAGCCGGATAAGTGGCTCGATGAATGTGTGAAAATATATGAGACTCCGGATCTTGAAGACCGCGCGAGAAAGAGGATATCCGTCCGCATTGCAGATATCTGCCGGGTGTTGAATCGGGGATTGCACATATGCGAGGCGCCGGACGGTCCCTACATGTACGCGGATATGCTTGAATCGGACTTGAGCGAGATGCAGAGATTAGAGGAGGCGGGATCCTTTGACGAGATGTATGATGCCGCCGGGAACGTCAAATGGAAGAGACTGTCTTCCAAGAAGGATGATACGGTGTCTCCCGGGAAAAGGGAACAGGTCAGAAAGCTCCGCAAACAGGCAAAGGATCTCTTTGACAGTCTCAGAGAAAGCTGCCTCTATGCGCCCAGCGATGTCTGGAAAAAAGACATGAGAGACGCCGGGGGATCCATGGCGGTCCTGGCGGATCTTGTGAAAGAATTCTCCACTGCATTCTCGGAGAAAAAGAGACTGCGCAATATGATAGATTTTAACGATATGGAACAGTTTGCGCTGTCGATCCTCACAGAAGAAAGAGACGGGCGACTTGTCCCGACTGCAGTTGCGCGGGAGTATCAGGAACAGTTCGAGGAAGTGATGATAGACGAGTATCAGGACAGCAATCTTGTGCAGGAGACGATCCTGACCAGCGTGTCGAAAGTCACTGCCGGGACCGGAAATATCTTCATGGTGGGAGATGTGAAGCAGAGTATCTACAGCTTTCGTCTTTCCCGGCCGGAGCTTTTTATGGAGAAATATAATACTTACAGTCTGGACGGCGGAGGCGGACAGCGGATCGACCTGCACAGAAATTTCCGCAGCCGTCCCGAGGTATTGGACAGTGTGAATGATATTTTCAGGCAGATCATGAAAAAGGATCTGGACGGGATAGAGTACGATGATACTGCGGCTCTGTATCCCGGAGCTTCCTTTCCTCCTCTCCCGGCGGGGCAAGAGAACATATGCCGCACAGAACTGCTCCTCCTCGGAGATGACCGGTTGAAAGGAGAGGCGAAGAAAAGAGCCGAGGCCGAGATGATAGCGGACCGTATTCAGGAGCTTATCCGCGACGGGATCGTCTTTGATAAAGATACAGACGGGTATCGAAAGGTTCATTACAGAGATATCGTTATCCTTACAAGGAGTATCCGCGGCTGGGCGGAGATCTGTTCCCAGGTCCTGGCGGAGGCGGGGATACCGGCGTATTCAGTGAGCAGGGAAGGGTATTTTGAGACATATGAGGTGAGCATTCTTCTGGATTATCTGAAGATACTGGATAATGCAAGGCAGGATCTGCCTCTGGCGGCTGTCCTGACGTCCCCGTTTGGCGGTCTTGACACGCGGGAACTGGCAGATATCCGCATTGCATATCCTAACCTTCCTTTTTATGAGGCGGCGTCATCCTATGCCGGGGAGAAGAAAGACGCCCTTGGTATGAAGCTGAGCGGATTCTTTGATCAGGCCGCATATTTTCGGGTGAGAGTGCCGTTTACTCCTATCCATGATCTGCTCGCACAGATCATCGAATCAACGGGATACGGCGTCTATATCACCGCCATGCCGGGCGGCGCTCAGCGCATTGCCAATATTGAAATGCTCGTAGAGCGCGCGGCTGCCTTTGAGGGGACCAGCTATAAAGGATTGTTCAACTTTGTCAGGTATATCGAACAGCTGAAGAAATATGATGTGGACTACGGTGAGGCAGGACTGATGGACGAGCAGTCGGATACGGTACGCATTATGAGCATTCATAAGAGCAAAGGCCTGGAATTCCCCATTGTCTTTGCGGCAGGTCTGGGGAAACAGTTTAACACCCAGGATACGAAAGGAAGCGTGCTTTTGCATCCGGAATGGGGAGTCGGTCTGGACACGGTTGATCTCAGGAGGCGGACGAAAGCCCCCACATTTCTAAAGAAAATGATACGGGAGACAACGGTGCTGGAAAATCTTGCGGAGGAGATGAGAGTTCTGTATGTTGCGCTTACCCGTGCAAAAGAAAAGCTGATCATGACCGGGACCGTGAGATCATCTGCGCTTCCGGGAAACGGAAGCGGGGAGGTGTTCCGCGCAGAAGGAGCAAGAAATTATCTTGACTGGATACTGCCATGCCTTGTAGAAGAAGACACCGGAGAACTAAGACAGGACGCACCGGTGGACGTTCACCTTGTGGGAGACGGCGATCTGTTTATGCGCAGTGCCCGCGAAAGCGCAGAGTCTCTGGCCCTTGCCGTTCTGGACAGGTGGGATACGGCAAAAGTCTATGCACCCGGATTCAGGGAAAAGCTCGAAGAACAGATGGATTATATCTATCCCTTTGAAGATGAAGGCAGGATGAAACTTAAATTCACTGTATCAGAGCTGAAAAAGCGGTCCTATCTGGCAGAAGAAGCGGGAGAAGAGATGTATGAAGAACCGGAGGTCGTCCCTCTGATCCCCTCTTTTCTGAAGGAAGAAGAAGCTCTTACCGGCGCCTCCAGGGGAAGCGCCTATCACAAACTTCTGGAACTTCTGGACTTTTCGGAAGATTATAATGAGAAAAAACTGGAACAGACTATAGACAGGCTGAAAGCAGAGGGGGGGCTGTCCGCTGAGATGGCGGAGTGCATCCGCCCGGGAGATATCCTGAACTTTCTCAACTGTACGAGCGGGAACAGGATGGCAGAGGCCGCCCGCAGAGACAGCCTGTACAAAGAGCAGCCTTTTGTCATAAGCGTTGATGCTTCGGACATATATCCTGGCGCAGATTCGGAAGAAAAGATCCTGGTCCAGGGGATCATCGACGTGTATTTCGAGGAGCCGGACGGACTGGTCGTTCTGGATTATAAGACGGATAAAGTAAAGAGGGGGGCGGAACTGAAAGAAAAATATCATGCTCAGCTCGATTATTACGCCCGGGCGCTGGAGCGCCTGACGGGAAAACCGGTGAAGGAGAAGATCATCTATTCCTTTACTCTTGAGGAGGAGATCAAAGTATGAGTGTTCTTACATGGTATCTTGCGGCAATAAATTTTCTCACCTGGGTTGTATACGGACTTGATAAGGGAAGAGCAAAAGCCGGGAAGTGGCGCATCTCCGAGCGGACGCTCCTGCTCCTGGCGCTTGCGGGCGGATCTGTCGGGGCTCTGGCAGGGATGCTCATGTTCCGCCACAAGATAAGAAAGGCGAAGTTCGTTCTCAGTGTGCCGGTCATGTTTGTGGTGCAGTGTGTGATCGTGACAGTATTGTATCTGAGGATGCGGGGATAGGATATACCGGGGAACGGGAGCGCTCGAAAAAGTTCACGCATTTTAAGCGCGGTGAGATAAGAAAACAAGCAAAAACCCTTATATCATCGCGTTTATGGACAGCGGGCAAACAGGTTACAAGTGAATAACCAAGCAAAAGGGACGTTATCGAGAGATAGCGTCCCTTTCTGCATACTACGCCGC
>CASFID010000059.1 GCA_949294665.1 uncultured Eubacteriales bacterium
AAACCTTGCAGTATATCATGGGTCACGCAGACATCAGTGTAACCTTGAACACTTACACCCATGTGAATTTTGATGATGCAAAGGAAGAAGTATATCGGATAGCGAATAGTTAAAAAAGCCTGTTGGTAAAGGCGCTTGCTTTACCAACGGATTTACCAAGATTGCAGGGAAAAACATAAGAAAATACGAGAAGATTTGAGAAGATACCTTGAAAAGAAAGGAAAACTCAAAAGTCGGAAAACCCTGAAATATCAAGCGTTTGAGAAGAAATACAAGACTTAAATGGAGATATAAAAAGATGATTAGAGTATTATTTATATGCCACGGCAATATCTGCCGCTCAACTATGGCACAGTCTGTTTTTCAGCACATGGTCGATGAGGCCGGCCTGTCCGACCGGTTTTACATTGATTCCGCCGCGACCAGCCGTGAGGAGATCGGCAATCCGCCGCACCACGGAACACAGAAGAAACTTAAGGAAGTCGGGATACCGTGTGTCTCCCACCGGGCCCGTCAGCTCCGTCAGGATGAGTACGACAAGTTTGACTACATAATCGGTATGGATACATGGAACATACGGGATATCAACCGGATTCTAGGAAACGATGATATAGACGGTAAAGTACATAAACTTCTTGACTTTACAGACCGGAGAGAACAGAACATCGCAGATCCGTGGTACACAGGCAATTTTGACGATACTTACAGAGATGTAAAAGAGGGCTGTGAAGCCCTCATGAAAGAATGTCTCTTACGCCTCTAGGGCGTAAGAGAGTAGTTTTTTAAGATTATTATGGAACTGGCGGTTCTGAGAACGGAGCCGCATTTTCTCTGTTCCGGTTTTCGTCTCTTCTATATATGCGTCATATCTTGAAAAAAGGATATGGTAATCCATCGTCTGTTTCTGCCCCCATCGGATAAGCACCCAGTTCATGGCGTCCGGAGACCAGTATTCCATGGGAATGCCGGCCATTTTTAAGATAGTCATATACCGGATCGCCTGAGAAGAGAGCTTTTCAATCTGGCGGATCCGGGAACTTTCCTCCGCTCTGTCTTTATTTCCGATCTTTCGCAGAATGCGCTGCGGAAGACTCTTTTTCTGGCTTTCGCGTTTTATCAGCCGGGCGCTCCTGCCGATGATCTCGTGGAGCTGATTGGCTGTATTCCAGTAAGTGACAAACGATACGGGTTCATCTTCACCGTTTTCAGGTCCTACTTTAAACGTACGGAATACACGGGTAGTTGTTCCGAATACTTCCTGATCATAGTCCTTCCTCTTTTCTTCATTCGAGAGAACCCGGTAAGCCTCAAGTATCTCCTGCATAAAAGCAGTGGTATCAATATCTTTATGTACATTTGCATCGGGATGATATACTTTTGCCAATGCATTTTTTGCCATTGTGATCTCTTCCAGAGTAGCGTCCCTGGATACACCTAATACGTCATAATAAGTGTGTGATTTCATCGTGATCTCCTTATCAACCTGTCCATTTATACTCCTATGGTAAATATACGCCAGGAAATCCCAAAAGTCAATCGTGCTATAAGACAGAAAATTGACGGTATATCCTTTTTTCTGGGCATATTTCTGACTGTCCGCGCTTATATTAGTAACATACATAATATGCGGTGAGGTTTGTGATGAAAAGAATACACGCAGCTCTGTTTGCGCTTATGATGATCCTGACATGTCTTCTGATGCCGCTTTCAAAGGTACATGCGGACAATGAAAGTGAGGAGCAGACAACGCAGGCCGCAGTGGAAGTAAGCGCTCCGTCGGTCATTCTGATGGAGGCGTCGACGGGGACAGTCATTTTTGAGAAAGATGCGGATACAGCGCGTCCGCCGGCAAGCGTGACCAAGATAATGACGATGCTCCTTATATTTGATGCGCTTGAAGAGGGAACCATTCATCTTGAAGATGATGTGACCGTATCGGAATACGCTGCTTCCATGGGCGGTTCACAGGTGTTTTTAGAACCGGGAGAGACACAGAGCGTCGATACCATGCTCAAGTGTATCGCCGTTGCCAGTGCGAACGACGCCTGCGTTGCCATGGCAGAATATATATGCGGAAATGAAGAGGAGTTTGTCGCTCGCATGAATGAACGGGCGAAAGGACTCGGCATGGAGAATACTGTCTTTGTCAACTGCAACGGACTGGATGCGGACGGTCATGTCACAAGCGCCCGGGATATCGCTCTGATGTCGCGCGAACTGATAACAAAGTATCCTCAGATCCATGATTATTCCATGATATGGATGGAGAATATTACCCACAAGACGAACAAAGGAACATCGGAGTTCGGTCTTACCAATACAAATAAGCTGGTGAGACAGTATGAATATACAACAGGGCTCAAGACCGGCTCAACAGGAGAAGCGAAGTTCTGCGTGTCGGCCACAGCCGAGAAAAACGGGATAGAGCTTATCGCCGTAGTGATGGGGGCTGAGAATTCAAAAGAGCGGTTTGCCGACGCGGTGAAGCTTTTGAACTATGGTTTCGGAAAGTGTCAGTTATATACGGATGAGAGCACAGAGGGCATCTCCCCGGTATCCGTAGAAAACGGAGTTGAGGATACACTGGATGCCGGCAGAGCGGATGTGTTCTCTTACCTGGATACAGAAGGAACAAATGTCAGTGCGATCGAGCGGAATGTACAGATCGACAGTCCGATATCGGCGCCGGTGAGGAAAGGGGACGTACTCGGCTATCTCGTATATGAACTGGACGGCAGAGAGATCGGGAAAACAGAGATCATCGCCCTGGAAGACGTGGAAAAGGCAGGTTATCTGGACTACCTGTCCGATACGATAAAAAGAGTATTTTTATAATATTCTTGTTCCGGGAAGTGAGATGAATTATAATGAGATGGACAGTGCGGCGCAAATTTCGGAGTATGCGCCGCACCGCTCAGAAGAGAAAAGACGGACAAGCTGGAAGAGGAGAAGAAAGAGATGAATTATGCCGGGATCATAGATCATACGCTTTTAAAGCCGGATGCGGCCAAAGAACAGGTTCTTGTGATCCTGGCTGCATTCCTTTTCATTGGAGCGGCCCTGGAGATATACAGGGAGGTACATCATTTCCGTACCATTCATTATGAGGTTTCGTCGCAGAAACTCTCTGACTGTGACGGAGAGATCAGGCTTATATTCCTGAGCGATCTTCATAACCGGAGCTATGGGAAGGACAATGAGACGCTTATAGATGCGATCCGGGAAGAACGTCCGGATCTGATCTTGATCGGCGGCGATATGCTGGTCGGAAAGCCCGGGGTTCCCTGCGATGTGGCACTGAGCCTGGCAGAACGCCTTACGGCAGTTTGTCCGGTATACTATGCGCTCGGCAACCATGAAGGGAGAATGAAAGAACAACCCGATCGGTACGGCGGAGTCTGGGTGGAGTACAAGACACTTCTGGAGAGAAGAGGAGTCATCTTTCTGGAAAATGCTGCAGAGCCGGTCTGCATCAGAGGACAGAAGATCGTACTGTGCGGACTCGAACTGCCGGTCTTCACTTACAGGAAGTTCAGAAAGGCCGAGATTAACGGCGACGATATACAGAGGTATCTCGCGGTCCGCCGCCACGACCGCCTGTCTCCATGTACACCGGCAGGAAGAATTCCCTCAGATGCGCAAAAGCCGGAAGGAGACGACGTGTTTACCATTCTGATGGCTCATAATCCGGCATACATGGATGCCTATCTTAAATGGGGAGCTGACCTTGTCCTGTCCGGGCATCTCCACGGCGGCCTTGTCCGTGTTCCGGGCCTCGGCGGAGTCATTACGCCTCAGGGATTCCTGTTTCCAAAGTATTCAGGTGAGCTGACGCGCGTGGGAAGACAGACCGTGATCGTAAGCCGCGGACTTGGAACGCATACTCTGAATATCAGACTTTTCAATATGCCGGAGCTTATTGCCGTCCGCCTAAAAAAGTCATTGTAAAAGGATGACGGTTCCAGTATAATAGAAATATTGGTATGCAGACGTTCTGCGTTACACTGACATTGATCACTCGGGAGAAGATATGGGGATTCCTGTTAAACTGGAAGTATTTGAAGGTCCTCTCGACCTTCTGCTTCATCTTATCGATAAAAATAAAATAGACATCTATGACATACCGATCGTTGAGATCACAAATCAATATATGGAGTATATCCGCAATATGCAAAGAGAAGACCTTAATGTTATGAGCGAATTTCTTGTTATGGCGGCCACACTGCTTGATATCAAGTGCCGGATGCTCCTTCCAAAAGAGATAAACGAGGACGGCGAGGAAGAAGATCCCCGCAGCGAACTGGTGGAACAGCTTCTGCAGTATAAGATGTACAAGTATATTGCATATGAGCTTAAAGACAGAGAAAATGACTCCGATCTGGTGATGTACAAAGGGCCGTCGATTCCAGAAGAAGTAGAGGAGTATGTGGAACCGGTCAATCTGGATAAGCTTCTGGGCGACCTTACGCTCAGAAAATTAAACGACATCTTCCGCGATGTCATGAAAAGGCAGAATGATAAGATCGATCCTGTGAGAAGTAAATTTGGAAAAATCGAGAAAGAGGAGGTGTCTCTTTCTGATAAATTTACTTATATCCACAGTTATATGCGCGACCACAGAAGATTCAGTTTTCGGCAGCTTTTGGAAAAGCAGCACAGCAGAATGCAGGTCGTCGTTACATTTCTGGCAATCCTGGAGATGATGAAGCTGGGAGAGATCCATGTGGAGCAGGATCATACCTGCGGGGATATACTGATCGAAAGAACGGAGGAGTTAAATGGAGATCGATAAACTTCAGGGAGCGGTCGAGGCGATACTGTTCACGATGGGAGATTCCGTCGAGCTTGGAAAGATAGCCGCCGCGATCGGTCACGACGAAGAAACGACAAGAAAACTGATCCACAATATGATGGACCGCTACGAGGAAGAGGACCGGGGGATACGGATCATAGAGCTGGAAGACGCATTCCAGTTCTGCACGAAAAAGGAGATGTATGAGTATCTGATCCGCGTTGCGAAGCAGCCACGCAGATACGCGCTTACGGACGTGCTGCTGGAGACGCTTTCGATCGTGGCTTACCGGCAGCCGGTCACGAAGCTTGAGATTGAAAAAATCCGTGGTGTGAAGTCCGATCACGCGGTAAATAAGCTCGTTGAATACGGCCTTGTCGAGGAAACCGGGCGGCTTGACGCTCCGGGGAGACCTCTGCTGTTTGGGACGACAGAGGAGTTCCTCCGCCGGTTCAGTCTACAGTCTCTTGACGAACTCCCGGTGCTGGATCAGGAGCAGATCCAGCATTTTAAAGAAGAGGCTGAAGATGAGGCGCAGATGACACTTGATATCTGAGACCGTGCTTTACTCCAATCCCTGACGCTGTATTTTACCTGATATGTGCCGGATAGTCTATTTCCGCGCAGTCATTCATATATTCTTATCAACAGAATATACAGAGGCGTCTTTCATGATAAGAAGATTCCAGAGAAAGATAGAAACAGCGGTTGTCCCTGTTCTGATAAGCGTCTGCATCCTGGCCGCCGGGATCCTGCCGGTCAGCGCCGCCGGGCAGGAAGAACAGGAGATAGCGCCCTCTCAGTTGTACGCCCGTTATGCAGTTCTTATGGACGCTGATACAGGGCGTATTTTATTTACAAAGAATGGAAGCAAAGAAGCGCCAATGGCGAGCACTACGAAGATCATGACCTGTATCCTGGCGCTGGAAAATGCAGAGTTGTCGGATGAGGTGGCCTTCAGCGACAACGCGCAGTCTCAGCCGGAAGTGAGACTCGGCGCAAAAAGCGGACAGAAGTTTTACATGAAAGATCTTCTGTATTCGCTGATGCTCGAATCCCACAATGACTCTGCAGTCGCCATCGCAGAGCATGTCGGAGGAAATGTGGAAGGATTCGCGGATATGATGAATGAGAAAGCAGAGGAACTTGGCTGCAGCGCTACATATTTTATCACGCCGAACGGTCTGGATGCCAGGGACGACGCCGGTATCCACCACACGACTGCCGCAGATCTGGCGCTCATCATGCGGTACTGCATCATGTCGTCTCCCTGCAGAGACGCCTTTCTTGAGATCACGCGGACAGAAGAACATACTTTTACAGATGTGGAAGAGCGCAGTTCTTATTCCTGTACAAATCACAACGCATTTCTCAAGATGATGGACGGAGCACTGACTGGAAAGACTGGTTTCACCGCCGATGCGGGATACTGCTATGTGGGAGCCCTCAGAGATGATGACCGCACGTTCATCGTCGCGCTTCTAGCCTGCGGCTGGCCGAACAATAAAGGGTATAAATGGTCTGATACAAGAAAACTGATGGAATATGGTATTGAAAATTACTCCTATCAGGAGATCACGCCGGATATCAGCCGGGTGATCTCCGTCCGAAACGGTTATGCGGGCGGTTTCCCGGATCCGGAGGGGGTTGTGACGCAGATATACGTTCCGGAAGATCCCGTGCGTGTGCTTCTGAATCAAAGCGATGTAGTAGAGCGCCGGATCGAGCTGCCCGATGAATTAAACGCACCGGTCAAAAAGGGTGCTGAGATCGGACGCGTGGTCTGTACAGTAAACGGCGTCCCCGTCGCAGAATATCGGATCTGTGCCGGGAGCAATGTTCTGGAGAGGACATTGCAGGTCTGTTTTGACAACATAATTTCGATCTATTCCCTGTGATATTAAAAAAAATCAATCAAAATGATTAATTTTGCCACTGGAATAAGTATATATCATATGATAGTATAAGTGAGGATAAAATAAAACAACCAAATTGATTAATTATAAGGAGATGTACTGAAAATGGAAAACTGGAAGAAATACAAAAGGACCTATTTTATGCCGCCGGAGCCATGCTACGACTGGGTAAAGAAGGATCATATTGAAAAAGCTCCCATCTGGTGCAGCGTTGATCTAAGAGATGGCAATCAGGCGCTCATCGAACCAATGAGCCTGGATGAGAAGCTCGAGTTCTTCCAGCTCCTTGTTGACGTCGGATTCAAAGTGATAGAGGTCGGATTCCCGGCCGCATCTGAGACGGAGTATCAGTTTCTACGCACTTTGATCGAGCAGAATATGATTCCCGATGATGTTACGATCCAGGTGCTTACTCAGGCACGTGAACATATCATCAAGAGAACATTCGATGCGGTAAAGGGAGCGCCGCATGCGATTATACATGTATACAATTCGACCTCTGTAGCTCAGAGAGAGCAGGTATTCAAGAAAAATAAAGAAGAAATCAAGCAGATCGCTGTCGATGGGGCGATGCTTCTCAGGAAACTTGCAGAGGAGACGACCGGGAACTTTACATTTGAATACAGTCCTGAGAGTTTCCAGGGGACGGAAGTTGATTATGCGCTCGAGGTATGCAATGCTGTTCTCGACGTGTGGAAACCGACCGGGAATAACAAAGCGATCATCAATCTGCCCACAACAGTGGAAAACGCTATGCCGCATGTATTCGCCAGCCAGGTGGAATATTTTGACAAACATCTGCTCCACAGAGAGAATGTGGTCCTTTCCCTGCATCCGCACAATGACCGCGGCTCGGGTATCAGCGACGCAGAGCTTGGAATCCTTGCCGGTGCGGACCGAATCGAAGGGACGCTTTTTGGAAACGGGGAGCGGACCGGAAATGTTGACATCATCACGCTTGCCATGAATATGTTCTCCCAGGGAGTAGATCCCGAACTGGATTTTTCCAATATGAGCGATATTGTCGAGGTCTATGAGCGCGTGACGAGGATGAAAGTTTCTCCCCGTCAGCCGTATGCCGGAGAACTTGTATTCACTGCATTTTCCGGTTCTCACCAGGATGCTATCGCAAAGGGGATGGCGTGGAGAGAAGAACACAACAAAGACATATGGGACGTTCCGTATCTTCCGATCGATCCTCAGGATGTGGGGAGGAGATACGACTCTGACGTTATCCGCATCAACAGCCAGTCCGGAAAAGGCGGCGTAAATTATATCCTGAAACAGAGTTTTGGCATCAGTCTTCCGGAGAAGATGCGGGAGGAAGTCGGCTATCTGGTCAAAGATGTGTCAGACAAGGCGCACAAAGAACTTACGCCGGACCTTGTATATCGCATTTTCGAGGACAATTATATCAACGCAAAACCTGTGTTCACTCTGGACGAATGCCACTTCAAGCAGGAAGACGGCATCATCGCGGAGGCGAGTATCCACCACAACGGAAATACGCGCAAGATCATGGGCGTCGGAAACGGACGTCTCGATGCGGTGAGCAATGCGATCAAGCATTATTTCGATATCAGCTATGAGCTGGCCGTGTATGAAGAACACTCTCTGACACGCGGATCCTCATCGAGAGCCGTGGCATATGTAGGCGTGATCTGCAATAAGAAACGCTATTGGGGCGTCGGGATCGATGCGGATATCATCAAGGCTTCCATCGAGGCCCTCGTCGTAGCAGTGAACAAGATCAAAGAGATCGCCGAATCCCAGACGGGCAAGGACGAGAGACTTCTCGAGATAACGAACTACATCTATGCAAATTACAAGGATGTGACGCTGGATGATCTGGCGGAGAAGTTCTATCTCTCGAAGCCATATCTCTCCAAATATATAAAAGAAAAATCCGGTATGACTTTCGGCGATATCTTGAAGAAGATCCGCATGAAGAAGGCGCGCGCCATGCTCAAGGGGAGCAGCGCGACGGTAGAGAGCATTGCGGAGTCCGTCGGATATCAGAATGTAGAACATTTTAACCGGGTGTTTAAGAAGATGTATAATATCACCCCGATACAGTACAGGAACAGAAAGTCCTGACACAATCTTGAATCTGTAGAAAAGAAAAACCAGGCTCTTGGGAGAGAGACAGTCCGGGCTGCATACGGTTTATATGCGGCTTCAAACCGGCAGATACTCTCTTCTGAGAGCCCGGATTTTTTGTTTGTACTCTTTTAGTTTTAGTGTTATCATAGAAAAGCAAAACGGGAGGAACATCTATGAATGTCACTGAGAGACTTTCCACGCTCCGCCGGGAAATGGAAAGGATGGGCATAGATATTTACATCGTGCCGTCCTCCGATTACCACCAGAGCGAGTATGTAGGAGGATATTTTAAATCAAGAGAATATATTACAGGTTTTACCGGCTCGGCAGGGACTGCTGTCATCACGGGCGAGAAGGCAGGACTGTGGACGGACGGCAGATATTTTATACAGGCGGAAGAAGAACTGGCATCCGTTCCGGTCACTCTTTACAGGTCCGGTGAGCCGGATACCGATACGATATGCCAGTTCCTTGAGAAAGAGCTTCCGTCAGGCGGCGTGATAGGATTTGACGGCCGCACGGTGGGCGTGAATGAAGGAAAGCGGTATGCGCGGATCGCCGACGAAAGGAGCGGTCGGATCGAATGCCATACAGATCTGATCGGTCTGATCTGGGACGACCGGCCTGATCTTCCGAATAGTCCGGTATTTTCTCTTGGCGTGGAGTACACGGGAGAGACCGCAGCGTCAAAGCTTGCCCGTGTTCGGGCAAAGATGGAAGAGGCGGGCGCAGACGTTCATCTGCTCTCAAGCCTTGATGATATCGCCTGGCTTTTGAATATCCGGGGACGTGATATTGCGTACTGTCCGCTTGTTCTGTCCTATCTTCTGATATATGAGGGCCATGCTGAGCTTTTTGCCAGGCAGGAAAAATTCTCTGCGGATATCATAAGACAACTCGAGAACGAACATATCTGTCTGAGACCGTATGAGAACATATACAGTGCTGTCGGCAGTCTGCCGGAGGGGGCCCGGCTTCTTCTTGATCCTGATCGTGTGAACTACACACTGTATCAGAGTATCCCGGGAGGAGTGGAAGTCGTTGAAAAAGAGAATCCCGAAGTTCTGATGAAATGTATCAAAAACGATACGGAGATCGCGAATATCCGGGAAGCTCATCTCAAGGATGCCGTCGCACACACGAGATTCATGCGCTGGCTCAAGACGAGTGTGCAGTCCTCCGGTCAGGAAATGGGAGGATCCCGGAAGCAGATACTGAAAGATCCTGACAATCCCGCAGCCGCTGTCACAGAAATATCTGCCGCAGCAAAGCTTGAAGAGTTCCGGGCGCAGCAGGACGGGTATCTCATGGCAAGTTTCGCGCCGATCAGCGCTTTTGCGGAACATGGGGCTATCGTCCACTACAGCGCGACGAAAGAGAGCGACGCCGTCCTTTCTTCCGGCAGGATGCTGCTGACGGATACAGGCGGACATTACTGGGAGGGCTCCACAGATATCACACGAACTGTCGCACTCGGCGAAGTGACGCTCAGGGAAAAGGAAGATTTCACACTTGTTGCAAGAGCGATGCTCCATCTGATGAACGCGGTATTTCTCCACGGCTGCAGCGGCGCAAATCTGGACTGTATCGCAAGGGAAATATTCTGGAAGGAACGTGTCAACTTTAATCACGGCACCGGACACGGAGTCGGATATCTTCTCAACGTCCATGAACCGCCTGTCAGCTTCAAATGGAAAGAAGGGGAAGCCCCCGCGCCTGTCCTTGAGAAGAATATGATCATAACGGATGAACCCGGCATATATATAGAAGATTCTCATGGCGTGAGACTGGAAAATGAACTCCTTGTGTGTATGGATGAGAAGAATATATATGGGCAGTTTATGCATTTTGAACCGCTTACATTTGTCCCTTTGGATCTGGATGCGATCCTGCCGGAGAAGATGACGAAAGAAGAACGGGATATGCTCAATGCATATCATCATTCCGTTTATGAAAAGGTCTCTCCGTTCCTCGACGAGGAAGAGCGGGCATGGCTTTCCGCCTGTACGCGTCCGATCTAGAATCCGCACAGGGATGCCGCCGTGCGGGAAAAAGAAGTCGGACGGCAATATCCAACAGCAGTAAAGAAACGAAGTTAAGGAATCAGAAAATATGGAAACATCAGAAAACACTACAAACGAATTGATCCTGCGGATAGAGGAAAAATATGGCAGGATGAGCAAAGGACAGCGAAGACTCGCCGATTATGTCCGAAGCGACTACGACAAGGCGGTCTTTCTGACAGCAGCGAAACTTGGCGAGACGGTAGGGGTGAGTGAATCCACCGTCGTGCGTTTCGCAATACAACTCGGTTACAAAGGGTATCCGGGATTTCAGAAAGCGCTGGAGGAGCTTGTCAGAACAAAACTCAACTCTATCCAGAGGATGGAAGTCACATATGGAAGGATCAGTCAGAGCGAGATTCTCGAAACTGTGCTCAACTCTGACATCGACAAGATCAAGCAGACGCTGTCTGTGATAGATCACAAGGCATTTGATCTTGCTATCGAGACGATACTGAACGCGAGGAAGATCTATGTGATCGGCATAAGAAGCTGTGCACCTCTTGCATCCTTTTTCAGTTTTTATCTGAATCTTGTCTGCGACAATGTCACTCCTGTTACGACAAACAGTTCGAGTGAAATATTTGAGCAGCTCATCCGCATCGATGAGAAAGACGTGATCATTGGGATCAGCTTCCCCCGGTATTCGATGCGTGCTTTAAAAGCTCTTGAATTTGCAAGCAACAGGAAAGCCAAGGTCATCACTCTTACGGACAGCGTCCATTCACCGATGAATCTGTATTCTTCCTGTAATCTGATCGCGCGCAGTGACATGGCATCCATCGTCGATTCTCTTGTAGCGCCGCTGAGTGTCATCAACTCGCTGATCGTTGCACTGTGCATGAAGAAACAGGATGAAGTCGTCTCCACGCTTGAGACGCTGGAGGAGATCTGGGGTGAATATCAGGTGTACAGCGGGGATGAGCTGAATCCGGTCAGCACGTCGCTGCCCGGGAAGCCTGACGGAAGGAGTTCCTCAGACACGGCTCAGACACTGCAGACTGACAGAAAAGAAGGGGCGGCGGCCGATGAGTAGGATACTTATCGCAGGAGGAGGCGCCGCGGGTATGATGGCGGCTGTCTCCGCTGCAGAAAAGGGAAACAAAGTTGCTCTGTTTGAAAAAAACGACAAACTTGGCAAAAAGCTTTTTATCACCGGGAAAGGTCGATGCAATATTACCAACGCGGCCGACATCGGGGATTTCTTTTCCTCTGTCGTCAGCAATCCGAAGTTTCTCTACAGCGCATTCTACAGTTTTACGAACGAGCAGGTGATCCGTCTTTTCGAGAGGCTCGGCGTGAAAGTAAAGACGGAACGGGGAGGAAGGATATTTCCTGTCTCGGACCATTCCTCCGATGTGATCAACGCGCTGAGACAAGAGATGGAACGTCTCGGCGTCGAAGTATTTCTGAATACAGAAGTAAAAGAACTGATAATAGATGAGGATATGGACCGCAGCCGGCAGGATACCGAAGATGACCGCAGCCGGCACGCCGTAGATCACGGCAGTTCCGACGCCGCCAGAAGCGTACGGGGCTTTGCGCTCGCATCCGGGAAGCAGGTGAGGGGCGACGCCGTGATCGTTGCGACCGGAGGGATCTCTTATCCATCGACGGGCTCTACCGGAGATGGATACCGGTTTGCCAGAGCGTGCGGGCATAAGGTCACAGAGTTGTTTCCATCTCTCGTCCCGATGGAAGTAAAAGAATGGTATGCCAAAGAACTGATGGGGCTTTCTCTGCGCAATATCGAGATACGGGTAACAGACGGCAGAAAAAAGCTGTATGAGGAATTCGGAGAGATGCTTTTCACCCACTACGGCGTGACAGGCCCCGTTATCTTAAGCGCGAGCAGCGTGATAGGAAAACGGCTGAAAGACAGAGAACTGACGCTCCATATCGATCTGAAGCCTGCGCTCACCGGGGAACAGATGGACCGGAGGCTTCTCCGGGAATTCGAGGCGAATCAGAACCGTCAGTTCAAGAACGCTGTGGACGGACTGTTTCCGGCCAGGCTCCGCCCTGTAATGGTAGAACTGTCCGCTATACCGGGAGAGAAGAAAGTCAACGAGATCACAAGAGAAGAGCGCTCACGGTTCGCAGACCTGATAAAGGACTTTTCCATGACGCTGACCGGACTGCGCGGATACAATGAAGCGATCATAACAAAGGGCGGCGTGGCGGTAAAGGAGATCGATCCGGGCACTATGGAGTCAAAACGGGTGAAGGGCCTTTATTTTGCCGGGGAGGTGCTCGACCTGGACGCCCTGACAGGAGGATATAATCTCCAGATCGCATGGAGCACGGGATATCTCGCAGGGATCAGCGCCGGCGCGGAAGAAACAGACCTTTAAATAAGTCCTTGTCCATTCCAACATATCAGGGTATACTATATAAGTCTTAAAAATGAATTGAATCAAAGATCGGGAGGAACAAAGATGGGATATAACGTAGCGATTGATGGACCGGCAGGGGCGGGGAAGAGCACTATCGCAAAGCTGGTGGCAAAAGAAAAAGGCTATATTTATGTGGATACAGGAGCGATGTACCGGGCGCTTGCCATCCATTTTCTGAAGAAAGGGATCTCACCGGAGGACACGGCGGGTATTGTCGGCGCATGCGGAGACGCCGATGTCTCCATCCGTTATGAGAACGGGGCGCAGCAGGTCTTCCTGAATGGGGAAAATGTCACATCTATGCTGCGCACGGAAGAGGTCGGCAACATGGCTTCCATGACTTCCCCTGTTCCGGAAGTAAGGGAGAAGCTCCTGGAACTTCAGAGAACGTTGGCAAGAGAAAATGATGTGATCATGGACGGGCGCGATATCGGGACGAATATTCTCCCGAACGCGGATGTGAAGATCTATCTGACGGCAAGCGTCGATACACGGGCACAGCGCCGGTATGATGAACTGAAAGAAAAAGGGGAAGACTGTGATCTTGAGCAGATCGCCAGGGATATCAGAGAGCGTGACGAGCGGGATATGAGCCGTGAGACGGCGCCGCTTAAAAAGGCGGAGGACGCGATCCTCGTCGACAGTTCTGATATGACGATCCCCGAGGTCGTCTCTACGATATGCAGCTACTGCAGATGAAAGGAGTATCTGAAAATGAAAGTCGTCAGGGCGAAGACAGCCGGCTTCTGTTTCGGCGTAAAACGCGCGGTGGATACAGTATATGAACAAGTCGACAGCTTCGACGGTCCGATCTTTACGTACGGTCCTATCATCCATAATGAAGAGGTCGTGAAAGATCTGGAGCAGAAAGGTGTAACGGTCATACGCACCGAAGAGGAACTGAACTCCATCACAGAGGGAACCGTTATCATTCGTTCTCACGGTGTGGAGAAAAGGATCTGCGATATGCTGGAGATGAAAGGAATACGCGTCGTAGACGCCACCTGTCCCTTTGTCAAAAAGATACACAATATCGTACAGCAGGAAAGCGCAGAAGGAAAACTTATCCTGATCATCGGGGATCCGTCGCATCCAGAGGTGCAGGGGATACGCGGGTGGGCAGGCGAAAATGCCCGGGTGATCCAGAATGCCGATGACATAGAAAATACAGACTTCGGTAAAAAAAATGAAATCTGTGTTGTCTCCCAGACGACATTTAATTACAACAAATTTAAAGATTTAGTTGAAATTATAAAGAAAAAGAGTTATGATGTAAGTGTTTTAAATACAATTTGCAATGCTACAAAAGAGCGTCAGACAGAGGCCGAAAGCATTGCAAAGTCGGTGGATGCTATGATAGTGATTGGTGACAAACATAGTTCCAATACCCAGAAGTTATTTGAAATATGCCGTGAGGCATGTAACAATACGTACTATATACAGACACTTGACGATTTGGATTTGAATCAATTAGGGTCAGTGGAAACAGTAGGTATTACAGCAGGGGCATCCACGCCCAACAATATAATTGAGGAGGTTCAAAATAATGTCAGAATTATCTTTTGAACAGATGCTAGACGAGTCATTCAAAACAATCCGCAACGGTGAAGTTGTCGAAGGGACTGTGATCGATGTGAAGCCGGATGAGATCATCCTGAATATCGGTTACAAGGCAGACGGGATCATCACGAAAAATGAATATTCCAACGATCAGTCTCTTGACCTTACAACAGCGGTATCTGTTGGGGATACGATGACTGTCAAAGTTCTGAAAGTAAATGACGGCGAAGGTCAGGTTCTTCTTACATATAAGAGGCTTGCTGCTGAGAAGGGAAATGAGAGACTGCGCGAGGCATATGAAAATAAAGAAGTGCTCAAGGCTACGGTCACTCAGATCCTCGGCGGTGGCATCTGTGCCACAGTTGACGAAGTCAGAGTATTCATTCCGGCAAGTCTTGTATCTGACTCCTATGAGAAAGACCTCGGTAAATACGAAGGTCAGGAGATCGAGTTTGTGATCAGTGAGTTTAATCCAAGAAGAAATCGTGTGATTGGCGACAGAAGACAGCTTCTTGTAGCGGAACGGGCAGAGAAGCAGAAAGAGCTTTTTGCAAAACTGCAGATCGGTGACAGGATTGACGGTACAGTTAAGAATGTGACAGATTTTGGAGCTTTTGTCGACCTTGGCGGTGTCGACGGACTTCTCCACATTTCAGAGATGTCATGGGGCAGAGTGGATAATCCAAAGAAACTCTTCCATGTGGGGGATCCGCTTACAGTCCTTGTAAAAGATATTCATGATACGAAGATTGCTCTGAGTCTTAAATTCCCGGAGACAAATCCATGGGCGAATGCCGCAGAAGACTTTGCGGTCGGTAAAGTTATTACAGGCAAAGTGGCACGTATGACGGATTTCGGCGCTTTTGTCGAACTTGCACCTGGGGTTGACGCATTGCTTCATGTTTCTCAGATCTCACGCGCGCATGTTGACAAGCCGTCAGATGTTCTGTCCATAGGGCAGGAGATTACGGCGAAGATCGTCGATCTTAACGAGGCGGAGAAGAAGATCAGCCTCAGCATGAAGGTGCTTGAGCCGGAGCATACAGAATCGGAAGAGCCGACAGTCTATTCTGACGAGTCGTCCGGGGAGTAATATTTCCCGGAAAGACCGCACAGATCAGATGATTTACCGGAATGGTATGGAAAAGATACCATTCCGGTATTTTTATGCAAAAAATCCGAATATTGTTAAATTATCGACAAGATGTTCGCGTAAATATGCAATTTTTGTTTGATATTTACTGGATTTTGACGATTTCTTTTAGTACAATAGAATAGAATTATTATCAAAATAAAGCAGAAACAGCGGTTGGTCAGACGGCTGTTTATTCATGCTGTTAGGAAAGGAAGATAAGAATGGGACTTCTGACATTTAAGGGCGGTATCCATCCGGATGATGGAAAACGTTTTTCTAAAGATCAGGCGATCCGCACAGTCATGCCTAAGGGTGATCTTGTGTATCCCCTTTCACAACATATCGGCGCTCCCGCCAATCCTGTTGTGAAAAAAGGTGACCATGTCCTCAAGGGCCAGGTCATAGCCGAAGCCGGCGGATTTGTCTCTGCCCCGGTGCACGCATCAGTCTCCGGTACGGTAAAGGGGCTGGAGAACCGTTTTAATCCCGTCGGATCAAAGGTAGAGTGTATCGTGATCGAGAACGACGGCAAGTATGAAGAAACAGAGTATGCTCCTGTAAAACCTCTTGAGGATATGTCGCGTGACGAGATCCTGGCGAGGATCGGAGACGCAGGCATTGTGGGAATGGGCGGAGCCGGATTCCCGACAAAGGTAAAACTCTCTCCGAAAGAGCCTGACAAGATCGAGTATATCATTGCAAACTGTGCAGAGTGTGAGCCTTATATTACAGCAGATTACAGAAGGATGCTGGAGAATACGAAAGAACTCGTAAGCGGAATGAAGGTTATATTATCTCTTTTTCCGAATGCAAAGGGCTACTTTGCGGTTGAGGACAATAAGAAAGACTGCGCAGAGAAGATCAGAGAGGCCATTGCAGATGAACCGAGGATGGATGTGAAACTTCTGATGACAAAATATCCGCAGGGCGCAGAACGGCAGCTTATATATGCCGTGACAAAGCGCGCCATCAATTCTTCCATGCTTCCGGCAGATGCGGGATGCATCGTTGACAATGTGGAGACGATGATCGGAATACATACTGCCGTGATCGAGGGGAAACCTCTCATGGAACGGGTTGTGACGGTAAGCGGAGAGGCGGTGGCCAGCCCCGGAAACTTCAAAGTGCTCCTTGGCACAGACCACCGGGAACTGATCGAGGAAGCGGGGGGCTTTACAGAGAGACCTGAGAAACTTATATCCGGCGGTCCTATGATGGGCTTTGCCATGGTGACGCCCGAGGCTCCTGTGACGAAGACGTCTTCTTCCATCCTGGCGTTTAAAAAGGACGCCGTCGCTGCGGCCAGAGAGACTGCGTGCATCAACTGCGGCAGATGCGTAGAAGTCTGTCCGAGCCGGATCGTTCCGTCCAGACTCGCGGATCTTGCACAGAGACATGACGAAGATGCATTTGTTGATATGCACGGGCTTGAATGTGTGGAATGCGGCTCCTGCAGTTACGTATGTCCTGCAAAGAGACCGCTGAAACAGGCAATCGGCTCCATGCGGAAGACGGCCCTTGCAAATAAGAGGAAAAAGTAAGAGAGGTGAGAGGGAATTGAACGAGAAATATAATGTATCATCATCGCCGCATATCCGTGACAGGATCAAGAGCAGCAACATCATGCTCATGGTATTGATCGGACTTCTTCCTGCAACTGTATTCGGGATCTGGAACTTCCGTCATGAGAATGCGTGGATCCTTGTAGTCGTAACGACTGCAGCGGCTGTATTATCTGAGTATATCTATGAGAAACTGATGCTCAGACCGGTAACGATAAACGATCTGAGCGCGGCTGTAACAGGACTTCTGCTCGCGCTGAATCTTCCCCCTACGCTGCCGTGGTGGATGGGAGTGGTCGGCGCAGTTTTCGCGATCGTTGTCGTCAAGCAGCTTTTCGGCGGATTGGGGCAGAACTTTATGAACCCCGCGCTTGCCGCCCGCTGTTTCCTGCTTATCAGCTTTACAGGACAGATGACATATTTCGTGTACGACGGAGTGACGGGAGCTACGCCTCTGGCTGACCTGAAAGCAGGCGAGGCCGTCAATACGATGGATATGCTGCTCGGGAATATACGGGGGACGATCGGAGAGACATCTGTCATCGCTATCATTATCGGAGCCATGTTCCTCATCCTGATGGGAGTGATCGATCTTCGGATTCCGGGTTCCTATATCGTATCTTTTGTCGTGTTCATCGTGCTCTTCGGCGGTCATGGATTCGATCCGCAGTATATCACTGCGCATCTGTGCGGCGGAGGACTGATGCTTGGCGCCTGGTTTATGGCGACGGACTATGTGACATCGCCGATCACAAGCAGCGGCAAGATCATATATGGAATATGCATGGGACTCCTGACCGGTCTGTTCCGGCTCTTCGGAGGTTCCGCGGAGGGCGTCTCCTATGCGATCATTATCAGTAACCTTTTAGTTCCGCTGATCGAAAAGGTTACTCTTCCAAAACCATTCGGCAAAGGAGGAGAGAAGTGATGAATAAGATTATCAAGAATACATTGATCCTCACGGCGATCACTGTCGTGTCCGGGCTTCTCCTCGGTATTGTATACGATATTACGAAAGAGCCGATCGCCCGGGCGCAGGAGAATACGAGACAGGAAGCCTACCGTGCAGTCCTCTCGGATGCATCCGCATTTGAGGAGATTTCTGATTTTGATGCGGCCGGTGCTCAGGCGCTTCTCGACGAGAACGGCTACACTTCCGATGAGATCACGGAAGTTGTCGCCGGAACAGATGACTCCGGGGAGACGATCGGATATGTCATCAATGTGACATCTCATGAAGCGTACGACGGCGACCTTGAACTCTCTGTCGGAATTGCATCCGACGGCACGGTAAAGGGTATTGAGATGCTCTCTATCTCAGAGACAGCCGGTCTGGGTATGAAAGCCGATGAAGATGATTTTAAAGACCAGTTCAAGGATAAGAATGTGGAGAGTTTTTCCTATACAAAGACAGGAGAGGACGGAGATAATATGATCGACGCGATCAGCGGCGCCACTATCACTACCAACTCGGTAACGAACGCAGTGAACTCCGCTCTTGTGTATTATCAGAATGAATTAGGAGGCGGTGTCGATGAATAGGTGTATTGAACGTATCTTTAATGGACTTGTAAAAGAAAATCCGACCTTTGTCCTCATGCTTGGTATGTGTCCGACTCTGGCCGTCACAACATCCGCCATCAACGGTATCGGTATGGGACTGTCCACGACGGCTGTGCTCATTATGTCCAATATGCTCATCGCCATGCTCAGAAAGATCATTCCGGATTCTGTCAGGATGCCGGCGTTCATCGTTGTCGTGGCGTCTTTCGTGACGATCGTGGATTTCCTTCTGGAAGGTTTTGTTCCGAGTCTGTATGATTCTCTCGGCCTTTACATTCCGCTGATCGTGGTAAACTGCATTATCCTGGGACGTGCGGAGAGTTACGCTTCCAAGAATCCCGTGCTCCCGTCTATCTTCGACGGCGTCGGCATGGGACTGGGCTTCACCGTTGGTCTTACATGCATCGGTATTGTGAGAGAACTGATCGGTGCAGGACAGATATTCGGCATGCAGGTGATGCCGGATTCCTATGTTCCGTTCGCCATCTTTGTTCAGGCTCCTGGCGCATTTCTTGTGCTTGCATGTCTTGTGGCGATCCAGAACAAAGTAAAAAAGAACCTTGCAAAGAAAGGAAAGGAAGTTCCGAAATCTTCCGGCTGCGCGGATGGATGCGCATCATGTTCGAGCCGCGGCGTATGCGGCGGTCATCTTGTCGAATATGCGTCGGATAAGGTTGCAGATAAGAACGAAGCGGCAGAAAATACAGCGGCCGCTGACAAAAAAGAACAGGAGGGGACATAAATGCAGGAATTAATTTTGATCGCAGTAGGTACTGCGTTTGTAAACAATGTTGTACTCAGTCAGTTCCTCGGGATCTGTCCGTTCCTCGGCGTTTCCAAGAATGTCAAGACTGCGGCCGGCATGGGCGGCGCGGTGGTATTCGTCATCACGATCGCATCGTTTGTGACAGGACTGATATATAAATATATACTTGGCAATCCAAATATTATGGGAGGCGAACTTGAATACCTGAATACGATCGTATTCATTCTTGTGATCGCGGCTCTCGTGCAGTTTGTCGAGATGTTCCTGAAGAAATCGATGCAGTCGCTCTACAATGCGCTCGGCGTATATCTGCCGCTTATCACGACAAACTGTGCGGTGCTCGGAGTCGCCCTGACAAACGTAGAGCAGGGATATGGTCTGCTGACAGGCGTTGTAAACGGTTTTGCCACCGCCGCAGGTTTCCTTGTTGCCATTGTGCTCATGGCCGGGATACGTGAGAAGACGGAAAATAACAATGTGCCCGAGGCTTTCAAAGGGACGCCGATCGTACTTGTAACGGCGGGACTGATGGCGATCGCATTCTACGGATTTTCAGGCTTGATATAGGAGGGAAGATGATATGGATATAACTGGTATTATTTTGGCTGTCGTCATCGTGGGCGGCACTGGTCTGTTTATCGGCGTCTTCCTTGGTATCTCCGGGAAAAAGTTTGCTGTCGAGACAGACGAGAGAGAAGACGCTATCCTGGAAGTTCTGCCGGGTAATAACTGCGGCGGCTGCGGATATGCGGGCTGTTCCGGTCTTGCGGCTGCGATCGTGGCCGGCGAGGCAGAGGTAAGCGGCTGTCCTGTCGGAGGTGCGCCGGTAGCGGAGAAGATCGGCGAGATCATGGGTGTGGATGCCTCTGCGCAGGAGAGAAAAGTCGCTTTTGTAAAGTGCGGAGGCACATGCGAGAAGGCAGAGACTGAATATGAATATTTTGGAATAAAAGATTGTATCATGGCGAGCCAGATGCAGGACGGAGGGGCGAAGGGCTGCGCCTACGGCTGCCTCGGCTACGGATCCTGCGTTGCGGCATGTCCGTTTGACGCGATACATATTACAGACGGCATTGCTGTTGTAGACAAGGAGGCGTGCAAGGCATGCGGCAAGTGTGTCAGCGCCTGTCCGAAACATCTGATCGAACTGATCCCATATAAACAACGGACATTTGTACAGTGTAATTCCAACGAAAAAGGGAAAGCGCTCATGGACGTCTGCCAGGTGGGATGTATCGGATGCCGGCTCTGTGAGAGAAACTGTGAAGCAGGAGCCATTACAGTCAACAACTTCCTCGCGCATATTGATGCAGACAAATGTACGAACTGCGGTGTGTGCGCGGAGAAATGTCCAAGGAAGATCATTAAGATCTGACTCTTTCTTCCAGAGGACGATAAAGAGAAATGATTTCGTATTAATTTTACAGAAAGCAGGTACTGCGTGGATTTCCGGCAGTACCTGCTTCGTTTAGCGGACCGTCTCCAGAGGGATCTGCTCGCTGCTGATATGGATCTCACCGTCTTTTGTGACAAATATGGCTTCTGTGTCGTCCAGGCTTTGGATCAGTTCGAGTCCGTCTTCCAGTCCGAGCGCAAAACAGGTTGTGCTCAGTGCGTCGCCGTCCACCGATTCATCGGACAGAATCGTCACCTGATCGAGATCATTCTGGATGGGATAACCGGTATTCGGATCAAGGATATGATGATAGATTATTCCGTCTTTCTCAAAGTATCTCTCATAATCCCCGGAGGTTACTACAGACCGGTCATTTACAGATACTACGGCCATTACGGTTCCCGTATCTGCAAAAGGTTCCTGCAGACCGATCCGGAAATTACTGCCGTCGGTCCGTCCGCCAAGAGCGAGCATATTTCCCCCAAGATCGATCAGCGCGTGCTCCACACCTTCACTCTTTAGATAATCTTTCAGTCTGTCGGCGATATATCCTTTCGCTATGCCTCCAAGGTCGATCTTTGCCCCGGGATCCGTGAGGGTGACCGTAGTACCTTCTACCCGGATACAGCGGTAGTCGATGTGAGAGACTGCTTCTTCCAGAGCTTTGGGATCCGGCAGTTCTTTCCTGTCATTGTCCGTGAAGTCCCAGAGACTGCTGGCGGAAGCGATCGTAATATCAAAGAGGCCTCCGGAAATGTCTCCATATTCTATTCCTTTTTCGATCAGTTCTGCTGTCTCCCGGGAGACAGACACAGGAGCTCCGCCGGCCTGATTGATCCTGGATATTTCACTTGTCTCTATGGTTGCACTCAGTAGGCCCTCGTAATACTCGCAAAGTTCCTGACAGTGTTCCATTACTTCTTCGGAAGTTCCCCATGCTTCGATCTGAACTACCGTGTCGAAATACATTCCGCTCATGGTCAAAGAATCATTTTTCGCCGGAGTGGAACAGCCTGCCAATAAGACGGTAAATGCGGCGGTGAGAACGGCGGCTGCTTTTTTCCGTCTATAATGTGTCATGTCCGAATTAATCTTTTTCAAATGTATTCTCCTTTGCTTGTCCTATTTCTGGCATATGTGGTCATTATAACCGATTTTTCTGCGCAGGACAACGAACAACGGCATTGAGATTGCATAATAAAAGACGGTGTGCTATGATATCTTAGGTGAAGAGCCGGCTGTATCCGGCCGGAGGTGACTGAATATGAAGAGGAATGATCTGATACTTGCAGCGGGAGTGATACTTGCAGCGGCGGCTGTCTTTGCTTTCCAGTATTTCCGCCAGGATGGCGGGGACGGGCTTGTGAAGATCACTGTTGGCGGAGAGATATTCGGTACATATGATCTCATGGAAGATCAGACGATAGATATCGATGATACGAACCGCCTTATTATAGAAGAAGGAAGTGCAAGGATGGACTGGGCGGACTGTCCGGATCAGGTCTGCGTACATCACCGGGCGGTCTCGCGTAAAGGGGAAAGCATTATCTGCCTTCCCAATCAGGTTGTCGTATCGATCGAGAGCGGCAGGGAAAGCGGACTGGACGGGATCGCACAGTAGAGCAGCAGAGAGGAAAGAAGATTGAGAAGCAGAGCAGGTTATTTTGGAGTATTTACAGCGCTGGCGCTGATCTTCAGTTATGTCGAAACGCTGGTTCCGATACAGTTTGGCGCTCCGGGGATCAAGCTCGGACTTGCAAACCTTGTCGTAGTGGTCGTGCTTTATAAGACGGGGTGGCGTGAGGCGCTTCTTCTCTCGGTTGTCAGGATCATTCTCGCAGGATTTCTTTTCGGCAGTCTGTTCAGCATCATATACAGTCTTGCCGGCGGGGGACTGAGTCTCGCCGTAATGGCGTTCCTTTCGAGAAATCAGAGATTCAGCACAGTCGGAGTCAGCATGGCCGGAGGCGTGTGCCACAACATCGGACAACTCGCTGTGGCAATGCTCGTTGTAGAGACATATCAGGTGGGATATTATCTGCCTGTTCTTCTTGTGTCGGGATTGATCACAGGCACTGTGATCGGCGTTCTGGCGGCGGAGATACTGAAGAGGATACAAGGGCTGCAGTTTAGATGATACGGTGTCTTCCTGGTGCGGCCCTGTCTGTGTAAAGACAGATAAGAAGCAGTAGAGGAAAATATATTAACAGCAAACAGAGAAGAAGGAAATGTAAGATATGATTTCATATGTAAGAGGAAAACTTGCGGCTGTAGAGCCGGAGAAAGCAATCGTCGACGTCGGAGGAGTAGGGTACGGCGTATATATGCCGCAGCAGGCACTTTCTCTGCTGCCGCAGCCGGGAAATGAAGTGAAGCTGTACACATATCTCAATGTAAAGGAAGACGCTATGCAGCTCTTCGGTTTCCTTTCCAGGGACGATCTGGAAATATTCAGACTGGTCATCGGCGTAAGCGGGATCGGACCGAAAGGCGGACTCAATATTCTTTCCGGCATGACGCCGGATGAGCTGCGCTTTGCGATCATGTCAGGGGATGCAAAAGCGATATCCGCAGCTCCCGGGATCGGCAAGAAGACAGCGGAGAAACTGATTGTGGAACTCCGTGACAAAGTGGATATCGGAGATGTTCTGGATCATGCTGCTCACGGCCCCGGGGAAGACGTCTATACGTCCGGGGCGGAAAGCGGGATGCAGGCCGAGGCGGTACAGGCTTTGGTCGCCCTCGGATACGGCAGTGCAGAAAGTCTCCGCGCAGTCAGGAAGACTTCGCCGGAATGCACTACAGTGGAAGATATGCTGAAAGAAGCGTTGACGTATCTCTACTAGCATGACGGAGACAGGGAAAAGGAAAGCGAACAAGGAACGTAAGGTATAACATGGGAAAACGAATCATCACGACAGAAAATCTGGAAGAAGACATTAAGATAGAAAGCGAACTCCGGCCTCAGATGCTCTCAGACTATATCGGACAGGAGAAAGCAAAACAGACACTTTCCGTCTATATAGAGGCGGCCAAAGCGAGAGGGGAGGCGTTGGATCATGTCCTTTTCTATGGCCCGCCGGGACTGGGAAAGACAACTCTTGCCGGGATCATCGCCAATGAGATGGGCGTACATATGAAAGTCACGTCCGGCCCGGCGATCGAAAAGCCGGGGGAGATGGCTGCGATCCTTAACAGCCTGCAGGAACACGATGTGCTTTTCGTAGACGAGATCCACAGACTGAACCGACAGGTGGAAGAGGTCCTCTATCCTGCCATGGAAGATTATGCGATCGACATCATGATCGGAAAGGGAGCCGGTGCGCGTTCGATCCGTCTGAATCTGCCCAGATTTACACTTGTGGGGGCTACAACAAGAGCAGGTATGCTGACTGCGCCGCTCAGAGACCGTTTTGGAGTGGTGAACCGGCTCGAGTTCTATTCGGACGAAGAACTGAAAACGATCATCCTTCGTTCTGCCAGAGTCCTTGATGTGGAGATAGAAGAGGAGGGGGCTCTCGAGCTTGCCAGACGCTCCAGAGGCACGCCCAGGCTTGCCAATCGCCTTCTGAAACGGGTTCGCGACTTCGCTCAGGTAAAGTATGATGGAAAGATCACGAAAAAGGTCGCCGACTACGCGCTTGATCTTCTCGATGTAGACAAATACGGTTTGGATCATATCGACAGGAGTATCCTTCTTACAATGATCCAGAAATTCCAGGGAGGCCCCGTGGGACTTGATACGCTTGCCGCGGCTGTCTCAGAAGATGCAGGCACACTTGAGGATGTGTATGAGCCGTATCTCCTTAAGAATGGTTTCATCCAGCGCACCCCCAGAGGGAGGGTGGTTACAGCCCTGGCATACAGTCACCTGGGTATTCCTGTATCAGACAGGGATGATCTGTGAAAAAACAGTTGGTTTTTATTGGTAAATAGTTTATAATAAACTGTAAGAAACACGAGGAGGATGCTATGAGTTCAGCAAAACATTTTACAGAAGTATTGATCGGGGGAAAGGTATATACTCTAAGCGGTTTTGAGGGCGAAGAATATCTGCAGAAAGTATCTTCCTATCTGAATCACAAGATAACAGAATGTGCAAACAGCGACGGCTACAGAAAACAGAGCGCCGATACAAGAAATGTACTTCTCGCCCTGAACATTGCGGACGACTATTTTAAGGCAAAGAAGCAGGGGGATTCTCTCGAGAGCGATATTGAACTGAAAGATAAAGAGATGTACGATCTCAAACATGAACTCATCTCCGCACAGATCAAACTGGAAAACGCCGAAAAAGAACTGGCAAAATTAAAGGACGAGAATAACGATCTTCAGATGCAGATCGTAAAACTCGAGACTGAGATGAAAAACCGCAGAAGATAAATTGCAAGGGCTGTCATGATAGACAGCCCCTTTCATTCACCGGATTTATGTACGGAGAGATAATGGAGAGGAGATCATTTGGCTATGCCGGAAAGGAAAATAGAAATCCTTGCGCCGGCCGGTTCTTATGCCGCATTCAGCGCCGCGCTCAGAGCAGGAGCCGACGCGGTATATGTGGGTGGAAACCGGTTCGGTGCAAGGGCTTACGCGGAAAATTTTACAGATGAAGAGCTGATACAGGCTCTCCGCGAGACACATTTACATGACAAAAAACTGTATCTTACCGTAAATACGCTTCTCAAAGACGTGGAGATAGATACTCTGTATGACTATATCGCTCCCCTGTATGAAAATGGGCTTGATGCGGTCATCGTCCAGGATATGGGAGTAGTGGAATATATCCGCTCCTGCTTCCCCGGACTGGATATCCATGCCAGTACGCAGATGACTATCACAGGCCCTTACGGCGCCAGGTTTGCTAAATCGCAGGGAATGACGCGCGTCGTACCGGCAAGAGAGTTATCACTGGAAGAGATCAGACAGATACGCGACAGGACCGGACTGGAAATCGAGTGCTTTGTGCATGGAGCTCTTTGCTACTGCTACTCCGGCCAGTGCCTTATGAGCAGCATGAAGGGCGGGCGGAGCGGTAACCGGGGACAATGCGCCCAGCCGTGCAGGCTTCCCTATACTTTCGACGGGAAGAAACGATATTATCTGAGCCCGAAAGATATCTGCACACTCGAGCTCATACCGGATCTCGTGGAAGCCGGCATTGACTCGTTCAAGATCGAGGGACGTATGAAAAAGCCGGAGTATGTTGCCCTGGCAGCTTACATGTACCGCCGGTATACCGATCTGTATTTGCAAAAAGGAAGAGAAGGCTACCGGGTAGATCTTTCAGACCGCGAGATGCTTATGGATCTATATAACCGCGGGGGTTCATCATGGGGATATTACAAGAAGCGAAACGGACGGGAGATGCTGTCTCTGGACCGCCCGAACCATGCAGGCGTCCCTGCGGCGGAAGTACAGTATCAGAAAGGAAGGGAAGTACACGCCCTTGTGCTCACGGATCTGAATCCGGGAGACGTCCTTGACGTCGAGGGGGAGAAGAGCAGCTATACGCTTGGCAAAGCGATAAAAAAAGGGGGACGCCTTATTTTCCTTACACCTAAGTCTGTCAGGCTACAGAAAGGACGGATCCTCAACCGGATCCGAAACGCCTCTCTGCTGCACAGGATAGACGAGGACATCCTCAGCCGGAAACTGCAGCGCAGTGTATGCGCAGAGATTTATCTTGAAGCCGACAGACCTGCCGTCCTGCGTGTGTCTTCCGGCAATATCAGATATGAAGCCAGGTCGGCGGAAAATGTGCAGGCAGCCCAGAATCGTCCTCTGGACAGCGAACGTATCCGGACACAGATACTGAAAACAGGAAATTCTGAATTCCGTATCGACCAGCTTGCCGTCCACACGCAAGGGGATATATTCATCCCGGTCGGACAACTCAACAGCTTAAGGCGGGCGGCTCTTGACGGACTGAAAGAAAAGATTTTATCAGGGTGGAAAAGAGAGAGCGCACCGGCCCCCGGTTCATGTGAAGTGCGCGCGCCGAAATCTGCATTCTGCGGGACGGATGGAAAAAATAACGGCTCTTCCGTCCCTTTCCTCTCCGTGTATGCAGAGACGAAGGATCAGCTTTCAGAGCTGGTGGACTTTATAAGGGAAACTCATTTATCTGTACAGCGGATTTATGCAGGCTTTTCTATTCTAAGCGCTCCGGAAGGCGGCAGTGGGACTGAAAGTCTTACGGACATCCTTCAAAGCCTTTCGGAAAACAGCGGCACAGCCATTGAGATTTACGCCGCTCTGCCGCATATCTTCCGCAGTACGGAAGAACACTCCATGCGCCATCTTCTTGATACGATCGAAATACTTGATCTGGACGGCGTTCTTGTACGCAACTGTGAAGAATTTGCATATCTCAGAGAACATGGATTTGACAAAAAGATGATTCTGGACCATAATCTATATGTGTTCAACAGATATGCGAAAAAATTCTGGAATAAACTGGGCGTCCGGGAGTTCACAGCCCCGCTCGAACTCAGAGAAAAGGAACTTCGGATTCTCGGTTTACGAGACTGTGAACTTGAAATATACGGACATGCTCCTGTCATGATATCCGCGCAGTGTCTCTTCAGGACCGCAGACAGGTGCCGCAGGGACAGTCGGTCCTCCGGATTTACGGACCGGTACGGCTCTTATTATCCTGTCAGCGCGTTTTGTGAGTTCTGCTATAATGTGATCTATAATGATCAGCCGCTCTCGTTGTTTGATGAGGCGGATATGATAAAAGCCGCTTCGCGATCCCTTCGCATCAGGTTTTCAGTAGAAGACAGAGAAGAAGTGCGTGAGATAATGAAAAAGGTGCTATAAAACAGATAATGGTGGTGCTATGGTAAATATAATAATACAGTTGTCAAAATATGTGATTATTGTTCTGATGGCAGCATATACTTTCTCCTGTTTCTCCATTTTTACGAGGAACTACGAAGATGAGGAGAAAAGGGTGCTGATCCGGCAGGATGTACTCATGTTCCTGCTGCAGTTCATTGCATTCGCAACGATGTATCTGGCGGCCGATGATATGCGCATTCTCTTTCTGTATGGCGCTCTCGCCCTGGTTATACTCGCCGTGATCCTTCTGTATAATCTGATCTATCCGAATGTATCGAGACTTGTTGTAAATAATATGTGCATGCTTATCACGGCCGGCATGATCATGATCACACGTCTGTCCTCTGACAATGAATCACCGTACGGGACCGCGATCCGCCAGCTCATATTCGTGGTACTGGGTGTTATATTCGGACTGATTGTTCCGATCCTGATACGGAAGCTTACATTTCTTGATAAGTGGACATATGTATATGCCGGGGTGGGCGGAGCCGCGCTTCTTGCAGTGGCGCTTTTCGCATCGCTGTCCGGGGGAGCAAGACTCGGATTCGAGATCATGGGGATCAATATACAGCCGTCAGAGTTTGTGAAGATCCTGTTTGTGTTTTTTGTAGCCTCAAGCCTTTACAGATCGACGGAGTTTAAAAATATCGTCATCACTACCGTGATCGCGGCCGCTCATGTGCTGATCCTCGTGATCTCTACAGATCTCGGCGCTGCATTGATATTCTTTGTCGTGTATCTCGTAATGCTCTATGTGGCCACGCGTCAGCCGCTGTACGCGATCGCCGGCCTTGGAGCAGGCGTGCTGGCAGCGATCGCGGGATATCATCTTTTCAGCCATATCCAGGTCAGGGTAGAGGCGTGGCAGGATCCCATCGGCACCTACAGCGGCAGCGGCTATCAGGTGGCACAGTCTCTGTTTGCGATCGGCACGGGAAGCTGGTTCGGCACGGGACTTTTTCAGGGACAGCCGGATACGATCCCCGTTGTGGAGACGGACTTTATCTTCTCTGCTATCACGGAGGAGATGGGTGTGATCTTCGGTCTATGCATTATACTGATCTGTGTAAGCTGTTATGTCATGTTCCTGAATATAGCGATGGAGCTTCATAACCGCTTTTACAAATACGTGGCGCTCGGTCTTGGGACCTGTTATATTTTCCAGGTTTTTCTTCAGATCGGCGGTGTCACAAAATTC
The DNA here is from genome assembly GCA_949294665.1 of uncultured Eubacteriales bacterium. GTDB lineage: Bacteria > Bacillota > Clostridia > Lachnospirales > Lachnospiraceae > Mediterraneibacter. The sequence goes on from CASFID010000059.1 coordinate 29,297, forward strand.
ATTCCATCCACCGGCATGACACTTCCGTTTGTCAGCTATGGAGGAAGTTCGATGCTGAGCACTATGATCATGTTCGGCATCATCCAGGGATTATATATTGTCCGCGAGGATGAAGAAGAGAAGCTTGAGAAAGAAAAGGAGGCTAGAGATGGCGTGGGAAGAGCAGCGGCCCGAAAGACGACGAAGAACAGAGCAAAGAGCGGGCCGAAATTCGAGGAAGTCCCCAGACAACGGACGCGCAGGAAATAAGACGCGGGCCCGAAACAGGGAATTTGCATGGATCACATACTTTTTTGTGATCCTGTTCATCGCGCTGATGGGTTATCTTGTCTATTTTACGATCGTGAGAGCGGGCACATTTGTAAACAGTCCGTATAATCAGCGGCAGGATGCTTTTGCCCGTGATGTGATCCGGGGAAAGATCACAGATCAAAACGGAAACGTGCTTGCCCAGACGCAGGTTGCGGAAGACGGAACGGAGACGAGAGATTATCCCTATGGGCCACTGTTTTCACATGTCGTCGGTTATTATGACTCGGATCTCGGGAAGACGGGGCTGGAGTCCGTTGAGAACTTTGAACTTCTGACCTCGAACGCGTTCTTTGTTGAAAAGATCCAGAATGAATTCAACGATGAAAAGAATCAGGGGGATACGGTGGTCACCACTCTGGACGCCGGTCTGCAGCAGGCGGCAAGTGATGCTCTCGGCGATTACAGGGGCGCCGTTATTGTCATGGAGGCTGACACGGGCCGGATACTGGCTATGGTCTCCAAGCCGGATTTTGATCCGAATGAGATCCGTTCTAACTGGGATTCTCTGAATACAGATGAGACGAACAGTCCCCTGTTAAACAGAGCTACCGGCGGTTCCTATGCTCCCGGCTCTGTGTTCAAGACAGTGACCACGCTGGCTTATATGAGACAGTACAGCAATTACAGAAGCTACACATACGACTGTACCGGCTCTATTACCGTTGGGGACACGACTATCCCGTGCGCAGGCGGCAACGTCCACGGACATGAGGATCTTAGGAGCTCGTTTGCAAATTCCTGCAATTCGTCTTTTGTAAACATCGGACTTCAGCTCGACGTCACAAAATTCCGGGAGACGGCGGAGGATCTTCTTTTCAACTCACAGCTCCCCAGTGTGCTCGATTATACAAAGAGCTCGTTCGTACTGAGCGAGGAGTCTCCTGACTCGGAGATCATGATGACCGCGATGGGACAGGGCAGGACTACAGTCAGTCCGTATCATATCACGCTCATCACCCAGGCGGTCGCAAATGGCGGGACGCTGATGGAACCGTATCTTGTAGATTCTGTGACAAATTATACGGGAACAGAGGTCCGCAGGAATGTTCCGAAGAGCTATGCCAGACTCATGTCTTCTGAGGAAGCGTCACAGCTCAAAGAATATATGTCTGCGGTTGTCAGCGAGGGAACAGGCGCGACGCTCAGCGGAAGATCTTATTCTGTGGCCGGAAAGACCGGAACCGCAGAGTACAGTACAGACGACAGCAACAGAACGCACTCCTGGTTTACCGGGTTTACAAACGTCGACAATCCTGAACTGGTTATCACTGTGATCACAGAGGGATCTGACGGAAGTACGGGGGGACGGGCGGTCTCTATCGCTGGAACGATCCTTGACTCCTATTATAATTGATTTCTTATTTACGGAAGTATATATCTATGCGGCTAAAATTATACTGTGATCTTTATGTCAGTGAATGCTGGCAGAAAAAGATGTCAAAGATTATTCATAAGCTGAGATCAAGACGGCTTCAGCCTCAGGTGTATGTGATCGCCCTGTCTCAGGGGGAACAGAATCATCTGGAGTTTTATTCGAGCGCGCTGTTAAAACAACGCTGTTTTGACGATCTTGATGTCTTTGTCGTAGGCATCGCCGACGGCTATGACGAATGTCTTATGATAACCGGGCAGATCACAGAGAAGGTATATAAAGAGACAGGCAGTGTCGACATCAGAAGCTATATACTGAAGCGGCAGAATGAATACGAAAGGGCGGGGGGTGACTGAGATGCTTTCTATCATACTCCTCATCTTAAAAATATTTGGCTTCCTGATTCTCGGGATCCTTGCCTTTGCGCTTATCCTGATTCTTGTTCTGTTCCTGTGTCCGTTTGTGTACAGGGCTGAACTCTCAGCTGACAACAGTCTGGACAGTCTGCGGGGAAAGGTCCGGTTTCACTGGCTGATGCATCTTGTGTCCGGAGAAGTATCCTATGAGGACGGGAATCTGTCGTGGACTGTAAGAGCTGCATGGAAAAGACTGGGAAGCGATATCGACGAATCCCGGGATGACAGCGGCGGACGGCGATCATCCGACGGCGGTTCCACCATATCGGACGTCTCACGGGATGGCATCAGAGATTCGCACAGCGACAGCTTGGAGCAAGAGGCTGCGTCATCGGATCCGGATGTCAGTCCGGACACCTCCTCTCAAGAGCAGCACCGCACAGTTCCGGGTATGACCGGAGAGGAGCCGGCCGGGAAAGATTCATCCGCAGAAGGAATACAAAAGCGGAGCATGGAGAAAAAGAATGAGCGGAGCATAACAAATCATCAAAAGAAGAAAAAAAGTTCTTTCTTGCGCTCTGCAGGTGAAAGAATCCGTCGGTTTCCGGGAAAGATAAAATATACTTTTCACAGAATATGTGATAAGATAAAAACAATACGTAATAAGATAAAAATATTGAAGAAGAAAAAAGAAAAACTCACCGCTTTTATCCAGAGCGAGATCCATCAGGCGGCTCTCGCCCGTCTGCTCAAAGAACTGAAAAGACTGCTGAGATTTCTGTGTCCGGGAAAAGGATCGATCGATCTGGAATTCGGATTTTCAGATCCTGCGCTCACGGGATATGCTCTGGCCGGGATCAGTATGGCGTATCCCTGGATCGGTTCTTATACGCAGATCACGCCGGATTTTGAGCACAAGGTATTCAGAGGTTCTCTATTCATAAAGGGCAGAATCAGACTGCTTTACGGTCTGATCTTCCTGTGGAATATGTTTCTGGACAGGAATGTCAGGATCACATTCCGGCATATCAGGAAATTCAGATTATAACAGATATCAAAACATGGTCATATGAGGAGGAAAAGAAATGGCTGAAGAAAAAAACAATTTCAGGACAACACTGGAATCGCTCTTTCGGGGGATGGACGGAGTAGTGTCGTCAAAGACAGTAGTGGGAGACGCGATCCACATAGGCGGTACGATCATCCTTCCGCTTGTCGATGTATCTTTTGGTATCGGTGCCGGAGCTTTTTCCGGTGATAAAAAGGAAAAAGGCATGGGAGGCATCGGGGGAAAGATGTCGCCGAGCGCAGTCATTGTGATCCAGGATGGCAAGACAAAGCTTGTGAATATCAAGAATCAGGATACTATAACGAAGATCCTCGATATGGTGCCGGACGTAGTGGACCGTTTCACTGCGGGAAAAGAAGAGAAGATGACGGAAAAGGACGTTATGGATATCCTTGACTCGGGAGAGGATGACGGACAGTAGCGGTCGGCCGTTGTCTGATACCACGGGTATGGCTGAGACAGTATGAATATTATTTTAAGTTCTGACATAAGATAGAGCAAGGGATGTTCCCGGAAGTGAGAAGATGAAAAAAGTGTGCGGTTTCGCGCTGTTCTGGACTGCGATCGGTATGTTTATCATGATGCTGCTTTCGAATCTTGTATGGGGTGTGATCCTCACCATCATATTTCTCGTGGCCGGATATCGTCTGTTTTGCTGCTGAAGGATCTGCTCCCTCGGTTTCTGAGAGTGGATACAAATAACCCCCGGCTGGATCTTCTCCATTCCGGGGGTTATCTTCTTATCTCTTTCTTATCGGGATCAAGTCTTATCCGCTTATGCACGCTCGACACGACCGGATTTCAGACAGGATGTACATACATACATCTTCTTGGATCCACCCTCTGTCTTAACTCTGACAGATTTTACATTTGATTTCCACATTTTCGGTGTTTTTCTATGAGAGTGACTTACATTGTTTCCAAAGTGAGCACCCTTTTCACAAATAGCACATTTAGCCATGACTGCACCTCCTAACAATCTGAACTCGTCTTTTAGACTCATAACACTGATATTCTAGCAGAAACATATTTCTAATGCAAGCATTTTTTAAAAAATCAGGGCAAAAAAAGAATCCTTGTTGTAAAATCTATGAAGTGATAGTATAATAATCATGTTATTTATGGCAAAATCCATCAAAAAACTGGAGGTAGACATTGATGAAGGGAAGTATGAGCACTGATCTTGGAATCATCACGATCAATCCTGAAGTGATCGCCAAATATGCCGGTTCCGTTGCGGTAGAGTGTTTCGGGATCGTTGGAATGGCGGCGGTAAATATGAAAGACGGTCTGGTCCGTCTCCTGAAAAAGGACAGCCTGACGCACGGAATTCAGGTGGAGATCTCGGATGACAACTCCCTTACCCTGAATTTTCATGTCATCGTTTCTTATGGCGTGAATATCCTTTCTGTGTCCGACAATCTTATGAGTAACGTAAAATATAAGGTTGAAGAATTCACCGGCATGACGGTAGAAAAGATCAACATCTTCGTTGAAGGTGTAAGAGTGATAGATTAAGGAGGATATTGTCGTGGCTGTTAAAACGATAAATACGGAGATGCTTCGGAAGATGTTCCTGGCAGGAGCAGCAAACCTGGAGGCAAAAAAAGAATTCATCAATGAATTAAATGTGTTTCCTGTGCCCGACGGAGATACAGGGACAAATATGACGCTGACGATCATGTCGGCGGCAAAAGAAGTGCAGGCGCTTGAAAATCCTGATATGGTCTCCATGGCAAAGGCGATATCTTCCGGTTCTCTCAGGGGAGCCAGAGGGAATTCAGGCGTGATCCTTTCACAGCTTCTCCGTGGATTTACAAAAGAGATCCGGGAGTACAAGGAGATTGACGCGTCGGTCCTCGCAAAGGCATGCGACCGTGCCACTGCGACTGCATATAAGGCGGTCATGAAGCCGAAGGAAGGGACGATCCTCACAGTTGCAAAGGGAATCTCCCAGAAAGCAGCTGAACTGGCGGAGACGACAGAGGATCTTGAAGTGTTTATCCCGGAGGTCATCCATCACGCAGAGGAAGTGCTTGCCGGTACGCCGGAACTTCTTCCGGTCCTGAAAGAAGCGGGTGTCGTGGACTCGGGCGGTCAGGGACTTCTGGAAGTTATCCGCGGCGCATACGACGCTTTCCTCGGGAAGGAGATCGACTACACGTCCATTGAGGCCGGTTCCGGGACAAAGATCGTCAAGCCGGACAAGCAGACCGAAGCGGATATTAAATTCGGCTACTGCACAGAATTCATCATTATGACGGAGAAAGAATTTACCGATGATGATGAGAGAGAGTTCAAAGCTTATCTGGAGTCCATTGGAGATTCGATCGTGTGTGTTGCGGACGACGATATCGTCAAGATCCACGTCCATACGAACGATCCCGGACTCGCTATCCAGAAAGCTCTGACATACGGGCAGCTCTCGCGCATGAAGATAGACAATATGCGTGAGGAACATCAGGAAAAGCTTATCCGTGACGCAGAGAAAGTGGCCGCTCAGCAGGCAGCGGCGGAAAAGGCGAAGAAAAAAACCGAACCGAGAAAAAACGTCGGCTTTATCGCCGTATCCATAGGGAACGGCATGAATGAGATCTTCCGTGAACTCGGCGTCGACTACATCATCGAGGGCGGACAGACAATGAATCCGAGCACGGACGATATGCTGACGGCTATCGATCAGGTCAATGCGGATCATATCTTCATTCTTCCGAATAATAAAAATATCATCCTTGCGGCAAATCAGGCACAGTCGCTTACGAAGGATAAAGATATCATTGTCATACCGACAAAGACCGTTCCACAGGGGATTACCGCTGTGATAAGCTACATGCCCGAGGCTGATGTGGATACGAATATGGAGGCTATGCAGGAAGCGATCAAGAATGTGAAGACCGGCCAGGTAACTTATGCGGTGCGTGATACGAAGATCGACGACAAGGTGATCCATGAAGGGGATATCATGGGGATCGGAGATCAGGGCATTCTTGCGGTAGGTCAGTCCGTGGAAGAGACAACAAAGGAGATGCTCTCACAGCTCGTAGATGAAGATTCCGAGCTGATCAGTCTTTATTACGGTCAGGACGTCCGGGATGAAGATGCAGAGAGATTCTCCCAGACCATAGAGAAGCTCTATCCTGATGTGGATATCGACGTCCACATGGGAGGCCAGCCGATCTACTATTATGTTCTCTCTGTGGAATGACACTGGTAAATATGGAAAAGGATCATGTAAGGACCAGGGCGTTCTTCCGTTAGGGAGAGCGCCCTGTTTGCAAGGAGTTTTTATGGACAGCAGAAGCAGTATCGGGACTATAAAGGGCATTGGTGAGAAGACGGAGGCTCTTTTTCATAAAGTCGGCGTATACAGTATTAATGACCTGATACGCTATTATCCAAGAGGATTTGAGATATTCGACGATCCCGTTCCTGTCAGCGAGATCGAGGAGGGCAGAGTGTGCACCGTATCGGGTACGGTATTCGGGAGGATTACAGTCTCTCCGGGAAAGATGCGACGGATCACATCACTGAATTTAAAAGATCTGACAGGTACGCTGAAAGTCATCTGGTTTAATATGCCGTTTCTCAGGAACACTCTTGGCAGAGGAGGACTTCTGATCCTGAGGGGCAGAGTAGTCAGGAGAAAAGAAATTCTTGTGATGGAGCATCCCGAGATCTATTATCCGGCCGGTAAATATGAAGAAAAACTGCACACTATGCAGCCGGTCTATCCACTTACGGCCGGACTTACAAATAACACGGTGACAAAAGCTGTAAAACAGGCCCTCTCCTGTGCTGATGACAACGATGACCTGCTGCCGGAGGAACTGGCAAAAAAAAGAGGATTTCTGCCGTACAAAACATCGGTCATGAAAATGCATTTTCCCGGGACAAAAGAGGACTTTGCACAGGCGAGAGAGCGTTTCGTATACGAAGAGTTCCTGACGTTTATCCTGTCTCTCAGGCGGATGAGGGAAGAAGATAATCGCGCAGAAAATACTTTTGCGTTCCGGGACGATCCCAGGATCGGTCAGTTCCTTGGGGAACTTCCTTTCACGCTTACGAAAGCCCAGATGAAAGTCTGGCAGGAGATAAAGGCAGACTTGCAGGGAAAGCATGTCATGTCCCGTCTCGTACAGGGAGACGTTGGATCCGGCAAGACGATCGTGGCGTTTCTCGGCCTGCTGCTTGCGGGATTCAACGGATATCAGGGAGCCATGATGGCGCCTACGGAAGTGCTTGCAAGACAGCATTACGAAAATATCTCCGGCATGCTTGAGAAGTACCATCTCCCTCTGAAAGCCGAACTGCTCACAGGTTCTATGACCGCCGGTCAGAAAAGACAGGCATATGAGCGCATCAGCTCGGGAGAGGTCTCTGTCATTGTAGGCACTCATGCGCTCATTCAGGACAAAGTTGTCTATCATAAGCTCTCTCTGGTAGTGACGGACGAACAGCATCGCTTCGGCGTGCGCCAGAGGGAAGCTCTCGCCGGCAAAGGCTCGGCTCCGCATATACTTGTCATGAGCGCTACGCCGATCCCGCGTACACTGGCCATCATTCTTTATGGAGATCTCGACGTCTCGGTGATAGACGAGATGCCCCGGGATCGTCTCCCCATCAAGAACTGTGTCGTAGACACGAGTTACCGGAACAAGGCCTATGCTTTTATGAAAAAACAGGTATCTGAGGGACGGCAGTGCTATGTCATCTGCCCCATGGTAGAAGAAAGCGAGAGTATGGATGCAGAAAATGTTATCGATTATTCCCGAATGCTGTCGGAAGAACTGGGAGATCATATTAACGTGGGATATCTTCACGGAAAAATGAAAGCTCAGGAAAAGGATGAGATCATGGAGGCTTTCGGAAGAAATGAGATACAGATCCTGGTCTCTACCACTGTGATTGAGGTCGGGATCGATGTCCCGAATGCAACGGTTATCATGATCGAAAATTCAGAGCGCTTCGGACTGGCCCAGCTCCATCAGCTCAGAGGCCGTGTGGGAAGAGGAAAACATCAGTCTTACTGTATCTTTATGACTGCTTCAAAATCTGACGAGACAAAGGAGAGACTTGATATCCTGAACCATTCAAACGACGGCTTCTTTATCGCAGGCGAAGATCTTCGGCTGCGCGGGCCGGGCGATCTGTTCGGCATACGCCAGAGCGGGATCCTTGATTTTAAGATCGCCGATGTGTTCCAGGACGCAGGATTGCTTAAAACGGCAGGAGAGGACGCCGCAGAGATACTCGCTGACGATCCGTTGCTCGAAAAACCTTCCCATGAAAGGCTCCGAACATATATAGACCGAAAGATGAAAGATTTCCTTCTGGATACGACGCTTTAAATTGATTTTCATCTGCTACGAATTTCCAGTTTAAAAGATCGGATACTCCACATACTATGGATGTAACATAAATATCGAACAGCAGATGTGTGATGATCGGCTGCATCGGAAGACGCGGCGGATTACATACAGATGCAGCCGAAGATTTATGTTACGGATACAGGAGAGTAACTTCATAAAAGTTACAAAAATGCAAAAGGAGGAAATTGATCATGGCAAGTCGTTCATCAAACAGAGCAGCAGTGCCTGAGGCAAAGGGCGCTCTGGACAAATTCAAGTACGAAGTAGCCAACGAGCTGGGGGTACCGTTATCTGACGGTTACAACGGTGACCTTACTTCCAAGCAGAATGGATCTGTAGGTGGATATATGGTCAAGAAAATGATCGAACAGCAGGAAAAACAGATGGCAGGCAAATAAGACAGCCTGAACACATCTGCATTTCCAGGCAGACAGAGAAAAGCGCCCGGGATTGACCTGGGCGCTTTTTTCTGCTAAAATGCACCATATCAGGAAAACGGGGTGCATGATATGAGAGTGATCGCTGGCAGCGCGAGAAGTTTGAGACTGAAGACTCTGGACGGACTGGACACACGGCCAACAACGGACAGGATCAAAGAGACACTGTTCAACATCATCGGGCCGTCTGTCTATGACGCCGTATTTCTCGATCTGTTCAGCGGCAGCGGCGGAATAGGGATCGAAGCTCTGAGCAGGGGAGCGAAGGAAGCGGTCTTTGTTGAGAACAATCCAAAGGCTATGAAGTGTATTAAGGAGAATCTGAAGTTTACGCGGCTTGAACAGAAGGCTGCTGTCATGACGGAGGATGTCGTCCACGCGCTCTGCAGGCTTGAAGGGGAAAAGATCTTTGACATCATATTTATGGATCCGCCCTATCATAACAACGAGGAACGAAGAGTTCTGGAGTATCTCAGCGAATCTTCCCTGGTATACGACGACACCGTCATCATCGTCGAGGCGTCACTGGAAACAGAGTTCACTTTTGTTGAAGAACTCGGTTTTACAGTCATACGTGAAAAGATATACAAAACGAACAAACATGTATTTATTGAAAGAGCGGGGGTTGAGGAGATATGTTAAGAGCAATCTATCCGGGCAGTTTTGATCCTGTTACAAACGGACATATGGATATTGTCCTTCGGTCATGCAAGATCGTGGACGAACTGATCGTGGGCGTATTATGTAATAAAGCGAAAATGCCGTTGTTTTCTGTAGAAGAACGTGTTAAAATGTTAAATGAAGTGACAAAAGATCTCAAAAAAGTCGAGATCGTGCCGTTCGAAGGACTGCTCGTCGATTTTGCATCGAAGATGAAAGCTGATCTTATCATAAGAGGGCTTCGCGCGATCACTGATTTTGAGTACGAATTGCAGATGTCACAGACTAATCATAAACTGGAACCAAATGTTGAAACCATGTTTTTGACTACCAGTATTGAATATTCTTATTTGAGTTCCACCACAGTAAAGGAGATTGCCGCTTTTGGGGGAGATATATCACAGTTTGTGCCGGAAGCCGCCGCTGTGGAGCTCAGGAAAAAGATGAGTACAAAAGGAGAGTGTAACAAATGAGCAGCCGTATTGAGCAGATTATCGAAGAGATCGAGGAGTACATCGACAGAGATTGTAAATTCCAGCCGCTGTCCACGACAAAGATCATTGTCAACAAGGAGCATCTCGATGAACTTTTGAGAGAACTCCGCATGAAGACGCCGGATGAGATCAAACGTTATCAGAAGATCATTGCAAACCGCGACGCCATACTCGCCGATGCGAAGGCAAAGGCCGATGCCATGATCGAGGAGGCTCAGGTGCAGACAACAGAACTTGTAAGCGAACATGAGATCATGCAGCAGGCATACGCTCAGGCGAATGAGATCGTGACGCAGGCTACTGCACAGGCGCAGGAGATCGTCGATAACGCCACGGCGGACGCCAATGCGATCCGTATCGGGGCGATCCAGTATACGGACGATCTGCTGGCGAATGCCGAGAGTATTATCGGACATACCCTGGACAGTTACACGACGAAATATGACGGCCTGATCAATTCTCTTCAGGAGTGTTATGACACCGTTCGTTCAAACCGCGCTGAACTGGAGATACCTGACGAAGACACAGGGAATTATGACGGTCAGAACTGAGACTTCTTTCGATCCGGTCCCGGTATGATAGTCGGCCGGCGATATTTCTGTCAGAACAAATGTATATATACAACGCCTAACAGACTGGCTGCCGCTGCGGCAGTCAGTTTTTGTGTGATGTAGGGCAGAAGCGGCAGACCTGTATCCCTGAGCATACTCTTTGTCTGTGCAGCCGCACACAATCCGCCAAAGGAGGTCAGCCCGAGAACGAGAGGATAGCATACCGAAGGGTCCGGTATCGATCTGTGGATCATAAGGATACCGTTCGTTATCTCAAGGGAAGGCAGAACGGCTGCCAGGATCGGAGAGCCTTCTGCAGATCCGCCGAGCAGGGAGATCAGGACGGAAAAAAATATAATATATAATCCTACTTTGACAATGGACTCAAAGCTATCCTCCAGACATGAGTCCAGCATGGCGAAATTAATGAGCTTTGACGCCTTCCGATTCCCCGAAGCCACAGAAGGGAAGCATTTTCTCCCTTTCAGATAAAACCGGCGGAAGACCATGCTCAGAAGCACAGGCACTGTGATCAGGATCAGAAGTGTGGGGATCAGCAGATCTTCACGGTCAAATGTTTTCCACACGATAAAGTTGATAATAAAGATCGGGCTTGTATTATTGCAAAAGGAAAGGAGATAGGCGCCCTCATCCTGCGAGATCCTTCCTGAGCGGATAAGATCCGCCGATATCTTCGCTCCCATAGGGTACCCGCACAGGAAGCCGGCGATCACTGCAAAGGCTCCGTCGGGCGATGTCGCAAATACTGCGGAGAACAGCCTGCCGAACAGCCGGGATACAATATCGAGTCCGCCTCCTGCGAGCATCAGGCCGGAGACAAGCATAAAGGGGAACAGTGTTGGAAATACGATCTGGAACCATAAGAGCAGTCCGCTCTCAGCTCCATTGAACACCTCTTTCGGTGAGAAAATCATTGCAAGGAAAAGAAAGACCGCGAGAGCTCCTGACATGATCTGTTTCATTGACAATTCTCCGATCCGCACAGTGAAAGACTTATTTCAGATATATGACGTTAGTATGTTCTTTATGAAGCCGTCATATAGTAAAACAAAAAGGAGTTATCGATTGAAACAGATCTTAAGATACAGTCTCACCCTGTTCCTTCTTATCTTTTTCTGCGCTATCTGGATGCCGAGGCTGCGCTATCTGAGCGAGAGCAGCCGTCTGAGCGCTTCCACTCTGGAAAGCGGAGCTTTCAGGCGGCAGCTGGTCGATGAAGAGACGGCAGAGGCGATCAGAGAGCTGGATGCGCCCGGAGAATATCTTGCTGTGTACTGGCTGGAGAGCGGTTTTGGGGAGCATGGAGCGGATGTATCCCCTGACAATTTTATTTCTCTGAGGAAACGGTGGGAGACGGCGGATGGATGGAGCGGCTATTTGAGCGCCTGCCAGTCGATCTGGGATGATCTTGTTTACTTTCCCGTTGCATCGGCGCAGAGTTCCGGTATCGATGTTTCTTTTGAGGATTCATGGATGTTTGACCGTTCCTATAAAGGGGAGCGTGGCCATGAAGGGACGGATATCATGCCGAATAAAAATGAACGCGGCGTACTTCCTGTCGTCAGCATGACAGACGGAGTGATACAGAATAAAGGCTGGCTTGAACTTGGCGGATACCGCGTCGGGATCCGTTCTCCGGGCGGCGCATATTTTTACTATGCCCATCTGGATTCCTATGCGGACATTGAAGAAGGAGATGAGGTTCAGGCAGGCGATCTGCTCGGCTTCATGGGGGATACCGGATACGGTACAGAGGAGGGGACGAAAGGGAAATTCCCTGTGCACCTCCACCTGGGAATCTATATCTTCAGCGACGGCCGGGAGATCAGCGTCAATCCCTATCCTGCGCTGAAATATGTTGAAGAGAAAAAGGTCGACTATCAGGAAAGATGATGATATACTATCCATTATGGAGGAAAAAAGATGAATCTGCCATCCGCATTTGAAGATAAAATGAAACAACTACTCGGCTCCGGATATAACGATTATCTCAACTGTTTTGACGAGCCGCGCCACTACGGCCTTCGTGTCAACACGGCGAAGATCTCTGTGGAAGATTTCCTGAAGATCTCACCCTGGCCGCTCGAAAGGGTTCCATGGATACGCAACGGATTTTATTATGACGGCGAAAACTGCCACCCGGCAAGACATCCGTATTATTTTGCCGGACTTTACTATCTCCAGGAGCCGAGCGCCATGACTCCCGCTGACCGCCTGCCTGTTGAACCGGGGGACCGCGTACTGGACGTCTGCGCCGCTCCCGGCGGAAAAGCGACCGAGCTGGGCGCAAGGCTGAACGGGACGGGGATCCTGGCTGCCAATGATCTTAGCAGTTCCCGCGCCAGAGGCCTTTTAAAAAACATCGAGCTTATGGGGATCGGCAATGTCCTTGTTCTGAGCGAGGAACCGGGGAGACTGATTCCGTATTTTACGGAATACTTTGACAAGATACTCATTGATGCTCCTTGTTCGGGAGAAGGGATGTTCCGGAAGGATCGGAAGATGATTCGCGCCTGGGAGGAGCACGGCCCGGAATATTTCTCAAAAATCCAGAGGAGTATCATTACGCAGGCTGCTCGGATGCTCAGGCCCGGCGGGATGCTCCTGTACTCGACATGTACGTTTTCACCGGAAGAGAACGAGCAGACAGTCGAATATCTACTGGAACAGTACCCTGACTTTGACGTGTGCGGGATCGAAGGATATGAAGGATTTTCCTGCGGGATGCCGGAAACGACCGCTTCGGGAGACGAGAGACTCCGGCGGACGGTAAGGATCTTTCCACATCGGATGAAAGGAGAGGGACATTTCCTTGCTCTTGTAAGAAAAGGAATCCCCGGCGCTTTGGATAAGAAGACGGGAGACCATTCCGCTGTAAAAAAGGGAACGCGTGCAGGCAGAAAGAAACTGCCGGAAGAACTTGACAGCTTTCTGGCAGACGTCGACCGCAAATTTGATCCGGACCGTATCGAAATACATGCGGAAAAAGTGTATTATATGCCCGAGGGACTCCCCTCTCTGAGCGGGATACGTTTTCTGCGCACAGGTCTCTTCCTCGGAGAACTGAAGAAAAGACGGTTTGAACCCAGCCAGGCGTTCGCAATGAACCTGAAAAAAGGAGAATATGCCAGAACGATCGATCTGCCGGTATCTGATGAGCGCGTTATAAAATATCTGAAAGGCGAGACGCTCGACGTCCGGGATTTTGTTTCCCCGGATGCCAAAGGCTGGTATCTGATCTGCGTGGACGGATATCCGCTCGGATTTGGGAAACTTGCGGGCCAGGTGCTGAAAAATAAATATCTGCCCGGATGGCGGTGGCAGTCGTCATGAGGATCAGACTGGACAAATATCTTTCGGACATGGGAAGAGGCACGAGGAGTCAGATGAAGAAAGAAATCATAAACGGCAGCGTTTCTGTCAACGGAAAGGCAGTGCACCGCCCGGAGACAAAGATCGACTCAGAGAAGGACAAGGTCACATTCTGCGGAGAGTCCGTCACCTACGCCAGATACGAATATTATATGATGAACAAACCGGCTGGCGTGGTTTCTGCCGTCTCTGACAAACGGGAACGGACTGTGATCGATCTTCTCACCGACCGTACGAGATCCGGTCTTTTTCCGGCCGGAAGACTCGATAAAGACACAGAAGGTCTTCTCCTTATCACAAACGACGGCGGACTCGCTCATCGGCTGCTGTCTCCGAAGAAGCATGTGGATAAAATCTATTTTGCGAAGATAAAAGGATGCGTCACAAAAGAAGATGCAGACCGGTTTGCCCTTGGAGTGGATATCGGGGATGACAGTCTCACGCTCCCGGCAAAACTTTCCATCTGTTCTTCCGGTGAGATCTCGGAGATCAGACTGACTCTCCGGGAAGGAAGATTCCACCAGGTCAAACGCATGTTTCAGGCTGTCGGAAAAGAAGTGATCTATCTGAAACGCGTTCAGATGGGAGGCCTTGCACTTGACGAGACGCTGAGGCCGGGAGAGTACCGCAGACTGACGGAAGAAGAGGTAGAAAGATTATGCTCACGGGAAAGAAAGCTGTAATATTTGATATGGACGGTTCTCTTGTGGATTCCATGTGGATCTGGCCGGAAGTCGACCGGATCTATATGGAGAAATATCATCTCACTGAACCGGCCACATTCCACAGAGACATCGAGGGAATGAGCTACACAGAGACAGCGCGGTACTTCGTGGATACTTTCAAGCTTGATCAGAGCGTGGAAGAGGTGATGCAGGAGTGGCGCGATATGACGCTGCGTCTCTATGCCACTGAAGTTTTCCCGAAGCCGGGCGCTGTCGACTTTCTGAAAGACCTGAAGAGGCGGGGAGTGTACCTGGGGATCGCCACGAGCAATGACCGCATAATCGCTGACGCCGCCTTAAACGCGCGCGGCCTTGCACAATACTTTGATTCTGTACGTACATCCTGCGAAGTGGCTGCCGGAAAGCCTGCCCCGGACGTCTATCTGAAAGTGGCGGAGGATCTCTGTGTGGAGCCTGCGGCGTGCCTTGTCTTCGAGGATGTACCAAACGGCATCCTGGCCGGAAAGAACGCCGGGATGGAGGTGTGCGCCGTAGATGATGAATTCTCCAGACCGCTGGAAAGAGAAAAGAAACGGCTTGCCGATTATTTTATCCATGATTTTAATGATATTTTCAAACATACCTATGAAAGGTGCGATGAACAGACGTGACGCGCAGTGATTTTTTACCGCTAAGCAGAAATGATATGTTAAACAGAGGCTGGGACAGTGTGGACTTTGCCTATGTGATCGGTGACGCCTATGTAGATCACCCCTCCTTCGGACATGCGATCATCAGCCGTGTGCTGGAATCCCGCGGGTATCGCGTGGGGATCATCTCTCAGCCCGACTGGAAAGATCCGAAAAGTATACAGATCTACGGGGAACCCCGTCTGGGATTCCTCGTCTCCGCAGGTAATATGGACTCTATGGTCAACCACTACAGTGTGTCGAAGAAGCACAGAAAGACAGACGCATATACGCCGGGCGGTGTGATGGGAAAACGTCCGGACTATGCATGCGTTGTGTACGGGAATCTGATCCGACGGACATACAAGAGGACGCCTGTCATCCTTGGTGGGATCGAGGCGAGTCTGAGAAGACTGGCTCATTATGACTACTGGTCTGATCGTCTGAAGCGATCTGTACTTCTTGATTCCGGCGCCGATATGATCTCTTACGGGATGGGGGAGCGATCGATCGTGGAGATCGCAGACGCCCTGGACGCCGGCATACCGGTCAGCGAACTGACTTACATCGATGGCACTGTTGTTAAAGTAAGAGGGAAAGACCGGATCTATGACGCGGAATACCTTCCGTCATATGAGGAACTGAAAGCCGATAAGGAGACCTACGCCCGAAGCTTCTACACACAGTATCTCAACACGGATGCATTTAACGGGAAACGGCTGGCGGAACCATATTCAGATCATCTCTATGTCGTGCAGAATCCGCCGTCAAAGCCTTTAAGCGTCACAGAGATGGACGACGTCTATGATCTTCCATATATGAGGACCTATCATCCGTCCTACGAAGAGAAGAGCGGGATACCGGCGGTTTCAGAGATCCGCTTTAGTCTCATCAGCAGCAGAGGATGCTTTGGCGGGTGCAGTTTCTGCGCTCTTACATTCCATCAGGGCAGGATCGTGCAGGCAAGAAGCCACGATTCTCTCCTCAGAGAGGCAGAGCTCATCACAAAAGAAAAAGATTTTAAAGGCTATATCCATGATGTGGGAGGTCCGACTGCAAACTTTCGTCATCCCTCGTGCGGCGGACAGCTTGAGCGCGGCGTCTGCCGAAACCGCCAGTGCCTGTTCCCGAAGCCATGCGGCAATCTCGACGTAGACCACAGCGATTATGTATCTCTTTTAAGAAAACTGCGCCAGGTCTCCGGAGTAAAGAAAGTATTTATCCGCTCCGGCATCCGGTTTGACTATCTGCTTGCAGATAAGAAGAGAGATTTCCTGAAGGAGCTCTGTCAGTATCATGTGAGCGGACAGCTCAAAGTTGCGCCTGAACACGTGTCCGCGGCTGTTCTTTCTCTGATGGGAAAACCGGAGCACAGTGTATACGAGAAATTTACGGATGAATTCTGTAAAATGAATAAAAGAATCGGAAAGAAGCAGTATCTTGTCCCGTATCTGATGTCGTCCCATCCGGGTTCCACATTGAATGAGGCAGTCGAGCTGGCCCTGTACTGCAGGGATCTGGGATATATGCCGGAACAGGTACAGGATTTCTATCCGACTCCTTCCACCTTGTCCACCTGCATGTATTATACCGGCCTTGATCCCCGGACAGGCAGGCCGGTGTATGTGCCGTCAGATCCCCATGAAAAATCGATGCAGAGAGCGCTCATCCAGTACAGGAATCCCGCGCTCTACGATCTGGTCCTGGAAGCTCTGAGACGGGCGGGACGCACGGATCTTATAGGATACGGACCGAAGTGTCTGATCCGTCCGGCGCGCACCGGACAGGGACGCCCGGCTTTTGACAAAGGAAAAACAAAGGCACACAGAGGAGGCGCGGTGAAGCCGGGATCGGCGGACCGGGCAGGATCGGACGGGCGGCACGGCAGGAAGAAAAAGAAAACGATACGCAATATTCACAGAAAGAAGTGAGATCATTGTATGAAAGAAGTCGTGATAAAGACAAATGAAGCCGGTCAGAGACTGGACAAATATCTATCCAAATATATGTCGCTTGCACCGAAAAGCTTCTTTTACAAGATGCTGCGCCGAAAAAACATCACACTCAACGGAAGGAAGGCTTCCGGCCGGGAGATCCTCGCTGCCGGAGATACAGTAAAACTGTTCCTGTCCGAGGAGACGATCGATAAGTTTACCAAAAGAAACGACGCGCCGCGTGCCGCAGACATGCCGTCGGCCCGGCTGGATATCCTGTATGAGGATGCGGATACTGTCTTTATAAATAAGCCTGTGGGGATGCTCTCGCAAAAGGCGGCAAAGGACGACGTGTCACTTGTGGAATATCTGACGGCATATCTCCTCGAGAGCCGCCAGATCACCGAGGAGGAGCTTCAGACTTTTCATCCCTCCGTCTGTAACCGGCTGGACCGGAATACAAGCGGTATTGTCGCCGCCGGAAAGACGATGGCGGCTCTCCAGGAATTAAGCGCTATGTTTCGAGAGCGGAGCGTGAAGAAGTATTATCTCTGTCTTGTTGCGGGAAATGTGAGAAACGGATCACATATCAGCGGTTTCCTGAAAAAGGATCCCAGAACCAATCGAGCTGTTCTAAGCAGAATGGAAACGGAAGGCGCCGTCAGGATCGAGACGGAGTACCGGCCGCTTGATGCCGGGGATAATGTTACTCTGCTGGAGGTCCGGCTCATCACGGGGAAGACACATCAGATCCGCGCGCATATGGCTTCACTGGGGCACCCCATTATCGGGGACTATAAGTATGGCGACCGGAAGATCAATGACGGATACCGTGTGAAATACGGGCTGTCGTCGCAGCTTTTGCACTCTGCAAAGCTGTGTATCCCCAGATGCACCGGCGCTCTGTCCGCTCTGTCGGGGAAAGTCATCACCGCACCTGTACCCGAACTGTTTCAGAAGATCTGCGAGGATGCAAAGATTAAGAGGAGTTGTCTGTTATGGCCACATGGAGCTCGAGAGGACTGAGAGGATCCACTCTGGAGGAATTTATCAATCATACAAATGAGCGTTATACGGATCTGGGGCTTGCCCTGATCCAAAAGATCCCCACGCCGATCACACCGGTGAAGATCGATCAGGAAAAGCGGCATATCACTCTGGCTTATTTTGACAAGGTCAGCACCGTCGATTACATTGGAGCTGTCCAGGGCATACCGGTCTGTTTTGACGCCAAAGAATGCAGCGCCGATACGTTCCCTCTGCAGAATGTACATGATCATCAGATGGATTTCATGGAGAAGTTCGAGAAGCAGGGCGGGATTTCCTTTCTGCTCATATATTACAGCACGAGGGACGAACTGTACTATATGAGATACGAGCAGATCCGCAGATTCTGGGAGCGGGGCAAAAGCGGCGGACGCAAGAGCTTCCGATATGAGGAGCTTGAGCCCGGATGGTTCATGGAATTCAGACAGGGCTATTTTGTGCCCTATCTGGATATGATCCAGAAAGACCTGGACGGCAGGGATTGACAGAGCAGGGCAAAGTCCGTATAATTACAAGGTGTTTAACATAGTAGCACATTAAAGTGAAAGAGGAGAGCATATGGAACAGAAACTTCACACCCCGGAAGGAGTCCGGGATATCTACAACAAAGAATGTGAAACCAAACTTGCACTTCAGAAAAAGCTGAATACCGTACTTCATCTCTACGGTTATAAAGATATACAGACGCCGACATTTGAATACTATGACGTGTTCCGGGAGGAGATCGGATCTACATCCACGCAGGAACTTTATAAATTTTTTGACAGAGAAGGGAGCATACTCGCTCTCAGGCCGGACATCACTCCGTCCATCGCCCGGGCGGCGGCCACCCTGTTCGAGAATGAGGACCTTCCGATCCGCCTCTGTTATGCGGGAAATACATTTATCAATCATTCCAGCTATCAGGGGCGCCTCAAAGAGAATACCCAGCTTGGCGCAGAGTTGATCGGACTGGATACGGTGGAGGCGGATGCAGAGATGATCGCCATGGTAGTCGACGGCCTGAAAAGGACAGGACTGAAAGAATTCCAGATCAGTATCGGGCATGTTGATTTTATCCGTGGACTTATGAGCGCCGCCGACCTGCAGGAAGAAGAAGCCAGGGAAGTCCGCGCTCTTATCACAAACAGGAATTATTTCGGTGTGGAGGAACTTCTCGACAGCAGAAATGTAAAAGAGAGCGTAAGGGATGCGTTCCATACCCTGCCGGAGCTTGTAGGGGGACCGGAGGTTCTGGAAGAAGCGCTGAAAGCGGCGCCGGATCTCAACGCCCGCCTGGGAGTCAACAGACTGCAGCAGATCTGTAGACTGCTGAAGATGTACGGGGCAGAGGACCATGTCACGTTTGATCTGAGTATGTGCGGAAGTTACGGTTATTATACCGGCGTGATCTTCCGGGCGTATACTTACGGCACCGGCGACGCGGTCGTCAGAGGCGGAAGGTACGATAATCTGCTAGCCAAATTCGGGAAAGACACGCCGTCAATCGGATTTGCCATTATTCTTGATGAACTGATGAGCGCGCTGAACAGACAGAAGATCACGGTGGAGACAGTTCACCAGAACCTGATCGTCTATACTGAGGAGACAGAGAAACGCGCGATAGCTCTTGCCTGTAGTTTTCGCGGCAAAGGAAGGAATATCGAGCTGATCAAGCGGGAACCGGAGGAGGAAAGAGAGCGCTATGAAACATATGCCCGCCGGAGAGGGATTTCCGCCATTTTGTATCTCAGAGACGACGAGAAGATAGAGATGGTCAATCTCATGACCGGCGAAGAGAAGATCGTAGATCTGTAACAGGCAGTGATCTGTAAGAAGCATGATTAAAGGAGCATGATTTATGAGATATCTGACATTTGCCCTGACAAAAGGGCGCCTGGCAAGCAGGACGCTGGAGCTGCTGGAGAAGCTCGGCATCACCTGCGATGAGATGAAAGACAAGGAGTCCCGGAAGCTGATCTTTACAAATGAGGAGCTGAAGCTGAAGTTCTTCCTGGCAAAAGGACCGGATGTGCCGACTTATGTGGAGTACGGAGCAGCTGATATCGGCGTGGTCGGCAAAGATACGATAGTGGAAGAGGGCAGAAAAGTACATGAAGTACTTGATCTCGGATTCGGTAAATGCAGGATGTGCGTCTGCGGGTACGAGAGCGCCGAAGAGCTTCTGAAACATCACGAACTGATCCGTGTCGCAACCAAATATCCGAGGATCGCCAAAGATTATTTCTACAATAAGAAACATCAGACGGTAGAGATCATCAAAATGAACGGCTCTATCGAGCTCGCTCCTATCGTAGGACTTTCTGAGGTGATCGTGGATATCGTCGAGACAGGTTCGACACTGAAAGAGAACGGCCTTGTGGTACTCGAAGAAGTATGTCCCCTGTCTGCGCGGATGATCGTCAATCCCGTCAGTATGCGCATGGAAAATGACAGGATAAAGAAACTGATCACCGATTTGAGAGCACTGCTTGGTGAGAGCGCCTGAAGGCGCAGGAGGTATACGACTATGAGAATCCAAAAACTTGATCCGGACACAAAAAAGGACCTGCTGGAAAAACTTCTGCAACGCAGTCCCAACAGTTACGGAAAATACGAAGAAAGGGTGCGGGAGATCCTGGATGCCGTAAAGAACGGAAAGGATCAGGCTCTCTTTGATTATACAGAAAAATTTGACGGCGCTCATATTAATGCGGACAATATACTGGTCACAGAAGACGAGATCAAAGAAGCCTATGGAACGGTAGAGCCCGAACTGATCGGGATCATCCGCAAAGCGCTTAAAAATATTGAATCCTACCATGCGAAACAGATGCAGTACAGCTGGTTTGACAGCAGGCCGGACGGAACAATCCTGGGCCAGAAGATAACGGCGCTCGCCCGTGTAGGCGTCTATGTTCCGGGTGGGAAAGCGGCCTATCCCTCATCTGTACTTATGAATATCATGCCGGCCAAAGTCGCCGGTGTTGACCAGATCATCATGGTAACCCCTCCGGGAAAAGACGGGAAGGTGTCGCCCACAACACTTGTCGCGGCAAAGGAGGCGGGAGCGGACTGTATCTATAAAGTGGGCGGAGCACAGGCAATAGCCGCACTGGCTTACGGGACAGAAAGTATCCCAAAGGTAGACAAGATCGTAGGACCGGGGAATATCTATGTTGCTCTGGCGAAGAAAGCCGTGTACGGTCATGTAAGCATCGACTCCATCGCCGGGCCCAGCGAGATCCTCGTACTTGCCGACGAGACGGCCAATGCCAGGTATGTGGCGTCTGATCTGCTCTCACAGGCTGAACACGACGAGCTGGCAAGCGCGATCCTGGTGACCACAAGCGAGAAGCTTGCACATGACGTATCGGACTGGACCGACCGTCTGATCCTTCAGCTCTCCCGTGGCGATATCATCCGGAAATCCCTGGATAACTACGGATATATCCTTGTTGCGGATACGCTTTCCGATGCCATTGACGCGGCAAATGAGATCGCTTCAGAACATCTGGAGATCGTCACTGCCGATCCGTTCAATGTCATGACAAAAATCCGAAACGCCGGGGCAATCTTTATCGGGGAATATTCCAGTGAACCGCTGGGCGATTATTTTGCCGGACCGAACCATGTGCTCCCGACAAACGGGACGGCCAGATTCTTCTCACCTCTGTCGGTGGATGATTTTATTAAAAAGTCCAGCATTATTTCTTATTCAAAGGAAGCTCTTGAAAAGGTACATACGGACATTGAAAAATTTGCCGGTGCAGAGCATCTGACCGCACATGCAAATTCCATCAAAGTGCGTTTTGACGGAAAAGAGTAAAGGAGACTGTTATGGATAAAAGGATCGGAACCTGTACAAGGAAAACAAAAGAGACAGATATCACCCTGACGATCGATCTGGACGGACAGGGAATCAATCAGATCGACACCGGAATTCCATTTTTTGATCATATGCTGGACGGGTTCGCCCGCCACGGACTCTTTGATCTGAATGTAAAAGTATCCGGAGATCTTGACGTGGACAGTCATCACACGATCGAGGACACCGGCATCGTACTCGGGCAGGCTCTCTTAAAAGCACTTAAAGATAAGTCCGGGATCCGCAGATATGGTTATTTCATCCTGCCTATGGACGAGGTGCTGGCGCTGTCCGCCGTCGATCTCTCAGGACGCCCGTATTTTAAATATGATGCGGAGTTTGCCGTGCCGAAGATCGGCGCGATGGACACGGAGATGATCCGTGAATTTTTCTACGCCGTCTCTTACAGCGCGGCTATGAACCTGCATCTGAAGATCCTTGATCCGGGTAACAGCCATCATATGGCGGAAGCGCTGTTCAAGGCATTTGGGAAAGCGCTTGATATGGCGGTCTCCGGGGAGCCGAGGATAAAAGGTGTCTGGTCGACGAAAGGCACACTCTAGCACACAAGAACTGATAAAAGGAGAATGGATATACATGAGTTATAAAAGACTGACTCCATGCATCTTCATCGATGGAGGCAAGGCGGTCCAGTGGTTCGACGACAGGACGCTTCTGTCAGATGATGTCGTCGCCCTTGCAAAACAATACTGCGACCGCGGCGCGGATGAACTGATCGTGTTCGATCTGTCTACATCGGACGAAGAGCATGACGAAGCAATAGATCTGATCAAAAAAATAAACCGCGTGATCAGTATTCCCATGATCGCCGGAGGGAATATAAGACGCACGGAGGATGTAAAGAAGATCCTCTACGCCGGCGCGAAACGCGCTGTTCTTAATTTTTCCAAACCGCTGTCCATGGATCTTATCGAGGAGGTATCCAAACGGTTCGGAAAAGAGCGGATCGCCGTGTCTCTTAATGATTTTGACGCATTGTTCAAACAGCAGCATCTGATCGAGGAGTACAGTACTGAGATCGTATTCATGCACCGCCTTGATCTGAATTCCGTTATGAATATTACAACACTCCCCTGCGTCGTACTCACAGATACGATGGAGCAAAGTGAGATACTGAGGATATTAAAATGCGACGGTATCAAAGGAGTATCGGGACTCTTTATCAGCAGTCTGAATATGGACTTTAATGAATTCAAGGAAATCTGTGCGGATGCCGGGATCAAGATGACATCTTTTGAGAGTATTCTTGATTTCAGCGAATTTAAGCTGAATTCTGACGGTCTTATCCCGGTCATCGTACAGGATTATAAGACGAACGAAGTTCTTATGATGGCCTACATGAATGAGGAGTCTTTCGACCACACGGTTAAGACCGGACGTATGACATATTACAGCAGGAGCAGGCAGTGCCAGTGGGTAAAAGGCGAGACTTCCGGCCACTTCCAGTACGTGAAGTCACTCTCCATCGACTGTGATAAAGATACTCTGCTGGCGAAAGTCGAACAGATCGGCGCCGCATGCCATACCGGCAACAGGTCCTGTTTCTACACGACGATCGTCGGGGCGGACTATGATGCGAAGAATCCGCTGCAGGTATTCGAGTCAGTCTACGACACGATCGTTGACCGCAGAGAGCATCCGAAAGAGGGATCCTACACGAACTATCTGTTTGAGAAAGGGATCGACAAGATCCTGAAGAAGATAGGAGAGGAAGCGACGGAGATCGTGATCGCCGCCAAGAATCCGAATCCCGAGGAGATCAAATACGAGATTTCGGACTTCCTGTACCATGCCATGGTGCTTATGGTGGAGCGGGGCGTTACATGGGAAGATATCACCAACGAACTTGCAGACCGTTAATCGGGTGCGGTTCTAATAAAAAATACAGGGGAATAAGATATGGTAACCATATTTTATTCCCCTGAGGTTTTGTATGAATGATTCAGAAATGCGCCGCAGAGAACTGCTGAGACAGACTCGCAGGTTATATGACGACAAAAGAGAGATCCCCGCTGTACATCCGCGATACGGGAGAATCTATCACAATCTGTATGAAGATAATGCAGAAGAGCAGGAACCGTCGGGAGGGACCTTTTACATACGTCTGGTGATCGGGATCCTCTGCTTTGTCTGCTTTGTTTATATGGATCAGAGCAAGGCTGAGATCGCACAGGTGAACAGCACCGCTATTGTAGATCAGATTGAAAAAGACATGGATACCGACGCTATTGTGGAGGCATGGAAAAAGCTGTAGATCCTTTATGAAATATAGACAAATTTCACACCCCTTTTTTGTCTAGTATTTTTATAGACAAGATAATTATTATTTGATATGATAAACAAAGTTGAAAATGAATGAGCGGAAAGGCTTGTTACTGAAATATTTATATCGTCAGGCAAGACCTATAATTCGGAAACTCTTTTCGGATTATAGGTCTTTTTATTTTCAGGAGGCTGTAGGGATGAGAGTATATAAAATACTAAATAACAATCTCGTTTTATCCAAAAATAGAAACAACGAGGAGATCATTGTAAAAGGACTTGGGATCGGCTTTCATGCAAAGCGCGGTGATAAGATTGATGAAACTTTGATCGAAAAGATCTTCTATCCGGAAAATCATCAGAACAGTATCCAGATGCAGCAGTATCTTCTTTCTATTCCAGAAGAATACTTTGACTTCGTCCAGAACTTCGTGGATCATGTCAAAGCAGAGGAACCGGATCTTCATCTGAATAACAGCATTTACCTTTCCCTGAGCGACCATATCATGGGAACCGTTGAGCGGTTCGGCAATGGAATCAGTCTGAAAAATGTTCTTCTGCTCGATATCCAGCAGCTCTATAAAAAGGAATACGAATACGGTTTGAAGATGGTCGACGAAATCAATCACACCTTTCACCTGAATCTGCCTGTCGACGAGGCCGGATTTATCGCCCTGCATTTTGTAAATGCAGAAGAAGGACAGCAGAACAACGACAATTATAAAATCGCAATGATCGTTAATCAAGTCCAGGAAATCGTGAAGAATTATTTCTCGGATATTACTTTCAATGAGTCAAGTCTTTATTATCAGAGATTTCTGACTCATCTGAAATATTTTGCGCAGAGGTATCTCCATAAAGAGCTTCAGTATGATGAAGATGAAAATCTGTTCCAGCTCGTTCAGGAACAGTGCCGTGAGGCATACGGGTGTGTAAAACTTATCTATCTTATGATGGAAGAAAAATACGCCTATGCGCTGAGTAAAGAGGAGATGATGTATCTCGCCATCCATATTCAGACAAACGTGGATAAGTCACGCGCATCAGCGCTGAAAATGTCTTTGGAAAAGGATGAATAGATAAGTTTGTACTGGCTTGTGACTGATATGTACGGCCGGCATATCAGGCAAGACCTTTCAATAAATATGAGCATTTAGTAAAGGAGCACAGCCATGAAAAAAGATTATGGAAAATCAGCAGAAAAACTGGTTCAGGCACTGGGCGGGAAAGACAATATCACCCGCGTTTTCCACTGTATGACAAGACTTCGTTTCTACGTAAAAGACAGGGAAAAGATCAACGAGGAAGAAATCAGAAAGCTTCCGGAAATCTCCGGTGTTAACTGGCATCAGGAGCAATTTCAGGTGATTGCCGGCAATGAAGTTAATGAAATGTATGCTGAACTCGTAAAGATGGGAATTCCAAACGATGATACCGACACCTCGCAGAAGCCCGCGGAAAAGAAGAGCATCGGTTCTGCGATCATCGATTCCATCACAGGATGTATGACGCCTATGATTCCCGCACTTACCGCAGCCGGTATGATCAAGGTGGTACTCACGCTTCTCACAACATTCCATCTTGTAAGCGACTCATCCAGTACTTATCAGGTCATCTCTTTCATCGGAGATGCGGCATTCTACTTCATGCCGTTCCTGATCGCTGCAAACGCTGCCAAAGTATTTAATGTTAATCAGTCTCTTGCACTGATCATTGCAGGTGTATTCCTGCATCCGAGCTTTACGGCTATGATAGATTCAGGTGATCCGATTACCTTTTTCTCCATCCCGGTTACTCCGACGACTTACAGTTACTCTGTAATCCCGATCATCCTGATGGTATGGATCATGTCCTATATTGTGAAACTGGTTGACAGGATCACGCCGCGTATCGTCAAACTGATCCTGCATCCGACACTTGTCATTCTGATCAGCGCACCGATCGCTATCATCGTTGTCGGCCCCCTTGGAGGGATCATCGGCGACGGACTTGCAGTTGCTATTGATTTTCTTTCCACAAAACTCGGCTTCATTGTCGTCGGTGTACTTTCAGCCGCATTCCCGTTTATCGTTATGACCGGTATGCACCATGCGCTTACACCGATCGGGCTGAACGCGGTTGCCACAGGCGGCGACTCTCTTATCTTTGTATCGCAGGTCTGCTCCAATGTGGCACAAGGTGGCGCGTCACTTGCGGTAGCGGTGCGTTCAAAGGATAAAAACATGAAACAGCTTGCCAGCGCATCCGGAATCTCTGCCCTTATGGGAATTACCGAGCCGGCACTTTACGGTGTCACTCTGAAGCTGAAACGTCCTGTTGTGGCTGCTGCAATCGCAGCAGGCATCGGTGGTATCATCGGCGGCCTTCTGCAGGTGACACTCTACATTGCTCAAAACTGTATCCTCGCAATTCCGGCATTTATCGGTGGCAATGGAATGACGAATTTCTTCTATGGTCTCATTATGATCATTGTTTCTTTTGCAGGAGCATTTATCCTGACACTGATTCTCGGATTTGAAGATGATCCGGAAGGCCTCGAAAGCAGCAGTACAAATATTGAAAAGACCGAAAAATCTGAAGAAGCGCCGTCATCAAAGCCACTGGTCGAAAAAATCCAGATTCTTGCCCCCGCCACAGGCACTGTAAAAGACATTACCGAAGTCCCGGATAAAACATTTGCCGATAAAGTGCTCGGAGACGGCGCGGCAGTCATTCCGGATGAAGGGAAGATCTACGCTCCGTCCGACGGTACAGTTGTAAATATCATGGATACGAAACACGGTATCATGTTCCGGACGTCTCAGGGTGTGGAACTTCTGATCCATATCGGACTTGAGACAGTAAACCTGAAAGGGAAATATTTTACCTCTCATACAAAGAGCGGCGCGCAGGTAAAAGCAGGGGATCTGCTCGTTGAATTTGACCTGGAAGCAATTAAGGCGGACGGATATAATCCCATTACTCCGATCGTCGTCACCAACGGAGACGATTATATCCGCTCAGTAAATATGGTAAAATCAGATGAAAAAATCAAACACGGAGACTGTCTGCTCACAATCGTATAAAGGCAGTCATATTAAAAACTAACAGGAGGACTGACAAGATGATCCAGAAAAAAATGCCGGAAAATTTCCTGTGGGGCGGTGCTACGGCAGCCAATCAGTATGAGGGCGGCTGGGACGAGGACGGGCGGGGCCCGTCCATCGCCGACATCCTGACAGGCGGAAGTGTAGATAAGGAGCGGCGACTTACAGTGCCGGAGCCGGTCAATGGAGAATTCTACCCGAACCATGAAGCAACAGATTTCTACCATCACTACAAAGAGGATATCGCCCTTTTCGGCGAGATGGGATTTAAGGTGTACCGTTTCTCAGTTTCATGGTCCAGGATCTTTCCAAACGGAGATGAGGAAACGCCCAATGAGAAAGGTCTTGAGTTCTACGACAAGGTTATCGATGAACTTGAAAAATACGGTATCGAACCGCTGATCACTATATCTCATTATGAGAATCCGCTGCATCTCTCCCTCGCTTACGGAGGATGGAAGAACCGGAAGCTTATCGATTTCTATCTGCGCTTTGCGAAGGTACTCTTTGAGCGCTATAAAGGACGTGTGAAATACTGGCTCACTTTTAACGAGATCAATATGCTGACCGAACCGTTTGGAGCCGTATTCTGCGCCGGTATGCTGGATGAAGCGGATAACAACGAGGAAACCCGCTATCAGGCAATGCACCATCAGCTTGTAGCCAGCGCCCTTGCTGTAAAAATGGCACATGAAATCGATCCGGAGAATAAACTGGGATGTATGCTCGCATACCACAATGGCTATCCTTACACCTGCCATCCTAAAGACGTATTCTTTGCACAGCAGTACTGTCAGATCCATAACTCTATTGCCGGAGATGTACACGTCCGGGGTGTTTACCCTGGCTTTGCTTACCGCTACTTTGCAGAACATGACATGCACGTTGAAATGCTCCCGGAAGACGCGCAGATTCTGAAAGAGGGTACCGTGGATTTTGTCAGCATCAGCTACTATTCAAGCAACTGCGTAAGCCTCACTCAGGAGGGAGCAGAGACGACGCAGGGCAATGGAACCGCTAATATCAAAAACCCGTATCTGAAAGCCTCCGACTGGGGATGGCAGATTGATGCGCTGGGCTTAAGATATGTTCTCAATCAGATCTATGACCGCTATCAGATCCCGATCATGATTGTAGAAAACGGACTTGGAGCTGTGGATGAGATCACAGAAGACGGCCACATCCATGACGATTACCGTATCGACTACATGCGGCAGCATATCGTGGAAATGAAAGAAGCCGTCTGCGACGGCGTCGACCTGATCGGATACACCTGCTGGGGATGTACAGATGTCGTCAGCGCTTCCACCGGCGAAGTGAAGAAGCGATACGGACTTATTTTTGTTGACAAATACGACGACGGAACAGGTGATATGTCCCGCAAAAGAAAAGATTCTTTCTACTGGTATAAGAAAGTGATAGAAAGCAACGGAGAAATCCTGTAAAATAATAACAGAGCATCGGACCGCCGACTTACGCGAAAGCCCGGCGGTCCTCTTTATATAAATCACTTATAAATGTTTATTAAATCAAAAAAGGAAGGACGAATCAATGGATAAAAAATGGTGGAAAGAAAGCGTTGTATATCAGATCTATCCGAGAAGTTTTAAAGACAGTAACGGAGACGGGATCGGCGACCTGAACGGTATCACGGAAAAGCTGGACTATCTGAAAGAACTGGGGATCGATGTCATATGGCTCTCGCCGGTCTACCAGTCGCCCAATGACGACAACGGCTATGATATCAGTGACTACCGCGCGATCATGAAAGAGTTTGGAACAATGGCGGATTATGACAGGATGCTTGCCGAGGCACATAAAAGAGGCATCCGTATTGTTATGGATCTTGTGGTAAACCATACTTCAGACGAACATAAATGGTTTATAGAGAGCCGAAGATCAAAAGATAACCCTTACAGGGATTACTATATCTGGCGTCCGGCAAAGAACGGAAAGGAACCGAACAACTGGGGCTCATGTTTTTCGGGTTCCGCATGGGAATATGACAGTACGACCGATATGTATTATCTTCATCTTTTCTCCAGAAAACAGCCGGATCTGAACTGGGATAATCCGAAAGTGAGAAGAGAAGTATTCGACATGATGAACTGGTGGCTGGACAAGGGTGTAGACGGATTCCGCATGGATGTGATCAGCCTTATATCCAAGGATCCGACATTCCCGGACGGGGTGCCGGGCATCAACGGGTACGCAAGCTTCAACGAACCTGCCAACGGTCCCCATGTCCACGAATACCTTCAGGAAATGAGAAGAGAAGTTCTGGACGGCAGAGATACTCTCACGGTCGGAGAGTGTTCAGGCGTAACTCTGGAAGAGGCAAAAAAATACGCCCGGAGCGACGGAAAAGAACTGAATATGGTATTCCAGTTTGAACATATGGATGTAGACGCTGACGGAACAAACAAATGGTCGGATAAGAAGATGGATCTGCGCGACCTGAAATCAATCCTGACCAAGTGGCAGAAGGGTCTTGATACCATTGCGTGGAACAGTCTGTTCTGGGAGAACCACGATCAGCCCCGCTCCGTTTCAAGGTTCGGAAACGACGGAGAGTACCGCGAACTGTCCGCCAAAATGCTGGCAACCTGTCTCCACATGATGCAGGGGACTCCCTATATCTATCAGGGCGAGGAACTCGGCATGACAAATGTGCCGTTTAAAGACATCTCCGACTTCCGCGATCTTGACAGTATCAATGCTTATCATGAACTGATCGGCCAGGGTGTTTTTTCTGAGGAAGAGATGATGAAATATCTGCGCTGCAAGAGCCGCGATAACGCCCGCACGCCGTTCCAGTGGGACGATACGGAAAACGCAGGGTTTACGACAGGCACACCGTGGATCATGGTCAATCCAAACTACAAAGAGATCAACGCCAAGGCTCAGCTGGAAAGGGCGGACTCTGTCTTACGCTACTATCAGAAACTGATCCGCCTCAGAAAAGAACATGAGATTATTGTATACGGCAGTTATGACCTGCTCCTTCCGGATGACAGAGAACTCTATGCATACACCCGTACACTTGGTACTGAAAAGCTGCTCGTTGTATGTAATTTTTATGGAAATACGCAGACAATGAAACTTCCGGAAGGATGGACGCAGGAAGGTGCAGAGCTGCTGATCGGAAATTACGGCGGTATCTCCGGCAGTGAAAATACAGTAACATTACGGCCTTATGAGGCATTTGTACTCAAAATGAAATAGGAAAATCTGACAGGACAGTGATAAACTTTTGTTTGTCATAAGCGTTAGATTCGTGTATACTTACACAGGATACCTTGTTTGACAATTTTGCCGATATACATATTTTGCATGTCAAATTCCCCGATGCACGTATCGGAAGCAACAATAAAAGTAGAAGAGAGCAGGAGGAGTAATGCGCAGATTAGCCCTAAGCGATGACGTTTTATTAAATATAGAAAAGCCCGCCCGCTATGTCGGCGGCGAGGTTAATTCCGTAATGAAGAACAGAGACGAAGTGGATATCCGCTTTGCCATGTGCTTTCCGGACGTTTATGAGATCGGTATGTCCCATCTGGGCATCCAGATTCTCTATGATATGTTCAACCGCAGGGAAGACACATGGTGCGAGCGCGTCTACTCGCCCTGGCTGGATCTGGATAAAGTATTAAGAGAAAAAAACATCCCGCTCTTTGCGCTGGAGTCTCAGGATCCGGTAAGGGACTTTGACTTTCTGGGCATTACGATCCAGTTCGAGATGTGCTATACGAATATTCTTCAGATCCTCGACCTCAGTCAGATCCCGCTTCATGCGAAAGAAAGGACGAAAGAGGATCCTTTTGTGATCGGCGGCGGACCTTGTGCATATAATCCGGAGCCTTTGGCCGAATTTTTTGATCTTTTTTATATCGGAGAGGGTGAGACTGTATACAATAAACTTCTTGATGTATATAAGATATGGAAAAGTTCCGGATTATCAAGGATGGATTTTCTGAGAGAGGCGGCGAAGATCGAGGGCATCTATGTGCCGCAGTTCTATGACGTCAGTTATCATAAAGATGGTACGATAGAGTCGTTTATTCCCAACGACACGGCAGCGCCCGAATGCGTGAGAAAACAGATCGTCATGGATATGACCGGCTCGACCTATCCGATGTCCCCCGTAGTGCCTTTTATCAAGGCGACTCAGGATCGTGTCGTCCTGGAGATCCAGAGAGGCTGCATCCGCGGCTGCCGCTTCTGTCAGGCGGGAATGATCTACCGTCCGACCAGAGAGCGCAGCGTGGAGACACTGAAAGAATATGCCCGGACAATGCTCAAGAACACAGGACATGAAGAGATCTCTCTTAGTTCCCTGAGTTCCAGTGACTACTCCAGGCTGAACGAGCTTGTCACGTTCCTGATCGACGAGTTCAAAGACAAGGGGATCAATATCTCCCTTCCTTCACTGCGTATCGACGCATTCTCGCTGGACGTCATGAGCAAGGTTCAGGATGTGAGAAAGAGCAGCCTGACCTTCGCTCCCGAGGCAGGATCCCAGCGCATGCGAAATGTCATCAACAAAGGACTGACAGAAGAAGATATCATTACCGGCGCAGGACAGGCATTTGAAGGCGGCTGGACAAAAGTGAAGCTCTATTTCATGCTGGGACTTCCCACCGAGACGGAAGAGGACATGAAAGAGATTGCCAGACTCTCAGACCGCGTGGCGCGCAGATATTATGAGATCCCGAAAGAGCAGCGGCATGGAAAATGCCAGATCACCGCAAGTTCCTCTTTCTTTGTGCCGAAACCATTCACACCGTTCCAGTGGGCGCCCATGTATACCGCAGAAGAGTATGACCGCAGGGCGCACCTTGTAAATGACGAGTTCCGCGAGCAGCTGAACAGAAAGAGCCTGAAATACAACTGGCATGACGCACAGGTGACTGTTCTTGAAGGCGTCATGGCAAGAGGCGACCGCAGGATCTCACCTGTGATCGAGGAGGCCTACCGCCTGGGCTGTCTCTTTGACTCGTGGACAGAGACGTTCCGCAATGATCTCTGGATGGAGGCATTCGAGAACAAAAATGTGGATATCTCCTTCTATAACCAGCGGCCGCGTGGAAAAGACGAGATATTCCCATGGGATTTCATTGATATCGGGGTGAGCCGCGCCTTCCTTTACAGAGAATGGGAGCGCGCAGTAAATGAAACTGTGACTCCAAACTGTCGGGCGCAATGTACTGGCTGCGGGGCTGCATGTTTCGGAGGAGGTGTCTGCTATGAAGGCAAGAATTAAATTCAGAAAATACGGTGTCTTGAAGTTTATCGGACACCTTGATGTGATGCGTTATTTTCAGAAAGTGATGCGCAGAGCAGATATCCCGATCGCCTTTACGGGCGGATTCAGCCCTCATATGATCATGTCTTTCGCCAGTCCTCTCGGGATCGGTCTCGAGAGCGACGGGGAATATCTGGATATTGAACTTACAAAGCCTGTTGCGGGCGAAGAAGCCGTGCGCAGGATGAACGAGACTTGCGTCGACGGTATTGAGGTGCTGAGTTTCCGTCAGATCGCGGAAGAAAAAAAGCAGACGGGTATGACCATACTTTCAGCCGCAGATTATTTGATTACGCCAAAAGAGAAAACGGAAGCCGCCGGTTCTGTTCCCGCACCGGACTGGAAAGAAAGGTTTGCAGATTTTATGCGGCAGGATGAAATACGCGTCGTAAAGCAGACTAAGAGAAGTGAGAGAGAGGTGGATCTGCGTCCTCTTGTTTACCACTGGGAATTCCGCGGCGATTCAGTCCTGATTCAGACGGCTGCCGGAAGTGTGGAGAACTTAAAACCGGATCTGGTCATGCATGCATTTCTGAAATATGCGTCATATCCCATGCCTGATCCGGCCACTCCCGGCTCAGATCCTTTCTCCTACAGAAGACAGGAGATGTACGCAGGTACCGGAAAAGACGGCGTGAGGCATCTTGTCACACTTGAATCGCTTGGGGAAGAGATGAGAGGTGAGGAAATTGAAACGGAAACTCCTGATCGAAAAGACAGATAATAAAATAAGGACCTATTTTATCGAGGACGGAGATGTGGTTGAGATCCACAGCGCATCTGCATCCGGAGATCACGCGGACAGTTTCCGTCTCGGGGACATTTACATAGGTAAGGTGAGTAATATTGTTCCGAATATCGGGGCGGCGTTCATAGAGATCCAAAAAGGCGTGAACTGTTATTACGACATGAAAGATGTTAAGAACGCGATCTTCACGCGCAAGTCAGGAAAAAAAGCGCTTTGTATCGGCGACGAGCTGGTCGTGCAGATCAGCCGGGAGGCAGTCGGAACAAAGGCGGCTACAGTGACAGGCAATCTGAGTTTCACCGGACGATATGCCGTACTCACTCACGGAAATACAAGGATCGGAGCTTCATCGAAGATACCGAAAGTTCAAAGAGAGAATTACAAAGAAAAACTGAGCAGTCTGTCTAATAACGATTTCGGGATCATCGTTCGCACAAATGCGAAAGATACACCTCTGGATGATGTATATGAAGAGATAAGAACGCTCAGGGAGGAGTATTACCGTCTTGTTAAGGCGGCGCACACGCGCATCTGCTACTCATGTCTGAAATCAGCGCCTCCGTCCTATATCGCTGATCTGAAAAATGTCTATATGGATGGTATGGAATCGATCATTATCGGGGATAAAGATTTGTATACACGTATACATTTGTTTTTCCAGGCAGAACTACCGGAAAAGTCAGATCTGCTTGAGCTTTATAACGATCCAGCTTTTCCGCTGGATAAGCGTTACAGCACCCGGACAGTTCTTGAGAAAGCGCTCTCCGAGAAGGCATGGATGAAGACAGGCGGCTATCTGATCATACAGCCGACCGAGGCTCTGACTGCGATCGACGTCAACTCGGGAAAGAATACTTCAAAGTCAGGCAGCGAAGAAGGTGCAATGAAAGTTAATCTTGAGGCTGCCAGAGAGGCGGCAAAGCAGATCCGTCTGCGTAATCTGTCGGGGATTATCCTTGTGGATTTTATTAATCTCAAGGAGGAAGAGAATACAAAGAAGCTTCTGCGTGAATTCAGGTACTATCTGTCGAAGGATCCGATCCAGACCACCCTTGTAGATATGACGGCTCTCGGGCTTGTAGAAGTCACCAGGAAAAAGGTGAGACGTCCGCTGTACGAGGAAGAGCGTTTAAAGTAAAACAGGGATGGAGCAGATCGGCGTCTTGTGTTCCTTAAATTTTAAATTTTAGATTTCCCAGTTTACAAGGCGGTGACGCGGCGTTATAATAGTGTTTCGAGAGCGCCCGCTTGGAAAGGGCATGGCTGTTATTGCCAGTATTTATATGTTTCACCGGTTTCTTATATTGAAGACACATATTTGGAGGAAGAGAAAGAATGAAAAAAGTTGTTAAGTTTGGAGGCAGTTCGCTGGCCAATGCCGATCAGTTCAGGAAGGTCGGCTCGATCATCCGTGAAGATGAGTCCAGAAGATATGTTGTGCCGTCGGCTCCCGGGAAGCGTTTTTCCCACGATACCAAGGTCACGGACATGTTATACGCCTGCTATGAATCTGCCGTGAAAGGCGCGGATTTCACAGAACAACTGGATCAGATCAAAGAGCGGTATCAGGAAATCATAGACGGTCTGAACCTTACTTTTTCACTGGACGAAGACTTTGAAAAGATCAGGAAGGATTTCACCAGAGGAGCAGGAGAGGACTATGCGGCTTCCAGAGGCGAGTTCCTGAACGGGAAGATCATGGCCGCTTATCTTGATTATGCTTTTGTCGATGCGGCAGATGCCGTACGTTTTAATGACGACGGTTCGTTTAACGCGGATATGACAAACGAACTTCTCTCCGACATTCTGGAGAACAAACACAGAGCGGTAATTCCCGGATTCTATGGCGCGAAAGAATCCGGAGAGGTGGTGACGTTCTCCCGCGGCGGATCCGATGTCACAGGTTCCCTCGTGGCTCTTGCAGTCGGGGCGGACCTTTATGAAAACTGGACGGATGTATCCGGATTCCTGATCGCGGATCCCAGAATCGTCAAAAATCCGAAATCCATCGAGACTATTACGTACAAGGAACTCCGCGAGCTTTCTTACATGGGCGCAAGCGTGCTTCACGAGGATGCGATCTTCCCGGTAAGGAAAGCCGGTATCCCGATCAATATCCGAAACACAAACCGTCCGCAGGATAAAGGAACTCTTATAGTGGAAAGCACGTGCCGCCGGCCGAAATACACCATCACCGGCATCGCCGGGACCGATGGGTTCGCTGCGGTCACGGTGGAGAAGGCGATGATGAACTCAGAAATAGGCTTCTGTCGGAAGGTGCTCCAGGTATTTGAGGAAAACGGAGTATCTATCGAGCACATGCCTTCCGGTATCGACACGATGTCGATCTTTGTCAACAAAGATACTTTTGAGGACAAGGAACAGAAGATCCTCTCGGATATAAACAAAACGGTAGCGCCGGATCATATCGAA
Source organism: uncultured Eubacteriales bacterium (assembly GCA_949294665.1). Lineage (GTDB taxonomy): Bacteria > Bacillota > Clostridia > Lachnospirales > Lachnospiraceae > Mediterraneibacter. The sequence goes on from CASFID010000059.1 coordinate 65,347, forward strand.
CTGGAATCTGATCTTGCGCTCATTGCGGTTGTCGGACGCGGCATGAAATCTACCCGCGGTACTGCCGGCCGGATTTTCTCCGCGCTGGCTCACGCACATATCAATGTCAAGATGATCGATCAGGGGTCCAGCGAGCTGAATATTATAATCGGTGTCCGCCACGAAGACTTTAAAGATGCGATACGTGCACTGTATGAAATTTTCGTCCTTACACAGATTTAGGAAAGGCTGATATACAATGAACATCCTGTTCTTTTTAAAACCAAAAAGCGAAGTGGCGTATGTATATGATTACGGTACGCTTCGTCAGGTGCTTGAGACAATGGAATATCACAAATACGCCAGTATTCCCATGCTCAATAAAGCGGGAGAGTATGTGGGCACTATTACGGAGGGTGATCTTCTCTGGGGGATCAAACGATACACGAATCTTAATCTGAAAGAAGCAGAGAACATATTTATCCAGGATTTTCCGAGGAAAGCAGATTACACTCCGGTTTCCATTGATTCCGATATGGAAGATCTTATAAGGAAATCCATGGATCAGAATTTTGTCCCGGTAGTAGACGATCAGAAAAAGTTCATCGGCATTGTGACGCGCAAGAGTATCATTGAATACTGCTATGAAAAGCTGAAAAATCTGCCGGAAAGGTATTGACTGGATAAAAATTCATATGCTATACTATACCAGTATGCCGCACAGCGAGGTTTTATAAGTTCTGCAGCTGCTGCAGACACCGAAGCTGGCGAGTAATGTTTATAGGAGGTGCCATATGTACGCGATTATAGCAACAGGTGGTAAACAGTACAAAGTAGCTGAAGGCGATATCATCAGAGTGGAGAAACTTGGTGTGGATGCCGGAGAGACTTATACATTTGACCAGGTTCTGGCTGTAAATAATGACAAGCTGGTCGTTGGTAATCCGACTGTTGAAGGTGCAACAGTTACAGCTTCTGTAATCGGCGACGGGAAAGCGAAGAAAGTTGTCGTTTACAAGTACAAGAGAAAAACCGGCTATCATAAGAAAAATGGTCACAGACAGCAGTACACAGCTGTCAAGATCGACAAGATCAACGCTTAATCATTCATATGATCAAAGTAACCATTTATAAGACTGACAGGCATGAATATGCGGGCTTCGATATTTCAGGACACGCTGAATATTCTGAATCCGGAAACGATATTGTATGCGCGGCTGTTTCCGCCATCGTGATCAATACGATCAACTCAGTCGATCAGTTTACGGAGGATAAGACAAGCAGTGTTTCCGATGAAGAGTCAGGGAAGATCGAATTTCGATTCGGACAGATCCCCTCGCATGATGCCACACTTTTGCTGGATTCCATGGTTCTCGGTCTGGAACAGATAGAGAACAGCAGTGAATACGAACCATACATTGACATTATTTTCAAGGAGGTGTAAGAACCATGATGAAAATGAATCTTCAGTTTTTTGCTCATAAAAAGGGAGTTGGTTCTACAAAGAACGGACGTGACTCAGAGGCTAAGAGACTGGGTGCGAAGAGAGCTGACGGACAGTTTGTAAAAGCCGGGAACATCCTCTACAGACAGCGTGGAACAAAGATCCATCCGGGCGTGAACGTAGGACGCGGCGGAGATGATACTCTGTTTGCACTGGTAGACGGTGTTGTAAGATACGAGAGAAAAGGAAGAGATAAGAAACAGGTTTCTATCTATCCGGTAGCTGAGTAAAACAGTCAGGCCCCAGACATTTACAGTCTGGGGCTTTTATCACATTATCAGAGAAAAGGAGACGTTATGTTCGCTGACAGAGCTAAAATATATATCAGATCCGGAAAAGGCGGCGACGGACACTGCAGCTTCCGAAGAGAACTTTATGTCCCGAATGGAGGGCCGGACGGAGGCGACGGAGGCCGTGGAGGAGATCTTATATTTGAAGTGGACAAAGGGCTTAATACCCTGTCTGATTATCGACACAGACGCAAATATGCCGCGGGAGACGGGGAGCCGGGCGGCAAGCGCAGATGCCATGGAAAAGACGGGCAGGACCTTGTGCTGTATGTACCTGAGGGGACTGTCGTCAAAGAAGCGGCTTCAGGCAAAGTGATCGCTGACATGTCGGGGGATAATCACCGCCAGGTTGTACTCAAAGGAGGAAAAGGGGGCCTTGGAAATCAGCATTTCGCCACAGCTACCATGCAGGTTCCCAAATATGCGCAGCCCGGGCAGCCGGCCCGTGAACTCGAAGTAAATCTTGAACTGAAAGTGATAGCGGACGTCGGTCTGATCGGTTTCCCGAATGTGGGGAAATCAACGCTTCTTTCCAGAGTGACAAACGCAGAGCCGAAGATCGCGAATTATCACTTTACAACACTGACGCCCAATCTCGGCGTCGTGGATCTGGACGGTGCGAAAGGATTCGTTATGGCAGATATCCCCGGTCTTATTGAAGGAGCCTCCGAGGGGGTTGGTCTGGGCCACGAGTTTCTCCGGCATATCGAGCGGACAAAGCTGATGATCCATGTAGTAGATGCCGCCGGAACAGAAGGCCGTGATCCGGTCGAAGATATCTATAAGATCAATGCGGAACTTAAGGCCTATAATCCGGATATTGCGAAACGTCCGCAGGTGATTGCAGCCAATAAGACAGACTTGATCTACGATCCGGAGGAAGATCCGGTAGAACGCCTGAAACGGGAATTTGAACCGAAGGGAATCCGCGTATTTCCGATCTCCGGTGCTACAGGAAAAGGAGTGTCCGAGCTTCTCTATTATGTAAGCTCACAGCTTGATACCATGGACCGTACTCCGGTTGTATTTGAACAGGAGTATTTCCCGGAGGACGAGCTGATCTACGAAGAACTTCCTTATACAGTGGAATCAGAAGACGGCGTATATGTTGTGGAAGGTCCGAAGATAGAGAAGATGCTCGGTTATACGAATCTTGATTCCGAGAAAGGCTTTGCATTCTTCCAGAAGTTTTTAAAAGAAACCGGTATTCTCGATGAGCTGGAGGCAAAAGGAATCCAGGAGGGAGACACCGTAAAGATGTATGGTCTGCAGTTCGATTATTATAAATAGGATTCCGCCGGATTTCTATGGATGCTGCGGCGCAGATTAACAGTTGATATAAAAAGGAGACAGTAATGACACCAAAACAAAGAGCATATTTAAAAAGTCTTGCCATGACGATGGAGCCTATCTTTCAGGTCGGAAAATCAAGTATGACGCCCGGACTTACGGAAGCGATATCAGAGGCTCTTGCGGCCCGTGAACTGATCAAGATCAGCGTGCTCAAGAACTGTGCTGACGATCCCCGTGAACTGGCTGAGATCATTGCCGGACGCACCCGGGCTCAGGTGGTGCAGGTGATCGGTAAGAAGATTGTTCTGTACCGTGAAGGAAAAGACGACAAAAAGAAGATCATGCTCCCCGGATAAGGGGACAAGGTGAAGAAAATGAGAATAGGAATTATGGGCGGGACATTTGATCCGATCCACATCGGGCATCTTCTTCTCGGAGAGTTTGCCTATGAGAATTTTCAGCTTGATGAGATTTGGTTTCTCCCGAACGGAAATCCACCTCACAAAGAGACAGATGGCAGCGGCGAAGGACTGGAAGACCGTATAGAAATGGTGCGTCTTGCCACGGATGATATCCCGTATTTTAAACTATGTCTTTATGAGGCGACAGCCAAAGAACACTCTTACACTTACAGTACAATGAAGGCATTGCACAGTCTCTATCCGATGCATGAATTCTTCTTCATACTCGGTGCGGATTCTCTGTTTTCGATCGAACAGTGGAAGAACTTCCGCGAGATTTTTCCTTCCTGCACGATCCTGGCGGCAATGAGAGATGATAAAGACGCGCAGAGCATGTGTGCTCAGATCCGCTATCTCCATGAGCAGTATGATGCCGACATAGAACTTCTGCAGGCTCCGCTTGTAGAAATTTCATCAACAACGATACGAAGCAGAGCGGCACAGGGACTCAGTATCCGGTATATGGTGCCGGAAGTGGTGGCGGACTATATTCACGGAAATTCTCTCTACAGAAAAAGATCCAGGTAAAGGAGTGTAGATAACTATGACGGAAGAACTTCTTGAAATCAGAAAAGACCTGTCAAAAAAACTGAAAAAAGAACGGTTTGAGCACACAATAGGCGTAATGTACACAGCGGCGTCTCTCGCAATGAGTTATGGGGAGGATATCCAGAAAGCCCTCACAGCAGGACTTCTCCATGACTGCGGAAAATACTGCCCGGCCAGGGAGCAGATCAAACTCTGTAAGAAATACGGTCTCCAGCTTACTTCGGCAGAGTTGGAGATGCCGGCGCTTATCCACGCCAAACTGGGCGCATATCTCGCGGCACATGAATATAAGATCAAAGACCAGAATATCATTGACGCCGTCAGATATCATACGACCGGAAGACCAGATATGACAATGCTCGAGAAAATAATTTACATTTCTGACTACATCGAGCCCAACCGACGAGAAATCCCGGGGCTAGGAGAAATACGCAGCATTGTTTTCCGTGATATTGACCGCGCAGTATATCTTTCTGCTCTCAGGACTGTACGCTATCTGAAAGACGGCGGAAGAGCAGTGGATCCCATGACCGTGAAGACCTGTGAATATTATAAACAAGATCATAAAGGAGAGATGAAATGAACCAGTCAAAAGAAATGGCGAAGATTGCATACAATGCACTCAGCGATAAAAAAGGAGAGGAGATTAAGATCATCGATATCACCGGCGTGTCCGTACTTGCCGACTATTTTATTATAGCAAACGGAAGCAGCGACAGTCAGATAAATGCTCTGGTCGATCACGTGGAGGAAGAGCTCTATAAAGCCGGATATCCTCTCAGACAGAGAGAAGGACGGACAAATTCGAGCTGGATCCTTCTGGACTTCGGAGATATCATTGTTCATGTGTTTGATAAAGAAAACCGGCTTTTCTATGATCTGGAGAGGATATGGAAAGACGGAAAAGATATAACTCCTGATGAGCTCTCTGTCGGATAACAACTTCGAGATAAACGTATATTAAAAAAGAGAGGACGTTTTCCCTGCCTGTTTATTAAGGGAAATGTCCTCTCTTTATTATTCGTATTCGATCATTTGAAAAGTCTGATCACACCGATCACCTTACCCAAAATGGAAACTTCTTTTACAATGATCGGATCCATAAAGTCATTTTCAGGCTGAAGTCGATAAACGCCTTCCTCCTTGTAAAATGTTTTTACTGTAGCGCTGTCGTCCACAAGAGCAACGACCATATCGCCGTTCGATGCGGTATCAGCTTCCTCCACAAGGACCATATCGCCATCCAGGATACCCGCATTGATCATGCTCTCGCCTTTTACTTTGAGCATAAAAGTCTGTTTATTCGGCATATGCTCGATTGGAATAGGGAAGTAATCCTCAATATTCTCCTGAGCCAGGATCGGCTGTCCTGCCGCTACCTGTCCCAGGATGGGGACGTTCACCATTTCCCGTCTTGTCAGATTAAAGTTATCATCCAGTATCTCGATCGCTCTCGGCTTTGTCGGATCTCTTCTGATATATCCGTTTTTCTCAAGAGTCTCAAGATGAGAGTGGACAGAAGAGGTGGACTTCAGATTAACAGCTTCACATATCTCACGTACCGCCGGCGGGAATCCTCTCTGCAAAATCTGCATCTTGATATATTCCAGTATTTCCTGTTGTTTTTTACTTATCTTTCCCTTTGACATAATTCCCTCCGAATATCTTTATATAAAGTATAGTATCATATTCGACCGGAAAAAGCAAACACTTGTTGCGAAAATATGTTCGATTTTCTTGTTGACAAACAGATGTTCGCGTATTATAATATCTCATATAGAACAATTGTTTGCGCAAATGGATGTTCGAGTTAAAGTATACTTGTATACAATTTGGCTTTTACTGTTTTATAAGGTTAATTTTGTTCCTGCACAGTGATTCGGGGACCGTTTTTAAAAGGGGTTGTTGCAAAATGAAAAAGAGAGCGTCAGTACATCGTATCAGAAAGAATTTGAGGAGATTTTTTACCGGTTTTGCGGTCATGCTGGTCATCAGCATTTCATTTGGAGCTTTTCTTGTATCGGCACATGAAGAATCCGATGATAAAGATTCTGTACATAAGTATTATAAGAGTATTGAGATTCAGTCAGGAGACTCGCTTTGGTCCATAGCTGAGGATACAATGACAGACGAATATCATTCTGTCGCAGAATATGTACAGGTGCTCAAGTCAATGAATGATCTGGATTCTGATCAGATACAATCCGGCCGGAGTCTGATCGTCGCATATAACGAAAATCCCCGCATTGACTGACTATTCATCGGGCACAGCATTTAGCGGTATCAATATACATCCCTATGTATTGATATAATATATACACCCACTTAAGGCCGAAGCAGAATATATTATAGAAGAGTCTGTTTCGGCCAATAGTTTATACATTTTAATCTATACGACAAATACTGATTTTTCCAAAAGATGTAGACAAAAATGAGCTTATGAGCTATAATAACTGCAGGTAAATACAATGAATTCAATAAATAAGGGGTTAATCACATGGAAACGGCAAAAAACAACATATCATCAACTTCAAAATCTTATCATGAGCAGCGTTCAATAGACAACACGCTCAGACTCCGGGCAATCTTAAAGACGCTTCCTCCTTTTGCAAAAGATTATTTTCGGGCTGTTGAGCCGACTACATCGGCCAGAACACGTATTTCTTATGCTTACGATATCCGTGTTTTCTTTCATTTTCTGATAGAAACTAATCCTGTATATAAGAATTATACAATGGAACAGTTTACACTCCAGGACCTGGAGCGGCTCGAGCCTGTTGATATTGAAGAATATCAGGAATATCTGAAAGTCTATGAGAATGATGAAAAGAAACAGGTTACAAATACAGAAAAGGGACTTGCGCGCAAAATGTCGGCGCTCAGAAGCTTTTACGGATATTTCTATAAAAGGCAGGCAATCACAAAAAATCCTACTTTGCTTGTAGATATGCCAAAACTGCATGAAAAGGCGATCATACGTCTTGATGCCGACGAGGTTGCAAAACTTCTTGATTATGTCGACCACGGCGGCGACAATCTGACCGGTCAGCGGAAAGCATATTATGAGAAAACGAAAAATCGGGATCTCGCAATTCTGACGCTTCTTCTCGGAACAGGGATCCGTGTGTCCGAATGCGTAGGCCTAGACATACAGGATGTTGATTTCAAAAATAACGGCATCAAGGTGACGCGCAAAGGCGGGAATGAAATGGTCGTCTACTTCGGCGAAGAAGTGGAAAACGCTCTTAAAATGTATCTGTATACTACAAGAAAGACCACTATCCCACTGCCCGGCAATGAGAACGCTCTTTTTCTCTCCACACGCCGGAAACGCATGGGCGTACAGGCCGTTGAAAATATGGTCAAGAAATACGCCCGCGAGGTCACTCCGAATAAAAAAATAACGCCGCATAAACTCAGAAGCACTTATGGTACGGCTTTATACAGAGAAACCGGAGACATCTACCTTGTTGCTGATGTTCTCGGACATAAAGATGTGAATACGACAAAGAAGCATTATGCCGCTATCGATGAGAACCGCCGAAGAAAAGCTGCAGGCGCCGTCAAACTTCGGGAAGTATAGAGTCTCTTTACTAGCCTTATCTGCTTTTCGTCTTATCTGACTCTTCTGAGTACAAGCACATAGAGCCGGGAGAGATTTCGGGCATACTGTGTCATCAGTGAAGATAATTCCGGCTCTCCCTCTATATATCTCTGATACTTCATTCCATCGATATTTTTCAGTTTTTTCTCTTTCTTAAGATGAAGCATTTCCTGAATCTGATTCAATACATAATCCGTATATGAGATGTACCTTTCCATAATCCTGCGCGCCTCAGGCCCGCGTTTTTTATGTTTTACCTGAAAGAACATCTGCTGGATCTCGGATGCCATACACCAGGTTATATTCAGGATCTTATTGAAATATTCTCTGTCCCTGTCGTTCTTTTCTACCTGCGGAAGATCGTTCCTGATTTGGGCAAGTATCGTGTGATACTGGATCTGTGCATCGCATATGCGCCAGTAGTCAAGCTGATTGGTGAGCAGATCTTCAAGCATACGAAGATACATGTGATGCATGTGGAACAGCATCTGGAAATTATAGCGCACCTGACTGCCCAGACTCGTCGGGAAAAAGAATCTGTTTATGAACAGGACAAAAAGAACAGCTGCAATGATATAAGCCATGCGGAGGAACACCGCCATCGTTTCCCCCATAGCAAGCGTCGTCATGGACAGAGCAAAACAGGTGACGAACAATGCATGAATGATCGTTCCGGGTGTCGCGGTATACATGCATGTCACCATGATCCCGGCCAGGATCAGATGAGACGCCATCGAGTCACAGAAAGGAAGTACAAGCGCCACGAGCACGCATCCGACAGCCGTTCCGATAAAACGTGTACGCATGCGGTAATTGCTGTCCTCGTACATCGGACGCAGGAGAAGGAACGCATTCATCACAAACCAGTAGGAATGATCGTCGTAAAACAGTAAATTAAAAGCCATCCCTGTCATCAGGACCACACTCATACGAAGCGCAAACCGCATCTCAAAGGTATCCGGTCGGAAATGTGCAAGGATCTTTTCTTTAAACTGATGCTCTGCCGGCACCTCCCACTGTTCACTCAGGATCCCCTGATCTTTTACTTCCGCCTGGTGGAGAATAAAGAGAAACATACGGAAGAAATTGGCCACATGCCGGTGGAATATGTCTTTTTCCTTTTCTGATTCTGCCAGCAGACGGCGCCCCTCCTTCTTAAGCGTCTGCGTTCTGTCGCGATTCCCCGAAAGAAAATCGATTTCTCCTGCTTTCTGCATATATCCGGCCAGTTCCAGAGCCAGTCTGCGTGAATCCTCATCCGCGGGACGGAGTACCTGACTCTGATTGGATACAAGATAAGTCGTTCTCTGTATCAGGAGGGCAAACATATACTGCAGTTTTCCCGCTGTCGTTACCACATGTCTCTTGCCTCTTTTATCATTCGCCTCCTGATAGAGAAGCCTCTGCAGTCTGAAAAGTTCTTTTAAGTCTCTGCTGACATCTTCTTCGTTCAGAAGCTTCTCCAGTATGCATCCCAGCAGCTTCATAACCTTCCGCTCTGTACATATACCAAGTTTTCCGCGATTCATCCGGTGATACAGCTTGATGGTAATGAACACAAAGATACAACAGAATATCATTGCCTCGAACTGCAGGATAAATCCATTCCAGTCGACCGGGAGAAACTGCATAAAGGTAAATGTCATCAGCGTAGAGAAATAACCGAACTGATTAAACTGCGAAGATTTCGTAAATATAAGCCAGAATGGAACGATCAGATTCAATGCCAGCGACAGACCGATATTCCAGGTGGCGATATAGGCCAGCACGAGCAGGAGGAGCTGCTGGAGGAGCAGAACGATCAGAGGTCCTGTGGGGACCTTTCTCTTCTTATAATTTCCCTGAAAGATGACAGTTACAAGAGACGCGATCGTTATGTATTCCATTCCGAAGAGAAATATGACGGAATAGAACATGATCAGAAAAAAGGCTATGACAGGAAGAGCCTGCAGGAACTGTGTCCACACGCTCTCAGCCCGGTCATGAAATTGTGGCGATCTGACTTGTTTTATATTCATTGCATCCTGTCCCCTTTTATAATATCTGTCTTCCCCGGTAATTGCAGCAGTTCTTTATATCCCTCTTGTAATTCTCTCTTTTGGTCAGTATAATATAGAAATGTACGAAAAGAGAAAGGATCAGTTAAATATGCAGTTACAGCGTTTATTAAGCTATACGAGAAAAGCCGTAGACGAATACGGCATGATACAGGAAGGCGACCATATTGCCGTGGGAATATCCGGCGGGAAAGACAGTCTGACACTCCTCTATGCTCTCCACGGTCTCCGGCGTTTCTATCCGAATCATTTTCAGTTGAGCGCGGTCACTGTAGACCTTGGATTCGAGGATTTCGACCTCTCTCCCATCCAGGAGCTCTGCCGGGAGTTGGAGATCCCCTACCGGATCGTCAGCTCGGACATCTACAATATCCTGTTTAACATACGAAAGGAGAGCAACCCCTGTTCCCTCTGTGCCAAGATGCGAAAAGGAGCCCTCAACCAGGCTGTCAGAGAAATGGGATGTAATAAGGTCGCCTATGCGCATCACAAAGACGACATCATTGAGACAATGCTCCTCTCCCTTATCTTTGAGGGACGTTTTCATTCCTTTTCTCCAAGGACCTATCTGGATCGAATGGATCTGACCGTCATACGTCCCCTTATGTATGTCGATGAAATGGATGTGATCGGTTTTAAAAATAAATATCATCTTCCGGTTGTAAAAAGCAGATGTCCGGTTGACGGTCATACAAAACGTCAGTATGCGAAAGATCTGCTCCGGCAGCTCAATACAGAGCATCCCGGAGCCAGAGAGCGGATGTTCCACGCGATCCTCACTGGAAATATTTCCGGATGGCCGGCCCGTTCTGTTCGTATCCGCTAAACTACAGTGAAATGTCTCCCGGCAGATAGAATAATTTATCTGCCGGGAGACTTTATTCCGGATCTGTCAATTTGATCCGGGATCAGTATCCTTGATTGCATTAAGATACATGGAGATCATATATGTCTTGTATTCCTGCTGATACTCTCCTTCAAATTCACATAATCAATGATGGTCTTCGCCGTGCCGTCTATCCCCAGTTCCGAACTGGTCAGGCAAAGTTCATAACTCTTCGCGTCAGACCATTTCTTGTTTGTGTAATAATTGTAATAACTGGAACGCTTCTTATCCGTCTTAATAATCATATCTTTTGCCTTGGCATCCGTAAGATCATAGATCCTTGCAATCCTCCGGATACGTGCTTCCATATCTGCATGGATAAATACGCTGACCACATTCTTGTATGACTCCAACGCATAATCTGCACAGCGGCCCACGAGAATACAGGGACCTTCGTCCGCGATTTTCTTTATTGCGTCAAACTGCGCCAGAAACACTTTATGGTTAATTGGCATATCTGTATATGTATTTCCGGAATACCCCATAGAATATGTGTCCATAACAAGGGAATAAAGGAAACTGTTCGTCGGTTTCTCATCATGCGTCTCGAAGATTTCTTCACAGATCCCGCTCTCCTTTGCGGCTCTGGCAAGCATCTCTTTGTCATACAATTTGATGTCAAAAGCCTCGGCGACTTTATAGCCGATCTCTCTTCCTGCACTTCCGTATTCGCGTCCTATTGTAATGATCGTATTTGTTTTCATTGTAAGTCACTCTCCTTTGCGTCATACAAATTGTGATTTTGCATAAAAAAATGCTTTTACATCACTCTTTATATGACTATTATAACGAAAATCCACTGCCATTACAATGGGAATTTATATTTTTCTTCTGAGCAGGTCGAGAAGCTCCTGAAAGTATCCCGGGAGAGGCGCGTCAAACACCATATATTCTCCGGTAGACGGATGCCTGATACCGAGTATCTTTGCATGCAGTGTCTGCCCCTGGAGCTTATAGGGACACTTTGACGGTCCATAAATTTCGTCTCCGAGTATGGGATGTCCGATGCTTGCCATATGCACACGTATCTGGTGTGTGCGCCCGGTCTCCAGTTCACACTCGATGTAAGTATAATCCCCGAATCTCTCAAGCACCCTGTAATGTGTGACGGCCGGCCGCCCATTTGCGGATCTGGTACTCATCTTCCTGCGGTTGGTCGGATGCCTGCCGACAGGCGCGTTTACAGTGCCCGTGTCCTCTTTCAGATTGCCATATATAATGGCATGATACATGCGCGTGATCGAGTGCTCCTTTAGTTCCTCTGCAAGGATCTGATGCGCGCGGTCATTTTTACACACGAGCAAAGAACCTGTCGTATCCATATCAATCCTGTGTACGATGCCCGGACGCATAACTCCGTTTATTCCGGACAGACAGTCCCGGCAGTGATACATGACTGCGTTGACGAGTGTATGCTCATAGTGTCCGGGGGCGGGATGGACGACCATTCCTTTCGGCTTGTTTACGACCAGGATATCGTCGTCTTCATAGAGGATATCAAGAGGAATATCTTCCGGCAGTATTTCAGGTATTTCGGGCTCGGGCACGCGTACGAGAATCTCATCCCCCGCATTCACTTTATAATTTGCTTTCACTGTCCTGCCGTTTACTTCTATGTTTCCGTCTTTTAACAGCTTCTGGATATAAGATCGGGAAAGGCCCTCCAGATCTCTGCTTAGAAATCTGTCGATCCTTTCCCCATCATATTTCTCCGGTATATAAATATTCTGTTCTGTTATATGCTCGCTCATATCTGTCTCCCATCAAGCAGCTTTCTCATCCTCTCTTTCTGCTGAGAAAGCTGAAATCCTCCTCCTTATAGTAGAACAATATCAGAAGCGCAAATAATATAACGGCAGCTACAACATAACAGTCTGCCACATTGAAGATCGGAAAATCTATCAGGCTGAAATAGAAGAAATCAATCACATAATCCAGTCTGATACGATCTGCCATATTTCCGATCGCTCCTGCAAAGAGAAGGACTGCACAGATCCGAAGTGGTACGTATCGTGCCGAAGCCGGTATCCGTCCGTATAGGAAGATCAGGACCGCACAGATCAGTATGGCTCCTGCCACAAAGAAAAACTGCATATCCTGCATCATTCCGAAAGCGGCGCCCCGATTTTCCAGATACCGCAGTTCAAACACACCGTCGATCAGCACTTTTGCCGGCCGGTCCTTTAAATATTGAACAGCCATATATTTTGAATACTGATCAAGAAGCAGAGCCGCCGCGACACCGGTAAACGACAATGCCCATATCCGTCCGGAAGTTGTATTTACAATGTTATTTCTGTTTTCATAAGTCTGATTCGTATTCTGCTCTTTCATTATTCTGCATCCGTTTCCTGTTTATATGTAATACGCTGGATCGTACTGAACATTCAGACATATCTGCTAAGAGTCACGCTCATTCTGTTCTTTTTCGTACGTCCCCCGATGGACTCTAGTCGAAACTTTCCCAGGCCGCGGACAGATATGACGTCGCCCTCGCAGGGCTGATAACCGTTATTCGTGATCAGCCGACCGTTGACGTAAACCTTGGCGCCTTCGATCAGTCCGGAAAGCTTTGTCCTGGACTTGGAAAAGGCCAGTGAAAGCAGACTGTCCAGCCGTACGGAGGCCACTGTGCCCCGGATTTCTTCGTATGAAGGAACATATCGGATCCCGGACAGTTCCACTTCCTCTACAATGACGGAAGTATGACGGACTCTCCTAAGTTCTTCTTTAATAAACGAAGCCATGGCCTGATGTGCAAAAAGCATGGCATCCGGCCCATCCATGACAATATCGCCTGTCTTTGCACGGTCGATTCCCAAATTCAATATTGCGCCGAGATAATCTCTGTGCGTCAGTTCCTCTGAGAATCTTACATTCAGCGGCGAGATCTTCAGAGCGCAGAAAGGGTAGCCGATTTCATCGGCAGAGAGTTCTTTTTTCCCGTAACGTAAATAAAGAGCCTCAGGGATAAATGCAGCCATCTGACGCTCTGCCGGATCATAGCCGCCAAAAGAAACAATCCTTGAAGACAGCTTGTCTTTTGGCAGCGTATGTAAAATGTTCTGTTCATTTAAATTAAGGAAATCTGAAAAGGTAATGATATCACGCTGGTATGCCGTGGCCGACAATTCCAGAAACCTCTTTTCCAGATTCTGCTCCTCTTTGCACTGATCCAAACCTCTCATGATCGATCAGTATCTTCCTCTGACACTGGGAGTCTCCATGGAACCGCCCAGAAGATCCTGCAGATCTCCCGAAATATCCACATTGGTCGGCGTCACGAGGAAGATATAGTTGGATATCTTCTGAAGATTCCCGCTGATGGCAAAAGTAGCGCCCGAGATAAAGTCGATGATCCTCTGGGCAACTTCGAGATCCATCCCTTCAAGGTTGAGAATGACTGTTCTGCCGGAAAGCAGCGTCTCCGTAATCTCCCTGGAATCATCCACAGAGTTGGGTTTCACAACACAGACTTCCATATTCCCGCTTTTTCTTGCTGAAGGTCTCATCGGTGTTACTTTGTTATTTACAGAGGGCTGATACTTCTTGTCCTCCTCCATATCGAAATCATCGTAATTATCGTCTTTTGTATTTTTCTTTCCGAACAATGAACGGCGATGCGGCTTTTCTTCATAATCGTCGTCATAGAATTCATCGTCATCATAAAATTCATCGTCATCATAATCATCGTCGTTTAATTTCATGATGTCCAGAAATTTATCAAATACACCCATCTTTACACTCCTATCTTGCACATGGTAATACCCGCACAATTATTTTCTTACATACTCTCTTTGCCAGAGGGTACTCTCCCTATTTACTGTAATCTCTGGCACCAAAGATACCTGTGCCGATCCGGACCATCGTAGCCCCTTCCTCGATCGCCACTTCGTAATCATTGGTCATCCCCATAGACAGTATGCTCACAGTATCATTATCAATGTTTTTTTCCTTAATGTCAACATATAATTTATGTAAATCTGCAAAAATTGAGCGATTATTTTCAGGATTTTCAACAAATGGAGCAATTGTCATGAGACCGCGTACGTTTATATGCGGAAACAGAGAGACTTTTTCATAAAAAGGAATGACTTCTTCTGTATTCAGACCGAATTTGGTTGTCTCACAGGCCACATTTACTTCCAGAAGTATATCTGCCGTCCTGTTGTGTTTTTCCGCTTCTTTCTCTATCGTTTCTGCCAGACGCATGGAATCAACGGAATGGATCAGCTTTACTTTATCGATAATATACTTCACTTTATTTGTCTGGAGATGTCCGATCATATGCCATTCGATATCTTTTGGAAGCGCTTCATATTTATCGCGTATTTCCTGTACTTTATTTTCCCCGAAGATACGCACGCCGAGATCATAAGCCTCCTTTAACATTTCCACAGGCTTCGTCTTGCTCACAGAGATCAGCGTAACCTCTGACCTGTCTCTCCCGGCTCTGTCGCAGGCCTCCTGTATCCTTCTCTCCACCGCTGTCAGATTATCTTTTAGCATCACATGATCTCCTTTCTTTTCTCCAAATATTCTGTGCCGTCGTTTTGTATCGTCACTGGAACACAACATCGTCCGAACTCACGCTGGAGCCGTTCTGGACAATATGGTCGTAATTGTAAAGACCGTAGTCCTCTCCCTCTTTCACAATATAATACTCGTCGTTTTCACAGAGAATGCTCACTTTCTTGAACACTGCGTAACCACGGTTAATATTGTATACTCCCTGCAGCGATCTCGTCTCCCCAACGGTATATGTATCGGAGGACTCCGGTTTCATGAGAACATCACCCTTATCCAGATCATCACGGCTTATGCAGACCTCACCCACGTCTGATACATCGTAGATATCTATCGCTTTAAACTGTGTACTTCCATCCCCATTACTGACAAGAACTCCACTGTCCGAACTGTTGCCTCCGGTCGTTATGTATTCCTGGGGCACTGTGTAGAAGTCCTCTTCCACCACGGCTGACCGTGGAATCTTAAGTCCGCTCTCATCCTCCAGAATGAGTTCAATATTCAGGAACCGTTCTCCGGCGTAGCGGATCATGGAATTATCAAGATCCAGACAGCCGTAATACTCGCCGTCCCTTTCGATCAGAGAAAAATCTGCCCACATTGTCTCACTGTCTTTGTCTACGCGTACGCGTATGCTTGTCACCTCGTCTTCCGCAAGGCTCTCGGCCGTTTCCGCATCGAGCGGTACGATCACAGACCAGTCTTCACTGGTGATCAGACGGTAGACGGGATCTCCGGCGTGTATCTTCATCTGATCCGACAACACGGTGATCTCATACTCTGTATTATCAAAATTATCGGCTGTAAACGTATCCCTGGTCAGGCCTTCAAATCCGTCAACAGTAAAAACAACAATGCCATCCGATGCGCTGGCGTAAGACGCGACCTTGATCCCGCTCGCAGCGATCACCGCATCCAGATGCTGTGTGCGCGTCTCACTGTACGTATCCTGAAGAGATGTATCGATCTCGCCCCTCAGTGTATAGACAGATGAGAAATCCGAGGGCCTGTAATTTTCGTTGAAGTTCTGCAGATGGAGCACAACGCCTGCGGTCACGGCCGGATCCAGGCTCAGACCGGCGTTTTCCTCCTCCGATGTACTCTCCTCTGTATTCAGAGGTCTCTGAGACAGCGCATATATATTTGTGCCTGCTTTTACTTTTGTGTTCTCGTTCTGATAGTAACTGACATATCCGTCGGATTCTGCATTTACTGCGGTCTCCTCGCGTATGATGAGTCCGGTATACGAATTATCCCTGACAATGCTCCCCTCTCTCACTTCATACACGGATATACTGTCACTGCTGAAATACATAATGATCGTTGCGACAAGATATATAAAGACAATCGCAAACAGAAATATTCCCAGATTCAGTCCGCGTTTTCGTTTAAATTTCCTGATATTGACAGATTTATCTTTTTTGGATGCCAATCCAAGCTTCACCTCCTGACATCTGTCTTTATCTTTAACTTAGTAAGTATAGCATTTTTCAGTGTATATTTCCAGTTATTCAGGAAATAATAAGAATATTGAGACGGTAAAGGAGGAAATATAATGAAATGGTTTGATTACACAGCACTGACGATCGTGATCATAGGAGCGGTCAACTGGCTGCTGATCGGTATCTTCCGGTTTGATCTTGTCGCATTTCTTTTTGGAAACTTAAGCTGGCTCTCAAGAATCGTTTACACTCTTGTAGGCTTGTGCGGGTTATATCTGCTCAGCTTCTTCGGCAGGATCCGGGGAATGTCAGAGTAATACAGAAAAAATTAATAGAAAAAAGCCTTTTTCTCCGGTATATATCGAAGATAAAAGGCTTTTTTCTTATTCTCCGGCGGATTCTTCTGTTCCGTCTTCCATCTGTTGATTTTCCTGTCCGTTCTGCTGTTTATTGATCCCGGCATTCATAAGAAGGTTCATCTGCTCGTACAGCATATCCGTGCCGTCGGCCCCCATGATAACGGAAATATAAGGATGCTCCTCAAGATCCTGGTCATAAAGTATGACACAGTTTCCCGCAAGCTTTGTCGTTCCTGTCTTTCCGCCGAGAACACGGATCCCTTCCGGTTCTCTGACTTCGCCGCTCCCATACATCTGCGTGGGAGTCCATGTCTCTTTGCGCACGGTCCCGTCAGCCCCGTTGAGAGTTCCGTCGTAGGAATCCATGGATATGATCTGAACAAATGTCTCGTTCTTAATACACTCGTTAAAGATCAGATATAAATCGTATGCAGTCGTATAGTGGTCCTCATTGTGAAGGCCATGGGGATTTACAAAATGCGTCCCTGTTGCCCCCATTGCCGCCGCTTCCTGATTCATCAATTCTGCGAATTCTTCCGTACTGCCGGAGATGTGCTCTGCAATCGCTGTTGCGCAGTCGTTTCCCGAATGAAGGAGCAGTCCGCACACGAGATCGTACATTGTCACCTCATCTCCCGTCCTGAGGCCGCTCGTCACTTCATCCTCCTCAAAATTCGTCGCATTGGCGCTGACTGTAACAACATCGTCCATATTGCCGTATTTCAGAGCCACATATGCCGTCATGATCTTTGTCGTGCTGGCCGGATAAAGACGGTCGTACAGCTTATATCCGCATAGCACGCTCCTATTCTCAAGATCAAACAGCCCTGCCGCATGTAATTCGCTGTCAGGTTCATATCCCGGCAGAGAAACCTCTTCTGCCGCCACGCACAGATCCGATGCAAACAGATCCCCCTGATATACAGACTTGTCATAATTGTTTTTCTCGTATTCCGCTATATGATCCCGGAACTGGTCAACGATGAGAACGGCACCTGATACGCCCGCTCCTACAATAACCGCGAGAGCGATAAGAAGCGCCGCGATGCGTCTCTGCCGCCTTCTGATCCTGCGTCTCCTTCTGTAAGCTCTTTCCGTCCTCAGTTCCATTCTGTCATTTGTACATTTCACGCCAATCCAAATCTCCTCTGTCTAATGCTAAGATCAGCGCCTCCGCTGTCGCAATATTGGTCGCGATCGGTATGTTATACATATCGCACAGTTTCACGATATCATTCACATCCGGTTCGTGCGGGCGTGGCGCAAGCGGATCTCTGAAGAAAATAAGCAGATCGATATTGTTGTGCTCGATCTGGGATCCGAGCTGCTGTTTTCCGCCAAGATGTCCCGCCAGGAATTTGTGGATGCTCAGATTCGTTACACTCTCTACCAGTATCCCTGTCGTTTCCGTTGCATACAGCTCATGCTTGCTGAGTATCCCGCGGTATGCGATACAAAAGTTCTGCATCAGCTTTTTTTTCGCATCATGTGCGATCAGTCCGATATTCATAATCGTCACTCTCTCCTTACTGATATTTGTTAGGCTGTAAACCGACATTCAGTACGAAACCGATCCCCATAAAAAAGCACACAACGGAAGTCAGTCCATAACTTACAAAGGGCAGCGACAACCCTGTATTTGGAAGGATCAGAGTAGCCACACCGATATTGATAAAGCTCTGTATCCCTATCAGTGCGGCGACGCCGCCGCAGATGATTCGTCCCCCTGTATCTTTCGCTTTCAAGCCAACCATAATACACTCTATCACAATTAATAATATCAAAAATATAACGACACAACAACCCACAAATCCTAATTCTTCTCCAATTATTGCAAAAATAAAATCTGTCTGAGGCTCGGAGACAAAATTACCGTTTTTGACGGACGTCGTCTCATCATTATTATATCCTTTTCCGGAGAGCTGACCGGATCCGATCGCCATAACCGAGTTCAGCTGCTGGTAAGATTCATCCGCAGCGTATTTTTCCGGTTCCAGCCATGCCAGGATACGCTCCTGCTGGTAATCATGCAGGAAAGGCTGGTTAGGCTGTACTGCAACGGCCAGAAAGATCACGATCGTCGGGATCGTGACCGCAAGCACAGTACCCACAAACTTATAGCTTAAACCCGCCAGAAACAGAAGCGCGCAGAAAAGCGCTGCAATACAGATCGTGGTCGAAAGGTTCGGCTGGATGTAGATGAGCGCAAGGGACGGAAGGATGAGTGCGATCGCCTGCAGGATAAGCCTGGGGGAGTTGATCGCCCGCTCCCTGTCCGAAAGGAATCTGGCAAAGAACAGGATCATGAGGATCTTCGTAAGGTCGGAGGGCTGGAGCTGAGTAAATCCAAGATTCAGCCAGCGCTGAGCCCCGTTCGCGGACCGTCCGATACCCGGGATCCACACTGCCGCCAATAGAGCCAGATTCAGGAAATACATAGGCCAGTAGAAGTTGAGCACCCATTTATAGTCGATCAAAGAGATGACGATCATTGCCACAATGCCGAGAATCACCCCGAGAATCTGCCGATCCATAAGATCGGGGCGCGCGCTTCTGACCATCAGCACACCGATCACCGACAGAACGAGCACCGGAAGGATCAGTCCTATTTTATAATCTTTGATATTGTAGTGTAATTTGATTTTTTTCAGAAAAAATTTCAATTGCTTTCTCCCGTGTATCTTATATGTATATCATTGCGTGTGATCTTGATGTCCAGATCTTTCTGTTCGACTTCCATATATTTTGAAATCGTCTGGTACAGATCTCTGGTCAGTCGTTCTACCGAATCCGGCGTACACTGTATCCTGTCGGAGACAAGAAGATTTTTCAGCCTCTCTTTTGCGATGAAAACAGAAGAAACACTCATTTTCATACCCCCTGATTCCGGTGAAAGAGACTGGATATCCTTTCCAGTATCCCGTCAGGCTTCATCAGATCTTCCAGTGGAACTTCCTCTCCCAGAAGTCTGCGGCATATATTCATATAGGCTTTTCCGGACGGGCATTCTTCCCCGACTACAGGTTCCCCCTGATTTGTTGCGATAACGACCTGCTCGTCATCTGGAATGACTCCGAGAAGATCCACCGCCAGTATCTCAGTCACGTCCTCCACAGACATCATATCGCCGCGTTTTACCATGTCGACGCGCAGCCGGTTGATGATAAGCTCGTTTTTGCGTACCCCGGCTGACTCCAGAAGTCCGATGATCCTGTCGGCGTCCCGGATAGCCGATACCTCGGGCGTCGTCACGACGATCGAACGGTCGGCGCCTGCGATCGCATTCTGAAATCCCTGCTCGATCCCCGCCGGACAGTCAAGAAGAATAAAATCATAGTCCTCACGGATGTCGTCGATCAGCTTTTTCATCTGCCCCGGCGAGACACTGGATTTATCTCTTGTCTGCGCTGAGGGGAGGAGATAAAGTTCTGAGAATCTCTTATCTTTTATAAGCGCCTGTTTTAATCTGCAGTTTCCCTCGATCACATCGACGATATTATATACGATCCGGTTCTCAAGTCCCATGACAACGTCCAGATTCCGCAGGCCCAGATCCGTATCTATGACCATTACTTTTTTCTCCAGCTCTGAAAGCCCGATCCCGATATTTGCTGTTGTCGTTGTCTTGCCGACTCCGCCTTTTCCTGATGTAATGACTATAACCTCTCCCATGCTGTTTCTCCTCCTACACTAACTTCTGTCAATCCACGAGAGGATCCAGGTAGATACGACTTCCGTCCACCACAGCTATCTTAGGGCCCGGTATACTCAGGCTCTCCTGATAGATGATATGACGGTTTGCCTCTATATCGCCGATCCGCAGCTCTTTCGGCTGGAGGAAGAGCGCTGCTATGAACGCGCTTCTGTTGCCGTCCGAACCTGCATGGACAGATCCGTAGAGAGATCCCATGATGACAATACTGCCCTTCGCAACAGCTTTTGCATCTGGTTCCACATCTCCGAGTATAACAAGATCGGTATCTGATTCCAGCACCTGCCGCCTCCCGAGTGTGCCTCTGTAAAACACGCCGTCGTCCTTAAGCGCTCCGGCCTCCGCCTGCTCTACAATGCTTCTGTATGCCAGTCCGCCGTCATCCTCCTGCTCCACGATACAGACGACGTCTATCTGTGTGTTTCTTTCTATGATCTTAAGTATCTCATCCTCTTCTGAACGGCTGAGTCTGCGTCCGCTGAAGCTCAGCGCCATCTTCGCATTCTTGAAGAAACGTGACGCATCTCTGAATTTTCCGTCAAGCGCTCCGAGGAGCAGCTCCATATCTGCGTCGGGATCTAATCCGATATCAAGTCCATAGCGGCTGCTCCTTATTGTTACCAGCCTGTCCATACACATCCCCCATTTAATCTCCTGCTATCTCGCTTCCGAGATCGGCTGCCTTTCCTGTGATCAGTTCTTCTGCAAGATCCGGGTTGAAATAGATCTGCGCCACATCCCGGCCTATCTCTGATGCATATCCCGAGTTATATCCGTAGGCGATACGCGTCGCAATGGCGATCTCCGGCGAATCTGCCGGCGCATATCCGACGAACAGAGCGTGATCTGGATGCAGTGAATTCTGCTGCGCAGTTCCTGTCTTGCCTGCCATGGTGAAGTCGAGTCCCGAGAAAGTAGCATGGCTGCTTACCATCCGCTCCATCCCCTGATGGAGCATGTCCCACGTAGAGGGACTGACATCGTCCATCGTGCTCACGACCTCCGCCTCGTTATCCCGGAGAAGATTGCCCTCCGAATCTGTGATCTTATCTACCAGTGTCAGGTCATAGACTGTCCCGCTGTTCGCCACAGCCGTAACATATCTGTTTAACTGGCTTACCGTGAAGTTATTCGTACCCTGTCCGATGGCAGACTGCACGGAATACTCGTCTGATATCTCGGGCTCAGCCTCGTCGATCTCCAGTCCCGATTTCTCTCCCAGTCCATACATCCGCGCGTATTTTGCAAGACGGTCCGTGCCCAGACTGCTGTCGTAATTGCCGTCGGAATCAAGGCCCAGCTCATAACCGACTGTATAGAAAAAGATGTTACAGGAATTCTCGATCGCTCCTACAACGTCTAGAGCGCCGTGTCCGCTTGGATAGATCCAGCATCTCGGGCTTGGAGTAACAGTCGTAAACTCACCGTCGCAGAACACGGTCGTATTCTTGTCTACGATTCCCTCTTCAAGTCCGGCCGTAGCCGACACCATCTTGAACGTAGAGCCGGGCGCTGTCTTCTCCTGTGTGGCCCTGTTGTAGAACGTCCTTGCCGTTCCGGTATTCAACTGATTATAATAGGCGGAATCCATCGTATTCGCAAGCCTGTTATTATCATATCCGGGATAGGACACACACGCGAGCACATCTCCGGTATCGGGATCTGTCACTACAAGACCGCCGGAACAGGGTTCCAGCGCAAGCTGTCCCGGCGTGATCTGGAGTGATTCTATCTTATTCTGAAGCCAGGAGAAAGAATCGACGGAACCGCTTAAAAGCCCCTTGTAAGTGTCCTCATCCATAGGAAGGACCTCCTGCTCATACACGATCGCACAGATCTGCGTACCGGTGATACTCCCTGATTTTATAAGATATTTATAGAGAAGTTTGTCGAAATTGCTGTCCTGGCTCAAATATTCTTCGAGAAAGGTCAGAAGTTCTCCATAGATCTCCTCCGAGCTTGAGTAAGTGCTGCTTCCGAGTCTTGTCGTATCTACCCAGTTCTGGGATATTGCATAGTTCAGATACGTGTACAGGTTGATCGTCTCATCCGACGTCCACGCGATGTATGTCTCGTCTGCCTCATCGATCTCATCTGCTATGAGGATGCCCGCACTGTTCGTCAGAAGATCGCGATAGATATAGGACATGTAGGCCTGCATCTCGTCTGAAAGATCACGGTAGGCGGGTGCGTCAGGATTCCGGAGCTGCTCCATGATATCGGCGAGCACGGATTCCCTCTTCCTCTGAAAAACGGAATACACTTCTTTTTCCGCAGTGCCTGCATCGTCTCTCCCAAAATGGTCCATATCGATCACTTCGTTATCGATAAATGCATGGTAAGCATCACTCACGGGTATGATGATGTCGCTGGCATCCGCCTCGCGGGAAGGATCATACTCCAGTATGTTGCTCAGCTTACTCAGAAGAATACCCGCAATCTTCTCCTCAAGCAGACGATATGCGCTGATCTGCAGATCTTTATCGATTGAAAGATAGACGTCGTTTCCGGCTTTTGGCTCCGTCGTGCTGACGACCTCGATCACTTTTCCGAGATTGTCCACATAGAACGTAGCCTTCCCTTTTTCGCCCTGGAGCGTGCTGTCATATGCCTGTTCAATTCCGGTCTTGCCCACAATATCAGAAAGGGAATAACGTTTTTTGTCCTCATCGCTGAGGGCATCGTACTCCTCCTGCGATATCTGTCCTGTATATCCGATGATCGATGCAAAGTATTCTCCGTCGGGATAACGGCGCAGCGAAGCCTCTTCGACGTCCACACCCGTCAGGGAATCCTGATTCTCCATGATCGCAGCCACCGTCTCATCGCTCACATCAGAGGCGAGAGTAGTAGACAAATACTGCTGGTAGCTGTTAAGTCCCATAGCGTACCGCATATTTACCATCTTCAGGATATAGGCCGGATCCGCATTCGAGTCGTCAAGGCCGTATCTCTCCGAGCAGAGATAATGTATGATCTCCGCTGCCGACTGATTCTTCTGATCTTCGTCAAGATCATCCGTATAGGACTCTCCGTAGACATCCGCTACAAACCGCAGGCGCAGCGTCTCATTCGTCTCTGCGAACCGGTATTCGCCCGATGAATCCAGTATGATCCCGAAACTGTCGATCACCGAATCACCGTTTTTCTCCACAATGGCGAGCACCTTATCCAGCGTTTCGTTGAGCAGCTCATTCTTCTCCTCTGTGCCTGTGTCTGTCGGGATGGTATCCTCTATCGTCACAGAATATGCGAGTTCGTTGTATGCGATCAGATTGCCGTTCCTGTCATATATGTTCCCGCGCGTTGCGGTGATCTCATTCGTTCTTCTGATCTGCAGTTCATAGTTCTCCAGATAATCCTCACCCCTTACGATCTGCAGATAGAAGAGACGCCCGATCAGAGTGAGCGATGTTATGCAGAATACAAGGATAAGCACTACAAGTCTGGATTTCATAATGTATTCTATTGCTTCTTTTATTTTCTCAATGATTTCTCTAAACAAATTTACTGGCACTCCTTTTCTCTTCTGCCTCCAGCTTATGATTGATAAACAGGAGGAGCGGGTAGACAATGAGAGTGATCACGATCGTATAGATGGTCTCCGGAATAATAATGCGGTTCAGGTAGTACAGGAAATTAAAATCGCTCCTGAGCAAAAATGTCAGTATATAGACGACAAGTCCGTATGCCAGATCGCTCCCTGCGATCAGAAACAGCGGAAGCTTGATATCTTCGTCAAAATATATCTGCTCGAACAAACCGTTGATATATCCTGCCAGGAGGTATATCAGCGCATAAAAGCCTATCATTTCCCCGGACTGTATATCTGTCAGAAGTCCTGAGAAAAATCCGACGAGCATTCCCTCCCGCGGACCTCTCATAAATCCGAAAGAGGCTGTAACGATCATCATAAAATTGGGTTTGATCCCCGCGATCTCAAGGGAAGGAAACACCGCTGTCTGAAGTAGATATGCGGCGATTATGATGACCGCCGTCACCAGGATCCTTTTTATTTTGATTGATTTCATAAATAGCTGCTCCTCTGGTCATACATTTACGCCTTACTCTTCTGTCTTTTCCTCTCCTGTCAGTTCCGCTTTTGTCGTTGTGATCACAAGCACTTCCTGGATATTCCTGAAATCGACGGCCGGGATGATATATCCCGATCTTGTCAGGTTATTGGAGTCCACATTGATCTCGCTGATGGATCCGATCAGGATACCCTGCAGATATTTGTCGCTTATATAGGAGGTTACGATCTGATCCCCGACCGCCACCACGTTGTCGTTGTTTTCCATCTGGTCAAACGCGATCTGTCCGCTGCTCATCAGAGAGAGATTGCCGCTTACGATACAGGTGTCGGATGTGGAGAGCACCATACCGCTTATATTTGTGGAATCATCGATAATAGAGCGAACCTTCGCCCAGGTTGGCCCCACCTCCGTGACGATCCCGACAAGCCCGCTTCCCGCAAGCACATTCATATCAACTGCGATCCCGTCCATAGTCCCTTTGTCGATCGTAAAAGTATTGAACCAGTTTCCCGAATCTTTTCCGATAACATGGGCGGCCGTCTTTTCGTATTCGGCATAATTCTGATCCAGCTGATAGAGTTCCTGGAGACGCTCATACTCATAGCTTTCCTCCTGCAGATAATTATTCTCCGTCGTAAGCGCGTCCACCTGCTCCTGCAGTTTCTTATTCTCATCCTGAAGCTGCTGGAGAGTCGAAAAATTATCTTTCATATCCCCAAGCCATCCTCCGATATGATTGATCCCCTGCTGAAGGGGTATCACCGTTACATTCGCCAGAACTTTAAATGGTCCTGCCGCAATATCCGAAAATGATGAGAGCACCATCATCAGCGCACAGAAGACTGAAAGTCCGATCAGTATATATCTGTTTGTATGTGATGTCTGATTCTTTTTCTTCATTATCTTAACCACCTGTAATCTTCATCCAACATAGAATATGTGAGTCTCTTATAGCAGTCACGGTCGAGGATGATCTTCTGAAGTCCTTTTACCGCACAGAGCTGCGGCTCTGCGACTGTCATGACAGGAAGGCCGATACTCTCCTGCAGGTATGTAGGAAGTCCTTTTAAATTCGCCATCCCCCCTGTCAGACATATGCCTTTCTCCTCGATCGCCCGGCGTACGTCCGGCGGCGTCCTCTCAAGCATGGAGCGGATCGCGCGCACGCATTCTTCGAGAGGATCCTTCATCGCGGCTCTCACCAGGCTGATCGTCACGTCCGTCTGCGCCGGGACGCCTGAGACCAGATCTCTGCCGGAGACATTGATAGAGCTTCCCGTGCTCTGTTCAAAGACGCCGAACTCTCTTCTTAACCGCTCTGCCGTGAGCGTACCGATCAGAAATTCCTGATTATGCCGGACAAGTCCCGCGATCGCCTGATCAAAATCCTCCCCGCCTGTCTTGAGAAGCCGGTTCATGACCATACCGCCCAGAGAGAGGACTGAAAGTTCTGTCGTACTCCCCCCGAGATTGGCCACAAAAATCCCCTTTTCATTCAGGACGTCCAGTCCGAATCCCATCGCATCGGCGAGCCCTCTCTCTACGATACGGACAGATTTTGCCCTGGCCTCCGAGTGAAATACGAGATCGTAAAATGCCTTTTTCTCAACCTCCGTCACATCTGTCGGAACGGCTATGACATACTGCGATCCCCAGGCAGGCTTCCTGTCTGTCCCAAGAAGGCTTCCGAGAAGATACTGCATGTCGTCAAAATGAGCGATAACCCCGTCTTTCATAGGAAAGATCACCCGGATATCCCCGGGAGCTTTCTCGTACATACTGTATGCCTCGTCTCCCGCAGCAAAAATATACCGTTTATTTTTCATTGCTATGGCGTTCTTCTCCCACCATATTCTGTTCTTCTTTTTGTCAAACACCTTGATCTCATATGTCCCCAGATCAAGCCCGTAAACATTCCCCGCCATATCTGATCCACCCCTTATCGTTGATACTTTTGTCCTGCATCCCTGTCATTGAAAGAGCCCTTTCTCTTTCATACTGACAAAGCGGTTATCTCCTATGATGATATGATCCAGAAGTCCGATGCCGATCAGCATCCCCGCCTCGTACACTCGTCTTGTGATCTTTATATCCTCCCTGCTCGGGGCGGGATCGCCGCTCGGATGATTGTGCAGAAGGATGATATAGGAAGCGCCTTTCTGGAAAGCCTCGATGAACAGTTCCCTCGGGGATATCAACGCCATATCCACTGTTCCTGTAGAGACGTCGCTTTCAGAGATAAGCCTGGAGCGAGTATCCAGAAGGAGCAGCTTGAGGACCTCGCGTTTTCTGTGCCGCATATCTTCCATATAATACCTTGCAATTGTCTGGGGAGAAGAAAAATCAAGTGCTGAAGATGCGGTCTCTTTTGCCATGCGTTTGGACAATTCGCACAGACAACGTATCTGGATCGCTTTCACCCTCCCGATCCCCCGAACCTTCATAAGCCGTTCCATACTCCACTGATGGATATCCGTCAATCCCGTCCTGCCCGGTCCGGGATGCAGAAGTCTCCGTGCCAGTTCAAGCGAATTCTCCCCTCTTGTCCCGGTTCTCAAGATTACGGCAAGAAGTTCGGCGTCCGTGAGATTCTCCGCCCCGAAACGTTCACATTTCTCATAGGGCCGTTCGTCCTGATACATTTCTTTGATCGTATTGCTCTCTTTCATAGATGATCTTCCGATCGGCGCGATGATACAATACAACGATTTATTTTAGCACAATTTAAAATCTGTGTATAGGCATTACAGATTAAAATTCTGTGAACTAAAGTCCCGCAAACGGTTCGTCCGTCACGGTGTCTGAGGCGCATACTCGCTTATAACAGCCTCCGCGATCTTCAGACCGTCCATCGCCGCAGAAGTGATCCCTCCCGCATACCCGGCGCCTTCCCCGCACGGATAGATCCAGGCAGCGGAGGATCTCAGGTCCGCTCCTCTTGTAATCCTTACCGGAGACGAAGTACGGCTCTCTACGCCTGAGAGAAGGACGTCAGGATCGGCAAATCCCCTGATCCTGCGGTCCATAGCCCGCATCCCGGTTTCCAGTGATTCCGCCAGTTCCTCATTGAAGATATTTCTTACGTCTCCAAATGTATAATGTCCTTTCATGTTCGGTCTTATGCCGCCGATCTCTGTTGTTTTTCTGTTCAGGCAGAAATCTTCAAATCTCTGGACCGGTATCCTCCCGTGTCCTGCCTCCCATGCGCGCTTTTCAAGCATTCGCTGAAAGCGGATACCGGCGAGCGGATGATCTGAGCCGTAATCCTGCGGCGTCACAGTCACTATAACGGCGCTGTTGGCATTCTCACCGGCACGTCCGTGATAGCTCATCCCGTTTACAGCCAGAGCGCCCTCTTCGGAGGATGCGTTGACCACATATCCTCCGGGACACATGCAGAATGTGTACACGCCTCTTCCGTTGTCCAGTTTTTCCGCCATTTTGTAAGATGCGGCTGGGAGGGTTCCTCTTTCCTTTCTTCCGTACATGTTCTGATCGATAAGGCTCTGTCTGTGTTCCACTCTCACGCCGACTGCAAATGACTTCGCCGTCATGTCCAGCCCGCGGTCATACAGCATCTGAAACGTATCCCTCGCGCTGTGCCCGATGGCCAAAACCGCCGCGTCTGTGTGGATCTGCTCCCGGCCGTTGACCACGAGTATTTTTGCCTCCGGAATGATGTCCGTGACCTGACTGCGGAAGCAAAACTCACCGCCCATATCGATGATCGCGTTCCGCATCGACTCCACCACCCGGATAAGGACATCCGTCCCGATATGCGGCTTTTGCTCCCACAGGATATCCTCCGGCGCGCCGAACTGTACAAAAGTTTCCAGGACATATCTTCCCCGTCCGGCAGGATCTTTCACCAGGGTGTTAAGTTTTCCGTCCGAGAATGTACCCGCGCCGCCCTCTCCGAACTGAACATTGGAATCCGGATCCAGAATTCCGTCTTTCCAGAACCGCCCTACGTCTTTCGCTCTCTCTCTGACCGGCGCGCCTCTTTCGATCACGAGGGGCCGGAATCCCCTCCCGGCCAGAAGAAATGCGCAGAACAGGCCGGCAGGGCCGCTTCCGACAACGACGGGACGGCCGCGCAGCTTTTTCTCTCCGTGTTCCGGCGCCTTGTACTGCGTCTGCGATACCCGCCTTGCCTTCCCTTTCGTCCGTTTTAATATCCGCTCTTCGCCGGCGGCAGTAATATCTATGGAATACGAATAATAGAGATCCGGTTTCTTTCTGGCATCCAGCGACCTTTTTCTTATCTGCCAGTGTATCAGTTCATTTCTTGAAACATTCAGCGTCCGTAAAAGTTTTTTCTCCAACTGCTCCTCTGTATGGCCGACAGGGAGTTTCAACTGGTCAATGCGAAGCATATGCCCTCTCCTTTTCTCCGTTCTTATCTGTCCTGCGCGTCAGCCTTTTGCCGGCACGCCGGATGCTGTCAAAGGGCAACGCCGAATATCGTAAAAAGGGCACAATCCGGTATCGTGCCGAATGACGCCATCAGGTTCCTTATTTATGGGACAATCTCATTTCTTCCCAAAAGATTCCTTCGCGTTCTTTCTCCTTGTGTTGAGGTCTCATACCGCTCGGAATGGACGTGTTTTGGGAATTTGGGGAGTGTTACGGAATGGATTGTCCCTCTCCTATCTATTCCCCGCACAACAGAAAAAACCCGGAAAGCTAAGGTGCTGCCCTCGCTCTCTCGGGTCTTTTATTCTCTATGTTACGCTATTCAATTTTGCCTCTTTTTGGATTATTGGCTTTGCCCTTCTACATAGTACGATAGACCCTGAAATGAGTATAGACTAAATCAAATTAATTGTAAATAGATTAGTCCTAATCCTCTCCAATTTCAATTTCAGGTTCTATAACTTAGAATTTATCTGTTTTTCTCTTTTGTCTTTCATTCTCTAAAATGGTGATTGCAAATATTGCTATGCCAAACCCTATAATGCAGATTATTGTTCCGCTAAGTGAAATACTTGAATTAATAAATCCAGTAAACCCATTTACCACAGCAAGTAATATGAAACAAATGCATATTACTAATGCACTCTTAGAGACCAAAGTATAATGCTTCATTTCTACCACCCTTTCAATTATGCAATTTACAACTCGATAACTTAGGATTTAACGTTCCATTTCAAAAATCAAATCTATATTTTAATTTTACCATACTCAGTCATATCTGTCGAAATAAAACCAACGTAATTATAGCCTTTTTCTTATCCATCATTAAAACCCCAGCTTGTGCAGCAGAGCAACTACATCAGCGGCTTTCAAAACCTTGCTCATAGCGACAACCTTTTCATTGACAACAAGGGCAGGCATACTCATAACCCCGTATTCCATTATTTTCTGCATATCAGTAATGTATTCGGCCTCCAGGTCAAGTCCCATATCCTTTATCGCCTGCTTTGTGTATTCAAATTGTTCGTGACAGGATTTACAACCTGCCCCTAACACTTTGATACAGCAGATTTCTCCCTCTTTCAAATCAGGACAGCAATCGTTTGTAATGCTTTCTGCTTCGCTGGCAGCACAACCACAGCTGCAAGCGCAAGCAGGTGTTTTCTTTTCTTCTTCCTTTTTCTTTCCAAAGTTAAATAATGCCATAATAATAACCTCCTAAAATTAAAATAATCTCTCGGAATCTTAATCCCTTGACTTATAAGGGGTTTGGATTCCTTTTTTATTAAAATCCCCCACTTTTTTGCCAAAAGCACTTGACAAATCGCCCAAATTTTGCGGCGAAGCCGATTGAATATATTTTATTTC
>CASFID010000060.1 GCA_949294665.1 uncultured Eubacteriales bacterium
CGATTATATGTAAAAATAGAGACAAAGAAATTTTCATACCCCGCTTTCGATCTTGCGGGAGCAAGAGAGAAAGGCAAGTGCTGTGAGCGGTGACGTAGGAGCCGAGCACAGTGCTTGAGTGCTTGCACCGGGGTAGTTGATCTTGCCGGATATGAGATTTCCTGAGGGGTTTCTCGGAAAAAGAACGGGAAGAGGGGGACCGCTACACCATGTGGCAGCAGTCCCCCTCTTGTCTTATTCCAGGATTTCCCGTACCTGTTCTAAAGGAAGATCACATTTTTCGGCGATCTCTTCAGCTGAACTGCCCTGGGCAGACAGCTTGAAAATAAGTTTTGCGAGATGGATGCCCTCGGCTCTGCCACGCTCTATACCGCGCTCCATGCCGCGTTCATTTTCTTCTTTCAGCTCTTCAGCAAAGAGTTCTTTTAACGCATCGCACATTTTTCACTCGACCTCCATTTCTGTCCAGTTTGCCCGCGTGATCAGATCCATCCGGAGATTCTTCAGCCAGAAGTTTTCTTCCTGAGTCAATTCTCGAGTGAGCAGGAGCTGTATGGGAATCGCATCTCCGGTCAGGTAATAGATTCCCTTATCTTGGCTTTCCACGTGTATTCCGCGGACTTTCAAGAGATGATTCAGCATTTCACGCGGGTAACGGCTGCAGGCAAAAGTGATCGTCAGTTCCTCCGGATCGATCTCTTTTATTCTGTCAGTATTGGATTGATAAAAGCAGGGGGTCATTGTAACTTTCTTTTCTCCATTTATCGCCTTTTTAGTATATCCAATTCATTTTCAGGCTGCAACTATATCAGAAAATTTTATAGATATCAATGGAATCTCCGCCTTTTTCAGTAATTAAAAAATGCTTTGATTCGGTGGTAATAAATGTTGAAATTGCTCGATGTTAGAGCGGAAAGTACATTTTGGGACGGCTGATCAGGGTGACAGCCCTGCCGTCCGGGACAATTTCCAGATTGTGCATATATCTGTCTGGAAAGAGTAAAGATAGGATAACATAAGCAGGATGAAAGAATAAGGGAGCCTTAGCTGAACCTTTGCTTTACGGATACCGGGCGCCATGCTAAGATAGAAAAGGAAAAGCAAAGATAAAACACAGGGGCAGATGATGTCCCTTGTAAAAAATGAAGTCAGAGGCTGTCTGGGATGCAATGCATGTCGTTATGGAAAGCCATGCATTCAAAATGATTCATTTAATGAGCTGGTTCCTAAAATTAAAGAAGCAGACTGTATAGTTTTTGCTTCGCCGCTTTATTTCTGGACATTTGAACATGCTGCTGCATATTACCGGTTTATATTTATAAATTATATTGGGTTTTATGACCGCGGGGATGCTTCTTGCAGGCGGCTGCGGGCATACGGATGGAAAGACGCAGATTGATAAAACAAACCATCTGAAAGAGGCATATGAATTTGGGAAAAATATTTATCCGGACAAATAAATATATATCGTTTTATTTTGGATAATGCCACTGATATATAAAGAATTGAAATATTCGAAATTATTATCTTGAAAGGAAGGTTATGTATGTATTCAATCTGCGGAACAGACTGCTGTGAAAACTGCAGCAGAAAAGAAGAATGCGGAGGCTGTGCAGAAACAAAAGGACATCCTTTCGGCGGGACCTGTACTGCCGCCGAATACATAAAAAGAGAAGGGTTTGACGTTTTTGGGAAATTTAAAGAAAAGCTGGTTCAGGAATTCAATTCTCTGGGGATTAAAGATCTTAAGGTGAACGACCTGAATCTGCTAAACGGCTTTTATGTCAATCTGGAGTATCATCTTCCAAACGGGCATTCCGTAAAGCTGCTTGAGGACAATAAAGTATACATGGGGAATCAGATACAGATCCCGGGAACCAGCAGATGTTATGGGATCGTGGCAGATGAAGAATACCTCCTTGTATGCGAATATGGCTGCGATGGCACTGACCCGCAGATTGTTGTATATAAGAGGCGCGAGAAACTTTCATAGGAATGCGGAGAAGAGCAAATACGCGGGAAAACCCGATGTCAAAGGTCTTTGACAGCCTAAAAACCGGTAAAAAACGGGGGATGTCAAGGACCTTTGATAGACCACATCTTTCGGGGGGATTAAAATTTGAATTGCAGGGAGATAGGAAATGGAACTGGGAACACAGATCAGAAAATATCGGAATGAAAGGACGTTGTCTCAGGAGGCGCTGGCGGAAAAGGTCTATGTGTCACGGCAGACGGTTTCCAACTGGGAGAATGACAAAAGTTATCCGGATGTGAACAGTCTTGTGCTGCTCAGTGAAGTTTTTGAAATTTCTTTAGATCAATTAATCAAAGTTGAAGAAAAAGCTGAAAGAAATGAAGAAAGACCTGTTGGACAAACAGCTCGCAAATATGATAGATTACGTCAGTGATATGGCAGTCGTTATGGCAGCAGTAGTGGTCACGGCTATAAACTGAGGCAGTTATGCGGAAACAACCAATATAAAAGACGAGGGAAAAGACATGAGATTTATTATTGAACATCTGGAGAAACATTTTGATAAGAAGGAAGTACTGAAAGATATTGATTTTACTTTTGAAGAGGGAAAGATCTACGGGCTCCTGGGGCGCAACGGTGCGGGTAAGACTACGCTGTTTAACTGTATCAACCGGGACATCAAGGCGGACGGCGGGACCTTCTTCCTGGAAGAAGACGGAACACGCCGGGAAGTGGAGCCGGAGGATATCGGGTATGTGCTGTCAATGCCGGCTGTGCCGGAATTCCTGACCGGGCGGGAGTTTCTGAAGTTTTTTCTGGATATTAACTCAGATTCTATCCGGGAACCGAAGAGCATTGATGAATATTTTGATTTCATGAGCATCGAACCGGAAGACCGGGACAAACTGATGAAAGATTATTCCCACGGAATGAAAAATAAGATGCAGATGCTGGTCAATATCATTGCGGAGCCGAAGATCCTTCTGCTCGACGAGCCTCTGACTTCTCTTGACGTGGTCGTGGCGGAAGAGATGAAACAGCTTCTCCGCTCCCTGAAAGACGGGCGGATCACTATTTTCTCCACCCATATCATGGACCTTGCGCTGGATCTGTGTGATGTGATCGTGCTGCTCAGCCACGGGGAGCTGGAAGTAGTGGAAAAGTCTAATCTGGACAGCCGGGAATTTAAGGAGAAGATCATTGCGGCGCTGCGGGAGGAAGATCATGTATAAAACATTACGCCTTTCTTTTTCACTGAAAAATACATACCGGGTAAACAGTATCCTGTTTGCCCTCAAGCAGATCCCTTTGATCAAGAGGATTCTGCCGGATGCGCTCTACGGAGTGAGAGGGCTGAAGATCTTTGCAAATATCATTTCTATCATATGGGAAGTTATTGCAGTCTTTCTTGGGAAATTTTTATATTTCATCACCATGGTCTGCGGGATTGGAATCCTGTATAAAAACGTCCCGGCGGATCAGGCGTTCCTTCACATCCTGCTTTTTCTGACAGTCATCGGAGCGTACATGAATACCAGTATGTTCAATCCCTCCCGGGATAAATATTACGCCATGATCCAGCTTCGCATGAATGCACGGGAATATACGCTGGTCAACTATGGATATATGATATTGAAGGTGATTGTGGGCTTTCTGCCATTCTCAATTCTATTCGGAATGCAGAGAGAGGTGCCGCTCTGGTTCTGCATCCTGATCCCGTTTTCTGTGGCGGGACTCAAGATGGCAGTAGCCGCGTATTCCCTGTGGGATTACGAGAGAAGTGGTTTTGTCTACAATGAAAACAAGATCAAGAAACATCTCTGGATATTTGCAGCAGTCCTGCTGGCGTTTGCCTATGCCCTGCCTGCCGCGGGGATCGTCCTCCCTTCTGCTGTGTCCATGGGTGTGATGGGGCTGTTCATCCTGGCTGGGATCCTCAGCGTCCGGAAGATCATAGCGTTTGGACATTACCGGGAAGTCAATCAGGAGCTGCTCGCCCAGGTTGTCAACCAGATGGATGCGGTAAAGCAGGTCGCAAGAACAGTGAGCGATAAATCGATCTCCACAGATGCCTCCATCACAAGTAAACGCAGAGGTTTTGAATACTTAAACGATCTCTTTATCAAGCGTCACAGAAAGATTCTCTGGAAATCCACGATCCGCATCGCAGAGATCTGCTTTGTTTTAAGCTGCGCGGCAGTCATCGCTCTGACGATGGTGCCGGAGGCCCAAAAAGATATTAATGAACTTATCATGACCTGGCTTCCGTATTTTACATTTATTATGTATGCGATCAACCGGGGAACGGGCTTTACAAAGGCGCTGTTTATGAACTGCGACCACAGTCTGCTGACCTATTCTTTTTATAAGCAGCCCCGCTTTATATTAAAATTATTCCGGATCCGGCTGCGGGAGATCATGAAGATAAACGCCCTCCCTGCCGTTGTGATCGGAGCCGGACTGTGCGCGATCCTGTATGTTTCCGGCGGAACGGAGAATCTGCTGAATTATGTGGTACTGTTTGTGTCGATCCTCTGCATGAGCCTGTTTTTCTCCATCCATTACCTGACAATCTATTATCTGCTTCAGCCATATAATGCCGGAACAGAGATGAAAAGCGGTATGTATCAGGTCATTCTCTCTGTTACCTATCTGGTCTGCTTCTTCCTGATGCAGGTCAGGATGCCGATCCTGGTATTCGGCATTGCCTGTATTGCATTCTGTGTGGTCTATTCTATTGCGGCATGCATTCTTGTGTACCGGTTTGCGCCGAAGACATTCAGGCTGAGAACCTAAGAGAAAAAGTGCGAACAGTACAAAAAATTGGACAGAGACGACGGAAAATCCTGCCTCTGTCCAATTTTAGATTTTATAGCTCGAAAGGAACTGTCTGCTCTGCATCAGATCCCATACTGTTTATAAAGTTCTTCGCGGTATTCTGGATCTGATGCGATCTTTACGATCAGATCATTTTTATTTTCTTTGCTGAGGAGAAGGATAAGCCGGCTGTAACGGTTGGAAGCGCGTTCCTGCCCAATCAGCTCGCCGCGTTCTAATCCGATTTTTTCGCCCTCCTCGCGTCCCTTTTCCAATGCGTCATTCCATATCATCTGTCCGAGTTTTGTCATTGCAACCGCCTCCTTAATTGATTCTAACTCTGTGTCATCCAGAAATTTTACTGCGAAAATATACAGGATTGCCTCCATTTTCTGAACTTCCTTTTGAGGAAAAGTAGTTTCTGCGTTTCTGAGCACTGCTATGCATTGAAGGATGCGCTCCTTTTGAGTGGAGTGCCCGCCCATGAGCGGGGAGAAGAGCAGAGGAATGATGTCCTCACGGGTCAGAGCTGACGCTGACTTTTTGTCCAGCTGTTTAAGCAGCAGATCCGCATTGATGTCTTTCAGCCGGATCAGTCTTACCCGGTATGTATTGATCCCTTCTGTGATACTGTCCCGAAGCTTCTTTACCCCTGCTGAACAGATAACATAGGTTATCACCGGGGCGTTGTAAATCCTTGCGGTAGAAGCTTCGTATTCCCGGAAGCGTTTCAAATCTTCTTTGGAAATGGAATCACTCTCGAATTCAAAGTGATAATACATACCGTTTTCCATCTCGAAGAGAAAATCTTCGTACATGTGACGGGTTTCCAGTTCCACCATCTCCGTTGGAACTGCCCGGAGCGCCCGTTCCCTGATACCAAGCCAATGGATCAGTTCATCTCCGAAGTAGGCCGCCGCAGATTTGAGAGCCAAGTCTTCGGAATGTGCGGGTCCGTCTTTTCTTCTGTTTTTGTCCTGCAATATAGCCTCCGTTTCCGGCGGCACAGGACTGTCTCCATATCATTATAATATCACATCATACAGCAGTCTGCCTTTTCTTTTCGTGAATTTTTATGTTCTTTTCCATTGGATATCTGTCCGAGATGGACTGCGATATTCAGATGAGCGCCGGATGAAATCCATCCGGAATATGAAAGTATTGAATCTGGATCAAATCAGATATGGCGGCAGCGCTGTGTCAGGACTGCTGTCTGTGGGAAAAATGATACCATATCGGGAAGAGAATAACAAGAGAACGGATGTGCTGAAGTCTTTGTAAGAGACAAGTTTAAGGGGAAAGTGCAGTTGAAGATGCAGAGGGCGGCTGATATAATTAGGCCACTTATAAATGATTTTCTACGCAAAATGGCAAAATTTCGGTATCAGTAAATCAAGATGTAAGTGCAGGAACAAGGATAAGATTTTTTATGGTTAAACCGGCAGCTATGATTTC
>CASFID010000061.1 GCA_949294665.1 uncultured Eubacteriales bacterium
ACTACATGCCACCAGCCGGATGTGCCGTCAACGGTACCTTTGATCACACTGTTCGTACCGAACTGTACTTTTCCTCCTTTACAGTACCACCAGCCCTTGCTGTTCTCTGCAAAGCCGTTATAGTTAAAGTTTACTTTTCCATTGCGGATCACCCACCAGCCTTTGCTGTTCTTTGCCACGGTGTTGGAGTCAAAGTTCACTTTTCCGTTCTGGATGTGCCACCAGCCTTTGCTGTTCTTCGCCACAGTATTGTCAAGGGTAACTTTTCCTTCCACTACATGCCACCACGCATTTTCACCATTGACAGTTCCTTTGACCACGCTGCTCGTTCCGAACTGGACTTCTCCGCCTTCACAGTACCACCAGCCTTTGCTGTTCTTGGCAAAACCGTTGTAGCTGAAATTCACTTTGCCGTCCTGGATCACCCACCAGCCTTTGCTGTTCTTCGCTACAGTATCGGTGAAACTCACCTGGCCGCCGGATACATACCACCAGCCGGATTTCCCATTAACGGTTCCCTTGATCACGTCGTTGACACTGAACTGGACCTTACCGTCCTCGCAGTACCACCAGCCCTTGCTGTTCTCTGCAAATCCATTATAATCAAAGTCTACTTTACCGTCCCGGATCACCCACCAGCCTTTGCTGTTCTTCGCTACAGTATTGGCGTTAAAGTCTACTTTTCCATCTTCTATGTACCACCATCCTTTACTGTTCTTCGCCACGGTTGTATCATAGACTACCTTTCCATTAGACACATGCCACCATGCAGATACACCGTCGACAGTTCCTTTGATCACGTCTTCAAGTCCGAACTGTACTTCTCCATCCTTATAATAGTACCACTCTCCGTTCGCCGGACTCTTGTTAAATCCATTTGCTCCCGGAAGAAAGTGCATCTCCACAGCGGCGCCGAGATCTACATTCAGGTCTACATTTCCTGAAATCCCATTGACACGCCCTTTTGAAGAGCACTGCCACATACTGTAATCTCCGGTATATGTGCAGGTCGTATTCCACTGGGCAACCCATTTATCCCACTGCTCGAACCGGCTGTCTGTCAGATAAGTATTAAACCAGTTCAGGCTGGAATAGATAGCCGCCTCGTATCCCGCCGCTTCGATCGTATCACAGAATGCTTCCGCGATATTTGCGATCTGTGTCTTGCTCAGATTGCTCTGTATGTTATCTTCCAGATCATAATAGATCGGATAATCCAGTTTATATCCGTCGATCAGTCGCAGGACATGCTGCGCTTCGCTTTTCGCCTTTTCCACAGTGTCTGCATAGGAATACAGATATGTACCGAATGGAATTCCATTTTTTACGCATGCATCTGCATTCGTATACCAGTAGTCGTCGTCCTGGCTTGCGGAATTGCTTCCATAGCCACATCTCACGATCGCGAACTCAACGCCGGCCGCCTTTGCCTTTGCCCAGTCGATCTTCCCCTGATGCTCGCTCACGTCGATACCGTATCCGACTGCGCCGTCCACATTTGTCGGCCATGTTGTATACTCTGAGGAGCGCGCGCTGTATGTAATGGCCTGAACAGGCTCGCCGTCCACATAGCGCCAGCTGTTTGCCCTGTCCTCAGGCTCCGGATCGTTCTCCTCAGTTATTTCCCCGCTGCTGTTATCGGTGCTATTGTCTGCACTCTCCTCTGTGCCGCTTTCCTGAATGTCTGATGATGCAGCGTTGTCTTCTACGGCAAAAACAGTCTGCGCATTTGCCACCATGAAAACCGCTGCAAGCATTGCTGCAAATACCCTGTGCCATCGTTTTCGTATCATCGTTCCTAATACCCCTTTCATTCGTATAATACATACTCCGATTCGACAGTAACTATTTTACCAATTCCGGAAGTATAATTCAACTGGAAATGTTCTTTCCTGGAAATGTTTTTTCTCCGGTATTCCTTCGCTACTTTCCTGCATCGACAGCATGTCTTTTCCGATATCGTCTCATGAATCCTTCATAGTCTTCTACTACTTTTTTTACAGGGCCGTACTCTTTCATTCGTCCGTCATGGATCCACAGCGCTTCGTCACAGAGTTCCAGAATACTTGCATTGCTGTGAGAGACGATCATCACGGTCTTATTCCTGTCTTTGATGATTTCTTTCATCTTTTCATAGCTCTTTTCCCGAAAATTGATATCTCCCACGCTTAAGACTTCATCGATCAGTATGATCTCCGTATCCAGGATAGCGGTTATGGAAAAAGCGAGTTTGGAATACATGCCGCTTGAATACGTCTGGACAGGCTTGTATATGAATTCGCCCAGTTCAGAGAAGTCTATGATCTCCGGGAGCTTTCTCTTTATCTCTTTTTCCGTAAATCCAAGGAGCAGTCCGGACAGATATATGTTCTCAAGGCCGCTTAAGTTTGCCTGAAACCCGATTCCGATCGCCAGGAGAGACAGACGGTTTCCAAATGTATCTACCGTACCCTCGTCCGGAGAAAACACTCCTGCTATTGTTTTGAGCAGAGTGGACTTTCCGCTCCCGTTCTTCCCTATGATCCCGACGATCTTTCCTTTTGGAACTGTGAAACTTACGCCCTTTAGAGCCTCAAAATAATCCCGTCTCCGGCGTATCTTCCCCGGATTTTGCCTGATCGAAAAAGATTTCATGCTTCGGTACGCGACTTTTACGTCCTTTACTTCTATCGCGCTTTCTGCCATGAGCTTATACCACCTTTATATATGAATTTTCAAACCTGTACATCAGCTTCAGGCCGGCAAAGAGCAGGACCAGCGAAATGACGAACCAGTAGATATAAAGATCCGCCCTCACCGGCTGCCCGTAAATGATAATCTTCCTGAGTTCGTCTATCACATATGCCACCGGATTCACGGTGATCATCAATCTGCCCAGATCCAGTCCCAGAAATTGTATCTGAGAAAGCCGGGCACCCACATCATAGAATACGCCTGAAAGATAGAACATAAAGCGGAGGATCACCTGGACTACATTGTACAGATCATTGACATACACTCCAAAATGCGCTGCCAGTACGCTGCAGGCCAATGTCAGGAGCAGTGTCAGGAGAAGGACCGGAAGACACCAGAGCAGGTTCAGTGTCGGCGCGATCTTGTATACTGCAGCAAAAGCGGCTGCAATACCGAACGATATGGCCATCTTAAACGCATTGACGTACAGCTTCTCAAGGATCAGCATGTATTTGGGAATATAGATCTTACTTACGATTCCCCGGAATGTGTTGACGATCCTGACCGACACCATAACCGTCTTATTGAAAAAATTCCATACTGTCAGACCAATAATGACAACTACGGGGAGATATTTCCCCTGTGACCGGAATACGACGACAGTGATAAAAACATACACGAGCATGAACAGGACAGGATCCAGGATCCACCACATCCATGTAAGATAAGAGGCGCCTACTTCTCCTTTCAGCTCGGATTTTGCAGCATATACGGAATAAGGATTGTATCTCTTAAAATGCGATGCCACCTTTTTCAGCATTGTGATTTCTCCTAAAACAGCTCTATGATATCTGACACCGCCTGACCGGCGTCTGTCAGTATCATATTTTTTATATTTATTTGTTTCCGATATCGACGGCAGTAATCAACAGAGTAGAATGTCACTCCCGGATACCGCCGAAACAATCCGTGCATCTTAAGCGTATTCCCCGCGACCAGCACGACGATTCGTGTGTTTTCGCGGCGCAGACTGTTGTAATGTGCCAGGATCTGCGGCATCTCCTCTGTATTCTGTATGATGTATGTGATGCAAAGATCATGATTGCGGTACACTGTCGGTCCTGCAGGCTGAAATGTACGGTATACTTTCTTGGCGCCGCGATACAGGACCGGATTGTTCTTAACAAGTCTGATCACAAAATTCTTCATAATCCTCTCCCATCTCCAGCAGTCTCCTGATCTGATCCCATATCAGGCCGATGTCATAATTGTCCCGGATAAATTTCTGTCCTGATTCGGCCCGCTTTCTGTATTCTTCGGGTTCCTCTGACAGCCGGTCTATATACTCCGCGATCTCTTCCAGACTGTCCATGATCATCTCCTCGGGATAAATGTATTCTATCCCCTCCCACCTCAGAAACACAGCCAGAGCCCCCGACGCCATTCCCTCAGCGGGAGTTACATGGAAACTCTCCGGATACGACGAATCGCTCAGGGACAGGACATAGCCTGTCTTCTTAAGGAATTCCGGCATATCCACCCAGCCGTCGAAGATGACCGAGGACTGCAGTCCTTCGTCTTCTATCGTCTGATAGACATGTTCAAAGTATCTGCGTTCTTCCGGGACGTTCCATGCATTTGGAAATTCCTCCGGCCTTTTTCCCGGCACATGAAGGCAGTATCTCCCGTCCTTCTTTTTCAGAAGCCTGAGCAGTTCAACCGCCCGTGCCAGCCCTTTTCTTCTGGGGACCGCGCCGATCAGCGCAAGATGAAAACGGCTGTCCGCATCCTTCTCCTTCCTGTACTTCTCCACGTCGACAAAGTTATTGATGACTGTACATTTTTCAGGCGGTATGCGGAAACGCCGCGTAAATTCCTCAAACCAGTAATAAGACACTGTGATGATTTTTGTGACATGGATTATGTCTATGTTTTTCCCGTACTTTCTCATCGCTTCAAAGCGGTGCGCTCTGATAAATAACGCCTGATGAGGATATGCGTTTCGGGAATACCACTGTGCCGAAGTCAAAAGCCATTCACACCAGATAATATCAGCCTTTTTTATATATGCGGCCGCGTCCTTCTCGGAGAATTCCAGATATTCCTCCAGTTCCTGCACATGCAGTTCAAACGTGGATTCAAAATATGGGAACAGTGGTTTTATAAATTTAAGATCATGTCCGCTCACAAGAAGTCTCATTGTTTTCTTTGGATAGTGCCGCAGTGCCTTTCTGACATTGTCATATATATTTGTCACGCTGAATCTGTCTGCCGAATGCAGCAGACATTCTTCCGCCTTTCTCCATATCGTCTCATCCCGGAAAGCCATTAGTATCCTCTCGACGCACTCTTCCTCTGACTCTGCGAAAAGCGGATAATCCGTGCCGAGTATCGCTTCATGCATTTTTGTTCTTCTCAGAACCATCGGCACAGCACTGTGGCAGTATTCAAGAAGCTTGACGGAAATTTCCAGCGAATGATCATGGTCTGTGGCCGGACTGCGAAACGAGTATCCCAGGCAGCATGTCTTTGTGATCTTTTCCGCCTGGCTGTGCGGGAGCGAACCGTAGAAAACGACATTATCCATGGATCTGAGTTCAGTAAATATCTCCTGGCTTCTGTCTGCCAGATCCCGGTTCACTTTGCTGCCGATAAAATGGAGCGTGATCCCGGGATCTGCGCTTTTCAGTCTTTTCATTATGTCGATCAGTTCGAGGATATTCCAGTCCTTTGCGATCTTCCCCGCATATACGATAGTTTTGGGCTGTTTCGCGGCCTTCTTTCCCGGAAATACGACCGGATAGAGGACATGGAACTTTTCCCCGCCTACTTCCAGGACGTCCTTCAAGTATTCTTTCATCGCTTCCGTCTGGACAAAGTATGCCTGTACTTTTTCGTACAGATCCTTTAAAAAGCGTTTCTGCTGTTCCGGCATCCTGTTTTTTTCGTGACAGAAATCCGTAAGATATGGGATGACTTTCGCTGTGATCTCAGAAGACGATATGCTCTCCATCACTTTAGTCCCTCTGACGATCATGCAGGAATAGTCCCGCAGAGTGTCGATCATCGTCAATACCTTCACGATATTTTTCTCATCTACCTCTGTGATGTGATCAATGTAATCTTTTACATAGAGGAACCTGACGCGGTAACGTCTCTCTATCTCCCCTGTGAGGATATGATCTCTGATCCGTTTCTTCAGCAGGATATCGATGTAGTTTTCTTTCTCTGTGAGAAGGAGTTTTGCCAGATTTACCAGCCAGATGCTCGATCCGTCTACGATGTTCAGATCAATATCTCCGTATATAAGTATTTTCCTGATCATGCTGTCAACTCCTCAGAAATCCAATACAGTCATAATGAGGCCTCGCCGCGATCTTTTTTCTGATCTCCCGACTTTTAAATTCCTCGTGAGCCAGAGCCACAACAAGATAGTCGCATGTATCAAGCAGTTTCTCTACCGAAAGCAGCTTGATGCCGCTGACCATATCGCTGTGGCTGTTCGGTTCACAGCCAAATACCTGATATCCGTCACTTTTAAGCGCTCTCGCCAGAGTGACCGACGGACTCTCCCGCATATCGTCGATATCCGGCTTGTAGGCCATGCCAAGGATACCGATCTTCTTCGTCCTGTCATATCCGATTTCTTTTAATACCTGTTTTCCCACCCATATCGGCTTCTTCTCATTGATCTCCCTTGCCGTACGGATCAGAGATGCGTCGTCTCCATATTTTTCCACGATGAACCACGGATCCACTGCAAGACAGTGTCCGCCTACGCCGAGACCTGGCGCAAGGATTGATACGCGCGGATGTTTATTCGCCAGTTCGATCAGACGGAATACATCGATTTCCGCTCTTTCGCAGATTACGGAAAGCTGATTCGCATATGCGATATTGATGTCGCGGAATGTATTTTCTGCAAGTTTACACAGCTCAGCTGTCACATCGTCGCATACATAGCAGCATCCCTCCTCCACAAATGTCTCGTAGAATTCTTTCGCCATCTCTGCAGCTTTTGGTTCTGCCGAACCTATGATCCTGTCGTTATGTTTCAGTTCATACAGTATTTTTCCGGGAAGCACCCTTTCCGGACAGTGCGCGGTATAGAATTCTTTCTGGCTGATCCCGCTTTTTTCCGAAAGGATCTTCGCTATCCCGGCTGTCGTGCATGGCGGAACCGTCGACTCAAGTATGACCAGGTCCCCCTTTTT
The DNA here is from genome assembly GCA_949294665.1 of uncultured Eubacteriales bacterium. Lineage (GTDB taxonomy): Bacteria > Bacillota > Clostridia > Lachnospirales > Lachnospiraceae > Mediterraneibacter. The sequence goes on from CASFID010000061.1 coordinate 6,888, forward strand.
CAGCACGCCTGCCACCGCTTCTGCAGCGGCTTCCACACAGGAGATATCCGCAGTCTTTTCCGTTTCCTTTCCACAAAAGGGAGTGGGTACACAGATCACATAGATGTCGGACATTCCGATATGATCCGTGATCTCCAGACATCCGTTTCCCAGGACTTCTGTAAAAGCTTCCTGAAGATGTGCTTCCACAATATGGACTTTTCCCTGCTTTAAGTTCTCCCGTACTTCTCTTTTCGCGTCAAAACCCTTTACATGGTGTCCGGCTTCGGCCATCACCACTGCTGTCGGCAGCCCGATATACCCAAGTCCTACTACTGTTATCTCTTTACTCTGCATAAACCGCCTCCGCCTATTTTCTGAAATGTGAGTTTTTCCCCTTTCTGACCATACTCCAGAACTCTACAAGTTCCGGGATCTGTCTGAGTCTTTTCGGCTCGCATATCATTCGGTACAGCCACTCCATGCCCAGATTCTGGATGTACTTCGGAGCCCGCTTCACTCTGCCGCTGAACACATCCAGAGCGCCTCCTACGCCCAGAAGGACGTTTGCACCGGTCTCTTTTCCACGCTCTATGATCCACCGTTCCTGGAGGGGAGTCCCCTTTGCAACGAATACGATGTTTGCACCGGATCTCTTTATCTGATCTTCCACATCTTCATCCTCGTATCCGCTGCAGGATCCTGCAATGAGCATGTCTGGATACATGGCCTTAAGTTTTTTCCGCGCCAGATAGTTGTTCTCTTCCGAAGCGCCGTAAAAGAAGATTCCCGCGCCCATCCGTCCGGAGAAACGACATATCGTCTCCATAAGATCGATCCCCGTGATCCTCTCTACCCTGCAGGGCGCAGCCTTCACAACTGACAGGCCGTCTGCCAGGAATACGTCATATCCCATGATAATCCGTCTCATTTCAGGATCATGGATCGTCCTGACGATTTTTCTGGCGTTGACTGCAACGATCGATATCTGTCGTCCGGAACGGACCGCTTCTTTCACTACTCCAAGAAGCTGGCGTTTCCTGATCAGCGAAACAGGAACTCCCAGTACATTTGTATTGTCCATAAAAAGTCTCCTTTGATCTACGCAGAAATCACCTCCGTCGACTGTCTGCCGCCGAAATATGCGATGATGGCTTCGACGATACGCTCACTGGCGTGTCCGTCTCCGTATGGATTTACCGCTCTGCTCATCCGCTCATATTCTGCTTTATCATCCAGCAGAAGACTTACCTGCTTTACTATATTTTCAACGGAAGTCCCCACCAGTTTCAGTGTCCCGGCCGCCACCCCCTCCGGGCGCTCTGTGGTCTCTCTGACAACAAGGACCGGTCTGTCGAGACCAGGACCTTCTTCCTGTATTCCTCCGCTGTCTGTCAGTATAAGATACGACTTTCCGATCAGATTGTGAAAATCTGTCACTTCAAGAGGCTCGATCACATGTACTCTGTCATTATCGCCGAACATTTCCTCCGCCATTCTTCGCACGGCCGGATTCATATGGCAGGGATAAATCACTCTGACGTCGCTGTATTTTTCTGTGAGTCTGTTTACTGCGGTAAAAATACGCTTCATAGGTGCTCCCAGATTTTCTCTTCTGTGTGCAGTAAGCAGGATGATCCTTCCTTCTCCCGCGCGTCTTAACACCGGACTGTCATACTCTTCTTTTACCGTGGTTTTTAACGCATCGATCGCCGTATTTCCCGTCACATATATTTTCCCGGGATCTTTATTCTCCTGGAGCAGGTTTTTCCGGCTCTGCATGGTAGGTGCAAAATGTAACTCGGCGATGCAGCCGGTCATCTGCCTGTTTACTTCCTCAGGATAAGGCGAATAAATGTCGTAAGTCCTAAGTCCCGCCTCCACATGCCCTACCGGGATCCTGTGATAATATGCAGACAGAGCAGAAGCAAACGTCGTCGTTGTATCTCCATGTACAAGAACCATATCGGGCTTCTCTTTCTCAAGGATACCGCCCAGACCGCTTAAGATCGTACCTGTCACAGCCTCGAGCGTCTGACTCTTTTTCATGATATTGAGATCATAATCCGGTGTGATCCGAAATGTAGCCAGAACAGAGTCTAGCATTTCTCTGTGCTGTGCCGTCACGCAGATAACGCTCTCTATCTCATCCGCGCGGCGCCTCATCTCCTGTATGATCGGAGCCATTTTAATCGCCTCCGGGCGGGTGCCGAAAATACTCATGACCTTTATCACAGTCTCCCCCTCCATACAATTATCATTTCCATATCTATTATTGTTATACAGGGAATTTATTTATCGGATCTGTATTAGAGTTGTGTTGAATATATATTATGCAGAAACCTCTTCCGTCATGTGAAACAGCGGAAATTATTTAAGTTATTCGCTGGAACATCAGATGTGATATGGCTGCAAAAAGGCCGCCGCATATTGCGACAGCCTCTCATCGTCAGTTAAGCGTCTCTCCCTCCGGGAGTGTCCCGCCCTCTTCTACAATATTTGCCAGGTCTATGATATGCTGCAGTTCCGTCTCGTCAGGATACATGACATACAAAAGTTGGCTTGACGCGGAATAACAGTAATCCTGCCCTCCGGTTCCTGTCAGATCCACGGACTGTATCGTCCATCCGGCATTGGAACTGAGCTGATCCCGTATCAGGGCATTGAGCTGCCCCTGCGTCACATTTGTCTCCACGTCCTTGCTCACCTGATTCATGATCGATCCTGCCCGAAGGAGCATCGTCGGTGAGATCACCTTTTTGAGCATGCCCGTGATGACCGCCTGCTGATTCCTTCCACGCTGGTTATCTCCCTCCTGCAGATTGTGGCGCTCCCGGCAGAACGCCAGCGCCTGCTCGCCGTCAAAGTGGTTGGTCCCTTCCTGTACATCCACTATACAGCCGGACTCATCGCCCGTGGTGAAAGCATAATCCGACTCCACATCGATGCCGCCGAGGATGTCGACGATGTCTATAAGTGAAGTGAAGTTAAGTCTTACATAATAATTGATATCTGTCTCATACAGCTGACCGAGTGTTTCCATGGACGTCTCGATCCCATATACGCCCGCATGTGTCAGTTTGTCCATCGCCCCCTGTTGGACATCCGGTCCGTACAGCGGCACATAACTGTCTCTCGGCGTTGTAATAAGAAGGATCTGCTTCGTATTCGGATTGACGACCGCGATGATGTTCACGTCGCTCCGGCTCGTCTCGGTGACTTCGCCATACGTGTCGATTCCGCTGATATATACTGTAAATGGCTCTTTGGTCAGCGTATCGTCGCTTCCGCCTCCCAGATTGATCTCCGTCTTAATAGACATCTCGTAAATGATCCTTGTATTCTCGCTGAATCCTTCTACCGCATCGTCCATAAGCTGCGTATACGCTTCATTATAAATGATGGCCTGCACGTTCCCGTCCATCAGAGACTGGGCCTGATCCTGTACGGATTTACATTCCGTTACGTTTAAAGTCGTATCGAGTTCTTTCTCAAGGTTTGACACTGCCGTCTGAATATTATCTCCACCCTGCTGGAACTGAACCCCGAAGTTGTAATCCATTGCATCCTCGATCGTCTCTGCCGGATCCTCTTTTACAACTGCCACCGCCATTTTGTCCACACGGATATTTCCGCCGGTGATAAGTGCGAGCATATTGTTTGTTTCAGCGATATAGTATGTCCCCAGACTCAGGATACAGACAACAACCAGACTGTATATTTTTCCGGTAGTACCCCGCTTTTTTCTGACTGCCTGGGATGTGAACGTAATACACCAGAGAAATACAAGCACCATCGCAATAAGCGCAAGATAATTTCCAGGCAGCATATCGAGCAGCAGTACCACGATCATAAAGATAACGCTGATCACAGCCTGTAAGATCAGGCAGAACGAACCGAACCTGTTAGTTGCTGTGCGTTTGGAATATCTCCCAGTATTTTTACTATTCCGCCCGGCACTACCGGCCGGTCTGCGTTTTTTCGCCATTGTTAAAATCCCTTTACTAATTATTCTGTGCCGGGCGTCAGGAAGAGTTGTCTAGCCGTACAATTCCGACGGATATACGCCCTTTTCGATCAGCTCCCTGACCGCTCTTGTCACAGCTTCTCTGTCCTCCTTATATGTCACGCCAAACCACTGATCTTCCGATCTGAGCACTTTCACACTCAGTCTGCCTGCTTCCAGAAGTTCGCCGATGATCGTCGGCAGGAGATACTCCGCTTTCAGATCTTCTGCCGGAGTCTTCTCCAGGAAAGTATCAAACCCCGTCCTGAGAACGTCAAAGAACGCGGGAGTAAGCCCCCACATATTCATAGATACCGGAGAATCAGGATCCAGCAGAGTATCTCCGCCGTTCTGTCTTACAACAGCCCGTTCCCCGTCTTTCTCAATATTATGCGTTTCGGTAATGCCAGTGAGCATACCCGTTCCGTCTACACGGCATACCCCCCGGGTAACGCCGCCGTTATCACTCAATGTATTTTTCAGGACAAACCCGATCATACAGATTTGTATTGTACCAGTATCTGGAATACTTGTCAAATAGGAATACGCCTCACAAAAAGCGTTCCTTCCATAATAGTCGTCCGCATTTATGACCAGAAACGGAGAGTCAACAACATCTCTGCAGCACAGGATCGCCTGCCCTGTCCCCCACGGTTTCGTCCGGCCCGTGAATTTCTCTCTGTACGCATCCGGGATATCGCTGATTTCCTGATAGACGTATGCCACATCGACATATCCGGAGATCCGGTCTCCGATTACCTTTTTAAACTCCTCCTCCAGGTCTCTGCGTATCACAAAGACAACTTTGTCAAATCCAGCCCTTACGGCGTCATATATGGAATAGTCCATTATGATTTCCCCGTTCGGTCCGACCGGAGCAAGCTGCTTGATCCCTCCGCCGAAACGGCTTCCGATTCCCGCCGCCATGATAACAAGTGTCGCTCTGCCCATATCGCTTTCCTCCTGCATTCCTGCGTATTTCTCTGATATCCTGATCCATGTGTCCCTCTCTGTCGGGATCACTGTCTCACTCTCCGAGGCCGTCCTCCACAAGCTGCACCATCTCTTTTAACGCTTCTTCTTCATCTTTCCCCTCGCAGGCAATCTCTATCTCGTCTCCGCTCTTGATGCATGCGCCGAGTACACTGAGCACACTCTTCGCATTTGCCGAAACATCCTCATGTTTTGTTTTTTTATGAACTGTGATCTTGCAGTCAAACTGCATTGCTGTCTTACAGAACAGACCTGCCGGTCTCAGATGAAGACCGGTCGGATTCTTGATCTTCACTTTTCCGCTAACCATCGTGTATCCTCCGCTTCCTATGTTTTCTCCTGCGCCTTTATTCTGTCGTTTTCTGCGCTTCTCATTCTTCTGTCTGCGTCTCATCCTGTGTTCCGGACTGTTCCTGTGCATCAGGCTCACTCTGTGCATCAGGCTCACTCTGTGCATCGGATCCATTCTGTGCCCCGTTTTCGTTCTGCGTCTCTGAACCGCTTTGAGGCTGTTCTTCTTCCTTTTCTGCCAGCGTCAGTGTTACCGTCACCTCGGACGTCAGAGATATGCCGTTCGGAACATTTACATTTACCGGAACATCATATGTGCCCGGCCGTGTGTATCCGCTCAGGTCGACAGACACCGCGTTGCTGATGTTCAGCGTCTCGAGCGCTGTCTGATCTCCGCTGAAACGCAGCGAAATCTCTGCATCCGGCTCATAATATACCTGAAGCTGCTCTGAAAGATTATTCAGCTTGATCGAACTGACAAGCAGTGTGATCGTCCGAGTGCCTTCTTCCTCTACCATGGCGGTGACATTGACCGTACTGGAATTCGTGTCCACCAGTTCTACGCCTTCCGGCAGATATGGAGTGATATCTATCGTCTGCTCCACCGGTTCCTCTGCATCGGAGACGTCGATCGCAGATGCCGGGATCCTGATCTCCTCCACATCTTTAAGATCCTCATCGCTTCCGCATATCTGCACGCTCTCGGGCTCAACGGTACATCCCGTATACTGATATCCTTCCGCAGGCCGTCCTGAGACATCGGCCACAACGGGAACGCTTTTCTGCCGCAGGATCTCTATTGAGACGGTAAGCCCGCTATCACCCAGATTATTTTCGAGCTGATTCTGCCCCAATTCATTCCCGTTCATATCGTAGAGGACCAGATCTGCCTGCAGTTCTTCACTGTCTGAGAGCCCGTCTATATTCACCTTTGCAGCCGCTCTGTAGATCTGCTCAAGCAGAGACTCTGCTCCTGTGATCGTCACGTTCTCCGGGCTGACAGACACTTCGCCTATCATGTAGCCATCCCGCGGTTCTCCGTCTGTCTCGGCTGTAAGAGACAGAACTTTCCGCCCCGACTTTTCCCTCTGGATCTGAAGATTCCGGGGAACTGCTTCCGCGGACTCATAGTCCCCGCTGTATTCGGGAATTGTTATCGTGACAGGCACCAGACCTGTGCTGGTATCCATCTCGGCAATATCCGCCGTAGCTATGATATCGTCTGCCGAAAGATTCTGGCGCACTTCGCGGTTTGCATGGACAACTACGCTGACCGTATCATCCCCAATGACCTGATATACGTCTCCCGCCGAAGTGATAATGTCGTCGTTCACGATCGTGACCGGGATATCAGAGAAAGTCTGACTTCCCACCGGATTGTCAAGATTGACTACGATCAGCCACAGAAACGTTGAGAAAATGAACGCCATAATCTTCAGGCCCAGATTTCTTGTAAGCTTGTACTTTCTCATTTTCTGCGCCATCCTTTCCGTATAGAGAATCTCTTCTGCTCAGAATTCCTATACTGAATCTGGCTCAGCTTGTCTCTGAGTTCTTCGCTTTTTACTCCCCGCGTCAGACTGCCGCCCATCGCCACGGATACAAGGCCTGTCTCCTCTGAGACGACGATGACAAGAGCGTCGCATACCTCGCTCATGCCGAGCGCCGCTCTGTGTCTCGTGCCCAGATCCTTGCTGATACTCATGTTGTCCGACAACGGCAGGTAACAGGTTGCAGATGTGATCCTGTCGCCGCGGATGATCACCGCTCCGTCATGGAGAGGTGTGTTGTGTTCAAATATATTGATAAGGACCTGAGAAGATACCTTACAGTCCAGCTCGATCCCTGTCATCTCATATTCATTGAGCCGTATCGCCTGTTCAACCACGATCAGAGCGCCTGTACATACCCTGCCCATCTCATAGCACGCCGTCACGATACTGTCTGCGGTCGTATCTGAAAAACGTTCATTCTCCCTGCCTTTGTCGAAGGGGTTGATATTGCTGAGAAGGTTTTTCTCCCCGAGTTTTTCAAGAGCCCTCCTCAGTTCCGGCTGGAAGACCACGATCGCTGCGATCGCCAGAACATTGATCGACTGTGCCGCCAGATAGAGTATCGTATGCATCTGGAAGAGCCAGGCGAGCAGGATGAATACTCCCAGCATGATAATCCCCCGCAGGAGCATCCACGCCTTTGTATTCTTGATCCACAGCATAATCTCGTACAGGATCACTGTCAGGATCAGGATCTCCACGACATCCTTGACCTCGATGGCCGGAAGGTACATGTCATTTGTGTAATTATCTATGAAATTTCTCAGCCAGTCTATCATGCCGTGTGCCACCACCTTGTTTACTCTCTCTTATCGTTCTCCTGCCTCAGGCCGAGTTCTTTACTGAGGCTTCTTGTCAGGAGTATTTCCTCCGTGTTTGTGTTTACAGGCTCCCCGGAGCCGTTTGTCCCCCTTCCGGGATTCGCGGGACGTCTGGCTCCCGCCGCTCCTCTCCCCTCAGGCTGTCCGGAACGCCCTGCCGGTCCGGAAATTCTCTGCTCCTGAGATCTGCGTCCAGTTATCCGTTTTACCTCTTTTTCGGGTGCTGAAACACCGACTTTCGGCACGGCTTTTACATAATAGTAGTATTCATCATCCTCAAATTGTATATTCTCGGTCCTGGAATAATCCACTGAGAAAAAGATGAATTCCAGCACAAGTCCGACGGCGATTCCCAGCACGGCGCTCACGATGATCGTCCCGTAGGATATCCCTGTACCCAGCGCGATATTTCCCGCCGAAACCACGATCACACAGGCAACCGTTCCCGCCGCCGATGCGATCTTCCACGCATGGTCGACCGATCTGCTGCGCACAACGTTTACTACGAGGATACCGATCACAACAGCCGCGACCATAAGCCACATCTCTCTGCTTGTAAGCACCTGTCTCGTATAACTCATAAGACTGTCAGCCATGCTGCCCGCGTCCGAACTGCGAAGTGCCGTTGCCGAAGCCTTGACATAATCGATCATGTAGAATGAAATGATCCCGCAGGCTGCCGGCACGATCCATACCGGAGTCCCCATCAGGCCGAATACTACCGGGACCACAAACGGGATCTTCAGGCTGAATGCGATCGCGGCCAAAAGAACGATCCATGCTTTCTTCGGAGTAAATCGGAAATAAAAAATATACATAAGCAGGAAGATCACGAGCGAAACGACCGCGATCGGCATAGACAGCGCATAAAAATGCACCAGGACAAGAACTGTTGCCGCCATGACCATCACGATCATGGGGAAAAATGTGCAGATCAGCGCGAGGCCCGCCGTGCAAAATACAGAAGAAGCCATCTCCATGAAACCGATATTTGAATTGATCAGCCCGAATACTATGAGTCCCAACAGGAACTGCAGCGCCTTTAAAATATAGGTGGAATACCTCGCATATATCTCCTGCAGCTTTTCACGCCAAACTAATAAAGTACTCATGATCTGTTTTTCTCCTTCTTAACATTCATCTTTTCCAGACGGGAAAGATCTCTCATATATTTCTTCACCCGCTGCTTAGCCTGAATATGTTTCCTCTTATAAAAAGAGCCGGCGCCTATGCCATAAATGATCAAAAGGCTGAAATAACTCCCCACTGCAAGGAGCAGGATGATCATAAGTTTCATTATCGTAATCCCCTCTACAACAGCCTCTCCGCTGCACAGAAATACCAGCCCCGCCAAAAGGAAGAAACCGATAGTGATCCATATCAGTGTGATCCATGTATTCAGGCTGGCGTAATCTTTCTGATAATAACTGTTGATCTTGAAATCTTCTTCTCCGTATCTCTTCTCATAGATCGCAGTTTTTGTCATCAGGCGTATTCTTCTCTTATCCAACATAACGTTTTTCTATGTCCTCTCTATGTACCGTCTTTATATCCTATTTCAGTCCATTATGTTTTAGTATATCATATATTCAGATACCTTGTCCAATGCTTACGGTCAAAAAATAGACATTTTGAGCGCCCGCAATCTTCAGGACTTTTGCGGCGTGTTCCAGTGTCGCTCCCGTCGTATAGATATCGTCTATCAGAAGTACGTTTTTACACGGTTTCCAGGACTTTGACACACCGAAGGCGCCCTTCAGATTCTTCTGCCTTCCTTTTCTGTCCAGTTCTTTTTGCGGCGTCGTCTTTTTCATCCGGCACAACGCTTCCTTCTGTACAGGGATCCCTGTCAGCGCCGAGAGTTCCTCCGCCAGGATCCCCGACTGGTTGAACCCCCGTTTTCTCAGACGCGATGGATGGAGCGGAATGGGCATGATCTCGTCGATCTTCCATCTCTCGATCTGTGCGCCGTACCGGGCTGCAAGCTCTTCTGCAAATATCTTTCCCCAGCACCGTCTGTTCTTATATTTAAAGCGGTACAGAGCGCCGGACACCGGCTCCTGATGAAGCCAGAGGTTCCTCCCCTGTGTGAGAGCATGCACAGAGGAACCGCAGTCGGCGCAGTATTCCTGAGTCTCCTTTCTCAAAGGCTTCCCGCAGCGCATACAGCGGGGTTCACTGATATAGACGGCCTTCTTTCTGCACCGGCCACAGATGCCTTCCGGTGATATCTTTCCGCAGAACGGACACACTTTCGGATACAGAAGATTTAATACAGGGATCAGTATGGCTGCTGAAATTCCTGTATTCTTTCTGCCAGGCTCGTATATCTTTCCTGTTCGTTTCTGTTTTGTATCATTTCCTGAAATACTGTATCACTCCCTACGATTGTAAGGCATTTCTTTGCCCTTGTTACTGCCGTGTACAATAAGTTGCGGTTGTAAAGGAGTTTCGGGCCCGGGAGGAGCGGGATAATGACCGCTGGATATTCGCTTCCCTGGGACTTATGTACCGTGATCGCATAGGCAAGTTCCAGCTCCTCTGCCATGTCATATCCGTATTTTACCTTTCTGGCTTCATCGAACTCCACTTCTATCGTCTCGGTATAGTCGTTGATCTCGGTGATCACTCCCATATCTCCGTTGAAGATCCCGGTTCCTTTATCAACGGTCAGGCCAAACCTTGTGGTCACTTCCCATTCAAGCTGATAGTTGTTCTTGATCTGCATCACCTTGTCTCCCTCGCGGAACAGTCTGCCGTTTATTTCTTTCTCGTTTTTCTTCTGATCTTCCGGGTTCAGATAATGCTGGAGGATCGTGTTGAGACGCTCCACGCCGAGAAGTCCTTTCCTCGTAGGCGTCATAACCTGGATCTCGCTCGGCTTCGCGCCCACATACCCGGGTAGTTTCTTCTGGATCAGCATGATGGTAACTCCGATGATCGTGTCTGCGTCCTGACGCTTCAGAAAGAAGAAATCCCGGCTCTTATTGTCCAGAAGGACCGGTTCGCCCGCATTGATCTTATGCGCATTTACAACAATATCGCTCTCTCCGGCCTGTCGGAAAATCCTTGACAGCGTCACTACAGGGAACTGTCCGGAAGCGATGATATCCTTCAGCACGCTCCCGGCTCCGACTGACGGGAGCTGATCCACGTCTCCCACAAGGACAAGTCTTGTGCCGGGCACGACCGCCGATAACAGCGCATGCATCAGGGACAGATCTACCATAGACATCTCATCAATGATGATCACATCGGCTTCCAGAGGATTCTGCCGGTTCCTCATAAATCCTCCGGCGCCCTCTTCTTCCCCGGGATTTACATTGACTTCGAGCAGACGGTGGATCGTCTGCGCTTCATAACCCGTCGCCTCGGTCATCCGCTTTGCCGCGCGTCCGGTAGGCGCAGCGAGGAAGATGCTCATGCCTTCGCTCTCGAAGAACCGGATCATTGTATTGATCGTTGTCGTCTTTCCTGTTCCGGGACCGCCGGTCAGCACCAGAAGACCATGCTTGATAGATTCGATCACAGCCCTGTGCTGCATCGGATCCAGTTCGATCTGCCCGGTTTCTTCTACTTTTCCGAGACGCCTCTCCATCATATCCTCGGGCATCTCGCAGTCAATATCAAGGTCGTGGAGCATTTTCGCTGTGTTAAGCTCCAGATAGTAATAGTGAGCGGGATAAATGCGGATCTGCCCGTTCTCTTCTTTCATCACAGTCTTCTTCTCGATGCACAGATCCATGATATGTTTCTCGATATCATGGATCTCAACGCCCAGAAGCTCTCCTGCTTTCTTTGCAAGCACATCCCGCGGGAGGTAGACGTGGCCTTCTCCCACTGCCTGCTGAAGCGTATAGAAAAGCCCGCTTTTTATGCGATAATCCGAATCTGTATGTATCCCGATGCGCGCTGCGATCTCATCTGCAGTCTTAAATCCCACGCCTTCGATATTGTCGGCAAGCTGATAGGGGTTCTCCTCCAACACTTTGTATACGCGCATGCCGTAATGCTGGTATATCTTTGCCGCAAGTCTTGTGGATATGCCGTATTTCTGAAGGTAGATCATGGCCTTGCGCATATCTTTCTTTTCTTCCACCTGCGCTGCGATCTCTCTGGCTTTGCGCTCGCTGATCCCCTTGATCTCGGCGAGACGCTCGGGCTCCTCCTCAATGATCCGGAACGTATCTTTCCTGAATTTCTTTACGATCCTTCCTGCGAGCGCAGCTCCTACTCCCTTAACGGCGCCGGAACCCAGATAGCGCTCAATAGATATCAGATCCTCCGGCTCTTTCACCGTATGCGTCTCCACCTTGAACTGCATGCCGTACACACTGTGATTCACATATTCTCCCGAGAGCTCCAGCAGCTCCCCTTCACTGATAAAATGAAAGCTGCCCACGCAGGTAACTTCTCCGTCGTCATTTTCCAGATTAAATACGGTATATCCATTGTCCTTATTGCGGAACACGATATGCTCCACATATCCTGTCATTGTCTCCAAAACTTTATCCTTTCCCGCAGAAATTTCTGCCAACAACAGAGCAGGGATGTGCCATGCTGCTCACATCCCTGCTAATGACCGTTTAAAAATCCTTTCTGCCACTCATGAATTCAACAAACTCGCCGGTTCCGATCGCCACGACTTTCATCGGATCCTCGGCAGTCATCGTGTTGATCCCCGTCTTTTCCTCGATCAGCTCCTCGAGACCTCTCAACATGGAGCCCCCGCCCGTAAGGACGATCCCCCGGTCAAGAATATCCGCCGAAAGCTCCGGCGGCGTCTGTTCGAGAACTGAGATGACGGCCTCCACGATCTGACTGGTGGCCTCCCTCAAGGCCTCTTCTGTCTCAGAAGAAGTCACTGTAACGGTCTTCGGCAGCCCGGTCACGAGATTTCTTCCTCTGACTTCCATCGTCTCTTCCTCCACAAGAGGATAGGTTGTCCCGATCTTTATCTTGATATCTTCCGCGGTCCTCTCACCGATCAGAAGATTATGTTTCTTCCGCATATAGCGGACGATCGACTCATCAAAATCGTCTCCTGCGACTTTGATGGATGTGTTCACTACCGTTCCTCCAAGAGAGATCACTGCGATATCCGATGTGCCGCCGCCGATATCCACGATCATGTTGCCGCATGGCTTCGCAATATCGATTCCGGCTCCGATGGCAGCCGCCACGGGCTCCTCGATCAGATGCACCTCTCTTGCACCGGCCGCAAATGTAGCTTCTTCCACAGCCTTTTTCTCAACTTCGGTCACACCGCTGGGCACGCAGATGCTGATGCGGGGCTTCTTAAAAGTACGTCTTCCAAGCGCTTTCTGAACAAAGTACTTGATCATTTTCTCTGTCACTGTATAGTCTGAGATCACGCCCTGGCGGAGAGGCCGCACCGCTACGATATTTCCCGGCGTCCTCCCCAGCATCAGACGCGCTTCCTCACCGATCGCTTTTATCACATTTGTATCCCTGTCAAAGGCAACGACAGAGGGTTCTTTCAGAACGACACCCTTGCCGTGGACGTACACCAGCACGCTGGCAGTCCCAAGATCGATCCCGATATCTACTGACATATTCTATTCTCCCTTCTAAATCTTTATACTCTGTATCCCGCTGTGTATCTCACTCCCTGTAGGTTTTCTCTTATAATCCGTATGACGGAATACAGGCAGGTTCCCTCCTCCTGCCTGTCCGCAATATTCAGTATAATAGACTTTCAAAAAAATGGAAAGACCTTTTTCAGATTTTATTTTCTTTTCAGCATTTCATCTATATATTTCCCTGTATAGGAGTTTTCATTCGCCGCAACTTCTTCGGGTGTGCCGCACGCCACGATCGTGCCTCCCCGGTCTCCGCCCTCCGGACCGATATCGATGATGTAATCCGCCGTCTTGATCACGTCGAGATTATGTTCAATGACAATCACCGTATTTCCGTCGCCCGACAGCCTCCGGAGGATCTCCGTCAGCTTGTGGACATCGGCAAAGTGTAGTCCTGTGGTAGGCTCATCCAGAATATATACTGTCTTACCGGTGCTCCGCTTGCTCAGTTCCGCCGCCAGCTTGATCCTCTGCGCCTCGCCGCCGGACAGTTCTGTAGACGGCTGGCCAAGCCGGATATAAGAAAGTCCCACATCGTAAAGTGTCTGCATCTTTCTGCGGATGCTGGGCACATGATCGAAAAACACAAGCGCCTCTTCCACCGTCATATTAAGTACATCATAGATCGACTTGCCTTTATATTTTACTTCCAGTGTCTCACGATTGTAACGCTTTCCACCGCAAACCTCACAGGGGACATATACGTCCGGCAGGAAATGCATCTCTATCTTGAGGATCCCGTCTCCCGCGCACGCCTCGCACCGTCCACCTTTTACGTTAAAACTGAATCTGCCTTTTTTGTATCCCCGCGCTTTGGCGTCCGGTGTCGCCGCGAAAAGATCTCGGATAAGATCAAATACGCCTGTATAAGTCGCCGGATTTGATCTCGGGGTACGCCCGATCGGCGACTGATCGATATTGATCACCTTATCCACCTGATCCAGCCCTTCGATTCTCTTATGCCTGCCGGGAATAGTCCGTGCCCTGTTCAGGTCATGAGCCAGTTTTTTGTACAGAATTTCATTTACAAGGGAACTTTTACCTGATCCCGAAACACCTGTCACACATGTCATCACACCGAGCGGAAATGCCACGTCAATATTCTTCAGATTATTTTCCTGTGCTCCGATCACCTTTAACCATCCCGCCGGTTTCTTTCTCTCCTCCGGCACCGGGATCTTGATCTTTCCGGACAGATAAGCTCCTGTCACGGACTTTTTATTTTTCATGATCTCCTGAGCTGTCCCGACGGCTACTACCTCTCCGCCGTGCTCTCCCGCTCCCGGTCCGATATCAACAATGCAATCTGCAGCCAGCATCGTATCTTCGTCATGTTCCACCACAATAAGCGAGTTGCCAAGGTCCCTCAGATGCTTGAGAGTGGCGAGCAGCTTATCATTATCCCTCTGGTGAAGCCCGATGCTCGGCTCGTCCAGAATATACGCCACGCCCACCAGACCGGAACCGATCTGCGTGGCAAGGCGGATACGCTGTGCCTCCCCGCCCGACAAGGTCCCGGCAGCGCGTGCCAGAGTGAGGTAATCCAGGCCCACATCCATCAGAAACTGGATCCTGGCCCTTATTTCCTTCAGGATCTGCGCGCCGATCATCATCTGGGTGTCTGTCAGCTTTAAGTCTTTTAAGAACCTCTGCAGCTTCTCGATCGAAAGCGCCGTCACCCCGGCAATATTTTTATCTCCCACAGTTACCGCAAGAGCTCCCGGCTTCAGCCTCTGACCTTTACAGGCAGAACAGGGGGTGATGTTCATAAAGGTCTCATACTCCGCCTTCATGGTCTCTGATCCGGTTTCCCGATATCTGCGTTCTACATTTTTGATCAGACCTTCAAAAGCCACATCATAGACACCTTCGCCCCGCTGTCCCCTGTAAAATACTTTCACGCTTTTTCCATTTGTACCGTGTATGAGGATGTCATGTATTTTCTTCGGGTATTTTTCAAACGGCGTATCCAGATCAAAATTATATTCCCTGCAGAGCGCATCCAGTATCGCCCGTGTAAAGCTGGATTTGTCCGTACAGGACTGCCAGCCCAGAACGGTGATCGCGCCCTCATTAATGGAAAGGGACGGATCCGGGATCATCAGTTCCTCCGCGAACTCCATCTTGTACCCCAGTCCGAAGCACTCCGGGCAGGCTCCAAACGGATTGTTAAAAGAGAAACTTCGCGGTTCAATCTCTTCAATACTGATCCCGCAGTCCGGGCAGGAAAAGCTCTGACTGAAATTCATCGGTTCTCCATCGATCACATCCACCACCAGAAGCCCCTCTGCCAGATGAAGCACGCTCTCCACAGAATCGGTCAGGCGCTTCTCAATCCCCGGGCGCACGATCAGACGGTCCACGACAATCTCGATATTATGCTTGATATTCTTCTCCAGAGTAATATCTTCTGAAAGCTCATACATGTTTCCGTCGATGCGGACACGAACATATCCGCTGCGCTTTGCCCGTTCCAGCAGCTTCGCGTGAGTTCCCTTGCGTCCGCGCACTACAGGCGCCAGCAGCTGGATCCTTGTGCGCTCCGGCAGCGCCATGATCTGGTCCACCATCTGATCCACCGTCTGCTTTGCGATTTCCCTGCCGCACTTTGGACAGTGGGGAATGCCCACCCTCGCATAGAGAAGGCGGAAGTAATCGTAGATCTCTGTCACAGTTCCCACGGTAGAACGCGGATTGTGGTTCGTCGATTTCTGATCGATGGAAATCGCCGGCGACAGGCCCTCGATACTCTCTACGTCCGGTTTCTCCATCTGGCCAAGGAACTGCCGGGCATAGGAGGACAACGATTCCATGTAGCGTCTCTGCCCTTCCGCGTAGATCGTGTCAAAGGCAAGAGATGATTTCCCTGAACCGCTTAATCCCGTCAGTACGACTAACTCGTTACGCGGGATATCCACATCTATATTTTTCAGATTATTCTCATTCGCACCCCGGATTCGGATATATTTCCGGGCGTCCATCTTTGTTCCCATGTGTATTAATCATTTCCTTCCTCTAGTATTTATCGCAATGGTTCGGCGTGATCAGCACATCCGTATGTCTTTGCAGATGGTGCGCGAGCCGAACTCTTTTCATTCGATATCGTTGAGCATCTTCTTCAGATCGACCAGCTTGTCACGCAGCTCTGCCGCCGCCTCGAAGTTCAGCTCTGCAGCAGCTTTCTTCATCTGTTTTGTCATGTCTTTTATGAGCTTTTCCAGTTCTTTCGCGCTCATTGACTCCGGATCCTTCTCCATGCGCATCTCTTCAGCCGCAACTTTCTTCGAGATACTGATCAGGTCTCGGACAGATTTCCGGATTGTCTGCGGTGTGATACCGTGTTCTTCATTGTATTTCATCTGGATCTCACGGCGGCGCTTTGTCTCATCGATCGCCATCTGCATGGATTCGGTCACCGTATCCGCATACATAATGACATGTCCTTCTGAATTACGCGCGGCGCGGCCGATCGTCTGGATCAGGGACGTCTCCGAACGCAGGAATCCTTCTTTATCCGCATCCAGGATCGCCACAAGAGTAATCTCCGGAATATCAAGTCCCTCTCTCAGAAGATTGATCCCGACAAGCACATCAAACACATCCAGACGCATGTCGCGGATGATCTCTGTACGTTCCAGTGTATCCACATCAGAATGAAGATATTTCACGCGGATGCCGACTTCCCGCATATAGTCGGTTAAATCTTCCGCCATGCGCTTGGTCAGTGTTGTAACAAGAACTTTATTTTTCTTGGAGACCTCTTTGTTGATCTCGCCGATCAGATCATCAATCTGCCCCTCTACCGGACGCACGGATACTTCCGGATCGAGAAGTCCTGTCGGACGGATCACCTGCTCCGCCCGCAGAAGTTCATGCTCCTCCTCATACGGCCCCGGCGTTGCCGACACGAACATGACCTGATTAATCTTACTCTCAAATTCTTCAAAATTCAAGGGGCGGTTATCCTTTGCCGACGGAAGTCGGAAACCGTAATCCACCAGAGTACTCTTTCTCGACTGGTCGCCGTGGTACATGCCGCCAATCTGAGGGATCGTCTTGTGAGACTCATCGATCATCATAATGAAATCATCCGGGAAATAATCAATCAGTGTATACGGCGGCTGTCCCGGCGCAAGCCCTGCCAGATGACGGGAATAATTTTCGATTCCCGAGCAGAATCCGGCCTCTTTGAGCATCTCGATGTCAAAATTTGTCCGCTCTGCGATACGCTGTGCTTCCAGAAGCTTGTCCTGCCGTTTGAATTCTTTCACCCGCTCGTCCAGCTCTTCCTCAATATCATGTACCGCCCTCTTGATGTTCTCTTTATCCACAACATAGTGAGAAGCCGGGAAGATCGCCACGTGCTTTAACTCGTCCTTTATTTCTCCTGTCAGGATATCGATTTCTGTGATGCGGTCCACTTCATCCCCGAAGAACTCTACTCTTATCGCCGTATCGCTTTCATATGCCGGTATGATCTCCAACACGTCGCCGCGCACACGGAATGTTCCGCGGTGGAAATCCATATCATTCCGGTCATACTGGATCTCGATCAGTTTCGCCATCACTTCATCCCTGTCTTTTATCATGCCCGGGCGCAGTGAGATCACCATGTTCTGGTAGTCCACCGGGTTACCCAGACCATAGATACAGGACACACTGGCAACGATGATCACATCCCGCCGCTCTGTCAGCGCCATAGTGGCGGAGAGGCGGAGCTTGTCTATCTCGTCGTTGATCGATGAATCCTTGGCAATGTAAGTGTCAGAGGAGGGGACGTAGGCCTCCGGCTGGTAGTAGTCGTAGTAGGACACAAAATATTCCACCGCGTTATCAGGGAACATCTCCTTGAATTCTCCATACAACTGAGCGGCCAGTGTTTTATTATGGGCGATAACCAGTGTGGGCTTCTGCAGCTGCTCGATCACGTTGGCCATCGTAAACGTCTTTCCAGAACCCGTAACCCCTAGTAAAGTCTGGCATTGATTGCCTTCCTTGAACCCTTTTACAAGCGCCTCGATTGCCTGTGGCTGATCGCCTGTGGGCTGATACGGGGCCTTTAAAACGAATTTATCCATAGCAAAATCTTCTCCTTTGTGACTTTTGATACGTTCAATATCAGCCACCCTCAAAAAATTCATTCGTAACGAAAATGTCAAAATAATAGCCTTATAGGACTCCATTACGAATCCAGAAAGGCAAAAGTCACAAAACACTTTTTTGAGGACTAAATAACACGAAGTAACACCAAAACGGTAGTGACAACATTATAGCAAAGATAATGATAAAAGTATATAGGACGAAAAGTAAAAAAAGTACAAATGTTCGAGTGTACATCTGTACTTTTTTATGATTTCTTCCTTATATTGTTGTCATGCTGCCATTAAATATTCCTCGGCTGCCTCGTCTATTTCCTTCAGATCGGAGTAATCATAGTATTTCTCTTCCCGGCTTTCCGGAAGAACTTCTTCCATAAATGGTTCAATAGCATATAAGCAATCTTCAATGATTTCAGCAGTATCCCCATAGATGTCTGCTGATATAATCTCTTTTGAATGCCCTAACATATGCGATATTCCTTTGATATTAAAGTCATGTTTCAAAAGAATGGTCGTATATGTATTTCTCAACTGATGGAAATGAATATCCGGAAGTCCTAAAGAAGCAAGCAGTTCTTTATAATATTTCTGATGATAACTTTTACTTCTTGGATTTCCATAGGTGGAACAACAGATGTAATCCCAGTCACGGAACTCTTTACTTCTTCGCCTGCGATTCTTTTCATAAATCCGGCGCTGTTCCAGAATCGCCTCAAATACATAATCCGGAATAGGGATCTCTCTTATACTGGACGGAGTTTTTGGCTTGATTTCCTGTTTTGTAAGCATTTTAGGTGGTACATCTTCCGCTTTGGAATTTGGCTTTTTCCCCAACTGCCTCTGTATTTTCAATGTGCGGTTGATATAGTCTACATCACTGTATTTCAACCCATTGATCTCTCCACGCCGCAGGCCCATCAGAACTGCAAATAAGATCTGCATATGGATCGGCGTCTCTTTGCTCGCCTCTATTAACTGAAATACCTGCGGGAGCGTCAGTGTCTTGCTTACATCTATCTTTAATACACGGTATGCCTTCTTTTTAATCTTCTTTGGCAGCGGAACCCCCTCCGCTGGATTTACCGCTATTACATTCTTCGATTTCGCATAAGCCAGTGCTGTATTCATGACTGTTTTCGCCAGTCGTGCGATAGATTCATGTTTTGCCGCAATGGTATTATATAGTTTTCTGATATATCCCTGGTTCAGAGTTGCCATATACATTTTTCCCAACTGCAGATTCACATAGTTGTAAACCACATTTTTATAGCCATTGTAGCTGTTATCCGCTATCCTGGGACGCATAATTTCCTCCAGCCAGAACTCCATGAAGTCTGCAACTTTAATCCTGTCGTAAACAATATAGGTTCCTTCGTGAAGCTGTCCAACCACTTCATCCCGTTCTGTATTTGCCGCTCTCTCACTGCTGAATCCAGAATGCTGTTTTGTCTTTTCCGTTCCATCTGCAAATTTCAACAGGACTCGGAACCCATAGCCTTTCTTTATGGTCGTAACAGAATACACTTTATATTCTGTATATTTCTTAAAATCAAATTTCTTCATGCTACCCCTCCGTTCCTGTCCGCTCTGGAACAAAAGTGTCATTCATAAATGCAATGATCTTATCTTTCTCGTCCATAACCTCACAGTAGTATTCATAGGTGGTATGAATCGAATTGTGGCCCAGTAACCCGGAAATCTTTACCAGGGGAACACCTCTCTCGATCAATATAGTCGCAAACATATGGCGCAGACCATGAACAGTGATAACCGGAAGGCCATTTCTCTCACAGAGTTTTGTCAATGCCTGGTTCATGGAGCTTAACCCTCTCGGCTTTCCGTCCTCCCGGCAACTGACGTATCCATGATCTTCATAATTTCCGGCATACCATTCCTTTTTCATTTCCACATAATGTAACCGGCGTTCCACTTCTTTCATGATCGCCTTTGGAACTTTCAGTATCCGGAAACTGTTCTCTGTTTTAGGATCACGTTCGATAACCGTATATTCTTCTATTTCAAATCCTTCTTTTACTTTTGGATTTGCCACTAACTGCCGACTGATCCTGACTGTCTGTTTTTCAAAATCAAAATCGCTGAATTTGAGTCCAAGGATTTCTCCTTTTCTCAGACCGCAGAACAATCCCAGTAAAATTTCCAAATACCACGGGTTCTTACTGGCCGCCTGCAGGAACACTTTCAGTTTTGCCTTACTGAATATTCTGATCTTTGGTTTTGTCCTCGGATAAGGCTTTGTCTCCGGAACTGGATTATAATTGATAAATCCGTCAAACAAAGCGTCTTTAAATGCCAGACTCAACAATTCTCTTCCTTTATTACCTGCCGAAGAACAGATTTTTGATACCTGCTCCAGTAATTTATCCAGATACTCTACTGTTACAAATCTCAGTTTTACATCGGTTTCCATACTGGGCAAAATCAGCTCATACAAGGTATAGGAGCCTAACATTCTGGTAGTTGTCTCAATCCGCAGAGAATAAATATGCTCAAACCAATATTTCAGATATTCTCCAAACATTACATCTGTATTTTTCAGATAGGCAACTTGAAATTCCCGTTGTTTCTCCCGGTATCGTTCTTCATATTCCCAGTAGCTTTTTTCAGCCTCTTCCGGAGTTTTAAACCCGCCTTTTTTGCTGTATTTTGTGGTCAGGTCATCCATCAACTCTTTTGTCCGATGATACCAGGAACTTCCTTCATAAAAGACTACTCTTTTTTCTTCCTGTACTTCCTTATTTTCCGCTTTTGTCAACTGATTGTTCTGATTCATTGATTTCACACCTTGCTTTTCCTATTCCCCGTACAGCCACCTTTCAAATGGGAGACAGGGGATCTTATATACTTTTCCAATCTTGATGACACGGAACGGCTCCTGCTTTTGAAAAACCTCATCCAGAAATTCATAGGTTTTTGTCCTACCCAGTCCAAGCAGTTTCTGGATGTCATCCGCCTCATATACTTTTTTTGATATATCAATAGAATCTGTCATGACCGCACCTCCCTTTTATCGCTGAATAAGCGATAAAAGGACTGTACGCCTATAAAATAACGCACAGCCCTCTTATCGTCCAATGTGCGATTTTTCCAATCGCATACTTGACAAACCAATTTTTCTTGTTCTCAATAATATTTCTTCCTTATTAAATAATCGTACCCTTGTCGTACATTACAGAACATACACGTTTCCTTTATTGTCTGATTCTGATCCGCCCGGATGATAAAGTGTTCCTTTGAATTGTAAAATGGCTTTGCACACACCGGGCATAAGCACATCAGAATTGGTTTATCCAGCTTCTTGATCTCCATGCTGGTACGCAGTGCCTTATCCACTTTTATCATCTGCTCCCGGTTCAGTCTGCCAACATAATCATCCAGACGCCCCTTGTCCAGTGTCCGGATCTGCTCCAACAGCACAAAAGACTCTTTCTCCAGTCCTTTGATCCCATTGATCGGTACATGTGTCGGCAGTTTTGTCTTTGGTCTGCTCGTGATAGCCGCGACAATGACCGTTGGACTGTGCCGATTTCCCCGGTTATTCTGGATGATCAGCACGGGGCGGTATCCGCCCTGCTCACTCCCGAAAACAGGATTCAGATCTGCGTGATAAATCTCTCCACGCCGCACTTCTTGTTCTTCCACAATCATATCTCCTTCCTCTATACGCCTAAGAACTCTCTTTGTTCCGTAAGGCTCTCCCCACTCTTTTGAAACCATTATCCATAGCGGGTATGTATCAGCCGGACGCAAAGCATTTCTTTGTATCCGGCTACCATAATTGCCTGTTTCAGCCTATTTGTCCTCGACACCCCGGCCGTTATCGCATATATTATGCGGGGGAACTCATCAAGCGGCTGACTGCTGATCAGCTCCACGGGCCTGCACCCCTCTGAGGTTCTCCCAAAGCTGCCCTCACTTGTTGCGACGCTCTTAACGCTCGACTTTATGACCGGACAGGAGTATCATGATACCTGTTGCCTGTTATCGCCTTATCAGTAGCAATCTGACAGTTATAACCGGGTATTTTCCGCTCCCCGAACCAATAAAACAGCCGCAAACCGATTTTTCTATATATGTGGGATTTCGCTGCCTTTACCCGTCCGGATCATGGCGTACCTGCTAACGTGGCTTACGCTCATCACGATAGCAACAGGAACGTACTTGATGAATGGGTATGAACTTTTCAAGGTCCTAAGCGGCCATAAAAAGACCTCTCACTTTATTTGCCGTTAAGCGAGAGGTCTGCTCACATTATTTCAAAAGTTTTTTCAGTTTTTTGAGAATACGCATTTTTCTACTATGAACAGCGCTTGGATACACACCAACTTGTTTTGCATAATCTCTTTCCGTTTTTTCTTCATAGAACAGTGCATATATCAGATCCTGATCTTTCTTTGACAACTTTGAAAGCGCCATATGTAATTTTTCCAACGAGATTTTTTGAATTACAATATCTTCTACGCTCTCATGGCTGTCAGGAAACTGCTGTGCGTTATCTTCCATAAGCCTGTCCAAAGAATCTTCTCGGCTTGGAAAAATTTGTTTTATATTTCCATCCTTATCTTTAACCGTCCGTTCTGTTTTCAGATCATTCTCAAAATACCTTATTTTTCTATCGCCTTTCATATAGGCTGTATACACCTCGTCCGTGACCTCTATGAATTGACCACGAATCCATATTTTCTTCTTACCAGCGTCCACGCTGTTAAACCTCCGTTTCGTCTGAATTTTCGGGAAAATCCAGACGGACGGAGGCCCCCTGCAGGAAGGGCGGCGTTGCCTGTCAAGCGGCAACCATCGCCATTTTCCAACAAATAGAAAATGCACTCGCCAAAAGACGAGCGCATAACGCCAACAAAAGTAACTACACGATGGGAATATAGGCAGAAATGTGGCAAAAGATGTCGAATAGAAAAATACCGCAATCCCCTGGAGGACTGCGGTATGTAAAAGACATTTTTTATTTCCTGGCGGATGTTCGCCGGTTCCTATGTACCTCTTTGCCATGTTCTCCCCTTACGGGGATAACTGACAGGAAAGGTGTAGTTTCCCCCTCATCCAATTTTGATGAGGGTATTATAAAAGGGGATTTTTAGGAATTAAGTAGCTTTCTCTTAGCTTTTGCCGAGGCCCGCCGCAAATTTTGACAAGAAATTGCAAAACAAAGAAAGCTATGTGATTTTGCTTATTGTATCCACCTGTTTCCGTATTTGATTTGTTTGTTTTGTCTGTGTAGAATGTCTGACAAGACTTTCTACATCTTATTTTTCTATTCTACCAAGGGTACACTATACTTGTCAACAAATTTATGCAGGCAGGAGGGTTGGCAAGTGGAGTATGGAACCATTCGAATCAAGCTGGATGAACTATTAAAGGAATCCGGCCTCAGTAAAAACATGTTGAGCCACCGGGCAGAGATGCAGCGGACGCAGATCAACAACTACTGTAGGAACCAGATCACTCGATTGGATATAGATGTTCTCGCACGACTATGTACGGTATTGAATTGTGAGATTGGTGATCTACTGGAATTCGTACCACCAGAAGAAAAGAAAGAATAGGACTCACAGGAAAGAGTTTATGCTCTGCCCTGTGAGTCTTTTTTAGATTTAAGCCATAAGCAATTATTGGCTTCTCCCTAGCAAGTAAACAGCAACAGCCATTTTCACATTTGTGATCTACGTTGGAAGAAGTTACACTAGACAACTTCCACGCTACCTCAGATACGATCTGTCCTGGATAATGGATATTCTTTGAAGTTTCAAAGCGATGAAAAAACGCCGAGTTCACGGCCACAAAGCAGCAAATTTCGGCGTTTTCTCATGCGGATATTTATATCAATCGACTTTTAAAGAGTTAATCCAAGCTTCAATCGCCTCCACCAATACAAACTGTTGCCGTAGCACAGCAATACCAGTAGCAGGAATATTCGGCTTATTTTCCTTCTCAGCGATATTTTCTTCCAAATAGGCTTTCAATGTCTTGACGTTGTTCTCAATTTCCTCAATACACTCTTTCTGTTTTTCTATCGGAAGAGAGTCCAAATTCACAATTACGGCATTAAAATCCAAGAAAATGCTAATCGGTTTAGATGCAATCTCAAACATGAGTCGCTCAAATTCTGCTTCTCCTGCTTCTGTTAGAGAGTACACAGACTTTTCTGGCATTTTCCCTTCCTTTACAATTTCTCCCTTGATTAAGCCTTTTTCCTCCAACTGAATAGCCTTTTTATAAATAGAAGGAGTGCTGATTTTAACCCATTTTGAAATGTTTCTATATTCTACCAGTTTTTGAATGTCATAGGCACTCATAGGCTCTTTTTTTAGCATTCCTAACACGATTAAATCTATCGTTGCCATAAAGTTTCATCCTTTCCGTGTCCTTATATCTGCAACTTGAATTACAGCCCGCTATAAAATATAGTATTTTATTTTATACTATTTGTCAAGAGAAGGAAAACAAGCTTGACATATACTATAATTTATAGTAGTATAATTTATACTGCTCTAAATTACACTAAACAGAAAGGAGTATTTACAATGAAAGGAAACAACAAACTTGAGCTTTTAAGGAATGCTCCCATTCCGAGAGCTCTGATGTCCCTCGGTATCCCAATTATGATTGGTATGCTGATTAACGCCCTTTACAATCTGGTAGATGCCTATTTTGTCGGAGCATTAGGCGATAGCCAAATGGGGGCTATTTCAATTATTTTCCCTCTGGGACAAGTCGTAGTCGGCCTGGGATTGATGTTTGGTAATGGTGCTGCCTCGTATCTTTCGAGATTGCTAGGGAGTGGAGATAAAGATACCGCAAACAAAGTAGCCAGCACGGCTCTGTATAGCAGTCTCTTGATCGGAGCGATCATTATCCTTGTTACTGCAATTTTCCTGGAACCGTTGCTCGTAATGCTGGGGGCAACAGAAACAATCATGCCCTATGCTTTGACGTATGGAAGAATTTACGTGCTGTCCTGCATTTTCAATGTATTTAACGTAACCATGAATAACATTGTGAGCAGTGAGGGAGCTGCCAAAACAACTATGTATGCCTTACTTTTAGGGGCAGTCCTAAATATCGTCCTGGATCCTCTCTTTATTTACACATTTAAGATGGGGGTAGCAGGTGCTGCTATTGCAACAGCTATTTCGCAGATGGTGTCGACGCTAGTTTATTTGGTATATGTTTTTCAAAAAAGGAGCGCCTTTACTTTTAACATAAAACAATTTGCTCCTTCCCTGCAGATGATGACAGAGATTTTGAAAATTGGCATCCCTACATTAGCATTTCAGTTACTTACCAGCCTTTCAATCACGTTAATTAACCGTTCCGCCAACAGCTATGGTGATGCAGTCATTGCTGGCATGGGGGCCGTGACGCGAATCACCTCTATGGGAACCCTTGTAGTGTTTGGCTTTCTTAAAGGCTTTCAACCGATTGCAGGTTTCAGTTACGGTGCAAAAAAATTCGATCGTCTGCGTGGAGCAATCAAAACATCTATTATATGGTCTACCACTTTCTGCTTGATTGTAGGGCTGCTGATGGCGATTTTCTCCACACAAATAATCTCCCAATTTACAGATGGCAATTCTGAAATGATTTCTGTAGGAGCAAGATCTTTAAGAGCCAGCGGTTTTTCTTTTATTCTTTTTGGCTTTTATACAGTGTATTCCTCACTGTTCCTTGCTTTGGGTAAAGGTGCGGCTGGATTTTTCTTGGGTGTGTGCAGACAAGGCATTTGTTTTATTCCAGTCATTTTACTTCTTCCTGCTGTGTGGGGAATAAACGGTATTCTGTATGCCCAACCAATTGCCGATGTTATGGCTGCTGTGATTACTGTATTCATGGCCTTACACCTTAACAAAAAATTGTCCATTGCAGAGAAGATGGCGCTTTCAGAAAAGAAGCAATGAGAAAGTATTCGCTGCTTCTAACGCAGACATACTGCTTCCTGTAAAACGTTTTAATGAGTTGACCTATAATATTCAAGCGAATAATTGGAACGTTTGAAAGTAACAGTATAATTTCAGGGGGATGATACCTATCGGTCGAATAATTATTCTGGAACTGTTGGAAAAAGATTCTATGGTTTTTAATGATATTCTTTCCATCCTACAGTCTCATCCGGAAATAGAAAAGTATGAGCTGGTTGGGGAGCCGATACTATCTCTCCCTGGTCTGGATATCTATCCAAGCAAGCGGAAAGTTTTTCGTGATCGACAGGAGATCCAGCTCACCGCAAAGGAATACGAAATTCTTCTATTGCTTGCGGCCAACAAGGGGCATGTACTTACATACAGCCAAATCTACGAGAAGGTATGGGGAGATATTCCCTCCGGCTGCGAGAGCAACACCATCGGCTTTCACATCTGCAACCTGCGGGAAAAGCTGTACCAGGCAGCTCCCAATGCTCCCTTTACCATCCGATCCGTCCGGGAAGTCGGATATTGTTTTGAGATAACATCATCCTCATAATATTAGGCGACTTGAGAAATTGAGTCGCCTTTTTTCATGTCATTTGCTATTTGCAAAACTCATTGTCAAACGGAGCATTTTTCGCCTTAAAGAGTTGGAGAAGAATCAGTACATCGCTATAATAGGATTTGGTTAGATAACACTAACTATATTTTATTTAGAAAGAGAGGGAAAGCTTTATGGCGAAAAAAGAAAGCCAAGAAGGTAAGCCGAAAAAGGGATTACCACGCCTTATGGAGTTGGCTATGACGCAAAAAGTACCCATGGCGGGAGGGATGATACTTTCTGCTTTAGCAACTATTGCGTCATTCCTGCCCTATCTGGCCATTTACTTTATCATTCAGGAGATTGTTGGTGCCTACCCTGATTTCAGTCTTTTGGATGTTCCAAAAGTGCTGGGATATGGAGGGATGGCTTTAGGCGGTGTTCTTCTGAATGTGCTGCTTTATACTGCGTCAGTGGCACTCTCCCATATTGCAGCCTATGGTACTTTGTATCAGTGTAAGATTAACTATGTATCTCACATCACGAAGCTCCCCCTGGGTTATCACTTGAAGATGGGCAGCGGCAGACTGCGAAAAATCATGGATGATAACATTGAGAGTCTGGAAGGATTTATCGCTCATGACCTTCCTAACATGATTTCAGCTTTTGTTGCTCCGGTGGTTATGCTGGTGCTGGTGTTCGCAGTAGACTGGCGCTTTGGTTTGGCCGCCTTTGTAGGGATTATCGTTTCTTTCCTGGTATATGGAGTTACTTCCGGTGGTAGCAAGACAAAAAAATTGATGGAAGACTACCAGGTTTCTTTGGAGGATATGAGCAATGCTTCTGTGGAATATATACGAGGGATAGCTGTAGTCAAAGCGTTTCGGCAGACTGCATTTTCCTTTAAGCGGCTGCATGACTCTATCAAAAATTATACCAAGACTGTTATCCCTTATTCACTGAGCCAGGAGCTGATGACAGCGGCTTTTACCGCAGCTCTTAATGGGATTTATCTATTCATTATCCCTGTGGGCATTTGGATTGGTGGTTCGACAAACGACTATCCGTCATTTGTGGCATCTTTTATTTTCTATCTGATTTTTGTTCCGGTGATTGCTTCTATCTTGATGAAAGTGTTATATGCTTCTGTAAATGCCATGCAGGTAGGCAATGCTGTGGAACACATGGATCAGGTGTTGGCTGAACCGGAGATTGCGGAAAAAAAGACTTCTCAAAAACCGGCTGCATACGATGTAGTTTATGACGATGTAACATTCTCCTATGCGGAAGATGAAGCCAATGCAGCTTTGCAATCAGTGTCATTCACTGCACCACAGGGTAAAGTCACTGCCATTGTCGGCCCGTCTGGTGGCGGTAAAAGCACCATTGCCAGTCTACTTCCCCGTTTTTACGATGTGGAACAAGGGGCTATTCGTATTGGCGGATTAGATATACGTGATATAAGTACTGGCGACCTGATGGATACAGTGAGCTTTGTATTCCAGGACAATTTTTTGTTCAAACAAAGCATTTTCGAAAATATTCGTATGGGACGCCCAGAGGCCACAGAAGAAGAAGTCATAGCTGCTGCCAAAGCTGCCCAGTGCCATGAATTTGTCTCAGAGCTGCCGCAGGGATATCAAACCATATTCGGTAAAGATGGAGTGAAACTCTCCGGTGGCCAGATTCAGCGCATCTCTATAGCAAGAGCCATTGTAAAAAATGCGCCCATCCTGGTACTGGACGAGGCCACTTCTTTCAGCGATCCAGAGAATGAGCATTTAATTCAACAGGCTCTTTCGGAGCTGATGAAAGGTAAAACCGTTATTATGATTGCTCATCGTCTTTCTACTGTACGAAACGCCGATCAAATTCTTGTAGTGGATCATGGCCGGATCGTGCAATCTGGCACCCACAATGAATTAGTGGCCCAGGAAGGCCGCTATCAGGACTTGTGGAACAATTATACCAGGGCCTTAACCTGGAAATTCAACATAGGAAAGGAGGCATAAGCCATGATGAATTTGAAAGAGATGTTTCAGCTCTCAGACCGTGGAGCAAAAGATTTGAAAAAAGGCATTTTTGCCTGCACGCTTACTAACCTTTCCTTAATGCTGTCTGTGGTTGTTACTGTCCAGATTTTTCTGGAAATATTAAAGCCTCTGACTGGCGAAGCGGTTTCCTGGGATAAAATGTGGTTTCTCTTTGGAGCCGGTGTCGTAGCGGTAGTTGTCCATTTCCTCTGCTGCAAAAACGATTACCGAAAGACCTATGTATCCTGCTATACAGCAGCAGAGGACTCCCGCATTCGTATTGCCGAGCTGGTTCGTAAATTTCCCATGAGTGTGTTTAATAATAAAGATCTGACGGAACTGACCACCAACATGATGGGTGACTGCGCCAGCATTGAACACTCCATGAGCCATATCGTGCCACCCTTGATGGCAAACGCAATTTCCTGCACTCTCATCTGTATCTGTGTCATGATTTTTGACTGGCGCATGGGGCTATCCATTTTCTGTACACTGCCTCTGGCTTTTCTCATTATCTTTGGAAGCCGGAAGATTCAGGAGCGAGGCAGCAAAAAACAAGTTGCCGCAAAACTGAAAGCTTCGGAAGAAGAACAGGAATACCTGGAAGGTATCCGTATTATCAAGTCCTGCCATCTGGACGGAGAAAAATTTTCCAAGCTGAATGATGCCTTAAAGGAACTGAAACAACAATCTATACATATGGAGTTGGGTACCAGTGTATTTATCTCCATCGCCCAATTTGTTTTACAGGCAGGAATCGGAATCACTGTTTTTGTGGGTGTTCACCTTTTGACAGGAGGCAGTATCACTATTTTGCCATTGCTTTTATCTTTGGTAATCGTATGCCGGATGTATGGGCCTATCCTGACGATTCTCACTCTACTGCCGATGTTGTTTCATACCCTGGTATCTACTCAACGTATGCGAGAACTGGCGAGCATTCCTGTAATGGAAGGACGCACAGATGTGCCAATAGAAAGTTGTGACATTACCTTTGAACATGTCAGCTTTGCTTATAATGAAGAGCTTGTGCTGAAAGATGTAAACGCCACGATTCCACAGGGAAAGATTACTGCTTTGGTTGGGCCATCGGGCAGCGGCAAGAGTACCATGTCTCGGTTGATAGCTCGATTTTGGGATGTAAACGGCGGTACGATCAAGGTCGGCGGTGTTGATGTGAAAACTCTCGATCCTGAGTATCTCATGGGATATATGTCCTTTGTATTCCAGGATGTGACGCTGTTCAATGATACCGTTTGGAATAATATCAAGATTGGTAATCTTGACGCCACAGATGAACAGGTTCTGGCCGCAGCAAAGGCCGCCTGCTGCGATGAATTTGTAAAGCGGTTATCGGATGGCTACAATACCCTGCTGGGAGAGAATGGAAGTACCCTGTCCGGCGGTGAGCGCCAGCGAATTTCCATTGCCCGTGCGCTCTTAAAGGACGCTCCTATTATTCTTCTTGACGAGGCGACAGAATCCCTTGATCCAGAGAATGAGGTGCTGATTCAGAACGCAATTTCTCATTTGATTCAGGGGAAAACAGTTCTTGTCATTGCCCACCGGCTTCGCACGGTTGCAGACGCCGATCAGATTCTTGTCCTGAATCATGGCTGCATCGAAGAAACAGGAAATCATGAACAGCTGATGGCCAAGAATGGACTGTACCACCATCTTTATGAAATCCAGCGTAAAAGCCAAGAATGGGCTGTCTAAACTCAGTGTCAGATGGAGCATTTTTGTTTGGCGGAGTGGAAAAGCAAATGTGGGAATGGTATACTAAAAACGGTTAGCTAAGTCTAACCAAAAAGGAGGTGTGCTTTTGGAGCCAACAGCTATTCTTCCAATTTATATGGGTGAATTAAAAACCCAGGAGAATATTCGTGTACTGACAAATACTTCTCAGCGGATCGTTTATCAAATTGATTGTGTGGATGGAACCGGTACGGTAGAAGTGCTGACACTTTTTCCCGGTGTCGTACTGCAATTTCATAGTTTCCACTGCAAATCCTTTCATCTGGCTGAAAGTAAAGAAGTGGGAAACAGCTTAAAGATCAATTACTGCCTGGAGGGGCGCATGGAAGTGCGTATGTCTGACAACTTGCTTTTGTTTATGGAACCAGGAAATCTGAGCATTGATATACGAAAAGCCCAGGACAGTTTTCAGTTTCCCTGCGGCCATTATCATGGCACAGAAATTTTGTTCCATTCTTCTGTTTTAAGTCGGGATGCACCGGAACTTTTGAAAATTCTTGGTGTAGATGGCAGGCAGGTGCAGGAAAGATTTTGCCGGGAATCACAGAATTATGTCATCCGGGCAGATGAGCGGCTTCGGAAATTGTTTGAGGATATGGGAACTGCACCTCCAGAGTGCAGGATGCCATACCTGCAAATGAAAATAGCAGAATTGCTTCTTCTGCTTTGTACATCGGAAATGCCTGAAAAGAGTGATGAAAGTTCCTTTATGACCATGGGGCAGGTACAGATTGCCAAACAGGTCATGGAAATTATCAGCGCCGATTTAAGCAGGCATTATTCCATTGAAAGTCTTGCTATTCCTTTTGGCATCAGTCCTTCCTCGCTGAAGAACTATTTCTTTGGCGTATATGGAAAGAACATTTCAACCTGGTTGCGTGAAGCTCGAATGTCTGCCGCTTCTCTGGCTCTGCGGGAAGGTAATCAGCCTGTCGCAGAGATTGCGGCCAGCGTCGGGTACGAAAATGCCAGCAAATTTTCGGCAGCTTTCAAAAATTTTCTGGGTGAAACCCCGTTGGAATACCGGCGGCAGAGCCGGTGTGGAATCTAAATTATTTTTTGGAGGTACATAAAATGAGCAACAAAACGAACACAAAAAAGTCTAAACGGCTGGTATCTGCAGGCGTATTCATTGCCTTATACTTTGTCGTATTCCTGATTATTGGAATGTGCTGTATGCCGGTTCCACCTCTTTATCTTTGTATGTCCAGCTTGATTGCCTTAGTAGCCGCTCCGGTTTACCTAATGCTGCTGGCAAAAGCTCCTATGCACGGCCCCATCTTTATTGCTGCAATGCTGCCATGCCTATTCCTTCTTCTTCAAGGGAACATCTGGGTTGTAGCTGTGACAGGTGCCATCGCAGGTATCCTTGCGGAAATCATCGCCGGTGTTGGGAAGTTCCGTAACAACAAGCTGAACATTTTAAGTTATGTGTTCTTTTCCCAGAATCTGTTGGGTGGTTTCCTTCCCATCTGGATCATGCGGGACTACTACTTCGCCGATACGTTAGAGCGTGGCATGAGTGCAGATTTTTGTAATACTTTGGAGGCCATGACTCCTATTTGGGTGCTGTTCCTGATGATTGTTGGAACGGTCGTTTTTGCCCTAATCGGTTGTGCCGTTGGGAAGAAGATGTTTAAAAAGCATTTTGAGAAGGCTGGAATGGTATGATGAGAAAAAGAGAAGTAAAATTTGATCTGCGGACAAAGCTGATGCTGATATTGGTTGTGAATCTCTTTTTACTTCTCAGCCATTCCCTTATCTTTGAGCTGGTTTTAGTATTCGGTTGTCTGCTTCTCATCACGATTGACGGACAGTGCAAAAGTGCATTTCATTTTTTAATTGCTTTTTTCATTATGCTTGGTATCGATCAGCTCCTGACGCCTTATATGAACGGATTTGTTTTTACGCTCGTTTCTTTTATTACGGTAGCCTTGAGAAAATTTCTGCCCTGTTTTATCCTTGGCAAATGGATTTTGTCAAAAACCGAGGTCAGCGAGTTTGTTGCGGTCATGTGGAAGCTGCAGCTTCCGCAGACCGCAATCATTCCGCTGTCTGTAGTGTTTCGCTATTTCCCTACCATCAAAGAAGAATGGGCATCGATCCGGGCCGCAATGAAAATGCGGGGAATCCATATTTCCCTGGAACACATTATGGTGCCGTTGCTCATGTCAGCGGTCAATGTCAGTGAAGAACTATCAGCAGCGGCTCTCTGTCGTGGGTTGGATAATCCCGCCACCCATACCAGCTTGGTGCAAGTGAAGTTCAGCTATTACGATATAGCGGTTTGGACGATTACAGGCATTCTGGCAGTTGCTGCACTCGTTTTAAAGGGGGTGGGGATTTTATGATATGTTTTCAGGATGTTTCCTACTCTTATCAGGAGGATGGCAAATCGAAAAGCCTGGATTCTATCAATCTGAAAGTAAATGATGGGGAATGCATCCTTCTTTGTGGGAAAAGCGGCTGTGGTAAGACGACCATGACACGCCTGCTAAACGGAATGATTCCCAATTTCTACGAAGGAAAGTTACAAGGAGAAGTGCTGCTGGATGGGAAAAATCTTTTTGAATTGCCCATGTATGAGATCTCCAAGCAAGTAGGCAGCGTCTTTCAAAATCCCCGAACACAGTTCTACACGGTTAATACTACCAGCGAGATTGCTTTTGGCTGCGAAAATCTTGGCATAAAGCCGGAAGAAATCGCTGGCCGGGTAGAACAAACTGCCAGGGATCTCCAAATCGAATACCTGTTAGATCGGAACATTTTTAATTTGTCTGGCGGCGAGAAACAGATTGTTGCCTTCGCCAGCATTTATGCGATGTCCCCACAGGTTTATGTTCTGGACGAGCCTTCCTCCAACCTGGATATTCAGGCGATTGAAAAGGTTCGGAAGATTTTAAGCCTGCTAAAGCAGCAGGGCAAGACGATCATCATCGCAGAACATCGTACCTATTACCTGAAAGAACTGGTAGATCGGGCCATCTACATGGAGAACGGAAAAATTGTCCGAGAATTTACCATGACAGAATTATCTAACTTGTCCCGTGAAGAACAGCTTCGCAGCGGGATTCGAACGGTGAATTTACTCTCCTATCCTGTAATGCCACAGACTGTACTGCAAGCTGCCCATGCCATGAGATTGCAAGATGTCCATTGCTTCTATGGGCAAACGGAAGTTTTGTCTATCCCAGAACTAACCATCTCATCTGGACAAATCATCGCAATTATCGGCACCAATGGCGCAGGTAAATCCACCTTCATTTCCTATTTGTGTGGGCTTTTGAAAAAGGCAAAAGGAACTTTTCTATTGGATGGGAAAAAGCAAAACAGAAAAGAACGGGTTCGTGAAAGCTATATGGTTATGCAGGAGGTCAACCACCAGCTTTTTTCCGATAGTGTTCGGGAAGAAATTGTTTTGGGAAATAATGAAGAATCATCAGATGAAAACCTACAGGCCATAATGAAACTGCTGGACATTACCGAGCTTTCAGAACGTCATCCCATGACTTTATCCGGCGGACAGAAACAGCGAGTGATTATAGCCTCTGCTATGTTTTGCGGAAAAAAGATTTTATATTTTGACGAACCTACATCTGGCTTAGATTTCAGCCACATGATACAAACTTGCCAACTTTTGAAGCAACTCAAAGGAGAAAACGAATTTCTCTTTATCATCACTCATGACTATGAATTAATAGCATCTGTCTGTGACAGCGTGATTCATATTGAAAACGGTCAGGTTCAGGATCAATATTTACTGGATACAAGTGGCATTAAAAAACTACAGAATTTTTTTTCATGTGTAAATCAAACAAAGTAAAAAGGAGGTGTACCATTTGACTTTAACATCATCTATGGAGGATTATTTAGAAGCTGTTCTTATGGTTCAGCAGAAACATGGTTGCGCCCACTGTGTGGATATTTCAAACCATCTAAATGTGACATTGCCCTCTGTAAGTCGGGCTGTTAAAGAACTATCTAAAATGGGTTGTCTGATAAAAGAGGCCGATGGTACACTCTCCTTAACGGAAACGGGGTATCGGATTGCCAGCTTGGTCTATGAAAAACACCAATTCTTTACTATGCAACTTATCGAAGCCGGAGTGCCAGAGGATATTGCAGCGCAGGATGCCTGCCGCCTGGAGCATGTAATCAGCGAAACAAGTTACAGAAAACTCAAAGAGGCTTCCTTGGAAAAAGATCAGGGGGTGATATTATCGGACGAGTAATCATCTTAGATCTACAGAAACAAGACTCTGATGCATTTGATGAGATTCTTTCCATTCTTAAATGCCATCCAGAGATAGAAACATATGAGTTGGCCGGGGAGCCGATACTATCCCTCCCCGGTCTGGAGATCTGTCCAAGCAAACGGAAAGTTTTTCGCAATCGCCAGGAAATCCAGCTCACCGCAAAAGAATATGAAATTCTTCTGCTTCTTGCAGCTAATAAAGGTCATGTACTTACATACAGCCAAATCTACGAGAAGGTATGGGGAAATTTTCCCTCTGGGAATGAGAGCAACACCATCGGCTTCCACATCTGCAACCTACGGGAGAAGCTATATGAGGCAGCTCCCAATGCTCCCTTCACCATCCGATCCGTCCGGGAAGTTGGATATTGTTTTGAGATACAAGCAGAAAAATAAGATTCAGCAGTCTGATCCGCTCAGGCTGCTGTTCTTTCTTAGATTAAAAAAATTCTAAGATATCCAAATAATGAGAGAATGATCAACATTCGATATAAGTAATATACAGACACATTTTAAAGCCATTATGTATGGCAAAAGAAATAGCAGAAAATCTCTACTTTTCTTTTGCCGTTCAATCAATATGCCGGAACTCCGTACCCTACAATCTGCCCATATCCAATCGGGTAACTCCGTCTGGCCACTTTATCTCCGCTGTTTCCTTCTATTGTATAAATGGTTCCGTCTACCACGCTTTCCACAATCCCTACATGGTCGATACTCCCGTCATTTCCCCAGTCAAAGAAAACAAGATCCCCAGTGGCAGGAACATAGCTTCCATCCATGAACTGGCCCCGGCTCTCAAACCATTCCATACCTGCGGAACAAAGAGAAAATCTGGGTATTACACCACTTTCGACATAACCGCACTGATCAGCGCACCAACTTACAAAGCAGGCACACCATTCCTTCCGTTCTGTAAAACCGTACCAGCTCCAGTAGGTGTCTCCTCCGTTGCCTTCCTGCGTCAACGCCACCTGCACGATTGCCTGGCTTCCGGTTCCCGCGGGGATACGCCCAAACACATAGTATCGCAGTACATGAGATACATACTCCGTATCCCCGTAACCGCTCCACCCGTTCCGTTCTGCCATCATTTTAGAAAACTCCACCGCATTGGCATAGGTGTATCCTCCATAATTCTCTTTCGCCCATGAGATATACCCGTTTCCATAATTATATCCCTGCAGTGCCAGTTTAATATTGTTCATATCCACCGGACTTTCCACGCCTGCCTCCCGCAGACAGGCCGCAAGGTTCTGGATACCAACATTAATGGAATACTCCGGATCTGTGATCCCGTTTGGCGTATTGGGATAACGGGTATTATACCCACACTCGGACGCCTGCATGGGATCGGTTCCCTGTCCACCGCTCTCCTGCATCATAACCGCTTTAATCAGTTCTACATATTCCTCAATTCCATACTGTCTGGCATACTGCCGGATCAGTGGCTCATATGCCTCCACCTCTGCGCTGACAGGTGTAACGGTACTGGAATTACTTCCTCCCACCATGCTGAACAATGCACCAAACAGGACGACGATCAGCAGGATCAGCACCACAATCCAGCCACCCGCAAGGATAGCGGAGACAAGCGCCTTTGTTGACGTAATAACAGCTTTCACAGCGGCTGACATAGCTTTCGCCGCTACTTTTGCGGCCTGCGCTGCGGCAATCGCCGCCTGTCTTGCTACAACCGCTGTCCTCTGTGTAGTCAGAACCGCTGCTCTTGCTCCCTGGCCTGCAGCTCTGGCAGTAACCTCTGTAGTCCTGACTGCGGTGTATCCTGTTCTCTGCGCTGTTTTGATTGTCCTGCCTGTGCCTTTCACTGCGGCTTTCCCGGAAGTTTTTATAGAAGCATGAGCTGTTTTGATTGTTTTCTCTCCCCGGTCAATCGTCTTGACCGTCTGCTTTGGAAGTTCCCGGATCTGCTCTCCTTTCTTTCCAGTCTCCCTTCCTCCGGCGGCCTGCCTTCCGGCTGTCCGCCCGGTCTGCGCTCCTGTCCGTTTTTTTATCTGTTCTTTCGGCTGGTAAGTCTTTTCTGTACCGGACGAAAAAGAAGAGGCGGAAGGATCTCCGTTTTTCTCCTGGAAAGCCTCTGCCTCTTTTTCTACCCTGCCCCGCTCCCGGACAGCATGGATTACTTTCTTCCCCTGTTTTTCCGCCTGTTGAACCGTTCCACGGGCAGCTCGCTCCCCTTTTTCCATGACCTGATCTTCGGCATAGCCTACGGGATTTCCCTGTTCCTTGACCTGTGTCTGTTCTGCGCTGTCTCTTGTCCGGATATAGGCCCCTTTCATATGCTCCGCCGCTGTCACTGTTTTATCCAATACCTTGATATCCTTCTGGACGTGGCGGGTTTTGATCGTTCTTCCCATCGCCTGCCCTCCTTTCGGATATGGGGTTTTCAGATCTTTTTAGCCACAACCACAAGCCTTCCATTGGTATTGGAATATTCGCAGGTGGACAGAGTAAGCAGCTTGTCTCCATATGCGGCGGTCACTCCCGTATCATAAAGGGCAAGTTCCCTGCACTGCTCCACATAGTCCGTGAACTCTTTCTCCGTCTCTGCATGAGAAAAGAGATAGAACTTGAATCCGGTATCATCATATACCGTGGTCTTGAATACTGCGATCACTTCGTATTCGGCGGTTTCCGTCAGTGTATCAAAATGGACAATTTTATGCTGTTCATAGAAATCCCGATCCTCATAATTCATCAATCCGGCGAACATGGAACCATTATTCATGTGGTGTCCGTAGATGATCACATTGTCGCTGGGTTCCATTGGATCGCAATGCTCTGCAATATAAGGAACGCCATAAGCGCTGGATTCCTTGTAAAAATTGTGTTTCAGATAATAGTCCGGGTTGTCCGGCGTATACATGACCGGATAGTTGATCTGCGTATCCTCAATCCGGATCCATCCAGCCATATCATTATTCATGGCAAACAGCTCGGCATACCGCTCTAAGGGAGAGACAACTTCCTGCTCCTCTCCTGCCGGTTCTTCCTCCGGCGTATCCTCTGTCTGCTCCACGATCTCTGCCAGTTCTGTAAATTCTTCTTCCGCTTTCTGTGCGCCCGCATAATAGCTGATCACTTGAAACAGCGACACGCCAAAAAGCAGTACGCATACCGCCAGTCCTGCCAGATACCATTTCCCTTTGATCTTCTGATGTTTCATTCTGCAATTCTCCTCCTTATTCTCTTGCCTGCTGTTTGACCGGAACGGGCAACTGGGGAACCATTTTCTTTTCTTCTTTTAATTTTTTCAGTTCCCCTTTCACGGACGGTTTCTTTTCCTCCTTCTGTACGAACTGTTCCAGACGTTTCCTCATATTGTCCGTAGTCTGCTCCATACTGGAGAGCCTGCCGCTGATTGTCAAAAATGACTTGCGGATCTTTGCTGTAATCCCCCTGTCTGTGGCTTGTGTTTCTACTTTCTCCTGTTCTTTCCCCCGGAAAATCCTGCCCACATTTTTGATATGGCCGCCTGCAGCGTGGAGTTCCCCGCTTAAGACTTCCATTTTATCTGCCTGTCGGTTCATACTCTCCACCGCCCCGTGAAGCCCTTCCTGTATCCGGGCAAGAGCGGACGGAATCTTCATAGCTGATACTGCCCTCCGCAGAGCGTCTTTCCCTTTCTCCTTAAACGTCTGCAAAGCACTTTTGGCAGACTGGATCAGATTTTTCCGCACCGTATGGAACTGTCCTCCAACTTCCTGCACTTTACTCTGGGCCCGTTCAGCGATCCGCAGGACGGACGCTTTCACGCCTCCGTCCTGGATCTGGGATAACTGTTCCTTCACATCCCGCAATTCCTCAAGCACCTGTCCAAACTGGGATTCCATTCCGTCCAGATACTTTACAAGGGATTCCACTTCTTTCTGCTCTTTCTGAAGTCCGTTTCCTTCCAGTACCCGGAACAGTTCCACGATCTCCGGCTGTTCCATCAAAGTGGTCTGTCTCGCTGTCTCCATCTTCGCTCCCTCCTATCGTTCTCTCTGTGCGGTCTGCGGTTTCATGGCAGGCAGTTCCCGGCAGTAATCCGGATATTTCAGCCGGATCGCCTCAAAGAAGTAAGGCGCATACCCGCAGTCAAAAATCTCATACGGAGTGGACATCCGCTCATGGCTTTTTTCTGTGTACCCGTTCCAGAGATTGAAGGCAAGCCTTGTCAGACGGATGGAACCGCCTGTCTGCCACCCTTCATGAAGCCCCATAGGTTTGATCCGTCCTTTTTCAAAATCAAAAATCCGCTCCACATTTCTTCTGGTGGTATCGGAAATCCCCACGCAATAGAAAAACGCCTGATGATAACTGTCCGTGTTCCCGGTTCTCTTGAGCATGGAATAAAAGAAATTTTCGTGTTCCTTTGATTCAAATCTGATTGTTTTCATATGATCCCTCCATATACAAACAGCCTGCGGGAAATTTCTTTCCTCACAGACTGCTAAAAATGATTGTATTATGACTCCGGAATACCGTCTCCCGGACTGCCCCACGTTTTCTCAAAATCCTCTGGTTTCGTGGACATCAGCTTGTAGATCTCGGAATTTTTACTCATCTGGTTATAGAACGGAACCAGGGCGCTGCCGATCCTCGCAAGGCCATTTCCGGCTCTGGCATTTGTAATATACTTCATCTGTTCCCCGGAAATATGGAGAAGCTCTGCCAACTGCTCCCGGTCAGAAGCAGACTGATTCAGCATGACAATAAATTCCGAGTTGGAGAGCATTGTCCTTGCGGTCAGTGAATCCAGCACATACTCCACGTTCTGCGTCAGACTGGTCGTCCATGCGTTTCTCTTACGGAACCGCCGGTAAGCGCTGTCGAAAAAGTTTGCGCTGTACTTATGCTGTAACAGCGTGTGAAACTCGTCCAGAAAGATATGGGTTCTCACACCGTTCTCCCAGTTCTGGGATACCCGGTTGATCATGTGGTCAGTGATCACAAGCTGCCCCAGGTCTTTCATATCTTCCACCATGCCCCGTGTATTAAAGCTGATCAGACGGTTTTCCGTCTCAATGTTGGTGGGATGGGAAAAGTTGTTCAGCGTACCATCTGTGAACAACTCCAACATCAGAGCCAGATCTTTTGCCTCTGGCTCATCCTGCTCCTGCAGTACCCGGCGCAGCGTGAAAAAGGTCGGGATTTCGTACTGGCGTTTTTTGGAGTAAACACGCTCCACGCAGCGGTCAAGGATACTCTTTTCCTTCGGCCCGATAATATAGCGGTCATCCGTGATCCGCTCATACAGGGAGAGGACAAACTGGGATTTATCCACAATCGGGTTTTTATCGCCATAGCCTTTTACCATATCCATAGCATTTAAGTGAATATCACTTCCGGCGCAGATCGGCAGGCTCACGCCGCCCAGCGCCTGCACCAGAGGTTCATATTCTCCTTCCGGATCGTAGATCAGCACCTGATCTTTTGACGTTGTGAGAATAATTAACAGCACAAATAATTTTGTCAACATGGATTTGCCGCTTCCGGGTACGCCTAAGATAAAAGCGGACGGATTGAGCAGCAGACCACGGTTTACTAAGATCAGATTGTGGGAGATCGCATTGATCCCACAGTAGATCCCGCCTTTGTCCATGACTTCCTGTGTCCGGAAGGGGATCAGACTGCCTAAACTTTCTGTGGTCAGCGTCCTCATGCTGTCGATCTTCCTCACACCTATCGGGAGGGCGGTATTCATTCCGTCCATCTGCTGAAATTTCAGCACCGCCATCTGGCACATCTTATTTCTGGCCACGGACAGGATCGTGCTGGTATCTGCGTCCAACTGTTTCTTATCTCCGGCCATGTGCATTAAAGTCACGACAGCCACCATCATCCGCTGATCCCTGGTAGTCAGATCCCGCAGGAACTCCCGGCTTTCCTCCTTCTGTAATTCCATATCATAAGGAACTGTGGCAGAAAAGTTCTGGTTGGCGTTCTGCCGCCTCTGCCAGTTCGTGATATTCGTCTCCACACCCAGCAGACGGTTCTGAGCCTCATTGACCGCCTCGTCCGTGGGGATCGGAATAATATCAATGCTGATCATCATGTTCTGGTTGATGTCGGCAAACTCCGATACCATAGTGTCTGAGATATAAGAAGCATAATCCTTCAGATACAGCACCCGGCCATACCGCTCCCCTACTTTAAAATAATCTTTTTCAAATTCCATTGTGTCCGGGCAGATATGGTCTTTAAAGCTGTGTCCCAGTTTTGCTGATGTTTTCATATCAAAAGAGAAATGACTTTCCTCTCCGGCCCGGTAGAAACTGTGCAGCACATGAAGTTTTTCCTGTGCGTCCAGTTCCTCGCACTTAGAACCCAGGTTGCTGAAATGAGAGATCAGCCCGTTTCCGGTACGCAGAAAATAGTTCCTTGCGTCCTCCACGTTCTTCCGGTACACGGAAATCGTCACATACAATTTCCGGATCATGCCATTGGCTCCCACGGTCTTTTCCATGAGCATGTCGTTGACTTCCTTCCGGTACTTGTCCAGTCCGTCCTCCTGCATGGGGATAAAGACAGCCTCTTTCAGCTCCTCCTTGTTCAGTCTGCGGATAATGATCGTCAGCTTGGTCGTGGCTCCGCAGTCAAAAAAGTTCAGAATACTTGTGTAATCCAGAAACATGGATTTCTTATCTTCCTCGGACGCCACCTCAAAGTTGATGTCCGTAAACCGATACGTCTTCGCATACTTGTTTTTCCCTACCAGAAAGATCCCGTCTTTCCAGATGGTCTGGATCGGGATTGCCTGCTGTACGCTCTTCGGGATTTTAAACTTCTCCTTGTCCTGCCGCATGACGGTTTTTAGTGTTCTTAACATGCTTTCCCATCGCCTCCTTTTCCTGCTTTCTGATCTCGTCCTTTGCCAATTCGTAATACAGGTTTTCCGGATGGAATACCAGATATTTCGGCATGAGGATCTCGCTTTTGATCCATACCCATAAAAATTTCTCTGCGGTCATTCCGTGGTATTTGATGAAACCGATAGCCGCAAAGGGCGCCGCTCCCAACATGCACACCCAACTGACTGTTTCCATTCCCATATGCGGGCGGAGCAAAAAATAAAGGCCCACAGCAACGCCGCAGGCCAGAACCGCACAGATAAACTGGCGGAGTGACAGGCCAAAATACATGGCCTCCGTATATTCCCGGATTTCCCGATTGATCTTCATCTCCAAATGATGACCTCCTTCAAAAAAGCATAAAAAAGAGCAACCGTCTCCGATTGCCCATTTTCTTCCCGGATCAATATTTTTCAATGAACTCGCTCATTGTCATGATTTCCGGATATTCAATTTCTACAACCCTTAAATCTTTATCCCCAGTTACCAATACATCTACATTCTCCATGATCGCTGTGGCAAGGATGGGGAAATCCTTGGTATCCCTCACAGAAGGAAATTCTTCCGCATTTAACTCTTTTGGCGTATAGACCAGCTCAAAGGGTAATTCATAGAAGAACTGTTCCAAAATCTTCTTTCGGTTCGGAAATTTTCTTTCCACTACCAATCGAAGTTCTTCCACCACATAATCACAGAGTACGATCCGGTTTCCAAAGCCTACTCTCCGTGCAAAATCACGGGTAACCGCAGATGGGAAAAATATAAGGGAAACCAGAATATTTGTATCCAGCATAACTCTCATTGGTTATTTCCTCCTGAGTTCTTTCCGGATTTCTTTCATATAATCCTGCATTTCATCCTCACTGTTAAAGCCCGCCTCTGCAGCAGCGCC
Organism: uncultured Eubacteriales bacterium; assembly: GCA_949294665.1. Taxonomy (GTDB): domain Bacteria; phylum Bacillota; class Clostridia; order Lachnospirales; family Lachnospiraceae; genus Mediterraneibacter. The sequence continues at coordinate 49,506 of CASFID010000061.1, forward strand.
ACGAAAACCTTCCTCAACGTGCTGAAAAGCTACATTCGCCGCATTTTCAATATAAAATCTTCCGTTTTCTTCTAAAATCAACACCTTGTCTCCTGTATTTAAGTGCAGACGATTCCTAACAGATACGGGGATCGTGATCTGGCCTTTGCTTGAAATTTTAGCAATTTCCATAACGCACACTCCTTTCTTGGTTTTCTTTACTTTCTTTACCTTTGCTTATAGTATATGCTCTTTCTGCCATTTTTACAAGAAGATTTCAAGAAAAATATAGGCCAAAAATAAAAGTAAAATACAATTTTCATTCATTGATTTTTATATTGAATGTCGCCGGGTTAATAGTGTAATCTTCGTCCATTTTTCGAGACTCAACAGCACAAATTAGCGCGGAGATACTCCGGTTTTCTGACATTAAAATAGTAGGAGACAAAATATACCACCGCGTTATCAGGGAACATCTCCTTGAATTCTCCGTACAACTGAGCGGCCAGTGTTTTATTCTGGACAATGACCAGTGTGGGCCTCTGCAGCTGCCCGATCACTTAGCTTTGCCCATCTTTTCAGGGCATAATGGTATACCCCTGTTTGGAAGGAATGTTCTTCTACATGTTCAAATTATCTTCCCTGATTTTCAACAACTTCTTCCAGGTAGCTTTTGCTGTTCCGTCACGCTGCGTATATTGCGGATTCAACTATTCTTCCAGCGCTTGTGAGGGTTTCTAAATTCCCTCTGGAATAAGTCACCAGCTCAGATAAAATTTACGCATCAATTTTAAATTATCGTAGGAGTATCCTCTTCCACTTCTATTTTTCCAGGTGGATCAGAAGATCGTCGAGCATCGCTTCAAAAAACAATCCGGCGGGCTGCTCGTTTTTTTCCTTTATGTCGATCAGTTCCATAAGATCTTTATCTGATAAACACAATATCAGTTTCCCGCTTTCCCTGAGGCTGCCTCTTGCCGCCGCGAGAGCATTTTCATCCGCTCCGTTTCTCGATATGATAAACGCTACCCTGCGTAAAGCTTTTTCATACAGATATTTCTCTGTTGTATATATTTCCTGTTGTGTGATCCTTTCGCTGTAATTTTTAAATTCAAACACGATATATTTGGTATTAAAATAATGTTTGATCGTTTCAAAGAAATCCTGATCCACACCGTTTTTTATCTTACAGCAAAGGTCAAATCGGTACATACCGTTATCCGTCTTTTCCTGTGCATACCATAAAGTAAGATAATCCCCCAGTACATATTTCAAAATTTCAATGCAAACATTTTCATATTGCTGATATTCTTCATGTCCGGGACGGATCTGACGGAGTTTTTCCTTCAGATCGACTATTCCGTGTTTTTCTTCCGTTTCAGCAAACAGATCCGGCCTTGGCTTCTCCGCTTTCATATCTTCCGTCGGGAAATTCAAAAGGGCAATAAATTCATTTCTGATCTCCGGAAATTCCTCGAACATCCATATGAGATTTTTTACATCCCATATAAAAATATTATATTGCTCCTCACATATGTATTTTATTTCATCAGAAACAGTGTTGGCCACTGCCAGGATGATCTTTCTGTCTCCTGTCGGGATATTTTTCGCCAACCGCTGACATACGCGCAGGATATTATCTCCGGCCACGGAATTACTGTTATAAAATTTCAGGTTGAAATAATATACAACGCCGTGGTAAATATACTCATAATCCCATCTTCCGTCCTGACCGGTTTTCGGTTCTCTTTTCTTTCCTGTTTTTTTATCCAGATACATGGCGAAAATCCGTTCAAATTTGGCCCCGTTTTGTTCCTGCATTCTTTTGAGCGGAGTCTGCATCAGATTATTTTTAAGCTGATATGCTATTCTTTGGATCACCTGTACATTCGGTGTATATGCCAGCATCCGGTAAAGCTTTGTCTTATTTTTTGATGTACCAAGGTTAAATTCTTCTGGAATACCCTTTAGTTTTGCCATTTCACAAGGCGTCAGCTTATGGATTTTTCCGTCGATCCTTACCAATGGCATTTTGATCAGATTCCAATCCGCATATGGCCGCTCGATATATCTGTCTTTTCTCCAGCAAAGAAAGCAGTCGTCATCTGTTTTTTCCTCTATTTGCTCATAATTGATCTTATAATACTCTTCTTCAACCGTTTCTCCTCCGAACAGTTTCCGGATTGACAGGCTATAACCGATGTCCGGATTGTCCGGAAACTTTATATAGGAAATGTCATTCCGATACCCGAGCAGATAAAGCCGTTCCTCATTTACAGGCAAACCGGTCATTTTCCCGCTATTGATGACTTTATACTCGTAGAAATAACCCAGCATCTGAAAATCATTCAGCGTCTTTATAAAAGCAGGATTCTTATGCATACCTTTCTGCATGACCAGGCAAAAAGCTTTCGGACGTTTGGATTCGATCATCCTGCACACTGCCGTAAAATAATCGTAAGTTATCTCTCGTCTTTTATCCTGCGGTCTGTCGGCATGACAGAGAGGCGGCATCTCGATCAGATTTACCGCGATCACGTCGGAATCCGGTATATTTTCCGGAGCCTTTACATACTTATCAAAAACAACTGTCACATTAAACCCCGCTTCTTTAAAACCGAGCGCCATACCTCCGAACCCAGGATCAATAACTGCAACTTTAACCGCCATCATATTTTCCTTTCTTTATCCAGACAATTCATTTATAATGCTTTCACGTATCATCTTCCGCGCCGGCAGTAATACTGCAATGACCGCAATAAGAATATTCAGGAGCATCAGTCCGCACCAGACCGCGCCAGGTATCCCGGCCTGAATATGCAGAAACTGCACGATATGAACCATATAATAATCTATCACTCTGCGAAGTACAAGATGATAGAGGAAAAAGATTACTGCATCTGCCAGCAAACCACAGGTAATCCCCGTCTGCAGGATCATCCTGTAAAAACCGCTGTCTGTGATACCCATGGCGCGCATAATGCCATATTCTCTTCTTCGGGCAAGGATCGTATAGTTCATGCTGTTCATAATATGAAACAGACTAATAAGAAGCAAAATGACCGCAATACCGGAGAAGAAAGCCTGCTGCTGAGACAGATAATTTTTCTGTGTCTCAATTGCCGTGGTATAGTCCTGCAGCACAGCTTTGGGTACATCACGGATCACCTGCAGCAACTGAGCGCTTACCTGCTCTGTATCTGCGCCCTGTACCGGAGATGCATTGATAAAGCTGTAATCTGTCAGTCCGAAATTTTCTGTCATCTGATCATTTGTCATGATCACGCTCTGCGCATTGTTCCACGGCTCTACATTTAAAAAGCCTTCTTCCTGCGCCAGCGGTCTGCTTACGATCGCAGCGATCTTAAATTCTTTTTCGATATAATTTTCCTGTCCGCTCTGAAATTTCAGCAGATCGTCCGTATAGTTTTCCTGTCTTGGAACTCGCAGTGTGATCGTATCTCCCGGTTTCTTACCATAAAAATAGTAATTTCCCTGTCCGTCCATATTTGCGGCTACTACGACCTGATTGCCGGATTTTATTTCAGACGGACGTATCTCACCCTCCAGTACGAAATCTTTAAGCTGTTTTAACAGTTCGTCGTCATATCCATAGACGTCGTACTTGACTGCGTATGTCCCGTCCTCGTGTTGAACGCAGATCCCTCCATATCTCCGGTCAAAATAGGCGTCGCCGTTTTGATATTCAAAATATCTGTCCCAACTCTCATCGGCCAGAAATTCGTCTTCTGTAAGTTTTAACTCCCCCATAGTGTATTTCGTAGCGTATACGTCGTCAGTCTCCGGCATATCCTTTATTTTATCCGCCACAGTCTCCGGAATCGTATCATCTAATGAAGTGGATCTTAAAGAAATCCGATATTCAGAACCTAGTCCGTCATCTGACTTCATGGAAAGTTCTGCATGTACCTTTAGATTTTCCACCATGTAGGTCGTACATAAAAAGATGCAGCCTCCGATCGAGAGTGAAAGAAGTATACCGATCACTTTCTTTTTATTAGAGAACATAAATTTTCTTACTACGATCCCTGCCATATTGACCGGATGAACGGCATATATTTTTCTTCTTTTTGTATGGGAGACATCGCCGTCCATAACTTCCCTGAGGGACTGCTTTCTCAGTGAGCGGACTACAAGAAATCCTACGACTGCCAGTGCGGTCAGTAAAAACAGGAATCCTGCTGTCATCGCCTCCCATGAAATGTAGAAGCCCGCCGACTCAGAACCTTTTGCTAATGTCTGGTCCACAGCAGTCAGTCCTGTCTCTGCCGCACCTGTTCCATTTCCGCCAAATACACCCCGAAGCCTCTGATATAACAGACTTAACACCCCATTTCCGAGCAGACACCCCAGAGGATACCCCAAAAGAAACAGCATCCAAAGTTCCAGGACCAGCGTCCCTCCGATCTGACGTTCGCTGACTCCCAGCGTCTGCAGGATTCCGTATTCTGAAGTCCTTTTTGCTGCGGAAATATTAAAGACACTATATACGATAAAAAGACTGAAAAGGCACAACAGAAAGATCATCCCATTGTAAGCCAGATTGTAATCGCTCTGTAATTTCAGGATAATATAGGTAAAATTCCCATCCTCCTCTGTCAGACCAAATTTTATAATATCCCAGATACGATCCGGTTCTTCTCCTCCAAGATACTGGATGACTTCATCATTTCCCTCTACGGAATCGGAAGAAATGTGGTATCGCCTTTGAAAAGCGTCCAGTTGCTTATACAGCTTTTCATCTTCATCAAAGCTGAGGTATAAAAAAGTCTGACTGCCGCTTCCCGCGAAAGAGTCGCTGACAAAGATTTCCATCTCGCTGGCGCTGGCAGCCCACTCGCTTTCCAGTATTCCCGTCACGATATATTCTCTCTCATCAATACAAAGTGGATCTCCCGGACCTCCGGAAAATCCCAGATTGCTCAGTACAAATCGGTCTGCTGCGATTTCATTCTCTCTTTGGGGATAAGTTCCCTCTGTCAGATTTCTGTGCGCCATCTGACGGTACGCATCATCTGCGCAAATAAAATAAATCACAAAAGGTTCCGCCACTGCGTCCCGGATTTCCATCTTCCCGCATTTTTCCAGAACATAACCGTCTCCCTTCTCCCCACTTTGTACAGACTGAAAGGTCTCCCGGTCTGTTTCTGCAAAATACTGCCAGTCTCCGTAGATCGTCTTACTGTTTGCCAGGTCGCTTTTCTGACTGCTGTAAATAAGGGAACTGATCCCGAAAAGCAGCGCTGCCGTTAATACAATACCTGCAAAAATGGCCAATGTCTGATTCTTATAATATCTCATATATTTCCAGGCGAGCTTTAACATCTCTCATCACCGCCCTTTCCCGGAAATACAGATTTCCCCATAGTAATGCGTCCATCCTCAATATGAATGACTCTGTCGCATGTCTGCGCGATCGCCTCATTATGCGTTACCATAAGGATCGTCTGCCGATATTTTCTGCCGCTTGTTTTTAGCAGCCCCATAACCTCGATCGTTGTAGCGGAATCCAGATTTCCCGTGGGCTCGTCACAGAGAAGCAGCGCCGGCTTATGGACAAGAGCCCGCGCGATAGCCACTCTCTGCTGCTGTCCGCCCGACAGCTCATGCGGATATTTCTTTCGTTTCTCCCATATGCCAAGTTCCCGCAAAAGTTCTTCGATATATTTCCGGTTCAGGTGCCTTCCCCTGTCAAAGGTCAGAGGGAGAGCTACATTGTCGTATACATTCAACACAGGCATTAAGCTGTAATTCTGAAATACGAACCCGATATTTCTTCTGCGAAAGATCGTCAGTTCCTTTCTTGACAGAGAACCGATTTCTTTGTTTTTAATAAAAATGTTCCCCCGTGTCGGGTTATCCAGACCGCCGATCAAATTCAGCAGCGTAGATTTTCCGGATCCCGACGTGCCTACAATAGCTGCAAATTCTCCTTCTTCGACTTGAAAATTAATATTTCGCAGTGCTTTTACCTGATTTTCCTTTTCCCCGTAAATCTTTTCAATATTCTGCAGTTCTAATATCTTCATCTGTCCTCGCTCCTTATCTTGATGCTGACAGTATATCTGACGCGTCTTGCAGTTTCTTTACAATGGAGCGATTAATTCTTACAGTTTTGTAAGAACACAGAAAAACAACTGCCCTTTCCATATTCAGAAACGGCCGTTATGTATCCCTTTTCTTTTTCCAGGATCAGATCAGACAGATACAGTCCGATGCCTGAGCCCTCCAGGTTTTCCACTTCCGGACTGCGGTAAAAGCGTTTGAAAATATCTGTTAATTCTTCCTGCCGGACGCCTCTTCCGTTATCCGAAATCCTGATTTCTGTATATAATTCGTAAGGATGAACGCTGATAGAAACAACGCCTCCCTTTTCCGTATATTTAATGGCATTTTCCAGCAGATTCACGAACACTTCTGCCGTCCACTTCCGGTTATGAAAAATCCGGCAGTCTGCAAAAGATTCCACGGCCAGATGGATTTCTTTCTTTTCCAGTTTTCCGTAAACAGTATCTACCGCATCCAAAATAGTCTGTCTGATCCCAATCTCATTTATCTCAAAGCCTTCAATATTCTGTTCCAGTTTCACCATCTTGGACAGCGACTCTACGATCCAGTTCAGCTTATCGATCTGCCGCTGCATTTTGTCGGCAAACTCCGCCCTGCGTTCCGATGATACATCTTCTTTTCCAAGAATTTCTCCATACAGAGAGAGATTTGCAAGCGGTGTTTTCAGTTGGTGGGACATGTTCGATACAAGGCTCTTAACCTGATCTTTCTCCTCTTCCGCCTTCCGGACATGACTGCCAAGTACATCCTGGATCTGTCTGATCTTACTTACCAGTGCAGAAAACTCCCCCTCTTTCACATCAGAATCCACGATCTCCTCCCGGCTCAGTACATGATCCAGCAAACGGTCGATCTTACGATATGTCTGCCGTTTTTGATACACACTATACACGATCACCATACACAGCAGAATGATCAACACGATTTGTATCCACATTTCAGTCTTCCTTCCAGATGTATCCGATCCCATGTACTGTTCTGATCCACTGAGGATGCGACGGATCGTCTTCCACTTTCGTCCGTAATCTGCTGATATTTACAGACACTGTATTATTATCCACAAACTTTCCGTCACTGTCCCAGATTTTTTCTAAGATCTGATCTTTTGAAAGAATATGGTTCCTGTTTTCTATCAGATACAAAAGGAGACGATACTCCAGCTTGCTTAAAGATATCTCTTCTCCCCTTTTATACACCTTACAGGTATTCTGGTCTATCACAACAGATCCGGAAATAATCTTTTCTGATTTTGTATTTTCCTGCAGGATCCTTTTCATCCTCGCTTTCAATACACCGAGTGAAAATGGTTTGGACAGATAGTCATTTACTCCCATTTCCAGTGCTTTTATCTCATCCATCTCCGTATCCCGTGCCGTCAGCATGATGATCGGTATATTGCTGAAACCACGTACTTCTTTACAGAGTTCAAAACCTGTACCGTCAGGGAGATTGCAGTCCAGGAGAACAATATCATACATGTTTTTCTCTATTTCTTTCAGGCCGTCTTTTTTCGTTCCCACATCCAGGACTTCATATCCGTCGCCCAGAAAAGAAAAAGACAGGCCTTCTCTTAAGTCCGTATCATCTTCAATGATCAGTATTCTGTTTTTCTTCATCACATAATTCCTTCTCAAGTTTGATCCTTATGGCAATCTCTTTTGGAGGGGAGAGGAAACATTGCCGCTGAAGATACCGGAGAAATATGTAAAAAACAGCAGCTGTCAGATCCCTTCCGGATACTCAACCCCATCCGGCAGCGGATCCCACTCATTAAGTCCGAGGCGCTGCTTGAACATTGCCTGCTCCAGCGTCAGGCGCGGTTCGTCCTCTGACAGATATTCCATCAGTTCGTCAATTCCTTCTCTCGTCACATTATTCACCATGAAAATGCGTTCGCAGCCCGCATTGATCAGCCACTGTCTGACCATCGGGATATTAGCGTAGGGAGAATCGATCTTCGTGATAATGCCGATCAGAGGGCGCTGGATGAATGCACGGCTGCTGTCCCCGAAAAGGTTGAATGGCTCGTCCGCAGCCTGGACGATAGCCACTACGTCCGCTTCAAAAGAAAAGCATGCCAGTCCCACGCTGAAGCGTTTTGACTCTGCATACTCTCCCGGAGAATCGATCGTGTCATCTTCTGTATTCGTATACTGTGTTTTAATGTAATGGAGTTCTTCGCCTTTGAGCGCCTGTGTCAGGGAAGTCTTTCCCGCTTCGCTCCGGCCCATAAGAAACATTTTTCTCATTCTCTCACCTTGCCTGTCTCTGTCCTGTTGCGAATATTTATACCTTATGAAATACTCCAACTAGCTTCTGTGGATCTCACACGTCTGAAATCCGAGCACCTCGTCGAAAAATCTGACGACGCTCTCCACCGCAGTCTGTACCTCCGCCAGTCTGCCCGTAATGATCAGAGATCCGCAGAAGCGGTCCATAAAGCCAATCTCCACATTCGCGCTTTTTACCGCGGTATCCGCCGCCACCACAACCGACTCCCACGGCGTAAACCGGAGAAGACCGATGGACTCGCCTGTATGGTCCTCTCCTTCGTGAACACCGATGTGGAGAGCAAGGTTCTGGTAGATCCTGGTGTCAGAAGGGCTGATGACATGCGCCATGCATACCTCTTTTCCCGGTACGCGCACCCGTGTCATACGCAGTTTTTTCCCTTTGAGATGTTCATAATCATCGTGGAACAGCTTTTCCAGCAGTTCCTCTTTCGTCATTCGAGCCATGGACGCACTTCCTATCTCTTTGTGATCTTGCAGACAACATATCCCAGCGAATCGCGGAAATACTCCACGATCTCTGTCAGAGCCGCCGTGACATCCGAAATCTCACCCGTAATGATGAGCGTGCCCGTAAAACGATCCGCAAATCCAAGGTAAACATTTCCGCTCTTGACCGCAATATCAGATGCGATCACAGCAGATTCCGGCGGCGTCATGTTCATGATCCCGATCGCCGATGACCGGTAATCAACCTGTGGGTTCAGTCCCAGTTTCTGATATATGATCGGAGACGGTCCGCCCATCACATGTGCAAACGTGATCTCCTTTCCTGCTACAGTCTCCTGTACGATCCTTATCTGTTCGCCGTGATCATTTGCCATTTGTCTATTCCTCTCTCTCCTGGTATAGCTGCTTTACCAAAATGCAGTATTATCCACTGAAAATGATACGATCTGTTCCTGTGATTTCTTTGAGAACTACTTCATAACGATATTTACGATCTTTTTCGGCACGTAGATCTCTTTGATCACATTTCCGGTCAGCTTATCAGCGACAGCTTCTTTTCCGGCTGTGATCGCCTCGTCTTTTGTCGCCTCGGCGGAAATGCTGATGACAGCTTTTGTCTTGCCGTTGATCTGTACCGGGATCTCGATCTCATCGTCCTTCATCTCGTTCTCATCGTAGGTCGGCCATCCTGCCTTGAAGACAGTCTCGCTGTGTCCCAGCTGCTCCCACATCTCCTCTGCAAAATGCGGTGCAAATGGAGAGATGAGCACTGCGATGGTCTCCAGCGTCTCTTTGTCGATGCCGCCCTCTTTCTTGGCAACCTCGATGAACTTATTGTTGTACTCCATGAAACCGGATACAACAGTATTCAGGCTGAAGCTCTCCAGACGGCTTGTGATATCGTAAACCATCTTGTGACGGAGCTTGATCATTTCTTTTGTCGCCTTGATATCTTTGTCCCTGCTGTCCTGGAGCAGATTCCAGAGACGTTTCAGGAAGCGGTTTACGCCGTCGATTCCGCGGTCGTCCCACTCGGCGTCCAGCTCCGGCGGTCCTACGAAGAGTTCATACATTCTCAGGGAGTCGCAGCCGTAATCACGTACAAGATCGTCCGGAGAAACTACATTTCCCTTGGACTTACTCATCTTGATTCCATTCTTTCCTGTGATCATTCCCTGATTGAACAGCTTGTGGAACGGCTCGTCAAAATCGATCACACCGATATCACACAGGAACTTTGTATAGAATCTGGAGTACAGAAGATGCAGTACCGCGTGCTCCACGCCGCCGATATACATATCTACCGGCAGGTATTTGTCTGCTTTTTCTCTGGAGACCAGTTCTTTATCATTGTGATTGTCCACATATCGCAGGAAGTACCATGAAGATCCTGCCCACTGAGGCATCGTGTTCGTCTCTCTTTTGGCCGGTTTTCCGCATACCGGACACTTGCAGTTCACCCACTCGTCGATCGCTGCGAGCGGTGACTCGCCGGTTCCTGTCGGCTCGTAAGATTCTACGTCCGGAAGTGTGAGGGGCAGTTCTTCCTCCGGCACCGGCACACATCCGCAGTCCGGACAGTGCACGATCGGGATCGGCTCGCCCCAGTAACGCTGACGGGAAAATACCCAGTCGCGGAGCTTGTAGTTCACGGTCGCACGTCCCAGTCCTCTCTCCTCGATGATGTGCGGAGCTTCTTTTTTCAGGACAGCGGATTCCATGCCGTTCCACTCACCGGAATTGATCATTGTTCCTGATGCCTCTGTATAAGCCTCTGTCATATTCTCGATCTCTTTGCCGTCTTTTGCGATGACCTGAACGATCGGAATGTCAAATTTCTTTGCGAACTCAAAGTCACGGTCATCGTGAGCCGGCACACACATGATGGCTCCCGTACCGTAATCGGCAAGTACATAATCGGACAGCCAGATCGGCGTCTTGGCGCCGTTTAACGGGTTGATCGCATAGCTTCCCGTAAATACGCCGGTCTTCTCTTTATCCTGCATACGGTCTACATTTGACTTCATAGACGCTTCGTAGATGTATTTCTCTACCGCGTCTTTTGTCTCCGGTGTGGCGAGAGATTTTGCAAGAGCGTGCTCGGGAGCAAGTACCATAAATGTTGCGCCGTAGAGCGTATCCGGTCTTGTCGTGTACACCGTGATCTTCTCATCTCTTCCCTCAACCGGGAAATCAACCTCTGCACCGTATGATTTTCCGATCCAGTCTGTCTGCATCTTCTTAACCTTCTCCGGCCAGTCCAGCTTGTCGAGGTCATTTAACAGACGGTCCGCATATTTTGTGATGCGGAGCATCCACTGGCGGAGGTTCTTCTTCGTCACTTCCGCGCCGCAGCGCTCACATTTGCCGTTTACGACTTCCTCGTTCGCAAGGCCTGTCTTACAGGACGGACACCAGTTGATCGGGAATTCCTTCTCATATGCAAGACCTGCCTTGAACATTTTTACGAAGATCCACTGTGTCCACTTGTAGAAATTCGGATCTGTTGTATTTACTTCCATATCCCAGTCATAAAGCGCTGCGATATCGTTGATCTGTTTCTTGATATTTGCCACATTCTCAGCAGTAGATTTTGCCGGGTGAACGCCCATCTTGATGGCATAGTTCTCGGCCGGAAGTCCGAAAGCGTCCCATCCCATCGGATGAATGATATAGTAACCCTGCTGCAGTTTATAGCGGCTCCACACATCGGAGATCACGTAGCCTCTCCAGTGTCCGACATGAAGTCCGTTTCCCGACGGATACGGGAACATATCAAGGCAGTAGTATTTCTCCTTCTCTTTACCGCTGTCATCCACTTTCGGATTGACCGGGTTCTCTTCCCATCTCTCACGCCATTTTTTCTCAATTGCTCTGTGGTTGTACACGATCTTTGTACCCATCTGACGATTCCTCTCTTTCATGTATTAGTTGATAAAGAAAGCCTTTTCTTCTCATATCAAGAGACGAAAAGGCTTATTTTCCGTGGTACCACTCTCATTCACCCGACCGAGGTCAGATGCACTCATTGATTCTGTAACGGGAATTCCCGCTTCTGCCTACTCATACCACCTGGCAAGGTCTTTCCCTGGCTTAGCAGCGTGGCTGTTTCCTCACAGATTCAGCAGAAGAACTCCGAGATCAGTTCAGAGTTTACGCCGCTGCCTCGCACCTCCCGGCAGCTCTCTGGAAACGATACGCCCCTACTACTTCTCTTCTTTGTCTTTGCAATATTCTCATTTATTATAGAAAGAACCTTAAAATAAGTCAAGACGATTTTTATTTATTTCAGTCTTCCGTGGTACATATCACTGAAAATCCCGTCCTGATCGATCAGTTCTACATATTTCCCTTTCTGGCTGATATGCCCCTGATCAAAGACGAGAATCTCATCGCAGTTCTCAAGAGTCGTCAGTCTGTGTGCGATAGAGATCACAGTCACGCCGTGCTCATTTTTCATCTTCTCGATTTCAAGCTGAATGTGGCGTTCCGATGTATTGTCCAAAGCAGAAGTAGCTTCATCCAGGATCACGATCTCCGGGCTGCGCAGGAAAATCCTTGCGATCGCGATCCTCTGTTTCTGTCCGCCTGACAGATTGCCTCCGCCCTCCGCGATCAGCGTATCGAATCTTTCCGGAAGGCTGTCAACAAAGTCATAAATGTATGCCTTTTTTGCCGCCTCCTCGATTTCTTCCTCTGAGACCTCATCATCGATCCCGTAACAGATATTGTCGCGGATCGTTCCGGCAATGAGGAAAGGGCTCTGCGGAACCAGTGCAATGGTGCCCGCAATATCATTTCTTGTCATGGAATCAATATTTCTTCCATTGATGAGGATCGTGCCCTCCGCCGGTTCCAGCCTGCATATTGCCTTGATCAATGATGATTTTCCGCAGCCGCTGGGGCCTGCGATACCGAGGAACATCCCCCGTCCGACTTTCAGACTGATATGATCCAGGACGGTTTTGTCCTGATCATAGCTGAACGTCAGATCGCGGATATCGATCACAGTATCGGATTCTGTTTCGCATTCTTTTCCGGCATCCTCATCCGCTGCGGGCAGATAAGAAAAGTCAGCAGGAAGCTCTGTCATCCGGAAGAAATCCTCTGCCAGTACGATACATTCTGACAGTTCATCCAGTATCCTGTGCAGTTCTTTCAACGGTGTGAGCAGCTGAGTAAAGCAAAGGTAGGCTGTCAGGACACTTCCCACGGTGATCACGCCTCTTGTGGCGAGCCATGTGGAAATCCCTATCATCAGCACGGTAAATACCGCTTCATTGATAAATTTCAGGCTGTCATACTTCGCCATCTGCAGATGATGCTTCATCTCTTTGCTTCGCAGGTATTCTGATTTCCGGTCAAAACGCCGGTTCTCTCTCCCCACACTGTCGGTAATACGGATCACTTCTATGCCGTTGAGCAGTTCCACGATCGTACCGTCCATGGCCGATTTTGTCTCCAGGAGTTCTACTCGTATGCCCCGCTGGGTAGTGATCTGACGGAGCACGATGGCAGTCCCGATCGGGATCACCAGCAGCATGGGAAGAGCAAGGATGACCGGCACGGTAGTAAATATCACCACGATGGCGGCAATGCTGTTGAAGACAGCCGGGGCAAAATCCATAAAGAGCAGTTTTTCCAGCTTGACTGTTCCCTCCAGACATCGGTTCAGCCTGCCGTGGATATTACCGGTCATATTTTTCTTAAAATAGTCCAGAGGCGCCTTTAAAAGGGAAGTGATAACAATCCCCCTTGCCTTTTTCTCTGTCCTTGTTGCTGTATCCTCCACCATCACTCTTCTCAGGATCTTTACCAGCTCATTCGCCACATTGACTGCCAGAATAAAGACAAGAAAGGGGATTACCTTCAAAAAATCCACCTCTCTGTGCACAAGGATGTCGTCTGTCAGCCGTCCTACAGCTTTCGGCGTCAGCTGTGTCAGACCTGCGGACAGGATCATGATAAAGATGATGACCACGAAAATGCCTTTCTGCCGGGAATCAAGCAGTCTGTATATTCGCTTTAAAACCTGCCTGAAACCTTTTGTATCACTCATTCTATCCCTCTCCTGACTTTCGGCTCCCACCGTACTATTGTGCTATTTTACAGCTTTTCTTCCGGTGCGTCCAAAGTGGCAGATGCATCCGGAAACGGAGAGGAAGACTCTCACTCCCTCTCCGTCTGCGATCTCATTTTTTTATTTTCCGTAATGCGCAATAATGCTCTTATAATTCCTGCAATATACTTATCCGTCTGACAATATACTCAATTATTATAGAAAGAGCCCCAAAATAAGTCAAGATTTTTCGTACTGAAATGTACGCCTGCTACTCCTGCAGCGATCTCTTTCTGGAGATCGTCACTTTCTCATCGTAACACGTAAATATCTCCTCCACTTTTTTCTTATCCGGCTTCGGCGTGATCAGACTCACCACGGGGACCACGATAAGTCCCGCCACCATAGCTGCGGCTCCGGCATTGATCGGAGACTCAATGAATCCGATGAACATATTTGCCACCGTGATCCCCACTCCGGCAATAAATCCCGCCCACACGGCCGCGCGGGTAACTCCTTTCCAGTAGAGCCCGTACATGAAGGGGGCAAGGAAGGCGCCTGCCAGAGCGCCCCAGGATATCCCCATAAGCTGGGCGATAAAGGTCGGAGGATCAAGGGCGATGACCACGGACACGACGAGGAAGAATACGATCAGCGCCTGCATGGTGACGATCTGTTTTTTCTCGCTCATGCCCTTCACCACATTGTCCTTGATCAGATCCAGCGTCATCGTCGAGCTTGATGTGAGCACAAGCGATGACAGAGTGGACATGGACGCTGAGAGGACAAGCACTACGACGATTCCTATGAGGATGTCGGGCAGAGCGGAAAGCATATGCGGGATAATGCTGTCATAGACAATATTCCCGGCGTCGTCATAGATGGCCGGGCTGTCGAACAGTCTTCCGAACCCTCCGAGGAAATAGCAGCCTCCCGACACAACCACCGCGAACAGAGTCGAGATCACGGTTCCCGTATTGATGGACTTTTCGTCCTTTATGGCATAAAATTTCCCGATCATCTGGGGAAGGCCCCATGTTCCCAGAGATGTCAGTATCACGACTCCGAGAAGATTTACCGGATCCGGTCCGAAGAAAGAGGTAAACGCTCCCGGCTGTCCCTGTGTCAAAGCAACGTCGCTGGGTATCTGCGCCATCTCCGAGATCGCGTTCATGAATCCTCCCTGTCCGCTTAAAACCGCTGCGATCACAGCCACAATGCCGGCCAGCATGATGATCCCCTGGATGAAATCATTGATCGCGGTCGCCATATAGCCTCCAAGGATCACATACACTGCGGTGAACGCCGCCATGGCGATCACACACCACGAATAAGGAATATGGAACGCCATCTCGAACAGTCGTGACAGTCCGTTATAGACGGAAGCAGTATAGGGAATCAGGAATATGAAAACGATGACAGAAGCCGCGATCTTAAGCGCTTTGCTGTCATATCTCTGACCGAAGAAATCCGGCATGGTCTTAGAACCCAGATGCTGAGTCATGATCTTTGTCCTGCGCCCCAATACGACCCATGCCAGAAGGCTCCCTATCACAGCGTTTCCGATACCGATCCACGTACTTGCAATCCCGTACTTCCACCCAAACTGGCCGGCATATCCGACGAATACAACGGCGGAAAAATAAGACGTCCCGTAGGCAAATGCCGTAAGCCACGGCCCTACGGATCTTCCGCCCAGCACGAAACCGTCAACGCTGGTGGCGTGTCTCCTGGAGTAGATTCCCACGCCCGCCATGACTGCAAAAAACGCCACGAGCAATATGATCTTGATACCCATTTCTCATTCCTCAACTTTCATATCAGTTTTGCCAATTTACTTTAAAGCGTTGCGCTTTAAAGTTCTACGCTTTAAAGCAATAAAGTCTTCTGATATAGAATAACACGGGCGGAAAGCCCGTGTCAATCCCAAACTTCTGCCGTTTTTCACATTGATCCGCCTTACTTCATCTTCTCTACACGATCCTGGATCGTCTTGTTAAAATTCTCGATCTGTCTGCTGTAAGACTCTTCCATATATTTTGAATTCAGCATGAAGTCTGCCGTAGCCAGATTGTTCGCGATCGGGATATCGTATACGACAGCGATGCGCAGGAGTGCTTTCACATCAGGATCATGTGGCTGCGCTTCCAGCGGATCCCACAGGAATATCATGAAGTCGATCTGGCCTTCCACGATCTTGGCTCCGATCTGCTGGTCGCCGCCGAGCGGTCCGCTGCAGTATCCTTTTACCGGAAGTCCGGTCCGCTCCGCAATGAGACGCGCCGTTGTTCCGGTACCACAGAGGAAATGCCCTTTCAGCACTTCTTTGTTCCTGTCGCACCAGTCCACAAGTTCCTTTTTCTTGCCGTCATGAGCAACCAGAGCGATATGCTTTGTCTTGCCGATCTCCATTGTCACATAATTGTCGTTAAGCATCTTTCCATACCTCCTGCAACACGTATCGTTATTTATACAAAAATGCCAGGCAGCTTCAGACCATCTGCTCCATTGTGTCAAACCTGAACGATGCGAGAGCCGCCATTGCCACTGTAACCATGATACTATAGATCAGCACAATTGGAAAGATAAAATCTATATTGATAAATATGCCCACTAAAACGGCCGCCCCTGCGCCCAGTCCGAGCAGAGTCATCTGGATAAACATTCTGATCACATTCTGGCCTGTCTTTCCGAATATTTCTCCTACCAGCCACTGAGCGATGACCGTCGTGTACAGCCGGTCCGCCTGGATCACTGTATAGATCAGGATACAGTATATGATCTCCACAGGTCCTACATGCCAGATGATGCCCACGGGAATACAGATGATGCTGCCATTTACAAGAGCTTTGATATGCTCCATAAGCGTGGCATACCACATCTTTCTGAACGGGCTGTCCGGTATGAGATACAGATAAGGGCTCTTAAGCTCGTTCTCCCATTTTCCCAGATATCCGCTCATCACCAGAGATACATATGCCACGACGCCCAGCAGGAATACGGCGCCCATTTCCGGTCCGTCTGCCGCTTCGCTAAGCCCGTAGGCGAACAGAAATGCCAGGGCAATGGAAATGACTGTCATCTTGTCAAAAAAGAAAAATCTTTCTTTCTTATATTCGAGAAGCTGCCGGTAGAAGACCGCTTTGGCTCCCCGCCCTCCAAGTGTCTCTCTGACGCGGCGGAACTTTCTTTTCTTCCCGCCAAGCCCAAAGACCATCTCTCCGTTTTTCTGCCGTTTTTTCAACTCAGCATAGTCGTCCGCGAACTTTGCCGCTTCTTCGTAATATCCTCCGTCGCACTTCATCCGAAACGCTCCGACAGCTGAGAGAACGACCGTCAGTGCATACAGCGCCGTGCATATGATATTAAGCGTTGTCGGTCCGAGAAGGATCAGACGGTAAGCGGCAATCTGCCATCCGATCACCGGGATCATCTGAAGCGCCGGGGAATTGATGAACGCCGACGCAGTCTCCAGAGACAGTCCGTTCCTTCGGAAATACAACACTACCGCCAGGGTAAATGCAATAAGGAATATCTTAATTGCCGTTCGCACCGCACTGATCAGCTTCTGTGGCAGATGATCATTCGTATAGAGAAATATGATCGCCGCCACCTCGAAAGTAATCTCCAGCACACACCCGGTCAGAAACAGAAGGATGACCTGGAAAAACGGAACCTGAAATACCGTAATTCCACAGATCGCAAGGAGGATCCAGACCACTGCGGACATCAGATAGTTCATCCATGCGCTGTTGATAAGGACCGCCTTGGGATTTAACGGGGAAGGAAACACAAAATGGGCGTGGGCCGGCCTGAAAATGATCCCCTTCCTCGAGGAGTAACTCATAAAATTTCCCAGCGTCATGTAAATGCTCCAGAGCGTCAGTATGACAATGAGCCCGTATACCGAATCAAACTTTGTCGTGACTGCCAGTGAAGCAAGCGTTACGACGACAAAGATCCCATAGGCAATACCGAAAATAAGCGCTATGAGCGTCGAAGGTTTCCGCACAGCCCGCTTCAGATTATTGATAAGACTCCGTTTCGTAAGATAGATCAGCGCTCTCATTCATCTTCACCGCCTGTCATTGCAAAGAACAGTTCGTCAAGATCCCGCCCTTTTGCGTCTTCTTTCGTATAGGAGCCTTTGATATGCCCTTTCTCCATCACAAACATGACGTCCCAAAGATCCTCCACCATCTCGAGCATATGTGTGCTTATCAGAATGGTGACGCCCCGGTCCCTCAGCTTCTGAACGACCTCTTTGAGCGTCTTGATCGCCGCCGGATCTAGTCCGACCATAGGCTCGTCAAGGAGCATGACGCTGGGCTTTACCGCAAGAGCGCAGCAGATGCTCACTTTCTGCATCATTCCTTTTGAGAGTTCGTTGCCAAGCTTATCCTGCTTGTCTTCCATCTCGAATTCTCTTAAGATATCTTCCACCTCATCGTCTGTGATATCACTGCCGTATGCCATTCGCATATAGTCCACATGTTCCCGAACCGTCAGAGCGTCGAACATGCTCGGGATCTCGGGCACATAGGCGAAAGCCCTCTTTGCCTCCGTTGTGCGCGCCGGCATTCCCTGGATGCGTATCATCCCCTTATATCTCAACAGTCCGGCGATACTCTTGATGATCGTAGACTTCCCTGCTCCGTTCGGTCCCAGCAGTATGCCGGTCTGTGCGTCCGGAACAGTAAAGCTTACATTGTCTACCGCAAGATTCTTTCCGTATGATTTGCTCAGTCCCTGTACCTCTAACATAATGCCTCCATTTATTGTATTAGTAATTTAATACAATAATACGGGACGTGCAGATAATTGTCAATGTAATTTTTGTTAAATTTCGTAAAATTTCATGAGCGCCTGGGTCCCCAGTTCGCCGTATCCTTCTGCCTCCAGTTCCTCGCAGTCCGCGAGCACCTGACTGAGCACGACCAGATCCAGGCCGCTTCTGTTCGCCTCT
The DNA here is from genome assembly GCA_949294665.1 of uncultured Eubacteriales bacterium. Taxonomy (GTDB): domain Bacteria; phylum Bacillota; class Clostridia; order Lachnospirales; family Lachnospiraceae; genus Mediterraneibacter. The sequence goes on from CASFID010000061.1 coordinate 68,341, forward strand.
ATGAGCGCCAGCTTCATATCTTTTATAAAGTGCTTCATAAAAAATCCCGGCGCGTAATCATCCGCAATGATCTTTGGCGCAAATGTGTCAAACTGTCTGCTCCCGGCCGCCCCTGATGCGACTGACCGGACGAACGTATCCAGATCCAGGCCCTTTTCTTTCGCATAGGCGAGCGCCTCACACACACCGGAAAGAGTGCCCGCGATCATGATCTGGTTCGCCAGCTTGCAGTGCTGTCCGCATCCGGCCTTTCCCTCGTAGTTGATGTTCTCTCCCATCGCCTCGAACAGCCCGCGGCAGGCATCGTAATCTTCCCGGTCGCCTCCCACAAGGATAGAAAGAGTGCCCGCTTTCGCGCCGGCGTCTCCGCCTGTAACAGGAGCGTCCAGGACATGAAATCCTCGCTTTTTCCCTTCTTCGTACAGTTTTTCTGCGATCTGAGGGCTTGTCGTCGTCATATCGATAAGATATGCGCCTTCTTCCGCGCTGTCCAGTATATTCCCGCTGTCAAAATATACTTCTTCCACATCTTTCGGAAAGCCGACGATCGTGATAACGGCCTCGCACCCTTTCACGCACTCTCCGATCGATCCGTGGAAAACAGCTCCCTCACTTATCACGTCTTCAACTTTTGCTCTTGTACGGGCATAAATATGGAGCTCATACCCCGCTTTCATGAGATTGCGCACCATGGATTTTCCCATGATGCCGACTCCGATAAATCCGATCTTCTTCATGGCGTCCCTCCTGTTTGATCTTCTCCTCCGTTTAATCTTCTCTCTTCTTAACGACTTCGCCCTGTTTCTTATAGATACTGTCTCCCGGGACATATCCCCTTACGGAGGACAGAGGATAGATATTGCTGTGACTTCCCACGACTGTACCCGGATTGAGGACGCTGCCGCAGCCCACTTCCACTTCGTCGCCGAGCATGGCGCCGAACTTCTTCATGCCTGTCTCGATATTTCCCTCCGGAGTCTTGACAACGACCAGTTTTTTATCTGATTTTACATTGGATGTAATGGAGCCTGCGCCCATGTGGGACTTGTATCCGAGGATGGAATCCCCGACATAATTGTAATGCGGGACCTGTACCTTATTGAACAGTATCACGTTCTTAAGTTCTGTGGAATTCCCCACCACAGCCCCCTCTCCGACGATGGCGTTTCCTCTGATAAACGCGCAGTGGCGCACCTCTGCGTCCTTTCCGATGATGGCCGGACCGTTGATAAAAGCGGTAGGAGCCACCTTTGCAGATCTTGCGATCCAGATGTTTTCGCCCCGTTTCTCATAGTCTTCCCCGCTCAGTGTGTTTCCAAGCTCCACGATAAACCCGCTGATCTTCGGCAGCACTTCCCACGGATAGGTGGCTCCTTCGAAGATATCTTTTGCGATGGTCTCCTCAAGTGTATAGAGCTCTTTTACTGTCAATGCTTCCATTTGCTGATCTTCCTTTCCGCCGGTCACCGGCTCTTTTTATAATATCCTGCCGCTTTGTCATAGCAGGCTCTTAGCTGCTGCTGATTGTTCAGCCCTTTTACGCCCTCCGTCCGACTGGTGATAAAATCGTCCAGTTTCTTCATGTATTCATCCGGCGTGATGCTTCCTTCCGCCACATAAGTAAGTCCTTTCTCCCAGCTCGCTGTAAGCTCCGGGTTCAGAAGAGACCGGATGGAGTTGTACACAACGTCATATATCATCTCTCCCTGGAGCGTGGGAGTGATGACCTGTGTCTTCTTGTTCAGTCTTAGATATTTTATGTGGATGAGTTTCTTCAAGATCTCGGCCCGGGTGGCGCTCGTACCGATCCCGCTGCCCTTTATCTGTGCGCGCAGTTCTTCGTCTTCGATGAGCTGTCCCGCGTTCTCCATTGCAAGGATGATGGAACCGGAGTTATATCTCTTCGGCGGAGACGTCTCTCCCTCCTTGATATCCAATGCCTTTACCTCGAGCACAGCGCCTTTTTTCATTGTCTTTATCACTTCAAAGAGTGCCGTGTCAGGCGCCTGGTCCTGTGTCTGTCCGTCATCTGTCCCTGCTTCGCCCTCCGCCGCGCCGTTGCTCTTGTCCGGAGCCTTTCCTGCGCGCTTTGGCCGGGGAACCCCCGTCACTTTCAGGTATCCTTCTTCTGCCAGTACCTTGAAGCCGGAGAAGAAACTTTCTTCGCGCATCTTCGACACGATCGATACTTTCTGATATACCGCCGGAGGATAGAAAATACTCAGGAACCGCCTTACGATCAGATCGTATATCTTTCGGGACGTCTCCGTGACCGATCGAAGGGCAGGGAGTCCCTGGCCTGTCGGTATGATCGCATAATGGTCCGTGATCTGCTTATCATTGACATATCTTGTCTTCGCCAGATTCCGGTAACTTCCGGATTCCTGGATCTCTTTAAGGTAAGGGACTGCCGCCTCATATTTTGACAGTCCTTTCAGGTTTCGGCCGATTTCCTTTGCGACCGCGCCTGACAGCACCCTGGCGTCCGTTCTCGGATATGTCACAAGCTTTTTTTCATATAGTTCCTGAACGATTCGGAGCGTCTCGTCGGGACTGATCTTGAACCTCTTCGAGCAGTCGTTCTGAAGTTCTGCAAGATTGTACAGAAGAGGCGGATTCTTCTTCTCCTTTTTCTTCTCAACAGATTCTATCACACAGGAGAGAGGCTGCTCCTCTGAGAGATATTCGATGAGTTCCCGGGCTTTTTCCTTTTTTTTGAATCCATTCTCCTTGTAGAGATCTCCTGAGCAGATGATATCCCCGTTCTCTTTGACTTCCACATAACGGGAACCCCTGACCGCTCTCCACTCTCCCTCGAAACTCCCTCCCGGCGTCCCGATAGCGCTCACCACACGATAGAACGGCGTCTTGACAAACTCCCGGATCTCCCGCTCCCTTCTCACCACCATTCCAAGCACGCATGTCATAACGCGCCCTACGGATATAACGGCATATTGTGTCTTAAGGTAACCGGAAATGCTGTTCCCGTACTTGAGCGTCAGCAGGCGGGAGAAGTTGATCCCCATCAGATAGTCCTCTTTTGCCCGGAGATAGGCAGATGAGCTTAAATTGTCATACTCCGACAGATCTTTCGCCTCGCGTATCCCCCGCAGTATCTCCTCCTCTGTCTGAGAGTCGATCCATACCCTCCGGCGCTTCTTCCCGCTTACGTGCGCTTCCTGCTCGACAAGGCGATAGATATATTCTCCCTCCCGCCCTGAATCGGTACACACATAGATCGTATCCACGTCTTCCCTGTTCAGAATGCCGCTGACGATCCGAAACTGTTTTGATACTGCCGGGATCACCTCGTATCGGAACTGTTCCGGGATAAACGGAAGCGTCTGAAGACTCCATTTCTTGAGCGCAGGATCATACGCTTCGGGATAGCTCATCGTCACGAGATGACCGACACACCATGTCACGATCGCTTCCTCCGACTCCAGATACCCGTCTCCTCTTCTTGTTTTTAATTTTAATGCTTTCGCGAATTCCTGAGCCACACTGGGCTTCTCCGCAATATAAACTGATTTTCCCATAGATGTCTGATCTATTCCCGCCTGTTCTCTTTTCTCAGCGGAGCAGTTCAGCCATGCATGCATCGTACGCTGCCGCATGGCTGAAACCGTCTGCCGTCTTTATCTTTAATCCGTCAGAAAACGATACGCAGTCCGAGTGTCATATTTCTCGCCCTTCCTGCAGATCGGCCCCGGGAAATTGTCGTGGTGGATGGCGTCCGGATAATACTGTGTCTCAAGACACACAGCGCTTCTCTTTATGTAGGACACACCGCCTTTCCCGGGTTCGTTGTCGAGGAAATTCGCCGTGTACATCTGCACACCCGGCAGATCTGTGTACACTTCCATTTTTATCCCGCTCTTGTCTGACGCTACTTCTGCCACTTTATCAAATCTGCCGCCATTTTTCAATACCCAGTTGTGATCGTATCCGCCGCCGAACTGAAGTGGTTCATAGTCGGCGTCGATCTCTTCACCGAGTAATCTGCCGGAACGGAAATCCATCGGCGTGCCCTCCACGCTCCTGATCTCTCCGGTCGGGATGGACTGTTCGTCAGCCGGGGTAAACGAATCCGCATGGAGCGTTACCGTGTGACCGAGCACTGTTCCGCTGTCATGACCGTTTAAGTTAAAATAACTGTGGTTCGTCATATTAATGATCGTATCCTGATCCGGAACAGCCTCATAATGGATATTCAGCGTGTTCCTGTCGTCCAGTTCATATGTCACATGCATGTCGAGCGCCCCCGGATATCCCTGGTCTCCGTCCGGACTGTGGAGCAGGAATGTGATCCTGTCTGCAAGACGCTCTTTCACTTCCCATATCCTCTTCTGATAATAGTCGTATCCGCTGTGGAGGTTATTGCCGTTGTCGTTCTTATCCAGCTCATATTTCACGCCGTTGATCTCGATCTGGGCTCCGCCGATCCGGTTGGCATTCCTCCCCACCGTTGCTCCGAAGCCGCCGTCGCCGCGCTCATATCCCGCAGCGTCGTCATAACCGTGCACCACATCGATAAGTTTTCCGTCTTTATCCGGAACGAACAGACGCACCAGAGTCGCACCGAAATCGGATATATATGCTTTCATGCCGTTTTCGTTCTCAAGCATATACAGATACGCGTCTCTTCCGTCCTTTGCTTTCCCGAATCCTGTCACTGTCTGATCTTTCATCTTAATCTCCTCCTGTTTCAAACCTTATTCTATTTTAAGACAGAACTCCTGCTCTGTCCATGGTTTTTGTACATACAAAGAGTGGAAACGGCGCTCTGCCGTTTCCACTCCATTTCTCTTAGTCTTCCCAGCCTTTGATATGTCCGTCCAGATCCCAGAGATCTTTCCAGCTCTTTGCTCCCGGCCACAGGAATACCTGTCCTTTCACAAGACGGCAGTTCTTATCGGCCTTTCTTATTTTCTCCATCTCTTCCTCTGTGAGCGGATCTTCTGTCACGCACTTGAGGTTGTCAAGATACTGTTTCGGCTTTACGGAAAACGGGATCGGTATCTGTCCGTTCTGCACCGCCCATTTCAGGCAGATGATCGCCGGATGTACATTGTGGGCTTTCGCCGCTTCAACGATCTCCGGCAGTTCCATATCCGACACATCTTCCGCTGTCCGGTCTCTCTCGGGACGGGACGGGGAGCCGAGCGGGCAGTACCCGATCGGCACGATATTGTGCTCCCGAACATATTGGAACAGTTCCGGCTGCTGGAATCCCGGATGCAGTTCCATCTCGATCGCCGCCGGCTGGATCCTGCACTGCGGCAGGACGAGCTCCAGTTTCGGTATCGTCATATTGGACATACCGATATGCTTCACTTTTCCGTCCTCGATCAGCTGCTCGCACTGTCTCCACACTGCCATGAACTCGTCCGCAAAGAACGGGCGGGAATCCGGATTCCTTGAATCTCCGTCGCATCCCGGCGCATGATAGTTCGGAAACGGCCAGTGCACGAGGTACAGATCGAGATAATCAAGTCCAAGGTCTTTCAGACTCTTGTTGCAGGAGCTTATGACCTCTCCGTCGCCGTGCATGTCATTCCAGACCTTCCCGGTGATAAACAGCTCTTCCCTTGTCACGACCTTGTCGTCAAACAGTTTCTTCAGCGTTGCACCGATCTCTTTCTCATTCTGGTATACGCTTGCACAGTCGATCAGCCGGTAACCTCCGCATACTGCTCCGTATACTGCATCTGATATCTCCTGTGCGCCGTATTTGTCTGATCCGAATGTGCCGATACCGAGAGCCGGTATCTCGCAGCCCGTATACAGGACTCGCTTCGGCACAGCTTTGGGATCAACATAACCTGTGATTTCTTTGATATCCATATGTTTTTACAGCCTCTTTCTAATGCTCTGTTTCACTTGATCTGTGTTACTGCCGCCTACTCGTTCTGGTCTCCGAAGATGACGGCCACCTTGCCGCAGTCGCCCTTTGCCATGAGCTGGTAAGCCTCTCCCGCTTTCTCGATCGGGAACTCATGTGTGATAAGGTCTTCCGGATGGATACCCCATCTTACAAGGCGCTCTACCAGTTCCTCCATTCTCCACAGACTTGTCACCCATGATCCGTAGATCGTCTTCTGGCCGTGGATGATATCCGGACTCGGGTTAAACGTACATGTTCCGCCTTCTCCGACGAATGCGATCCTGCCTCTGTCTCTCGTCGCGCGGATGGCCAGCTGTCTTGCAGAGTCATTGGCGCTTGCGTCGATCGCGCGCTCTACGCCGTTGCCGCCTGTTGCTTTAAGGATCTGCTCAAGAGTGTCTTCACCCGGTGCGAACACTTCGTCGACAAGGTTTAATTTCTTCGCAAGCTCGATCCTGTATGAATTCATCTCAACACCGATCAGATGGTTCGCTCCCATCGCCTTCGCGAGCATGAGCGCCGCCAGGCCGACCGGGCCGAGGCCTGTTACGAGTACGGCGTCGTTTCCGCTGATCCCGATCTTCTCGATCGCTTCATATACTGTTCCGAATCCGCACGCTACCTGAGCGCCGTCCTTATATGTAAGCTCGTCCGGAAGAGCGACCAGATCTTTTTCCTCTGCAAGGATGTAGGGAGCCATTCCTCCATTCCTCTGCCAGCCGTATGCGCGGCGGAACGGGCTTTTACAGGAAATGTAATAACCTCTCCGGCAGTCGTTGCACACACCGCATCCTGAGATGTGATAGACGATCACGCGGTCGCCCTTCTTAAATCTGCGAAGGCCCTCGCCCTCTTCAACGATCACGCCGCAGGGCTCGTGTCCTGCCACCATGCCGGGGATATATCCTTCTGCTCCTTTGCCTGTATGCTCTCTGTAGATACAACGGATATCACTGCCGCAGATCGTGGTTGCCTTTGTCTGGATCAGAACCTCGCCATGCCCCGGTTTCGGGATCTCGAATTCTTTCATCTCAACCGAGCTGTTGCCGGGAAGAGTAGCTCCGATCATTGTCTTTGGAATCATTTTTACGCCCATTGTCTTACCTCCTGTTTATTGATGTTTGTTTCTATGGTTCCATTATATCAGAATGAAAAGTAAGTATAAGAGAATACAGCGACAAAAGAGAAAATTTGATGTCGCATCAGCGAAGATTTTTGTGTATTTCCCGAAGATATCTGTTGTCTCTGCGCGGAAACAGGATTATAATCTTAGTAAATACATGATGTAACGCACAAAAGAATGCGTATCCTCACAGGATGCAGCCGAAAGGAGTGTTGGAGAATGCAGGAAGCTGACAGCAGAATCGGAAAATTTTATGATAAGATCGATCTTTCCTTTCCCGTCGGAAATATCCGCTGCCATGCACTCAAGTTTTCCTTTGAGCGCCTGGAGCGTTCTTTCCCAAGCCACAGCCACAGCAATAACAGTTGGGAGATCCATTATATTCCTTATGGTAAAGGAACGATCACACTCGATCACGAGATCTGCCGGGTAGGTCCCGGCTCTTTTTTCATAAACGGCCCGCACATGGAACACTCCCAGACTCCGGACGTCAGAGATCCTATGACCGAATACTGTATCTATCTGAAATTTGATCCAAAGAGCCGCCCTCTTATCCAGAAGCAGAATCCGGAATATCTCAACTACTTTTTTGAGACAGATAAATATGTGGGCTCAGACAAACAGAATATGCATCCGCTGATGCAGTTTCTCTTTAAGGAGCTTGAGAATAAGGACATCGGCTACCACTCTCTTCTTGCCTCTTTACTTACCCAGCTCATCGTGCTTGTCGTGCGCAACCTGGACCTGCCGGGAAAGAAAGAGCCGGCGGCGGAATCCTCCGTCGCCGACCGCAGCTATCTTATCGTAGAAGAGTCCTTTCTGTATGAATATCAGGACCTGACGCTGGACAAACTCGCCTCGCGCCTGGGCCTGAGCCACCGGCAGACCGAGCGGCTTCTGCAGAAGCACTACGGCAGGACATTTCTCCAGAAGAAATTCGAGGCCAAGATGTCAGCCGCCCTTCCGCTGCTCGAGGATCTCTCCAACAGCATCACAGATATCTCAATGATGCTCGGATATTCGTCTGTGGAGCATTTCTCGGCGGCTTTCCGGCGGTATTACGGTATGTCCGCGCGGGAATGGCGCAGGCGCTGCACATAAGCGCTATTTCTTCCTGAACAGCCTGAGCAGCCCTGACAGAAAAGACTTCTTCTTTCTATGTACCGGGGCTGACGGCCTGCGCGCATTGAGGGCGTCTTTCATAAATGTCTCCTGCGCGTCCACACGCTCGCCTTTCCCCTTTCTCCTGTACGTCCCGTCACTTAGCATTTTGCTTGCCTTCACATTATCGGAAAGCAAGACGTGCAGATCCCGGATCAGCCGTTTCTTTATCTGCGCGTCAAAGATCGGGCAGGCTACTTCAACCCTTTTCTCTGTATTTCTTGTCATCATATCGGCTGAACCGATATATACTTTCGCATCCGGCCCGGAGCCGAACACAAAGACTCTCGGATGTTCCAGGTACCGTCCCACGATGCTTGTCACCCTCAGATTATCCGTCTTTCCCGGGACTCCCGGAAGGATACAGCAGATCCCCCTCACGATCAGATCGATCTTCACCCCCGCCTCAGACGCCGCAGAGATCTTGTGTATGAAATCCACGTCCGTCAGCGAATTCATCCTCATCACGATCCGCCCTCTCTCTCCTTTACGGATCTCGTCATCGATCAGAGAGAGGACCTTTCGTTTCAGGCCGTCAGGGGATACGAGGAGATGCTCATACACGCCGTCCAGATTGCCGATAGACATATTCTTGAAGAAGACTGCCGCGTCCTCCCCGATTTCCTGATCCGAAGTCATCAGGGAATAATCTGTATACATTTTGGCAGTTTTCTCATTATAATTGCCCGTGCCCACCTGAGTGATATATTTTATCGCACCTTTTTCCCTGTATGTGATCAGACAGATCTTGGAGTGCACCTTGCAGTCCTCGAATCCGTAAAGCACACGGCACCCCGCATCCTCCAGTCGTTCCGACCAGTCGATATTATTCTGTTCGTCAAATCTTGCCCTCAGTTCGATCAGGACTGTGACTTCTTTTCCGTTCTCCGCGGCAGCGCACAGATATTCCACAAGCCTTGCTTTCTTCGCCAGACGGTAGATCGTGATCTTGATCGTTATCACATCGGGATCAGACGACGCTTCCCTTATGAGCTGGAGGAAAGGCTCCATGCTCTCATAGGGATAGGACAGGAGCACGTCCTTCCGCCGGATCTGCTCCATCACACTCCCGTCCGCCAGAGATGCGGCCGGCTGGGGAACAAACGGTTTGTATACAAGAGCACGCCGCATAGACTCCGGTATCTTATCGGCGATGGCAAAGATGAACCCCAGCTTCATCGGCATCTTTGTGCGGAAGATGCAGGCAGGGGTGATATTGAAACGACTGCAGAAATACTTCTCCATCTCTTTGCTGAGCGTATACGCTGTCTCAAGGCGCACTACGGCCATCCTCCGTCTCTTGTTCAGCGTCTCTTTCATGATATAGCGGAAATCGTCGCTGTCGGCGTATGCCTCGTCATCCGGAGAGATATCCGCGTTTCTCGTCACACAGATGTAGTTTTTGTCCGACACTTCATACCTGTCGAACACAAGCTCCAGGTACTCCAGAATGACCTTCTCCATACGGACATACCGTATGTCATGTCCAGGCAGATAAAGGATGTCGGAGATATACTCCGGCACCGGAACGATCCCGAGCATCGTCCTGTTCCCCTTTTTCAGGTTTGCCACCACATAGATTTCTTTATTCAGAAGGTGAGGGAAAGGATGGTTCGCATCCACGATCTGAGGGGAGAGCACAGGAAGCACCTGTTCTTTGAAATACTTTCTTACGTATTTCTTTTCCTGCTGCTCCAGTTCCTTGAGATCAAGCCCGCAGACGCCGTATGGCCTGAGCTGCTTCTTGATCTCCGCATAGGTCTTGTCTCTTTCTTTGTACAGAGGCGCCACCGTCTGGTAGATCGCGTCGAGCTGCTGTCCGGGCGTCATTCCCGATCTGCTGTCGCGTTTTCTGTTGTCCGCCTCCGCCATGTCGTAGATGCTGCCGACACGGATCATGAAAAACTCGTCTAGATTACTTGTGAAAATAGCGACGAATTTCATCCGCTCCATGAGCGGGACCGACGCATCCTGCGCCTCCTCAAGCACTCTCTGGTTAAACCGCAGCCATGAAAGTTCTCTGTTCTGCGTATACCCGGGTATCTCTGCTCTTCCCATCCTTCTTCTCCTTTTTCTTTTTCCCCGCTGCTTCCGCCCTTTTCTTCCTCCTGGTCTCCACCTGTGCCGTCACGCGTCCAGATATGCTTTCAGGTCGTCCAGACGGCGTTCCATGTACTGATAACCGTGCTCATAAAATGCCTGAAGCGTCTCTTTGTTCCGTTCCAGTCTGGATACCGGTTTGATCTGCGGCCTTATAACGAAGACTTCTTTTCTCTTCTCAAGCTGATCGAGATAATTCATCGTTTTGTTGTATTCAAAGCTCCGGCGGAATATCGTGCGGATCAGCTCAGGATAGGATCTGTAAGCCCTCCTGTACACTTTCTGCATGGCGGGCGACACCACTTTCTTGCGGTACCCCGCATTCTTTGTCAGGATCACAACGATCTTTTCGTTCTCGAGCTTCTGCGCATGCCGGATCGGCACGGAATCTGCAAGACCGCCGTCCAGATAGGGCGTATCGTCCACATTGACGATCGGGGTAAGGAGGGGCATGCTGCAGGACGCCCGGCAGATCTTCATAAGTCTCTGCCTGTCATGATCCTCTGTCATATACTCCGCCTTTCCGGTCAGACAGTTGGTCGTCACGATCTCGCAGGTAATCTCAGAGTTAAAATAAGTGTCATAGTCAAAAGGCAGCGTCTCATTTGGGAACCTGTCAAAGATCAGATCCATATTCATCACGCTCTTTTCCTTCACGAACTCACGGATGCCATAGTAATAATTTCCGCTCTTGTCCAGCGGTATCATACAGTCTCTTGTCCTTCCCGGCTGTCTCGACACATAGTCCACTGCATTGCAGGAACCTGCGGAAACGCCGATCACGTGCGACATATAGATATCCTTCTCCATCAGCAGATCAAGCGCGCCGGAAGTGAAAACTCCCCGGGTGGCGCCGCCTTCCAGTACAAGTGTTGCTTTCTTTATTGTCATATATCTAACCTCTTTTCTTGTGATCAACTGTTTTGCCAGATGCAAACTGGTAACACTGTTATTATATACTGTTTTTCCGTGTTCGGAAAGCCCTTGCCTTTTTATGGGCATCCATGGTAATATATGCGTTGATGCATAATTAGTTTCAATTTTATTAAGGAGATATCGTAATGATCAGTGCAAATAATGTGACGCTGCGCGTAGGCAAGAAGGCGCTTTTTGAAGACGTCAACATCAAGTTCACAGAAGGTAACTGCTACGGTCTCATCGGCGCTAACGGAGCCGGGAAGTCTACTTTCCTCAAGATCCTGTCCGGGCAGCTTGAGCCCACCAAGGGCGAGGTGGCCGTCACCCCCGGCGAGAGACTTTCTTTCCTGCAGCAGGACCATTTTAAATATGACGAATATCCGGTGCTCGACACAGTCATCATGGGCAATGCCCGACTGTACGAGATCATGAAAGAAAAGGAAGTCATATATGCAAAAGAAGACTTCACTGACGAGGATGGGATCAGAGCAAGCGAGCTCGAGGCTGAATTCGCCACCATGAACGGATGGGAAGCCGAGTCTGACGCCGCCTCGCTGTTAAACGGACTGGGCATCGACACAGAACTACACTATAAACTCATGAAAGATCTGAGCGGACCGGAAAAAGTAAAAGTACTGCTCGCCCAGGCATTGTTCGGGAACCCGGACATTCTGCTTCTCGACGAGCCGACCAACCACCTTGACCTGGACGCCATCGCATGGCTGGAAGAATTCCTCATCAACTTTGACAATACCGTTATCGTCGTATCGCATGACCGTTACTTCTTAAATAAAGTATGTACGCAGATCGCAGACATCGACTACGGCAAGATCCAGCTTTATGCAGGAAATTATGATTTCTGGTATGAGTCGAGCCAGCTCCTCATCCGCCAGATGAAAGAGGCGAACAAGAAAAAAGAAGAAAAGATCAAAGAACTCCAGGAATTCATCTCCCGTTTCAGCGCCAACGCCTCCAAATCAAAGCAGGCTACTTCGAGGAAACGCGCGCTCGAGAAGATCCAGCTCGATGAGATCAAGCCTTCGAGCAGGAAATATCCGTATATCGACTTCCGTCCCGACCGTGAGATCGGCAACGAGGTCCTCACGGTAGAGGGGCTTTCCAAGACGATCGACGGAGAGAAAGTGCTCGACAATATCAGCTTCACACTCGGCCACGACGACAAGGTCGCTTTTGTCGGCAGCAATGAGCTCGCCAAGACGGTCCTCTTTAAGATCCTGATCGGAGAGATGGAGCCGGACGAAGGGACATACAAATGGGGTGTGACCACATCCCAGGCATATTTCCCGAAAGACTTCGGCGGAGAGTTCGACAGCGACTACAATATCACCGAATGGCTCACCCAGTATTCAAAGGAAAAGGACGTCACCTATGTCCGCGGCTTTCTCGGGCGTATGCTCTTCTCCGGAGAAGACGGGGTAAAAAAGATCAAAGTGCTCTCCGGAGGGGAGAAGGTGCGCTGCCTGCTCTCCAAGATGATGATCTCCGGCGCAAATGTTCTTCTGCTTGATGAGCCGACCAATCATCTTGACATGGAAGCCATAACAGCGCTCAACAACGGACTCATCAAGTTCCCCGGCGTACTTCTCTTCACTTCAAGAGATCACCAGATCGTTCAGACAACGGCAAACCGTATCATGGAGATCGTACCGGGAGGCCGTCTCATCGACAAGATCACGACGTATGACGAATACCTTGAGAGTGATGAGATGGCCAGAAAGAGACAGACATATTCTGTACAGACAGAGGAAAATGATTAAATTCTTTTTTGGGCTTTTCTTTTTCTCAGGATTCTGATATAATAAAAAGCTGTGGACATCACAGGTGTCCGCAGCATAATAGAATGGAGACGTATCGAAGTGGTCATAACGGGGCGCACTCGAAATGCGTTTGCCCTCCGGGGCACGAGGGTTCGAATCCCTCCGTCTCCGTCATCGAAAAAGAACTGTCGGAAAACAGACCGTTCGAAACAGGGAAGGGGTGACTTGCATAACTTACCCCTTCCCTTTAAATTTATCTGCACATCCTCCTGATACCCTCTTAAAATTTCTGTTGTTTTCCAAAAGTTCGTCAAAGGTAACGGGCATAAAGCCATTGATATCCGTGCCTGCGTTCAGCACGTTATCCCTTCCTGCAATCAGTGGCCAGAAATCCGCCCGCGTATCATTGTGGATATGTCCGTGGATCATATAGGATCTTTGATCATGTTTCCAGGTGACCATTGGATAATGGCACAGGGTGAGAGCGTGCCGCCCGTCGGTGGTTTCAAGATATTTATCAATACTTTCAAAATATCCCGAAACATCCGCTTTTGTCATCCAGGAACCATCGTGATTTCCCACGATCAAACGCTTTTTCCCCTTGAGACGCTTGAGGATTTTTTCAAAATCAACCGACCGGAAAAACATATCGCCGAGAATATATACGGTATCGCTGCCTTTCACCCGGCTGTTCCAGTTAGCGATCAGCGCTTCGTCCATCTCTGCGGCGCAGGAGAATGGGCGGTCGCAAAAGCGTATGACATTTTCATGCCCGAAATGGGTATCCGCAGTAAAATAAATCATATTGACTTTCTCCTTCTACAACTGTGTATTTCCATTGTACGCCGACATCAGTATAACATAAAATCTAAATTATTCATGCATGATCCGGTAAATTATGATCGACTGATCCCTTTCCCCGGTTGGAAAACAAATCAGGAAGGCTCTGTCTCTTTTCGACTTTCGAGGTCGAAAATGCTCGAATATTTCCGCTTGTCTGTCACAATTCTACACTTTACGATATTATAGGTGTTCAGGAGAACAGGGCTTCTCAAATTGGAAAGGGCACAAAGATGAATTATGAAAAAGTTATAATCAATACTCTGGATTCCTTTGGAGTAAGCCGTTCTTACACTGGCTATAATTATGTAGTATACGGGCTGCTTCTTATCATTGAAGATGAAAAGAGAATCGAGTGTATCACGAAATCTCTGTACCTTGATATAGCAGAGCATTATCAGACGAACTGGAATTGTGTGGAGAAAAACATGCGCACAGTCGTAACATCTGTCTGGAAATCTCATAACGCTGCACTCCTCGAGATCATCTTTAACAAATCGAACAGGGCGAAACGCCCTACAAATAAAGAATTCCTTAAATATATGTATGACTATGTCATACAGGTCAAGAATGAAATAAAGATCGCAGATAGGCTCATCCCTGTCATATGTCCGGTCTCAAATGCATACTGTGAGGCGCTGAGCGCATTCTATGTAAAACTTTCCCGGATGATGGAATGACTTCCAGACAGAAGAAGAGACGGCTCCGGATATTCTCTGATCCGGTGTCGTCCCCTCCTTCTCATTTACTGACTGACTCCTGCCGTCCGCCTAATACTGACACATTACGATAACTTTCTGCGGCGTGGTCTGCGCCGGTATGCTGAATGTTGTCGTCGTATAATAGACGAGAAGCTCTGTGCTCTCCGGACTGCAGGTGTACTGCTGCCCGTTCAGCGTCTCTACACTTGTCATCGGCCCTATATTCAGTTTCAGAGAGCCATCCTCGGATGCAAGCCTCTCGTCGAAATAATCCAGAAGCACCTGCTGGCCTCTCCTCAATGACGTGACCAGCTCCGCCCGATACTGCGGCGGATATACAGCGGGTGTGGGCAGATTCGTATCGTAGAACGCTGCGATGCGCATACCCGGACGAAGACGTACATTATCGATGACTGTAGTATCTCCAGATACGACTACGTTCACGATATTGCCGTCGCTTACAAGAGAAAGCGTCATAGAACAGCAGTCATCGCCTCTGTTGATCCCCTGTATAACGCCCTCCACCTTCTCAAATGTCTCATATGCCATAACAGAAAGAACTCCTTATCACTCTTTCTATCATAATATGCACATCCCGCCTTTCGTGCCCCGCTCTGTTGTGATCTGCCGCCGTCAGTGCCTGTCGCTGTCGCTGTATACTTCACAGAATCTCGCCGACGTCGACACAGGCTCTCCTCCCAGCGTCAGATGAGATACATCGCCAAGCTTCAGCCCCCGGAAACACGCGATCCCCTGCTGACGCTCCTCTGTCACGATCTCGGTCACCGACGTAGGCGCCAGGGCCAGACTATGCCACAAAAGGAACGGGGACAGCCCCCAGAGATGTGAGAGAAAGACACATGTAATGCCGAAATGGCAGAAAAATGTCAGTGTCTCCTTGTTCTCCTTCTCCACCCGGTAACATCTCCCGTCTCTGACATACCCGCGTTCGGCCAGGAACCGGTCGAACTCTGCCGTCACGTAGTCGTATGTCTCCACCGTATCCGAACTGCGACAGATGCCGCACTCTCTCCAGCCGGACGCATCCATGCATCCGCCGTGCTCCGCCCAGTAGGATGGAACCACATCCCATACGATGCGGGGGCTGTATACGCCGTCCTTCTTCTCGGCGTTGGGATATGCGCTGCAAAGCTCCGGGAACTCGTTCAGATCGATCCTCGCAGGGAACTCTTTGAGCCATCCGAGCGTCTCCGCCGTCAGTCCCAGTTTCTTCATACTGTATTCCGCCGTAGCCTGGGCTCTCCCCAGCGGCGATACGTAGCAGGAACCAAGGTTCATCCCGGGTGCGCGCTCTGCCAGGAGGGCTGCCTCCCTGTGCCCCTTTTCCGTCAGCGTATCATGTACATAGTCCGGATCTCCATGCCGGATAAATAATAATCTCATCTTTCTTCTCCTTCGCGCCTGTGCTGATACTGTTTTTTCTTCCATATTCCGGCCAGCCAGTCTTCTGCCAGACGGGGCCAGATTCCTACTTCTTTCAGAGTATCACGGATCCCGGCTTTCTCCTCAGTCGTCCATTTCTCCTTTTTCTGCCCGTTCAGCCCGAAATCCGCAAGTATCTCAGCGCCCTTCTCTTTCGGGTAAGAGGTTCTCCCTTCAGAAACAGCATCCGCCAGGAGCCGGATCTGCTCCAGTGTATAGGGAACGCCGAACTCTCTCTCCAGCCACTGTTCCGTAGCCACTGACATGCCATGCACACCCTCGGAAAAAACATGATGCGCAAAGCATACTCCGTTTCTTCTGCACGCTTCAGCGAAGAGGTAACTGTTCTCTACAGGAACCGCAGCGTCTGTCACCGTCTGCCAGAGAAAACAGGGCGGTGTATCCGCTGTCACATGTTTTTCCAGAGACATGTACTCCAGTTCTTCCCCCGTAGGTTCGCTGCCAAGCAGGGCGGTCATGGAATCCCTGTGAGCATATTCCCCGGAGGTGATCACCGGGTACGACAGGATTGCCGCGTCCGGGCGGTTGGATACCGCCTGATACTTCGGAGCCTCATCTGCAATGTCCTGAAAGTGCACACACAGACTTGCACTAAGATGCCCTCCTGCCGAAAACCCGCACAGAGCGATCTTCTCCGGATCAACCGCATATTTCTCTGCGTCCGCACGGATCACGCGTACCGCACGCGAAATATCATGGAGCGGCTGCAGTTTCAGCGGCTCGTCTAACAGATTCACTGTATAGGCCAGTACAAACACATTAAAGCCGGCGCGGTAGAACTCCTCAGCCGGGAGGTGTCCCTCCGACGGGGATGCATTACGGTACGCTCCGCCCGGCACAACGATCATAGCCGGATGGACGTCATTGTCTTCATGGATATAACTGGTTAAAAACGGTACAAAGCCGTAAGCTGCAGGATAATGATACTCTCCCACCTGCCATAAAAGTATTTTCTCTCCTGTCAAACGATCTCCTCCTGTCCCATAGAAATAGCCCCCGGCCCGAGCCATGTTGGCCGGCAGCTGCAAAAAAGCCTGCAGACAAACTGTAATCCCTGTCTTTACTGTTTGCTGCAGGCTGAAACCTACTGCTTAAGGCATCGATCCTCCGCCTTAAAGCTCTGCGTCATTCATATACGGATTCGTCACTTCATAGAAGCGCTCCTCCTCAACTGCCTTTGCAAGATCCATATCGATCGGCATCTTTCCCAGCACCGGAACACCCATCTCTGCCGCAGTCTGTTCGATATTGCTCTCACCGAATACTTTGATCTCTTTGCCGCAGTCCGGACATTTCACGTAACTGTAATTCTCCACAATGCCGAGTACCGGAATATTCATCTGTTCCGCCATGCCCGCCGCTTTCTTCACGATCATCTGCACCAGATCCTGCGGGGAAGTAACGATGACAACGCCGTCTACCGGAAGAGACTGGAATACCGTCAGCGGAACATCGCCTGTTCCCGGCGGCATATCGACGAAGAGATAGTCCAGATCTCCCCACATAACGTCCGTCCAGAACTGCTTCACAACACTTGCAATGATCGGTCCTCTCCAGATAACCGGAGCTGACTCGTCCTCGAGAAGCAGATTGACGGACATGATCTTTGTCCCGTCTTTCGCTGTACAGGGAATGATATTCTCGTCTGTAGCGCCCGCTTTCGTATGCACGCCGTACATCTTCGGGATGGAAGGCCCTGTAATATCAGCGTCGAGTATCCCGACCGTATAGCCTTTCTCACGCATCATCCTTGCAAGGGATGCGGTTACAAGAGATTTCCCGACACCGCCCTTTCCGCTGACGACTCCGATCACCTTTTTGATCGATGAGTACATATTCTCCGGCTCGCGGAAATCTGTCTTCCTGCTTGTACATGAATCTGCATGCGCGCAGCCCGCACAGGATTCCTCTGTACATTCGTTTCTATTCTGTTCTTCTGCCATGATCAATAACCTTCTTTCTTTCTAAGACTTGTTCTGACAGAGACTGTCAGAATCCGCCACACGAGATAGTATACCACACCGGAGCTGCTTTTGTACATATTTCAGATCAGGTTTTCGACTTTTGTCGTTTTCAACCATCCATTAACCTGATTTGTTCAACTTTGCCTCTCCTTACTCTGTCCTTGTCACATCTTTCAGCCACTTATAACTCCGGTATCGCCACAGTGAAATGGGGATCTTGATGATCTCATCGCTCATCAGGATCACATATACGGCCGGAACGCTAAGTTTCAGGACAAACGCCGCTATAAATCCGAGCAGGATGGAACACCCCCACATGGCGCTCACATCCATGATCAGCCCGAAACGGGTATCTCCTCCCGAGCGGAAGATCCCCACCACCATGGTCGTGTTAAACGCCTGCGCGATCACAAAATAGGACATGACATAGAACATGATCCTCAGATATCCTTTTGCTGTATCCGTAAGTGAAAGCGCCGCTGCCGCCGGACCCGATACAGCCAGTATGACCAGTCCGCCCAGAACTCCCATGATCAGACTGAGCACGATAAAGCGTTTTGCGTAGGCACGGGCATGTTCCAGCTTTCTCTCACCGATCGTCTTGCCCAGATAGATCGCCGCCGCACTGGACAGACCGAAGGATACTACCGTTGCAAGCTGTCTCGCAACCTGAGCCACAGAATTTGCCGCCACAGCCGCGCTTCCCAGATGTCCCAGAATCGCCGTATTAGCGGCAGTCCCCATTCCCCACATGACTTCGTTCGCGACGACCGGAAGGGCATATTTCATAAAGTCGAAAAACAGCGTCCTGTCCGTGTGCAGGATATATTTCGGGCGGAGCTTGATCTCCTTATTAAAAAGCCGGGCATATCCCGCCGTCAATATCACTTCAAGGATACGAGCGCACAGAGTTCCCAGAGCCGCTCCGGAGACACCCATCGCCGGCAGCCCGAACAGGCCGAAAATAAAGATAGAGTTCATCACAATATTACAGAGCAGGGAACAGAGGTACACGACTGTCGCCACTACTACCCGCTCCACACTGCGCATGACATAGAGATAAGCCTGCGTCACTCCGATCATGATATAGGTAAACGCGACGATACGCAGATACTTTACTCCTTCTGCGATCACGGCCGGATCTGAAGTGAAAATCTGCATCAACAGTGACGGCACCGCAAGCGCTGCCACTGTAAACAGAGCTGTCACAAGGACCGCCGCTTTTACTGTCATGCCAAGGATCTTCTCAATCGTCTCTCTGTCGCCTTTGCCCCAGTACTGCGCTGTCAGGACTGTAGCGCCCGAGGTAAGTCCGAATAGAAAAAGTGTCATGATATACTGCACCTGTCCTGCAAGGGAAGCCCCCGAGAGCGCTGTCTCTCCCACTGCGCCGAGCATGACGACGTCAGCCGCTGTGACTCCCACATTGATCAGGTTCTGGAGCGCCATGGGAACTACCAGCCCTATGACAGTCCTGTAGAACCTTCCCCAGTCAATTCCGAGATTTTTCTCTTTTCCTGCTGAACTAAACATTCTTAACTCTCCTGTACTCACAAAAATCAGACGCAGTTATGCCCGACAGAACAATGTGAAACCATGTCTGCCGGGCATTCTGCCAAAATCTTACTCTTTCCCGCTGAAGCAATAGGTGCACACTTTACACGGTTTCAGACCGATGGACGCCAGAAGGTCGTCCAGTCTGTGGAATCTCAGTGTCGTAAAGTTCTGGATCCTGCGGATCTCCTCGATCATCTTCGCGTATCTGCAGGAATCCGGATCTGTGTATTCCTCAAGCACTTCCTCCGGACAGTTATCTCCCTCCTGTTCTCGGATCACACGTCTGGTGATCAGTTCCATGTCTGATTTGGAACGGGAAAAGTTCAGATATTTACAGCCGAACACAAGGGGCGGACACGCCGGGCGCACATGGACTTCTTTCGCACCGCTCCGGTAGAGGAATTCTGTCGTTTCTCTGAGCTGTGTGCCCCGCACAATTGAATCGTCGATTAACAGCAGTTTCTTATTCTCAATAAGCGCCTGCACAGGGATCAGCTTCATACGGGCGATCAGATCTCTCTGGCTCTGGTTCGTCGGCATAAAGGATCTGGGCCATGTAGGCGTGTATTTGATAAACGGTCTTGCATACGGAATACCTGACTCATTGGAATAGCCGATGGCATGAGCCACACCGGAATCCGGCACGCCGGCCACGATATCCGGATGCACGGAATCCCCGTCTCTCTTCGCCAGCATACTTCCGCAGTGATAGCGCATCTCCTCTACATTGACTCCTTCATAGGAAGAAGTCGGATACCCGTAATATACCCAGAGGAAAGAACAGATCCGCATCTTTTCTCCCGGCTGTACAAGCGTCTCCGCACTCTCCGGCGTAATATATGCGATCTCTCCCGGGCCCAGTTCCCGGTCATGGTTATATCCAAGGTTCAGATAAGCAAAGTTCTCAAAAGATACACAGTAGGCGTCCTCTTTCTTTCCGATCACGACCGGCGTCCTTCCATACCGGTCTCGCGCCGCGTAGATGCCGTCCTTTGTCATGATCAGCAGACTTAAGGAACCGTCCACCATCTCCTGCGCATACCGGATTCCTTCCACGATCGTGCCCTTCCGGCAGATCAGGGAGCCGATCAGCTCTGTGGCGTTGATCTGTCCGCCGCTCATCTCAAGGAAATGGGAGCGTCCGTCTTTGTACGCTTTCTCAAGGATTTCATCCTGGTTGTTGATCTTGCCGATCGTCGTGATGGCAAAGCTCCCCAGATGAGACTGCAGAAGCAACGGCTGGGGTTCATAATCCGAGATACAACCGATGCCTAAGTTTCCTTCCAGTTCCTCCACATCCCGCTCAAATTTCGTACGGAACGGAGAATTCTCTATATTGTGGATTGCACGGTTGAAACCGTCTTTTCCGTAGACCGCCATTCCTCCTCTTCTCGTTCCGAGATGGGAATGATAATCCACTCCGTAAAAAAGCTCAAGTACACAGTCATGCTTCGATGCAACGCCAAAAAATCCGCCCATTTTTGTCCTCCTTAAACACATACGTGATACACGATAAAAGCCTGCGCTCATTAAAGCGCCCGCTGAATAACGACAGGACAGTCTGTTACTGCCCTGCCGTTTCACACAGCCTGTCAATATTCACCTCATTAAGAATAAAGGAAAAATACAGAAAAAGTCAAGAGTAGTATGAAGTCTTAGGTTAAATTATAACAGTTCGGTTTGAATCAATCCAAACACTCGCCGTTGGACTCTATCACGCGCTTATACCACCAGAAGCTCTTCTTCCGATATCTTTTCAGAGTTCCATTCCCCTGGTCGTCGCGGTCTACATAGATGAATCCATACCGTTTTCTCATCTCACCAGTACCTGCACTTACAAGATCGATCGGCCCCCATGTCGTATATCCCATCAGATCGACACCGTCTTCCGTAACAGCATCACGCATAGCCTGAATATGTTTTCTCAGGTAGTCAATCCGGTAATCGTCTTCCACCGTCAGTTCTCCATCAGCCCCCTCGACGGGCTGATCTACAGCTCCGAGTCCATTTTCTACGACAAAAAGCGGCTTCTGATATCTGTCATACAAAGTATTGAGCGTAATGCGTAGTCCCAGCGGATCTATCTGCCATCCCCAGTCAGTTGACTCCAGATATGGATTTTTTATGGTTGGAACCAGATTGCTCCGGATATCTTTATATAATTTAGGATTTGTGGAAGCACATTTGCTTGAATAGTACGAAAATGAAACAAAATCTACGGTATTATTTTTTAGGAGCTCCCCATCCACCGGTTCTATATGGGGCATAATTCCTTCCCGTTCCATTTTTTTCAGGGCATATGCCGGATATTCTCCTCGGGACTGGACGTCAATAAAGAAATAATTGTTCCGGTCGCAACAGATTGCCCCCCACATATCTTCAGGACGGCATGAATAAGGATAATAATTTCCCGCCGCAAGCATGCATCCTACCATATTTTCCGGATCTTCTTCGTGTGCGATCTTTGTTGCCAGCGCACTGGCCACAAGTTCATGGTGAGCCGCCTGATATTTCACCTTCCACTCATCTTCGCCTTCCTCGAAGCAGAGTCCTGCTCCCATAAAAGGAGCATGAAAAATCATATTGATTTCATTAAAAGTAAGCCAGTACCTGACCAGTCCTTTATATCTTCTGAATAATGTCCGGCACAGTCTTTCGTAAAATTTGATCATCTTACGGTTGCGCCAAGAACCGTATTCCTTGATCAGATGGATCGGACAGTCAAAATGAGTGATCGTCACGAGAGGTTCTATGCCATATCTATGGCATTCCCGGAACACATTCTCATAAAAGGAAAGTCCCTCTTCATTTGGCTCTGTCTCGTCTCCCTTAGGGAAAATCCTGCTCCATGCTATACTCATCCGATATACTTTAAATCCCATTTCACCAAACATACGGATATCTTCCTTATAATGGTGGTACATATCGATCGCATCTTTTGCCGGATAGAAATGCTGGTCATCAAACTCAAGCATCTTCATCCTTCCCGTAATCACAGCTTCTCTGTCTTCTCCCCATGGAGCCAGATCCACATTGGCTGGTCCCCGGCCGCCCTCGCTGTATCCGCCTTCACACTGGTTGGCCGCAGTAGCTCCGCCCCATAAAAAGTTCTTTTTAAACGGCATAGTATTATTCTCCTCTCTGCTGTTTCATAATTACAGCCGTTTCACCGGCTTTCTTTTCTATATGAATATGTTTTTTCCCGAATCTTACTGTGAGGTCAATGTCCCGTACAGCCTCTATGGATATAAACGCCGGCCTGCCCTTTGTCCACTCAAGACAGAGCAGTGCCCCGCACTTTAACCGAAGCCCGTCTAATCTGCCGTTCTCCCACTGAGCAGGAAGTGCCGGAAGCAGATATACTTCTTCTCCATAGTCCTGTACCACCATTTCAAGAATCCCATTTGCGCCGCCAAAGTTACCATCAATCTGAAACGGCGGATGATTGTCAAGCAGATTATCCAGTGTAGAATCTGTCATAAGCTTGCGGCACATAGCATATGCTTCGTCCGCTCTCCTCATCCTTGCATAGAAGTGAATGATCCATGCACAGCTCCACCCGGTATGTCCTCCCCCGTTTTCCAACCTTCGTTTTATCGTACGCAATGCCGCTGAAGCCAGTTCAGGCGTATGATCTGATCTGATCTGACTTCCCGGATACAGTCCGAAAAGCTGTGAGATATGACGATGCCCCGGCTCTTTCTCATCATAGTCTTCCTGCCACTCCATGATCTGTCCATGCTTTCCGATCCGGATCGGAGGCAAATACTTTAAATGTTCCTGTACTTCCGGTAAATAATCTGTTCTTCCAAGCACATCGCATGCATTGATATAATCTTTAAAAAGCTCACGTATGATCTGAATATCCATGGAGGGACCTTCACAGACACATGCCATTTCACCGTTTTCCGTTATGTAAGTATTCTCCGGCGAGACGGACGGTCCTGTTACATAATTTCCATCCTTATTCAGATACATATAGTCGAGAAAGAAAAGAACATTATCCCGTAATATCTCGAAATATTCCTCAAGGAAATTTTTATCTTCCATATACTGGTAATGTTCCCATATATGAAGTGCAAGCCATGCCGCCCCCATAGGCCATACTGTGCCTGGAATGTAAAAATCTGCCGGAGCACAATCTCCCCATATATCTGTATTATGATGGGCGCACATTCCTCTGGCGCCATACAGGCCGGATGCAGTCTGTCTTCCTCTCTCCTGCATTCTTTTCTGCAGCTCCATCAGCGGCATATGAAGCTCGGACAGCCCCGCTTTCTCTGCAATCCAGTAATTCATCTGGATATTGATATTGATCGTATACCTGCTGCCCCATGGAGGATTAAACTCTGACGACCATATCCCCTGAAGATTGGCAGGAAGACTTCCCGGTCTGCTGGATGAGATAAGAAGATATCTGCCATAATTAAAATAGAGTTCATAGAGTTTTGTATCTGCCCCGCCGTTTCTGAGTCTTTCCAGTCTCTCAGGTACTGTAAGGATTTCTTGTCCTTTCTCTTCTTGTTTTCCCTCCAGGCTCAGATGAATTCTGTCATAGTACCGGCGGTAATCCTCTATATGTTTCCTCTTTAGCACGGCATAGGGAACAGATGATGCTCTCTTCACTGTCTGTCTGCACCATTCTTCAGGATCTTCTGTACGGAAACTGGTCCGTCCGGCAACATAAGCTACCGCTTCACTCGCATCTTCCACGGCCAGCCGCGCGCCGCACTGTCTGAGAATGCCGTCAGTCCTGACCGTTGCGGCCATGGCATAGCGGATTCCTTCTTCTGTATTTCCATTGTATCCTTCCAATGTGATCACATTGTCTCTGCATGATATTTTATCCACATATGATATACTCCTGCCCGGGCCAATATCGCGGCGTGTAAGATAGAGTTCCATGTTTAATGTACCTTCATCTTCTCTTCTGATTCGATAGGCCATAACATTGTCCGGATTCGATACAAAAAATTCTCTCTGCTCATTTCCCCTGCTGTCGCAGCTCTCTACTGTCCCGACTGCGTTTTCAAGATCAAGTATTCTTCGATACTTCTGGAGTTTATCGTTTTCCTCTTGTATCCATACCTGTCCCAGAGGTTCATAATGCCTTCCGTGAGGAGTGGTTGAAAAAAAATACTGCTCTGTCATACACTGTGCGGAAGACACTTTTCCATCCCGAAGTAATTGTCTGATTTCTTTCAGTTGTGCCTGACCGTCTGGATTCATTCTCTCAACAGGCGCACCTGACCACAGGGAATCTTCATTCATACATATAAGTTCTCTGCCAGTCCTTCCAAAAACCATAGCCCCTAAAAACCCGTTTCCAAGAGGGGCCGCCTCATTCCATGAGGCGGCCGGACTGTCAAATAAAAGCTTATTTTTCAACTGCAAGTTTTTCTGCATTCTTCTTCTCCTCTGCAAGGTACTGCTTATCAAGTGCCTTGATAAACGGATAGTAGCCGATCAGTCCGAACACAATAACAAGGATCTGCACCAAAGCTCCCATAATATTGAAATTCGTTGACAGGAAACCGCTGAATATGATCGGTGTCGTCCACGGTACTTCCGCTATCGGTATAGGCGCGATTCCTACTACTGCAAGCACATAAACCAGCACAAACTGCAGGATATATACAAATACAAACGGTATAAATAAAATCGGATTAAGTACAACCGGGAGGCCGAACAGTACAGGTTCATGAATAACGAACACAGCCGGTCCGATGGACGCCTTGCCCATTGATTTCCCTCTCGCCGACTTGCAGAACAATAACAGGGCAAGCGGAATAGAGAAGAAAAATGCACCTGAATATACACCCCAGAAAGTCTGGCTCACGATATACGGCAGTTCTTTTCCCGCCGCATAGGCTTCCATATTTGCGGTCATCATAGTAAGAAGTATGGGCCCCCATACCGCCTTTACTACATTTGCTCCATGGATACCGAACCACCAGAGAAGCTGCTGAACAAGGATGATCACAATAATAGCCCATACACTGTCCCCAAGCGCAAGAAGCGGCTGGGAAAGTACCTGGCTGATAAACTTCGGAAAGTATCCGTACGGTGTAAGCGCAAACAGGTCTCTGATTATAACAAATATCACGGATACGATCAGCATCGGAAGAAGCGAAATAAAACTGTTCATTACATTCGGCGGTACGGCATCCGGCAGCTTGATGGTTATATTTTTATTTTTAACAAACGTATATAACCGCACGGATACAAGTGTCGTAATAAGTGCCGTAAATATGCCATCCGAACTGAGTGCGGACGTCGGGATCACACCGGTGACTACAGCGTTGCTCACGGTTTCTCCGTTGACGGTAACATCGCCGGTAAAGCTGAAATCCGCCAGCAGGAAAAAGGCGATAAAAGCCATGATCACGGCATACATTTTCTCCACACCGAGTTCTTTGGCATAGCTGTATGCACAGGATATGATTATAGTCACAGTTAGAAGACTGATCGTTGCTGTACTGATCTGTCCGAGATTGGCATTCAGCCATGATGCAAAATCAGGGGCAAATTTGTCTAAATAAGGGAAATTCGTCAGGATCATTACAATTGCACCGACAATCGTTACCGGAACTGTCGCCACCATTCCGTTTTTTATGGCACTCATTTCTTTGTTTTGGTCTAATTTAGCTGCTGCCGGCACCATATATTTCTGCAGCCAGTCCATAAACTTACTCATTTGTTTTCCTCCTCTCAAATCATTCGTATCTGACAGTTTATTCCATCATCTGATAAGCATCTGCCAGCACTTTTTCTCCATTCATCATCCCGTAGTCCATCATATCAATCACAGCTATTTTGATACCTTTTGGTTCATATTTACTTTTTACCTGATCGTACATATATCTGACCTGCGGTCCTAAGAGCAGCACGTCAACATTCCCGGTATAACTGTCAAAAGCTTTGACAGGCATCGCCTCGATATGTACTTCTTTCCCCTGTTCTTTTGCCGCACTCTTCATTTTATTCACCAGAAGGCTGGTAGACATTCCGGCAGCGCAGGCTAATATGATGTTTTTCATATTCTCTCTTCCTTTCTCACAGTGTTTTTTCTGACAGTGAATGGATCATCTTATACATTTCGATCATCTCAGCCGCCAGATCCCTCACGACCATGGCATCCATCAAATGATCCTGTCCATGCACCATCAGGAGGCTGGCAGGTGTCTCTTCGTCTGAGGCAAGCGTTTCCTGAATAAATGACGTCTGAAAATTATGAGCTTTTAAAAGGGCTTCATTACATTCCTCCATCAGTTCCTCTGCTTTATCCATATCGTTGTCACGGGCAGCCTTTATAGCACCGAGCGCTTTTCCTCTTGCATCCCCGCCGTTTACCACCAGTTCGGTTATGATAGTTTCCATTTTATTTTCTGTCATGATCTTAATAAACCTCCAAACAATTTTTCATCGCGATTACTTTTTGTTCTCGCAATAAGATTAACATTTCTCCTGTCCGGTCTCCAGCTTTTGATTTTACACAATTATGTGGCAAAAAAATGTATGGTTTAATGATCCTGCATATAATAAATCTGCCGCAGCATCTGCATCAGTACTTCAAAGTCTTTTTCCCGTATCACAGTTTTTATCATCTCTGACTGCAGGAAAAACTCTGTCGTCACTTCATAAAACCGTGGAAGATTCTTGTCTTCCCGTCCGCTGACAGCAGTCAGGAATACCAGCTGTACCGGATTCTTCGTCCACAGAATCTCTTTTTTCAATACAGCCACATATACAAACGTCTCTTCCGTTACGATCTTATACGGATGGGGCATTGAAATCAGATTCCCAAAATCTGTCTGCGCAAGTTCCTCCCTCTTCAGCACTGCATCACAGAAGCCTTCCGGGAGTCCCCGCTGTTCCTGAATCCTTGTACAGATATTACAGATTATTTCTTCCTTTGTGTCCCCGCCAATATCTGTAAAAAAGTGTTCCTTTTTGTAATAATCATCCAGGAAATCCATCCTGCCTTTTTCCAGCATCCTGCGCACTTTCAATATATCCGGTCCGCCCAGGAACTGTCCCACTTCTGTGATCGGTTTCGGGATCCTTATTTGGATCAGTACAGTCGCAAATACATAGTCGATCTTTTCAAAATCAAATTTGGAAAGCTCATGAAGCCCGCACACATAGATTTTTTCAAGATATTCTCCGAATTCCTGTTCAAACTTATATTTCAGGAACATTGAAGTCGCACGTCCCGCTCCGCAGACGATCAGGATTCGGGCTTTTTCAATCTCGCCGCGCCCTTGTTCAAGTGCATATACGAAAAGCATGGCAAAATACCCAAGTTCCGAATCCGGTATGCTCTGACCGTAATACTTTTCCAGTACAACAGCACTTCTCTGTGCAAGTGTATACCCGAAGACATAATTCTGTTTTATCTCATCGAGAATGGGATTCTTGATCCTGATGTTATAACGCATCCGGATGTCAAACGGCACCATATGCTGGTTGAGTGCCATCCTAAGGCTGAAATTATTTCGCAGTTCAATACGGTATTCGTCATAAATGAGTTCCAGCATCTTAACCACAAGGCTGTCCATTTCTTCACGTATAACAAAATTTCCGCTTTCCTGATCAGAGCCTCCGACCATTCGGTTTCCGGCAAGATAAATCAGGATATACTGTATCTCGTTTGGATCGTACTCAATCATCTGCCACTCTCGTATCCGCTCCGCCAGTTCTGACGCTACACGGCTTTCTATTTGATACTTTTCCTGATCATATGTTTCATAAAAATATATCCTGCATCCGTGTTTCATTCTCTTCATTGCGACATAAATCTGGGTGATCAGATCCTCATATGCATTGGCAGACAGAGATATCTTATACTTTTCGGTAAGTTCAAATATCATTCCGGCAAGATATTCCAACTCCGCAGCCGAATAGAATTTTTCTCCTATACTCAGCATATTACGCTTCACAAAACACTCCCCGATACATCTTCGTATATCAAACTCATTTCCTTTAACACAGATCCCATAGCCGGGCTTTCTGTCTATCTGAAGCTCATATTGGATCAGAATCTCTTCTACTTCTTTTACCGAATTCTGCAATGTCGATCTCGATACACATAAAAAATCACACAGCACTTCCAGTTTCGTATAATCTGTGTGATTCAGAAGATATACGAGCAGATAATCCGTCCGCTCACTTGTACTGTCCGGAAGTCCGTTACCGCCTGACAGGCTCTCCTCCAGCCGAAGAATCCCGTCATTTTCACTTTCAAGCAAAATATACCCGAATCTAGGCTTTGAGCCTATGGTCACTCCATATGCTCTTCCTTCATTTCCGAGCTCTTTGAGTCTGGTCCTGACAGTTTTGGGACTGACCCTCAGTCTATCTGCTAATTCAGAAGCAGTACGGTATTCTGTGTCAGACAATAGTCTCAGAAGCTCTATCAGCTCGTTTTTCATAGTTTCCCTCCGGCTTCTACTGATTTTACTCAATACATTATAGTATGGAGTCTGTCCTGTTTCCATTTGGAAAATTACCATTTTAATGTGACCGTAACGAAAAAATCCTGTCAGGACGCATATATAAAACTGCTGTCCTGACAGGCTTTTTTTACCATATTTTTAATTACAGACGTGATTTCCGGCTTCTCTTCGCCACAGCCAGCGTCACACACACAAACGCCGCCGCAAACACCAGCTGGATCCCAATCGCCCCCAGAAGCTGATTTCGCACACTTCCAGCGATCTCTCCATAGTCCATCAGTATCTCATTCGCCGTCTCATACCAGTATACCGGCAGAAACTGCGCCGCTCTTTTCACACTGCCGCTCAGGAGATCCATCTCCACAAATACACCGCATGCAAAACACATGCCAAGGGAGATGATATTTACAATGCCGTTCAGCGCATTGGATGTCTTCACCAGGTTTCCAACCAGATAGGACAGCGCCAGAGCTGACAGCAGCATGACAAAGGAGTTGAGCAGATACCATGTCACTTTCCCGCTGTCAAGGAAATTTCCGTTATAGAACACAATACTGATCAGGCTGCAGAATCCCCAGAGGGCGATCGCGATAACTCCTGCTGCCATAAGCCCTTCCATGCTCTGTCTGCGGGCAGGTACTGCAGACGCCGCCATCCGGTCAGGCAGACTTCCCCTGCGGAACCCCATCAAAATATATCCCATCACATAGCAGAGGACGCACAGGAACAGATATGGCAGATACCGGTAATAGAACGCATAGGCAGGATACGAACCGCCGTTTCCGTCCACATCCAGCA
Source organism: uncultured Eubacteriales bacterium (assembly GCA_949294665.1). Taxonomy (GTDB): domain Bacteria; phylum Bacillota; class Clostridia; order Lachnospirales; family Lachnospiraceae; genus Mediterraneibacter. The sequence goes on from CASFID010000061.1 coordinate 98,090, forward strand.
TTTCCACTTTCGGCGACTCCCTCGCAGCCATCGCCTCGCTGAGTTCATGTTCTGTGAATCCCGCCGCCCCGTAACACCGTGCAAAGTTGATGAAATTGCTGATCTGCTGCTCCACATAGGAACCGGAATATGTTCCCGGCACTGTTGTCACTTCCAGCTTCTCATCCCCAAGAATGCACTTTTCCACAAAGTCGTGAGGAATCCTCACGATATATTCCACATTCCGGTAGAACAGGTTCTCCTGCAGCGCCTCCCTGTCATCTTCAAGATATACAATCTCATTTGTCCTGTCGATATATCGGATGAGGCTTTCTGCCGCTTCTCCCTGATCTTCGTCGATAATCCCCACAGGTACGCTCTGGGCCGTATACTGCGTGGTCTCATTTCCTGCAAAATGCTGGAACATGACCGTAACCCCAAGGAAGATGCACAGATACATCAGTATCATCCACATATTCTTCTTTGCGATCCTCATATATGCCTTAAATACTGCCATAGCGTTCCCTCCTTACGATCAGAAATGTTCCGGCAAGCAGAATCACACACATCACTGACAGAATAACCATGTCCTGTATATACCGCGCCGGTGCGTCATAGACATTGAGACAGTACAGTGCATCCGAAATAAGCGCCGCCGGATTGATCCGGTTTAACAGGGGAACATTCCGGTCCACCGCGTTTTTTACGTCTGCATTCATCAGCCCCGCCAGGAAACTCATCACCATGGAGACACTGATCATAATGCCTATCTTCACGCCTTCTCCCGTTTTCCCAATACTTGTGATAAACATCCCCATTGTTACACCGATCATGCTGCCGATGATCACGACCGGAAGCATCACCATATAAGAGCCTGAGAACTCCAGCCGGAGAATGTATTTCATATATGCCAGCAGGATGAGCATATTGACAAAATGAATTCCAAAGGATACCGCCGTCTCTGAGAGGATCCATCGCATCCTGTGTACCGGGCTTACACACCGGCGCGCCGCAAGAGTCGACAGATTGGCCTGAAGTTCCATAGCTGATCGGTATCCGATGAAACATCCGTACAGGCAGGCCATACCTATCATAGCGTAGAAAAACTGGGCAGTCGTATTCGTCGTCCGGCTGCCAAGAGATACTTCTTCTGTCACCGGGCCGTAATCTGACATCTGACGTGCCGCGGCTTCCAGCCCCTCCGGATGCAGCTCTGCCACATCTTCCAATGTCTGTTTTCCTTCTGTGTAACTCTCCAGCAGCATCTGGAGGATGCTCTGCGGAATACCGCTCCCGCCGACTGTGAGGGAAGGCTCTTCTCCATCGTAAAAAATCCCGTCAATATCACCGTTTTTCAAGGCGGCGGCCGCCTCCTCTTCTGTCATAGAACGGATATCGATCAGCGCGTCATCATTCTCTTCCACCGTTTTCAGATACTTCCAGAAAATATCCTCATCTTCCGTATTCTGCGATACAATCGCAACAGGGATCGTCTCAAAATCCGACTCCTCCATCTGACCGATGGAAAAATACATAGCCGTGGTCAACGCAAGCGGAAATACAAGCGGCCAGAACACGAGGCTGAAATCTCTGATTTTTTCCAGAAAGCTGTATTTTATCAGATTCCACATACCTGCTCCCTCCTAATCTCTTAACTGCTTTCCTGTGATCTCAAGGAACACGTCGTTGAGTGTCGGCAGTTCCGAGAATACTCTGCCGAACGGGATGTCCTTCTCCTGAAGGCAGCTTAAAATGTGGATCAGATTGTGTTTTGCACCGGTACATCTCACCACAAGCCGCTGATCTTCGTATTTCACGTCAAATACATGGGGAAGGTTCCTGATGTATGCCAGATCATCCACACCCGGGATGACCGCTTCGATCGTCACTGTCTCTCCGGTCTTGATCATACTCTTTAGCTCTTCCTTTGTTCCCACGGCGATGCTCCTGCCATGATCCATGATGGCGATCCTCGTACAGATCTGCTCCACCTCTTCCATATAATGGGAGGTGTATATGATGGTCGAGCCCTGCCGGTTCAGTTCACAGATCCCCTCCAGTATCTTATTCCTGCTCTGAGGATCCACCGCGACAGTAGGTTCATCCAGTATGATCAGTCCCGGCTTATGAGCGATCCCGCAGGCGATATTCAGGCGCCGGAGAAGTCCGCCGGAAAGTTTCTTCGGATATGTCTTTCTGTAATCCTCCAGTCCGACGAAACGGATCGCCTCCTCCACCAGTTCTTTTCTTCTGTTCTTATCCTTTACGTACAGACTGCAGAAATAATCAATATTGTCATGGACGCTCAGTTCCTCAAAAACCGCCACGTCCTGCATGACGATGCCGATCTGACGTTTTACATCATAATTGTCCGGCGCCATCTCCTGCCCCATGATCCGGATGCTGCCCCTGTCATACTTTAAGAGTGCGAGCATGCAGTTGATCGCCGTCGTCTTTCCCGAACCGTTAGGGCCCAGAAGTCCGAAGATCTCTCCTTCTTTGACCTCCAGATCAAAATGATCCAGCGCGACTACATCGCCGTACCGTTTTACAAGGTTTTCTATTTTTACAATATCCATGCATATCTCCTCTCTTCTTTCTTTTTCTCTGTTCCCCGGGCTGTGTTCCCTGCAGCTCCCGGTAATAAGAGTATACGATGATCCGGCGTCTTTTTTGTAGTGAAGAGCGTCATACCGGGGCATGACATATGTCATGAATTTACTTTTTCTTTGCTTTCTCCGGTTTTTCGTCTATAATTATGATAGACCGCTGTGCCGGCATATACTGATGAAAGGAGCGGCGTCCGCCCCAGCCTCAATGAGAGATATCGTTCATTCGGGGAGCATACTGATCATGTGTATGTTTTCCCTTTTCTTTGTACAACCGGATATTGCATATGTACTGGCATTCCTCTGCGCCCTGATCCTCTGCTGTACAGATTTATTTGCAGAAAATGACCGGATATACAGCTTTCTGGCTGTGTGCTATTTTTCCTCCGGCATCCTGCTCTGTACCTCTGTCTGCTTTTATCCCGCAGTATGCTTTGGACTGTTCCGCCGCAGGAAATATATCCCGGCCGCTTTCGGATTTGTTCTGTTCTGCGTTCTGTCTGTATGGCTCATCCGTCCGGCCCCGCTTCTTATCTGTCTTGGTCTGGCCCTGTTTCTGTGGGGTTTTCTCCTTGCCGCTGAGACAAGGGAAAGGGCCGCTCTTCAGGAGATGCTCAGGCGGACGCTTGACGACAGTACCGAGCGTGATCTTCTGCTGACAGAAAAGAACCGTTCTCTCCTTGAGAAACAGGATTACGAAATATACACAGCCACGCTCCGGGAGCGGAACCGCATTGCCAGAGAGATCCATGACAATGTCGGGCATCTTCTCTCCCGCTCGATCCTTCTCGCGGGAGCAGTCAGGACGATCAATCAGGATGAAATGCTCTCGTCCTCGCTTGATTCACTGGACGATACTCTCAATGCAGCAATGGACAATATCCGTTCCAGCGTCCACGATCTTAAGGATGATGCGGTCAATCTCGACGAGGCCGTGCGCTCGCTGATAAAGGATTTCACGTTCTGTCCGGTAAGCTACTGTTATGACGCGGGTAAAAATATCCCGCGGGACGTAAAATACTGCTTTATCAGTATTACAAAAGAAGCGCTCTCGAACATCATAAGGCACAGTAACGCCAGGAAAGCTTCTGTCACGATCCGGGAGCATCCCGCGCTCTATCAGCTCTGTATCGAAGACGACGGTTCCCCGGCAGCCGCGGCTGCAGACGCAGAGGAGACACATCCCCGGTATTCCGGAAGTTCCAGAGGGATCGGTCTTACAAACATGCGGGAGCGTGTGTCTGTACTGAGAGGAACGATCCATATATCGACCGAAAACGGATTCCGGATACTGGCCGCCATACCCAAAACAGCTGACAGAAAGGAGTCGAACTGATGAGACTGATACTGATCGACGATGATATGCTCGTTGTAAGCGCTCTGAAGATCATACTGGAAAACGAAGGCTTTGAGATCGCAGCCTCCGCCAACGACGGAGGTTCAGCTCTGGCGCTGTACGAAAAGTACGTTCCCGACGTACTTCTTATGGATATCAGGATGAAAGACAAAGACGGCCTTACCGCTGCCGGGGAGATTCTGACAAAATATCCCGACGCACGCATCCTGCTCCTTACCACATTTTCCGATGATGAATATATTATAAAGGCACTGCGGCTCGGCGCCGCGGGATATCTGCTCAAGCAGGACTATCAGAATATCATTCCCGCCATCCGCGCGGCAGCGATGGGACAATCCGTATTCGGAACTGAGATCGTCTCCCGTCTCCCGCAGCTTATGAAATCTCCTGAGGATGATTTTAAGCCCGAAGCTTACGGGCTCAGCGAACGTGAGACGGATGTCATCCGTCTCATATCCGACGGCCTGAGCAACCGTGAGATAGCAGAGCGCCTGTTCTTAAGCGAGGGAACAGTCCGAAACTATCTGACGGCGGTCCTTGACAAACTTGATCTTCGCGACCGCACACAGGTCGCGGTATTCTATCTCAGAAAAAAACAGAAAAGGAGATGACTGTCATGTCACTGCACACATCAGATATGGTCCTCGTACCGGGGAGCCAGCTTGAATCTCTTGACACGATCTCCGGCTTCCAGGTACGGCCGGGATTCTTCCGCTTTTTCGGCGCCACCGTCATACCGGGCGGCATAAATTTCACGATCCAGTCCCACGGAGCCGTATCCTGTGAGCTGCTTCTCTTCCGCCGCGGGGCTGAGGAGCCTTTTGCGGCGCTTAAATTTCCCGACAATTACAGGATCGGCTTCGTCTATTCCATGATCGTGTTCGGACTCGACGTCGAAGAATTTGAGTACGCATACCGTCTGGACGGTCCGTACGACGAGAAGAAGGGACTGAGATTTGATAAGACAAAAATCCTTTTGGATCCCTATGCGCGTGCTGTTACCGGTCAGAGCCAGTGGGGATGTAAGAACAATCCCCAGCACGGCTACCGCGCACGCGTCGTACAGAATAACTTTGACTGGGGACTTGAGCGAAACGCTCCCATCCCGATGGAAGATCTGATCATTTATGAGCTTCATGTGCGGGGATTTACCCGCTCCTTCACATCGGGGGTATCCTGCCCCGGCACCTTTAAGGGGCTGGAAGAGAAGATCCCCTATCTGAAAGAGCTGGGGATCAACGCGGTGGAGCTGATGCCCGTCTTCGAGTTTGACGAGACGCGGGACGCCCGTCTGATCGACGAAAATGAACTGCTGGATTACTGGGGATACAACCCGGTCTGTTTCTTCGCTCCGAACACGAGCTACTCCTCCGGCGTCGAATACAACCGCGAGGGACTGGAGCTCAAAAAAATGATAAAGACACTCCATGACAACGGCATAGAGGTCATACTCGACGTCGTGTTCAATCATACGGCTGAGGGGAATGAACTCGGTCCCTCCTTCTGTTTCAAGGGCTTTGACAATAACATCTACTATATGCTCACACCGGACGGCAAATATTATAATTTCAGCGGCTGCGGGAATACTCTGAACTGCAACCATCCTGTCGTGCAGGAGATGATACTTGACTGTCTGCGCTACTGGGTGACCGACTATCGTGTGGACGGTTTCCGCTTTGACCTGGCCTCTATCCTGGGCCGGAGCGAGAACGGCACGCCTCTCAACCAGCCGCCTCTCCTCCGAAGCCTTGCTTTTGATCCTATCCTGGGAAATGTGAAGCTCATCGCAGAGGCCTGGGATGCGGGAGGGTTATATCAGGTCGGTTCTTTCCCCTCATGGAAACGTTGGGCCGAGTGGAACGGACGATACCGCGACGATATGCGCTGTTTCTTAAAAGGGGACGACGGGATGGCCGGCAAAGCGTCTCAGCGCATCACCGGTTCTCCCGATCTGTATGATCCGGCATACCGCGGCAGAAACGCGTCCGTCAATTTCCTGACTTGCCATGACGGTTTTACCCTGTACGATCTGTACTCATACAATGAAAAGCACAATGAGGCAAACGGCTGGGGAAACACAGACGGCTGCGACGACAATAACAGCTGGAACTGCGGCGCTGAGGGCGACACCGATGACGGGGAGGTGCTCGCACTGCGCTTCCGTATGATAAAGAACGCCTGTACAGTGCTCATGTGCAGCCGGGGCACTCCCATGTTTCTCTCCGGAGATGAGTTCGGCGACACACGATTCGGAAATAATAATCCATACTGTCAGGATAATGAGATCTCATGGCTCGACTGGAGCCTGCTGGACAGGAACAGAGATTTATTTGATTTCTTCCGGTATATGATTCATTTTCGCATGGAGCATCCCGCCATACGAAAGGATCTGGAGCCCAGTTACCTGGGATTTCCCTCCATGAGCGTACACGGACTTACCCCCTGGAACCCTGATACTTCCGGTGATTCACACATAGCATGCGTCCTTTTCTCAGGATATGACGAAACCCGGGGAAGGGAGGATCTTGTCTATATTGCGATCAATGCGCACTGGTATCCCGCCAATCTCACACTGCCCGAACTGCCGGACGGTTATCTCTGGAGGATCGCGGTAAACACCGGTGACGGCAGACAGCAGACATTTGAAAAGGAACAGATGCCCCGGGCGGAGGCAACAGTGATCCTCGGCGAGCGGTCAGTGATCGTATTCACAGGGGAATCCGCGTGACATTTCCGGCCGTTTCGCACCAAACCTACTCCGACAGAGGGATTTTGCAAATATCAGGCAGAACCTTATTGCTTTTCATGCTTAATCGCATTATATTATACAGTGAAAAAAATATTATTTATTTCTGAAAGGGGATTGCAACTATGTTAAATGAAAAAGTAGCTGAACTTCTGAATGCACAGATCAATAAAGAGTTTTATTCGGCATATCTCTATCTTTCCTTCGCCAACTATTTTTCCGATGAAGGACTCGACGGATTTGCCAACTGGTATAACGTACAGGCACAGGAAGAACGCGACCACGCTATGCTTTTCATACAGTACATGCAGAACAACGACGCCAGGATCACATTTGAAGCGATCGAGAAACCGGATTCTGAGTTCAGCAGTCATATGGACGTACTCGAGACAGGTCTGGAGCACGAGCGCTATGTGACCGGACTGATCAATAATATCTACGGCTCCGCATACGATGTGAAAGATTTCCGCACCATGCAGTTCCTCGACTGGTTTGTCAAAGAACAGGGTGAGGAAGAGACAAACGCAACTGATCTCATCAAGAAAATGAACCTGTTCGGTTCTGATCCGAAGAGCCTGTACCTGCTGGATCAGGAACTCGCGGCAAGGACATACGCTGCTCCGTCACTGGTGCTGTAACTTCGTGTTTGCCGGGGAGACATTTCTTCGGTGAAGCATCCGAAGATCAAGCGGAGACAGTGGGATGATTCACGTATTCGTATATAGCGGGAGAATGATTCCGGCTGTATCCGTTTGATTTTCTGTGCGCATCCGGTGTAACCTTCTCCGCTAATCACGAAGTTAAAAGAAGTAAGAGGAAAAGGGAAATGTAATGCAAAATAGAAATGCTATACAGTTTTTTGCTAAAACTGCCCTTCTTCCCATAAAAGAGTTCCATAGTCATCAATCAGTTCCAGCGCTTCGTCCTCACTCACATCCTCGATCCGGTCAATGCCTTTATCAAGATAATAGATCAGCTCCACATTCTCAAAATCCTTATCGTCAACACCTCCCTGCACCCATACTGCTTCTGTTCCGGATTCTACAGGTTCATGGTGGAATAAATAATCTCTGATCAGCATCTGGCAGTTGACAAAGGCGACTGCTCTCTCTTCCCCCTCAATCGTCATTTCCCTATACCTGCAGTCCATATAATTAAACCCATACGTTCCGGCCTTTTCCGCAACCCGGACTCCGCCGGATGTCACTGTCCGGCTGGTACCGTCATCAAAGTCAATTACTTCCGTTTCCGACTCCTGAATGTCTGCCTCTATCTGTACCTGTTCATACGAAAGTGGAATAAAGAGGTTTGTTACCCATAAGAACCCCGCAAGCACCGTCACAACTGCCACACAGGTTATGGCAATCCATTTCAGCTTAATCCGGCGGAATTTCCGCAGTACACGGTGATCCCTTTCCTTCTGTCTGTTTCCCGAATCCTCTCCGGCCTGATCCGGTACACTTTCAGGTATCCCGAAGTTCTTTTCTCTCATTTCCCTGTAATACTGCCTGCATGTCACACATTCACCCAGATGCTTCTCTATCTCTTCATTTGTCACACTGCTCGTCAGTCCGTCTATATAGCTTGGGAGCAGATCTCTTACGACCTCACACTTCATCTTTTTTCTCCTTTCCCCGGCTCGAGGAGATCAGTCTCTGCTTGGCCCGGTAGAATGTTACTCTGGCCCAGTTCTCACTCTTCCCGAACAGTTCCCCGATCTCCCGAAATGCAAATGCTCCCGTTATCCGCAGAAGCACTACTTCCTTCTCCGTCTCCTTCAATGCATGCACTTTCTGGAACAGCTCCATCTTCTCCTCAGCGCGTATAACAATCTCTTCCGGGGAGTCTCCGTCAGCGGCAATGCCTTCATCCAGCGGATGGCGCGTATGCTTTCTTTTCTTCTCCAGCTCCTGATACCAGACATGCTTTGCAATCTGGCAGAGCCATGTGGATACCTTACAGTCTTCCCGAACCTTGAAGGAACTCTGAATGGCACGGCAGAATGTCTCCTGAGTCAGTTCTTCCGCCATATCCGCGTCATGGCAGAGACACATCAGATATCGAAAGACCATGTCCGCATATTCACTGTAAATATCTTCCGCTTTCACACAGCCGCACCTCCCCTCTTTGTATCCTATGGTATACCATCTAAACGTTTTTCTCTGCTGTTCTATCTATATATCGGGAAAAATGTGATTTCGTTACAGAAAAATCAGAAAATTATTGAAGTAAATTCGTTAGGTTAGAATCGATGATGGTGTAAACGAAAAAGCAGTTTTAAACTTTTGAGTAAACTGCCCCTTCGTTTGCACCATTTTCGATTTGGCCTAATTGAACAAAGTAAGCGGCCGGGTAGCCAGCCTCTATGG
>CASFID010000062.1 GCA_949294665.1 uncultured Eubacteriales bacterium
AATATGGACTTTCCTATAAATTTGAATTCAGTTTACCACAAAATCCTCTGTCTATCCACAAAAAAGAGCTAATTTTATGCACCTTTTTAGAGATTCATAGAATTAACTCTTTCATACCGAATTTACTTTTTCAATTCACGCCTGAAAAAGGCCTGACAAAGAGCTTGACAAAAATACCAGATGAGGAAATTTTCCAATGATCAGACTGCATATCATGGAACTTTCAGAAAGAAAAGAGCACTCGAAATACCGGGTACCGTCCTACCACTCCGTATACACCCGGTTCAAAGTAAACGACATGATCGCCAGCACGTTCGCCCGGATCGTGTCCGCAGGCCAAGTGGCATAGATCTCACTTGAAGCCACATTTTTAATATAATCTTTATATTTTACATAATAGTTCGTCGCTGTCGTGTCTCGGGGCGATCCGTCGTGGACGACGATATACTCCGGCACCACCACTCTGCTCAAGACGATTTCTCCCGACTCGTTCGTCGGCTTGATCTCGTCCTCCGCGATCTTCGGCGGATAGTCGCCGTATAAAGTATGAGCGGGGATGACGAATACTTCTTCCTCTTCCCCGCCCGTATCACTCGGTCTCATCCTGACATTCTGGATCGCCTTTACGTTGGCCAGTATCTCCGCCCCGGCGATACTCACCGGCTCATATCCCGGAGCGCTGACATCCAGCGTGTACTCCGAATAAGGCTGTCTCTCATTGTTAGGATCCAGACTCCACTCCTCCGGCGGCGCGTCCAGCGTGAGCACTTCGCTCTGACCGGATGAGTCCGTAGACACCTGCTCCAGAGTCTGTTCCGGAACTCCCGTGTAAGAGATGGATATCCTCGCTTCCCCGATGGGGCGTGAATCCAGTGCCGAAGTCACATTGATCTGAAGTTCTCCCTTCCCCGGAGTTTCATCCTGCATAGCACGTATATACTGCATAAGTAGTCTCCCGCATATAAAATGATCTATTAATTATATATGCGGAAGATAATCTTTAGAACAATTTCATGATATCATTGAACATGACTACGACCATGAGCACCATAAGCAGGGCAAACCCCGCGAAATGTACCATTCCTTCTTTCTCCGGTGGAATTCTTTTCCTGCGTATCGCCTCTACGATAAGGAATACCAGCCTGCCGCCGTCCAGAGCCGGTATGGGGAGAAGATTCATCACTCCCAGGTTTGCCGACAGCAGCGTCCCGAAATTCATCAGACTTAAGAGTATGGTCAAAAGCCCTGACGGAGCGGCCGACTCGTAGACGTTGTCCACGACCGCAACGATCCCCACAGGGCCGGACAGGTCGCGGATACCCACCTGGCCTGTCACCAGCATTCTCAGACAGTCCACCGTATAATTCATCCAGTACTGAAGCCTGTAGAAGCCATACTGCATAGTCCCAAAGAATCCCGGACGCTCAAAGTTCCCTCCTGTCACTCCCAGAAGAGGAGAAACGTCCCCTTCAAGCTGTCTTGGCTCTATCTGCGCCGTGTACTCCTGTCCGTCCCGCTCATACACCACCTCATAAGGCGTGTCGTCCGAATGCGTCAGCGTATAGAGCCGCACGTCGTCCCAGATATGGACACTGCGCCCGTTGATCTTCTTTATCACATCTCCCGTCTGGATTCCCTGTTCCTGCGCAGAGTACCCGTCCGCCACCGAGCTGATCTCTGTAGACTGATAGCCTGTAGCTCCGACCAGGATCACGCAGAAGATCCATGCAAGGATCAGATTGAAGATTGGTCCCGCCGCGATGACCGATATCCGGGCCCATACGGATTTGCTGTTAAAGCTTCCTTCGGACATGTCGTCCGCGTCGTCCTCCCCCATCATACACGCTCCGCCGAACGGAAGCAGCTTGATGCAGAAAAAAGTTCCCCCTATCTTCTTTCCTATAAGAGTCGGGCCAAGTCCCAGAGAAAACTCATCCACGCGGATACCATTCGCCTTGGCCAGAAGGAAATGCCCCAGCTCATGAAATATGATTATAAAGCTGAATAATAGGATCGCTATGATTATACCCATGTATTACCACCTGTTTTTAATAAATTCATATGTTTCCTGTTCTGTCTTTAGTATCTCTTCCACATCCGGCTCCGGGATATTCTTATGATTCTCCATACATGCCTGGATGATCTCGGGTATCTGCAGATACCCGATCTTACGGTCCAGAAACAGCGCCACCGCTTTTTCATTTGCAGCGTTAAATACTGTCGGCAGGGAACCGCCTGTCCTCCCTGCCTCGACCGCCAGCTTCAGCCCGTAAAAAGTCTCCATATCAGGCTTCTCAAACGTGATCTGGGAAAGCGTTGTGAAGTCCAGCCGGTCTCCGGGCAGATATCTTCTCTCAGGATAATAGAGCGCATACTGGATCGGAAGTTTCATATCCGGCGTCCCGAGCTGGGCGATCACAGCCCCGTCCTCATATTCCACCATGGAATGTATGATGCTCTGTGGCTGGACGACTACCTGGATCTGATCTACGGTGACGCCGAAGAGCCACTTTGCCTCGATCACTTCCAGTCCTTTATTTACCATGGTGGAAGAATCGATAGTAATCTTGCGGCCCATCTCCCAGTTGGGATGCTTCAACGCGTCTTCCACCTGTATATCCGCCAGTTCTTCCCTCTTTCTGCCCCGGAACGGTCCGCCTGACGCAGTCAGAAGTATCTTGTGCAGAGCCTTCCTCTGTCCGCCCTGCAGCGACTGAAATATGGCGCTGTGCTCGCTGTCCACCGGAAGAATGGATACCCGGTTCTCTTTTGCAAGAGGCATAATGATGTGTCCTGCCGTGACCAGAGTCTCTTTATTCGCCAGCGCGATATCCTTACCGGCACGGATTGCTTCGATCGTAGGCCGGATGCCGATCATCCCGACGATGGCAGTCACAAGGATCTCCGCTTCCGGTTCCGCCGCCACGGCCAGAAGGCCGTCCATGCCCGACAGCACATCCACCTTCATGTCCCGGACGCGGCTTTTCAGTTCCAGGGCAAGGTCCTGACTCCACACAGCCGCGATCTTCGGTTTAAATTCACGGATCTGTCTCTCCAGAAGATCAATATTCCTGCCTGCCGCCAGGGCTGTCACCCGGATATCTTTATTTGTCCTTGCGATCTCGAGCGTCTGTATCCCGATCGAGCCGGTAGATCCCAGAACAGCAATTTTCTTCATCGTTTTTGTACCCTCATTTCTAAACTTTAATATGTGTTCCCGCATCTTTTTGTATGATCACAGCAGGATTGCAAGATAATATATGATCGGAGCGGTAAAAATGACACTGTCAAACCGGTCCAGTATCCCTCCGTGTCCCGGGATCAGCGTCCCGTAATCCTTGATGTTGTGATATCTCTTGACCGCTGACGCCGCCAGATCCCCGATCTGGGAGATGGCGCCGCCTGCCGCCCCGATGATGGCGTAGGTGAGGACGTCTGCGCCTGCATTTCCCCAGTGGTTGATCGCCAGCCCGTAGAGCGTGCCGATCAGCGCCGCTCCGACAATGCCTCCGATGCCGCCCTCCACAGATTTCTTCGGACTTAAGACCGGAGCCATCTTGTGCCTGCCGATCAGCATTCCCACACAGTATGCACAGGTATCACATCCCCACGAACATACAAAGACAAGCCATACTGTAAAGATACCGCCCGCGAGCAGTCTTGTCTGGTAAATGTAGGACAGCATCACCGTCACATAAAACAGTCCGAAAAATGCCGCGAATATCTGCTGGGTATTGTATTTTGGGTATCCGAGTACAAGCGTAGCCATCTCACAGATCAAAAATGCCATAAACAGCATCATAAACCATGTCATCTTATCCCCCGGGAGCTGCCCCTCGAAATACAGAAGGCCATAATATACGATCGCAGCGATATAGCCGACTGTCCCCGGCGGTTTCTTCTCTATCCCGAATACTTTATAAAGCTCTGTCATACCGATCAGACTGATGATCAGCAGGACAAAGAAAAGAAGGTCTCCGCCTCTGATCAGAGTTACAAGCGCAATGACCATCAAAAGAATCCCGCTTAACAGTCTTGTTCTGAACATAAAACTTTACGCCTCCTCTACTCCACCGAATCTTCTGTGTCTGTGGTTATACTCTTCTATTGCTTTTACCAGTTCCTCCTTCGTGAAATCAGGCCACGGGACATCTGTGAAATAAAATTCCGAATATGCAAGCTGCCAGAGCAGAAAATTAGACAGTCTCTGCTCCCCGCTGGTACGGATCATCAGATCCGGATCCGGGATCCCATGAGTGTCGAGACAGGACTCGAAAACGGCCTCGTCGATATCATCCGGCCTGAGTGTACCCGCCGCGCAGTCTGCCGCCATCCTCCTCGCCGCTCTTATGATCTCGTCCCTGCTGCCATAGTTCAGGGCGATCGTAAAGTTCAGCCCGCCGTTATTCACCGTGGCTGCCTCAAGCTCTCTGATCCTGTTCTTAATCTCGTCGTCCAGCGGCTCGATATCCCCGATCACACGGATCTTCATATCGTTTTTTTCCGCTGTCTTCAGACAGGTCTTCATATAATTGCGCAGCAGCTTCATAAGCGCCGCCACCTCACTGTCCGGACGGTTCCAGTTCTCTGTGGAAAATGCATAAACCGTCAGATATTTGATTCCCATGCGCCATGCCTCTTCACAGATACGTTCCACGTTCTTGCTTCCCTGGGCATGACCGTAATTGCGCGGCATTCCCTTTGATTTCGCCCACCGTCCGTTGCCGTCCAATATGATCGCGATATGCTGAGGTACCTTCATATCTTCTTCCTCTCACTTTACTATTATATACACTGTAAAGGGGGCTTAAACTGGAAAGCCCCCTTATCTATTCCCTATACAGTCATGATTTCTTTTGATTTTGCCTCGACCATTTTATCAATCTTTGTGATGTACTTATCTGTAAGCTTCTGAAGCTCGTCCTCAAGATCTTTGATTCCGTCCTCGGAAATCTCAGTCCCTTTGAGCTTCTTAAAAGCTACGTTTCCGTCGCGGCGGATATTGCGGACAGCGACCTTTGCCTGCTCCCCCTTTTTCTTCACATCTTTTGCCAGCTCTTTTCTGCGCTCCTCTGTAAGTTCCGGGAATACAAGACGGATCGAGGAGCCGTCGTTCGTCGGATTAATCCCGATATCCGAAGTGAGGATCGCTTTCTCGATCGCTTTGAGCATGCTCTTCTCCCATGGCTGGATCTGAATCATCCTCGCCTCGGGAACAGACACATTCGCCACCTGCTGTATCGGCGTAGGCGCTCCGTAGTAGTCCACTGTCAGCTTATCCAGCACATGTGGATTGGCGCGTCCTGCGCGGATCGTGACAAGCTCGCTGTCAAGATTGTTGATCGTCTTTGTCATCTTTGTGTCATACACTGCCACTTTCTCATTCATTCTGAAATCCTCCTACACTGTTACTTTTGTTCCGGTAAAATTACCGCTCATCGTTTCTACGATACTGTTTTCCTCACCCAGTCCGAATACAAGCATCGGCATCTTATTCTCCAGACAGAGGATCGACGCAGTAAGATCCACTGCCGCCAGCTTCTTGTCGATCACTTCCTGGATCGACACCTCATCATACTTAACCGCTGCCGGATTCACTTTCGGATCGCTGTCGTAGATACCGTCGATCGCTTTCGCCAGGAGCATGGCGTCCGCCTCGATCTCGATCGCTCTTAAGACCGCCCCCGTATCTGTCGAGAAATACGGATGTCCCGTGCCGCCTGCGAAGAAGATCACTTTTCCCTCTTCCAGGGCAGCCACTGCTGCATCCTTTGAAAACAGGGAAGTAAACGATCCGCACACAAACGGAGTAAACACTTCTGTCTTCATACCGACATGTCTGAAAATATCGGACACATAAATACAATTCATCACTGTGGCGAGCATCCCGATCTGGTCCGCCTTGGTCCTGTCGATCGTCTCGCTTGTCCGGCCTCTCCAGAAATTGCCGCCGCCTGTGACGATCGCAACCTGGATCCCATCGTCGGCAAGCTTCTTTACCTGGTCAGCGACGCCGATGCAGGTCGCCTCGTCAAAACCTGTCTTCTTCTCACCTGCGAGCGCCTCCCCGCTCAGCTTAAGTAATACTCTTTTCATTATAGTAAGCTCCTTTGAATTCTCTGCTAAAATGAAGTATAACATAAGTTTTCCAATTTGTCATGTATATATCCCGCATCCCGCTCATCTGTCATAACAGTCAGGCGGTCTCCTGCCATGAGCTTCGTTTTTCCCCGGGGAATGATCTCTCTTCCGTCCCGCTCCAGAGCGACAAGAAGGCAGTTTTTCGGCCAGTGTATCTCCATGACGGTCCGCTCTTCGAGCACAGATCCGCTCATGATAACAAACTCGCTGAGAACTTTCTGCCCTCCTGCCAGAGAGCGTCCTCCTGCTCCCCCGTCGCTTTTATCCGGGGCCTTGTCCGTTCTGTTCTCCCGGTTTGCGGTCTTTTCTCCACCCTGCCCGTCGAGGAGGCGGTTCAGAAGACTCTCGTAGATCGGTTCGGATCTTAAAAGAGTTGCCGTGATATAGGAAACTACTGATACGATCGCAAGAGAGAGCATCTGACTGACCGAACCCGACATCTCAAAGAGCAGGATGATCCCGGTAATCGGCGCCCTCACAATGGCGGTAAAGAATCCCGCCATGGCAAGCAGGACAAAATTATTCGTATACGCCGGGTCCAGACCGAACAGCCCGGTCCCTGTCATGGCAAAGGCGCCTCCGATCAGAGCTCCCAGGATCAGAAGAGGAAAGAAGATCCCTCCGGGCGCCCCGGAGCCGAAACTGACAGCTGAAAATAAGAATTTCACAACGAATGTCACAACGACGAGTCGAAGCGTCATTTCCCCATCTGTCAGCGGAATGATCAGGTCGCCGCCGCTGCCGAGCACCGAGGGCATCACGAGTCCCAGAACCCCCGCCGTCAGAAATGCGATCGCAAGCCGCGTCGTCTCATTCAGACATTTCGGTTTTTTATAGAGTTCCTGCGCCTTGATCATGACTTTATTATAGAGTACGCCAAGCAGACCCAGGAGCACTCCGAGGAGGAGCAGCATCCAGTAATGCTCCTGCGGCAGTACATGCTCCAGACTAAACTGAAAGACCGGATCGATACCCATGATATGAGAGCAGATATAATCCGCGGTAACAGAAGCGGTCATCACAGAGACGAGAAGGCTTGCGGAAAATCCCTTATGGATCTCTTCAAGTGCAAACATCATGCCGGCCAAAGGCGCATGAAATGCCGCGGCCAGCCCTGCGCTGGCTCCACATGTCATCAGATAACGCTCTTCTGTTTTTCCACGGTCAAGCAGCCGCGATATTCCCTGACCGCCCATGGAGCCAAGCTGGATAGACGGGCCTTCTCTTCCGAGAGACAGTCCTCCCAGCAGACAAAGGAAACCGCCGGCAAATTTAGCGGGAAGGACACGTTTCCAGTTCTGACTGAGCTTTCCAACCACTTCCCCCTCCACCTGAGGGATGCCGCTTCCCGATATCATAGGTTCCCACTTCACCAGTCTCCCGACGGCCACAGCCATCAGGAGCAAAACAGCGAACCATCCGAGGATGCGGAGCGGGTGTCCGTGTATATATTTTAATATCTCACCGAGCCACTGCCCTGCATAAGTAAGGGCGATCCGATAAAGCATCACGATCAGTCCCGAAACCGCCCCCACGAGCAGGCCCTCCCCGATCAGAATGACAGGAAATCGCTGAGCCCTTCTTAACGTATTGGATGCATTCTTTTTCATATAATTTATTCCCTTTCTGTCCCGGAAAAATATTGACATTCCTATTGCTATGCTTTATGATACTATTGATTTTGCACTTTAAGCAGCTAAAATTTTACAGTGTGAAGTTATTGATAAATATCATTAAAAACATCTTTCTATTATAAATAAAACTGGAGGAAAAGCAACAATGATCATCGTATTAAAACCACATACATCGGAAGACAATATCAGACGTGTGGAGAGCCTGGTGAAAAGCAGAGGCCTTGACACCCACATTGTGCGCGGTACCGAGATGACTATCATCGGATGTATCGGCGATACCACGCTGATCGATCCGCGCCTTTTTGAAGTGGACAGTTCTGTCGATAAAGTCATGCATGTACAGGAGCCGTACAAACTTGCCAACCGTGCATTCCACCCGGAGGACTCCGTCATCAACGCCTCGGGCGTACGGTTCGGAGGCGGACATCTCGGACTGATCGCAGGTCCGTGTTCCGTGGAATCCTATGACCAGGTTCTGGAAGTAGCCAGGGCGATCAAAGCCTCTGGCGCCGGTATGCTGCGCGGCGGTGCGTTTAAGCCGAGGACCAGCCCGTACTCTTTCCAGGGCCTCGGACTGGAGGGCCTGGAAATTCTCTGCGCAGTCAGAGACGAGGTCGGTCTCCCCATCGTTACAGAACTGATGTCGTCCCAGTATCTGGATATCTTTAATGAGAAAGTCGACCTGATCCAGATCGGAGCCCGTAATATGCAGAACTTCGATCTGCTCAAACAGCTCGGTCAGATCGACCGTCCGATCCTGTTAAAACGCGGGCTGAACGCTACTTATGAGGAGTGGATCATGTCCGCCGAATATATCATGGCGTCCGGCAACGAGAATGTTATCCTGTGCGAGAGAGGGATCCGTACGTTCGAGACTTTTACACGCAATACTCTTGATCTTCAGAGCATCCCCGTACTCCGTAAAAAGACGCATCTCCCGGTAGTGGTGGATCCAAGCCATGCCGGAGGCAAATGGTGGCTCGTCGAGCCGATGGCAAAAGCAGCCGTGGCAGCCGGAGCCGACGGACTCATGATCGAAGTACACAATAATCCCGAGTGTGCACTCTGCGACGGCGCACAGTCCCTGAAACCGGAAAAGTACGACGATCTGATCAGACAGGTAAAGCAGATCGCGGAAGTCGTCGGCAAGACTGTTTAGGAGAATGAACTCATGGAATTAACGGTTAATCTAGGCGAAAACTCATATCCTATATATATTGAAAACGGCATTCTGGAAAAGTCAGGCGAATACATTTCCCGGATTTTCCAGGGACAGAGGATCATGGTCATCTCGGATGACAATGTATTTCCCCTGTACGGGCCGAAAGTGATGGACGCTCTTAAAAACTTTGAGTGCCACTCTCTCATCCTACCGCACGGAGAGACGACAAAGGATTTTCAGTCTTTGCCCGAAATATATACGGCTCTGCTGGAGGCCAAACTTACAAGGAGCGATCTTGTCATCGCGCTTGGCGGAGGAGTGATCGGCGATCTCGCTGGATTCGCTGCCGCAAGCTATCTCCGCGGAGTCAGACTGGTGCAGATCCCGACTTCCCTTCTTGCTCAGGTAGACTCTTCCGTAGGCGGCAAGGTGGCCGTGGATCTTCCCCAGGGGAAAAATCTGGTCGGCGCCTTCTTTCAGCCAAAAATGGTCCTCATCGATCCGGAAGTGCTGGACACACTGCCGGAGCATTTTATCAGAGACGGTATGGGCGAAGTCATCAAATACGGTTGCATCAAGGACGCCGGTCTGTTCGACATCCTCTGCTCCCACAGTTCTTTTGAGGATCTAAAGCCGGACCTTGCCCGTATCATCGCAAAATGTGTGGACATCAAGCGGATCGTCGTGGAAGCAGACCAGTTTGATACAGGAGAACGCATGCTCTTAAACTTCGGTCACACACTGGCACACACGATCGAGCAGCATTATCATTATGAGCGTGAAAGCCACGGAGAGGCCGTGGGGATCGGAATGTATCAGATCACCAGGATCGCGGAGCAGAAAGGACTGACCGCGCCCGGATGTGCGGAAAAGATCAAAAAAGCGCTTGAGATATATGGCCTCCCGTCGTCCTGCGGACTTTCAGTCGGGGATCTGACCGGAGCGATCTCACTCGACAAGAAGAACCTGAACGGACATCTGAACACCGTATTACTCAAAGACATCGGAGACAGTTATGCGTATCCGACCGATATATCTTTCTTTAAAAAAGAGGGAACGATATGACGACATATCGTTCCCTCTTCTGCAGCCACGAAGGGACAGGGGCCGGAATTCAGTCTGTGCTTTCTGCTTTTTCCTGCATGCCCGCATATACTTTCTCCGCAGTCATGGGAAGTTCCCGTATGATAACTCCCACAGCATTCTGTATCGCATTGGATATAGCAGGAGACGGTGTATTGATGACGATCTCCCCTATCGACTTCGCGCCGAACGGCCCTGACGGCTCATAACTGCTCTCGAACTCCACGCGGATCCTTCCCACATCGAGGCGGCTCGGAATCTTGTACTGCATGAAAGAATTGCTGTAATTCTTTCCTCTTTCGTTGTATACCACATCCTCAAAGAGAGCCATACCGATTCCCTGCGCGATGCCACCTTCTGTCTGCACACGCGCCAGGCCCGGATTCACTACCGTTCCACAGTCCACGACCGCGGCGTAGTCGATCATCTCGACCACTCCGGTCTCTTTATCGATCTCGACCTCGGCGATGCCCGCCATAAACGGCGGTGGGGACGTCGGGGAAGAAAATGCCTCGCTTGCTGATAATGCTTCGTTGTTAAAGCACATCACCCGGTTTCCGATGTCCCGTCTTGTGACAGACTCCCCGGTTTTCAGATTGACTACTTCCAAACCGTTGAACTCTACATCGTCAACAGAACATCCGAGGTATTCCGCGCCCCGTTCACACATCTTCTCTATGAGCGACTCACACGTCCTGACGACTGCCATCCCGGTCACATAGGTTGTGCTCGATGCATAAGAGCCGCAGTCGTAGGGCGAGGTATCAGTGTCCACGCCATGCACGATGATATCTTTCATATCACAGTCCAGACACTCTGCCGCCATCTGAGAAAGGATCGTGTCACATCCGGTCCCCATATCGGTGGCGCCGATCATCAGACTGTAGAAGCCGTCATCGTTTACCTTGATCGCGACAGAGCCAGTATCCACGCCTGAAATCCCGGAACCCTGCATCGCCATGGCCACGCCTACTCCCCGGACTTTTCCGTTCCCCAGATCGCGGCACGGATATTTCGCGTCCCATCCGATCATCTCTTTCGCGCGGGCAAGACAGCGGTCAAGGGCACAGCTCTCCGCCTGCTCGCCGTAATATGCCGGCATGACATCGCCCTCGCGTACCATATTCATCTCTCTTAAAACCGTAGGATCCATCCCCAGCACCTGAGCCAGCTCATTGACTGCAGATTCTACGGCGAAAATCCCCTGTGTCGCTCCATAGCCGCGGTAAGCGCCGGAGGACATGACATTGGTATACACAACGTCATAAGTAAAACGGAACGCCTCCGCCTTACCGTAAAGCGGGATCGACTTGTGCCCTGAGAGCCCCACCGTCGTCGGCCCATGCTCTCCGAATGCCCCGGTATTGGACAGAGTGTAAAGATCAATCCCTCTGATATGTCCCTCTTTATCCGCGCCAAGCCGGACATGCATCTCCATCTCATGGCGCGGAGAGGACGCAGTCAGCGATTCCTCTCTGGTAAAAATAATCTTCGCAGGTTTTCCTGTTTTCCAGGTGACCAGCGCCGGATAGACCTCGGATACAGCGGTCTGCTTCGCGCCGAACCCGCCGCCGATCCGCGGCTTTATCACACGGACTTTGCTCTTCGGGATATCCAGCGCGTTAGCCAGGATACGGCGCACATGGAATGGAACCTGCGTAGATGACACTACGTTCAGTCTTCCGTATGTATCCAGATAAGTATATGTACGGAACGTCTCCATCATCGCCTGCTGGTTCGCTTTCGTGTGGTATACCCTGTCGATCACATAATCACAGCCGGAAAGCACTGCCTCAATGTCGCCGCTCTCACTCATACCATGGGCGCACAGATTCCGTTTGTTATCCGCTCCGACTTTACACAGGCTCCTCCAGTTATCCTCCGGATGTACAAGGATCGGATTGTCTTTTGCCTTTCTGAAATCAAGCACCGGCTCCAGAACATCATAGCTGATCTTTACCAGTTTGACCGCCTTTTTGACCGCTTCCTCGGAAGTCCCTGCAACAATGGCCGCAGCGTCTCCCACGAAGCGCATCCGCCTGTCAAGGATCAGCCTGTCGTACGGGCTTGCCTCCGGGTAGGTCTGTCCCGCCAGCGTAAAACGCTTGTCCGGACAGTCTTTGTAAGTGAGAATACACGCAATCCCCGGCACTGCCTCTGCCCGCGCCGTATTGATGTCTTTGATCAGGGCATGGGCATAGGGACTTCTTATAATCTTTACGATCAGGCAGTCTGAGGGCGCGATGTCATTTGTATAGACCGCCTTTCCGGTCACAAGAGCTTCTGCGTCCACCTTCGGCACCGCCTGATTTACAATACGCATATTCCTGTTCTCCTGATCCACCGTATTTCCATCTGTCATACTCATACCCGGACCTCCTTTCCGGCTCTCCTTTTCTGTTCAGATTCCTCCTGCCGCTCTGCTCCCTTTTGCTGTGCGGACATGTATTTCTCTATCGCGCGGAGCTGGCTCATATACCCGGTACACCGGCACAAATTGCCCGCGAGATACTCCTTGATTTCTTCCAGTCCGGGATCTTCAAGCTCTCTCTTCATCGCAAGTACATTCATGATAAATCCGGGCGAACAGAATCCGCACTGCTCTCCGCCCTCGGCGGCAAGAAATCTGCCGAACTCTGCAGCTTCTTCTTCTACCCCCTCCAGCGTCGTGATCTCATGTCCTCCCACGCTCGCGGCAAGTACGGAACACGAAAGTCTTGATCTGCCGTCGATCCAGACTGTGCACAGACCGCAGTTCGTCGTCTCGCATCCGCATTTCACACTTTTGCATCCCAGATCCCGCAGCACATCCAGAAGAATGGCATCTGCTCCCACTTCCGCAGTCACCTGTCTGTTATTTAACATAAACTGTATCTCCATCTATCTGCCCTCCATCAGTATTGAAGTCATCTCACGCCGGATGAGCACCTCTGCCAGATGCTGCCTGTAGCCGGCGCTGCCGCGCATATTCGATCCGTATGTAAATTCTGAAGCCGCCTGTCTCGCATATTCTGAGATCATCTCCCCGGATGCATCTGAGGGGATCTCCCACTGTTTCTCCAGCAGGGACGCTTTCATCGGGCGCGCCCCGACAGAAAAATACCAGGTCTCCTGCCCGTGTACTTTTCCAGTCACTACAGAACAGGCGATGACCGGGAAGTCCGTCTTAGTCCGCCGTATCGACGCATAGCGGAATTGTCTTTTGCTCTTTCGCACGATGATGGAAAGGAGGATGTCCTTATCCGGTCTGCGTTTTACAAACTCCGACAGGCGGATCGTGCCGCCGTCGTAGAGTTCTACGAACGTATCAAGGGCAAGAAAAGCAGTCAGCACATCTGAGAATCCGAATCTGCCGTAGATGCTTCCGCCGATCGTCGCCTGATTGCGGAACTGCACTCCTACGATATGCCGGACGCTCTCCGCGATGCCGTCACCGTAAAGATCTCTGAGCGCATCGCACTGTTCGATCTGCCTCAGCGTACACATAGCTCCGATCCTGATCACATTCCCTTCGTCCTCGATCTGGTCAAGCCCCAGATCCGACAGGTCAATGATCGTCTTAATGCGGGCATTGCCGAGACGCATCCACATCATGCCTCCCATCACCCGGCTGTTCCGTGCCTGATTCAGCTCATACGCCTCCTCCAGCGTCCTGGGTTTCACATAATTCCCGATCGTAATCACAACGTCTCTCCTTTCTCATCCTGCTGACATATACAGATAGTACGTCAACTTGTAAAAAGCGAAAAAAAAGTGCAAATGAAAATTCTGTCATTCACACGTGAAGCCTTAGTATTCTAGCATGAATACAGGTCCTTGTCAAAGGAAGACGATAGATTTCGTGCTGATTTGATAACAGTTTCACTCTGATATCCGGACTGCTGCTTCCCCTGCCTTTGCGTTTGTTAAAACAGTTGACAGAGCGTCTGTAGGGTGTTATGATTTTTTTAAATAATGAAACGCAGGATAGAGGTTGCATTTTTCATGAGTATGATGGCGGATGTATCAGGAACAGAGGAAATCATCAGAAAGGGGAAGATGCCGAAAGGATAAGGGGACCTGAGTCCTTGTTCTTGGGCATGTCGCCAACAGCGGCATGACTGTCATCGCAGGATGGAGAGCTATCCGATATACGGAAGAGTATATTTGGAGACGGCGCATCTTGCCGTTTCTTTTATTGTACAGTGTATTTGATACCGTATAATTCCATTACAGAGAATTATGAGAAGGAGGAAAAGAAAATGGCAATTTTTAAAGGTGCAGGTGTAGCGATCGTTACTCCGATGAAAGAAGATCTGGAGATCAATTACGACAAACTCGACGAGATCATTGAGGAACAGATCGCCGGCGGTACAGACGCGATCATCATCTGCGGCACTACAGGAGAATCCGCGACTATGACGGAAGAAGAACACAGCGAGGCTATCCGGTTTACAGTTGAGAGAACGGCTCACCGGGTACCTGTCATCGCAGGGACAGGTTCAAACAGTACGCGCACGGCGATCCAGCTTTCCAGAGAAGCTGAGAAAGACGGGGCCGACGGTCTTCTGCTCGTAACTCCTTATTACAATAAGGCGACACAGAATGGTCTGATCGCACATTACACGCAGATCTGCAGGGAAGTCCAGATCCCGGCAATCCTCTACAACGTACCGAGCCGTACGGGATGTTCGATCCAGCCAAAGACACTCGCCGCGCTGGTCAGAGACGTGGATAATATTGTCGGCGTAAAAGAGGCTTCCGGAAATATCGGAACCGTCGCCGAGATCATGCATCTGTGCGACGGTAATATCGATCTTTACTCGGGCAACGACGACCAGGTAGTTCCACTGCTCTCTCTTGGCGGTATCGGCGTGATCTCCGTACTGTCAAACGTAGCTCCGACTTATGTTCACGACATGGTCTACAAATATCTGTCAGGCGATACTGCCGACAGCGCGAAAATGCAGTTAGACGCGATCCCGCTGATCAACGCTCTTTTCTGCGAGGTCAATCCGATCCCGGTAAAGGCGGCCATGAACATGATGGGAAAAGATGTAGGTTCCTTAAGAGCGCCGCTGACAGAGATGGAAGACGCGCACAAAGAAGTATTGAGAAAAGCGATGGCAGAATTCGGACTGCTGTAAAATGTGAAAAAACTGTGAACGGGGACGTAGTAAAATCGGGTTTTACTACGTCCCCAACTGTTCCTTTTCGTCTATTTTCGCTTTTTCCCGTAATTGATCAGTCCCACAACTCCCGGACCTGCGTGTGTTCCGATGCTGGGGCTCACGTCATTGATAATGACATTCGTAAACCCGAGATCTTTCACCATATCAGCTACTGCTTTGGCTTCGTCTATGCAGTCTCCATGCAGGACCGCAACTATCCTGTCTTTTCCATAGGAATCCAGATCCAGCGACTCCTCCAGCCTTGAAACCAGTGTCTTAAGAGATTTTTTGCGTCCTCTGACTGTTCCGTCGGACTTCAACTCGCCGGTGGACGTCACAGTCAGGATCGGCTTGATATTCACAAGACTTCCTACAACCGCAGTCGTCCTGGATACACGGCCTCCTCTCTGCAGGTGATACAGATCATTTACCGTAAAGGACACATTTACATGATCCCGCTCTTCCATCAGGACGTCATATACTTCTTCCATGCTCTTTCCCTCTTTCCAGAGCTCTATCGCGCGGTAAACGGATACGCCCTCTCCAAGAGATGCATTCAGCGAATCGAACACCATGATCTTCCGGTCCGGATAATCCTCCAGCAGCTCGTTTGCCGTCATGACAACGTTATTGCAGCTTCCACTAAGCGCGCTGGAGAATGCAATGTGAAGTATGTTTTTCCCTTCTTTTAGAATCTTTTCAAACTTGTCCCTGATCACCGCCGGATTATTTGCCTGAGACTTGGGCAGTTCGCCTTTTCTCATCGTCTCATAGAATTCGTGGGGCGGCATATTCAGCTCATCACCGTATACCGTATCCCCGAACGAATAATACTGCGGGATAATCGTGAGGTCATTCTCTTTTATAAATTCCGGCAGCACGTCGGAATTAGAATCTGTTGTGATCACATAATCAGCCATAATTACCCTCCTTAAACTTACTGCGGCTATTTTACCATTATTTTCTCTATTTTTAAAGCTTCCCGGCATATCATTTTACAACCTCATTTTACATGCAGCCGTCTGATCGAAAGATTGACCAGATATCGACGCCGCTGTATAATGGGGGGATACCGGGAAACGGCGGCAGAGTCACCTGCTGCCGCGCCGTTTAAAACACTTGAAAAGGAGTTGATCTTATGCGTCGCAATGATGCGCCGTTTAACGGAAAACAGTTCATATTAAATAAAAACACAGGGGAAATCCACGATCTGGACCGTGAATCACCTCTGTGCTGTATCGACAAAATAGATGCTGATAATATCTTTGCATGTGACACCTATGCAGAAGCCGTGCTGTTCGCATCCGTGCTGGGGATCACAAGGAACGGATGCGCTCACTGTATTCCAGAGCATCACAGAGATTAATTTATCCCCAGATATTCCTCCAGACAGAGCTTGTCCTCATACATCTCTGCCGCCGCTTCTCTTCCGACATACCGGTAATGCCACGGTTCATAGATAATGCCGGTGATATCACTTTTTCCTGTGGGATAACGAAGGATAAATCCATACTTCCAGCTGTTTGCCATCAACCACTTCTGCACCGGTGTGTTCTCCTGCTGTGTGTCAAGCTGCTGGTATCCCATATCAACGATGTCAAGAGCCAGTCCCAGCTGATGTTCGCTCGTTCCCGGCACAGCCACTGTCTTTGCCGCCTCGGTCTCCGCGTCATCGTCCGCCCAGCCTTCCCGGATCAGACGGGCTTCTTTATCTTCAAACAGAGCCTCCTGCTTCTCCATTGTCCGATAGGACGCACAGATCAGAGGGTCAAGTCCTGCTGCCCGGCAGTCATCCATCATCTGCTGGAGATCCGGATAACACCTGGAGTCCACTGCCTGCCCGTTTCTCAGATAAGTCAATTCCGGTTCGTAATTTTCCGGCATCGGATTCCACGGATTTACAAGAACCAGATTCCACGCCTGTTCCGCCCGGCCGGCTTCCTGGCCAGGCACTGTATCTGCCCCTGCTGCGGCGACCGCCTGACTTCCGACCGCCTGTCCTGTTATTCCTCCGATTCCTCCGCCGAGGATCACTCTTCCGCACAAAAGCAGGATCAGTACAGTTCCTATGAGAGCTGCCGGCAGTCTGGCGCAGGTCTTGCGGGATTTTCTCCTTCTCCGCCTGCATTTTCCACTGGACTTTCTGTATCTCTGCTGTTTTCTGTATGACATAAATACTTACCTCATTGGTTTTTATTATGTCATGATCTTAAACTGCCATCCCTTCAAAAAAGCATGATGCCGGCATCAGAACGGCTTCATTTCTCTGATCTTTCTATAAATTCCTGTTCCATGTATACACGGCTCCATACTGATCCCGTTCCAGATCGAGGGCGATTCTTTCCCCGTTCTCACCCTCAAAAAAGATACGGGCAAAACAGGAGGGGCCCTCTGTATGATACTGTGTATCTGTATGCCGGAATCCATAATATTCTTCACAGAAAGTCTGCAATCCGGCGCTTTTTTCCTGAAGCTCCTCCTTGATCTCTTTGCTTATTTCCTCCTCATTTTGGTATCCCTCTTCTGTCCCCGGATTTCCCCGGTACCGGGTAAACCCGAAAGAAAGCATTTTCCCGCTCCGGTCATCGATCAGAAGTTCAAGATCAATGCCTGTCTGCTGATCGGATACATAACACTTCCATATAATCCCCATCTGCACGCCAGCGCCGGAACCGCTTTGGTCTGAAGTATCCGCCGTGCTTTCTTCTATATCGCCTGTTGATTCAATATTATCTGCATCATCATATCCGTAAGAGTCATCCGAAAACATTTTCCCTTTTACAGCTATGATCGGGGACAGTGCAAAATCTTCACATTCGATTTTGTCCAGCACTCCGTACTCTGACAAACAGTTTATCGTGTCTGCGGCGCTTATTCTTATATCGCTCTCATCACTTACTGCACCATGGTCCAGATACAGTTCATTCTCATAGGTGTCTGCCAGTTTCAGCATATCCACCAGTCTCGCGTCCGCTGGCGACGTCACTTTTCCTATGGTAGACGTCTCTGCCTGTACGCTCAGCTTCTGATCTGCGGCTCTCCCCGCAAGATCCGGCAGGAAAAAGCCGACGGTCACTGCAGCCGCAGCTAAAAAGGCGGCTGCAGCGGACATTCCCTTTCTATTTTTCATACCGTCCTCCTCTCAGTTCGGCAATCACTCTTGTCCCTCCGCCTCCGCGCTTTTTAAAAACAAGAGTCCCGCCATGCAGTTTTACGATCTCTGCACACAGAGTCAGCCCCAGTCCGGCTCCCCCCTGCTTTCTCGATCTCGACTTATCCACCCGGTAAAACGCTTCGGTCAGATGTTCCCTTGCTTCTTCCGGGATTCCCGGCCCGTCGTCCTCCACGCAGAGTACGCAGCCCTCATCGGTCATTCTGACTGACATCCATATCTGTCCCCCTTCCCCGGCAGCCTTAGACGCGTTGTCCATCAGATTGACAGTCAGAGAGCGGAACAGATCCGGCTCGAGCATGCATTTTCCTTTTTCATATTTTCCTTGCAGAGTGATCTTTTTCTTATCAAAGACCGGTCTTAAATGATCCGCCATATTTTCTGCGATACGGCCCGGGCTGTGGATGGACAGCCGTACTTCTGTCTTCTCCGCCACATAGATATCCAGAAGTTTCATAGACAGGCGTTCCAGCCGTCTGGCTTCGGAGAAAATGTAATCGGCCGCATCTCGTCTCTCTTCTTCTGTCAACTGTTGACTGCGGAGCAGATCCGCATATCCGATCACCGCTGTCATGGGCGTTTTCATCTCGTGGGTAAAGCTCCCCACAAACCTCTCCTGCCGCTCTACGGCATGTTCAAGTTCCCTGACATTGGTCTCGATCTGCTCCGCCATCCGGTCAAAATCCTCTGACAGACTCCCAACTTCATCACCGGAGCGGATATTTGTCCTAAATGAGAGATTGTCTCCCGAAATTTCTCTGGCCCCCCTTGCCAGCACAGACAGCGGACGAGTCAGAAAATATGCCATTCCATAGGAAAGGACCGCACATAGGATCATAGCAGTCACAAAAATAATTCTATAAATTTTCTGCTGATATTCCCGCTTTTCGTACAGAGATGAGATATCGTGTCCTGCTTCCAGGTGCACTGTCTGATCTCCGGATGAGAATCCGCCTGAAACTCTGATGTATACGCTGCCATTATCTGTCCGGAAAAATGTGATCACAAACGATTCTTCATTTCCTCTTTCTTCTGCCCGTATCAGATATTCTGCCGCCTTCCCCTGACTGTACAACACCCCGCCGCTGTCGGAGAGGACGACAGAATCCCAGTAGCTTCCACTCTGCCCTGCTGTCTGCCGGAGAGTATCCGATATATTCTCTGATTTAGAAAACAGCTCTGTCTCTCCTGACATCTGCAATGTATAGATAAGCATCCTGTATGAATTTTCCGCAGTATCTCTTTCCTGTTCCAGACCATTTTGAAACGAAATAAGAATCAGGGCACTGCTTCCCACTCCAAACAAGATACTTACAAGGCACAGCATACAGACCATGATCCTGATCCTGAACTTCATCCGTCCACCTCCAGCCTGTATCCGACTTTATTCACCGCTTTCAGTTCCCTGCTCCATTCCACTTTCTTTCTCAGCCGCTGGACAAGCAGATCCACCGCTTTACTGCCATACTCAAGTTCTCCGCCCCACACTCTTTCATAGATCGTTTCTCTGTAAAGTGCAGTGTTGGGATTTCTTGCAAACAGAAGAAGCAGATCATATTCCTTTTTTGTCAGAGAGATCTCTCTTCCGCTCCTCGTCACCCGCATGGATCTCAGATCAATGTGGAGCCCGCATATATCCATCGCCTCATCCGTAAGCCTGAAACGCCGCAGCACCACATCCACCCGTGCCAGAAGTTCTATGATCTCAAAGGGCTTCACAATGTAGTCCTCGGCTCCCATACGCAGCCCTTTTACCCGATCGTTTACAGAATCTTTCGCCGTTATAAAAATCACCGGTATCTCCATCGGCCGGATATATTCCATCAATTCAAATCCGTCAATTTTCGGAAGCATCACATCAAGCAGGATCAGATCATATATATTTCTGCTGATTTTCTCCACAGCTTCTTCGCCGTCATATGTGCAATCGCATTGATACCCCGATCTTTTCAGACTCATCTCCATCATTTTTGAAATAGAGATCTCGTCCTCAACGATCAATATTTTTATCATACCTTTTCCCTCTCGTATAAAATAATCCCTGCTCGCTCAAAGCAAAAGCAGGGATAGTATACCCCATTCCGGCATCAAAATGGCATCAAAAAAAGCACCGTAAACACGGCGCTTTTCAAGCAGGGGATGAGAGAATCGAACTCCGATGCAAACCCCAGTCTTCCTTGAAAATACGGGACTTTTCGTATTTCAGTTTGATTACTTCTGATTACTTTTTGATTACTTTTTAAAACGAGATGGCGGAGCTCACTTGCGCTCTTC
>CASFID010000063.1 GCA_949294665.1 uncultured Eubacteriales bacterium
ACCACCATGATCGAACCGATCACGATCACAAGGAATACAACGGCGATCAGGAACATGGCGCTTAAGTGCGGGCTGATGATCAGGCACATCGCAAAGCTGAAGATCAGGTTCAGCGGCGCGCGCACTGCCACGCGGATCACCATCATAAAGGCATTCTGCACGTTTGTGATATCAGTCGTCATACGTGTGACCAGACCGGGTACACTGAATTTATCAATATTTGAAAATGAAAACGTCTGGATGTTGGCATAGATCGCTTCACGCAGATTTGCCGAAAGACCTGATGCGGCGCTTGCTGCGTTCTTTCCTGCAAATGCACCGAAAGCAAGACTTAAAAATGCCATGAGCACCATGAGGGCTCCATAGCGGTATACAACCGGAAGGTTGCTCGCTTCAAGTCCCCGGTCAATAATGATCGCGGTGACAAAGGGCATCAGTATTTCCATAATTACTTCAAGGGCGGTCAGACCTATGCAGAGAAAGGTGTCCCGCTTATACTTTCCCAGTTGTTGTAATACTTTTCTCACTGTAGATAAACCTCCTGTCTGTTTTTTTGATTGTTTTCCTCGTGTTCCATCCTGGCAAGCTGATTGATAAGTTTCTGTTCCAGATCCCAGAGCTGTGTCTGTTCCTTCCGGTCGAGCGCACTGCAGATCTCTGACTCCATCTGATCTGCCTTTTCCATGAACTTATCACCTTCAGCGATCAATTTCGCCGTGGGAAGCACTTTCTTTTTCCGGACATCATCCGGATCAGCAAGAAAATAAAGATAACCTTTTTCTCTCATTTTTTTGATCAACGCAGACAACGTTGGCTTTGACACCCCTATTTCACGGCATAATTCCGTAAGATAGGTCCCCTGGGGATGATGTCTCAGGATATAAACGAGAAAATAGACCTGGACACCGGTTATACTCTCATTCTTTAAATTCAGCTCCATCAGTGCTGCCAGATTCAGTCCGATCTTCTTGATCCTGAAAAGCAGCTCTTCTGTTCTGAAACTTTCCTCCATTCCTATGAGCACCTCCTGTCATTTCATTCGGAATTGTTCATATTCGAACAGTTCGTATCCTTATTTTCTGTCCACGAGCATTTTAGCGCATATTTCTGAAAATGTTAAATTAAAAAAAATTATATTCTATAAACATTTTTTATAGATCCCGACTTCCTCTGCATTCCATCCAAGTAAAGCCCATATTTACAGAAAGGACATCTTGCAATATAATAGAAAAAAATCAAAAATGAAATGAAAGAAGAAAATCATGCATATAAGTACAAAATGTTCCATCGCGATCCACTGTCTTGTTTTTATCTATGAATATGGTGAAAAAGCAAAAGTAACCAGCGAACTTCTGTCCCGCTCTTCAGGCATAAATCCGGTTACGATCCGGAATATCCTCAGCTCCCTGAAGAAAAGCGGAATCATACTGGTCAGGAGCGGAACCGGAGGGGCTACCATCAGCTGCCCGCCCGATACAGTCAGCCTATACGACATATGTAAAACACTTGAACCGGATTTTCTTGATAAACTGATCGGAATTCACACCAATCCGTCAGCCCAATGCCCTGTAGGAAGAAATATCCACAATCTTCTGGATCATTCTTATCAGAAGATCAGGAATGATCTGCGAAAAAGTCTGGAGAGCATTACGCTCGAAGACATTATTTCTGATTATCAGCAGATAAAAGAAGGAGGCGATTAACGCCTCCCTTTTTTTCGATTTCTATAAAATCAGCAGAAAAGTTCATCTTCCTTTCTCTGTGAACATGCCTTCTTGATCGCCTGCGCTGCCACTGCAGCGACCGCGGCGATCCCGGCGATCACACGGAAGCCGCTCTTCCGGGCCGCATCACTGAGTTCAATGAGGGTGTCCTCATATGCCCTGTTGCCATATACACAGACAGCTGTACACAGAGCCTCGTTCCCGCGGATCTCTTCGAGTCTTTTCACTGCCGGCTCCGGCACTCTTCCCCCGAAAGACGGGACAGCGATCACTGCCACATCCTCTTTATCCAGACAGATCGAAGAAAAATCCGTATCCGGATCTGACAGATCAATTTTTCTGACAGGTTCGTTCCATTCGGAAGTGATAATATCAGCGACTTTCTGTGTGCCTCCTGTGGGGCTGAATACAATCTGTATAATACTCATAGATATCCCTCCTGTAATATTTAGATTTACACCAGTTATTATAGTCAGCATAAGCTGTAGTGTCAATATTTACACCTGAATATAATAACTGATCCGGAATACCTGTGAATCTTTCCCTCTCATATCTCCCCTGTCATCCCTGACTCCAGGTTCTTTTGTCATGCCAGATCGTATTTCACCACATCCATATTTACCACTCCGTCAGCAAAGAAGGAAATCCCGTCTGCCGACTGGTCTGTATACATGGTTGCCGTCATGACCTGCTCTCCGTCGTTTACGAAGACCTCCACGCTGAACCGGTCGAGGATTACCCGCAGTTTCAGTTCTCCGTTTTTGCTGTTCACCAGACTTCGTCTCTGATGGATGATTGCTCTTCTTGAGCCGGAAAATTTCCGGTCTATTTTAAGAACTGATTCATGAGGCCGGAAGCTGATCGCCGTCTGATACTTTTCATCTTGGGCAAAACGCAAGGCAAACTTCTGATAAAGCTTCTCGCCCTCGCCCGGACGCAGTGTCAGTTCCATGTCTACCTTTCTTCCCCGAATACCGTTCAGGCTGATGACTTCAGAAAAGGTCACATTATGGTATTCCACCTTGTTTCTTCTCATTTCATCCAGTTCTTTTACCGGTCTTTGATAAAGCCGTCCAGCCTTCAGGAACAATTCCCTTGGAAGACTCATCTGACCGAACCATTTTTCCCCTGGTGAACGCAGATTGCATGCATCCCAGTTCTGCATCCAGCCAATCATCACTCTCCGGCCGTCAGGCGTCAGGACTGTCTGCGGTGCATAAAAATCAATCCCATAGTCGATGGCCTGATCATGCTCCTCTGTAAAAGTCCCCGTTTCCTCGTCATACTCTCCGATCAGGCAGAGTGTTCCGTTTCCGTTATGGTATTCAAATCCTTCCGGCAGCATATCCTGAGGACTTGTCAGGAGAACCCATTTTCCGTCCAGCTTGAAGAAGTCCGGGCATTCCCACATTTTTCCGAAACGGTTATTATTTGCCACAAGCACACTTTTAAACTTCCACTGAAATCCGTCCGGACTGGTATACAACAGGATCTGCCCGCTTCCGTCTGCAGGACGGTTCCCGACAACACAGCAGTATGTGCCGTCTTCCTTCTGCCACATCTTCGGATCCCGGAAGTCATGGACACTGCTTCCTTCCGGGATATCTGTTTTATCCAATACCGGATTCATCTCATACTTCTCATAATCCACTCCGTCACCCACGGCAAGACACTGCGTCTGTATATCACAGACGCCTCCGTTTGTCTGCCGTTCCTGCAGCACGCCGGTATACATCAGCAGGTGTCTGCCGTCCGGGAGCGTTATCGCGCTCCCGGAAAAGCATCCGTCTCTGTCATAAGCCTCATCCGGTGCCAGAGCTGCCGGAAGATATTCCCAGTGCAGAAAATCTTTGCTTACTGCATGCCCCCAGTGCATCGGTCCCCATTTCGGCTCATACGGATAATACTGGTAAAACATGTGATATTGTCCGTTGTGATAAGAGAATCCGTTAGGGTCGTTCATCCAGCCGGTCCGCACCGACAGATGAAAATCCGGGCGTTCCTCCTGCTTTATCATTTTCTCAGATGCCTCTTCGTATTTTCTTGCTTCACGCAGTGTCTGACTTGTCATATCGGTCTGATTCCTTTCCTACTTAATTTCCTGCCGCAGCCTCAGAAGATTCCGCTTCCATTTCCGCAAGGGACTCCTGGTAGCTGTCGAAATATTTCTGCTTGATCTGGAGATATTCTGACAGGCCGTAGTCTTCCATCTTCTGGAGATATTCGTCCCACTCTTCCTCGATCCCGCCGTTTAAGATCCAGTCCGCTTTCTTCTGCTCCGCGTACTTTTTGATATCTGTATCCAGCTGTGACACTCTGTTCGTGTCGTCGATGCTCATAAATACATTCGGATATACATACTTGCTGTGCATATCGTCCAGATAAACCTCATGCATATTGTCGAGGCGCCACTTCGCATCGTCCGGCTGCGTCACATAGACGTCATAGTAATCATTCAGCACAGCCAGCGGGCCGTTGACAGACTGCGCCTGGCGCACTTCCACCGGGGAAGCGTCCCCCAGGTCGAGATGTTTGAGCATCGGTCCGCCCTCGGCGTTCGTGCCCATCTCAAAAATGTTGTCCGCGTCCTTCTCCCCGTAGGTGCCCCAGTTGTTCTGCGGAGACTGGAGGGGAGCGTACATCTGGTCAATCCATGCCGCCGCAAGTGCCGTATCCCGGCAGCTTGTCGTGAGCACGCATCTTCCGCGGTCAAATCCGCTGGTCTCGCTTCCGTTCTGCCTTGTGATATTGACAAGACCGTCCGGTCCCGCAAGCGCCGGCATCATCACGTAGTCCTCATAGTTGTCGATATTGGCGATATCCCATGTAAAGCAGAGACCATATCTGTGGTTCTTGCCCTTCGCCACATAGGTGGACCACTCCTGGGTAAATGCCTCCGGGTCTACAAGATCCTGCTCCACAAGAGAGTGGAGCCACTCGATCCCTTCCTTGTAGCCTTCCTGCACCGTTGTATAGATCACTTCTCCGTCGTCTGTCACCGCGAAATGATCGCCGGTATCTCCATAGCCTTCGCCAAAGCCGTTGATCAGGATCGCCGGATCCTGGTCGCCGTTGTTGATGATAAACGACATGGGGATCACATCGCCCTCGATATCAAATTCCTCTTCAAGGGCGTCCGCGTTATCGCGGAATGCGATCAGCGCCTGCTCCAGTTCATCTGTCGTGGTGGGCACATCAAGACCGAGGAAGTCCAGCCACTTCTTATTAATATACGGAATATCGCCGATAGCCTGGATCGCTTCCTTGCCTTCGCCCAGCTGTTCGATCCACGGGAACGAGTAGATATGCCCGTCCGGCGCAGTGACCATGGTCCGGTACTCCGGATATTTCTCAAACACAGCCTGAAGGTTCGGCATATATTTGTCGATCAGGTTTTCCAGCGGGATGATGATGCCCTGCTTTGCATACCGGAGCAGATCATAGTCGTTCATGCCCGCCGTAAAAAGTCCGTCCGGAAGGTTCCCGAACTGCGCCAGCGCAAGATTTTTCTTATCTGCAAACTGGTCGTCCACAAAACACGTCCAGTCGATATGTACATTGGTCTGCTCCTCCAGCCTCTGGAAGATCAGTTTCTCGTTGGGCTCCTGCGTGGTCGTCGCCGGAGCGCTTGTGATAAACGAAAGCTCTTTCGTCTCCTTGAGCGGAAATGTTACCTCTTCGACCGGGGTATCCGGGTCTGTATCCGCAACCTGCGCGTTTCCGCCGCTGCACCCGAACAGGGACAGTGTCAATATGAGGGACAGACCCAGCCCGGCCAGTCTCTTGATTTTATTTTTCATCGATTCTCAGCCTCCTAACCTTTTACAGAACCTACCATGATTCCTTTGTCAAAATACTTCTGGAAGAACGGATACATGATCAGAAGCGGAAGGCTCGATACAACGATCGTCGCGTATTTCAAAAGCTCCGCCACCTTCGCCATCTCCGCCGTGCTCTGGATATCTGCGATCATACCCGGCTGAGGAGTATTCTGTACGAGGATCGACCGTAAGACAAGCTGCAGCGGCTGCATATCCGCGTCGTTTAAGTAGATCATGGCGTCGAAATAGCTGTTCCACATTCCCACGAAGGACCACAGCGCCAGCACGGCGATGATCGGCTTGCACACCGGTATCATGATCTTAAAGAAATGCTGGATCTCGCTCGCCCCGTCCAGCGAGGACGCCTCTCTGAGTTCTCCCGGGATCGACTGGAAATAAGTCCTTGCGAGGATCATGTTCCACACGTTGAACGCGCCCGGAAGGAGGATCGCCCAGATCGTATTGACCATGTGCAGGTTGTTGATCAGGATGAACGTGGGGATCATCCCGCCGCCGAAGAACATCGTGATCACAAAGATCACGTTGAAAAAGTTCCGTCCAACAAACTCCTTCTTGGACATCGGGTATGCGGCGAGCAGCGTCACTAACACCGAGATCACCGTAAATCCCGCTGAATAGAAGAATGAGTTGGCAAAGCCCCGCCAGATCATATCATTTTCCAGCACACGCCTGTAGGCGTCCAGCGTCCAGTCCTTAAAGTTGAAGCTCAGCCCCTGATTGTTCAGCACGTTCGGGTCCATAAAGGAGGCGAGGACTACGTACACAAGCGGCACAAAGACTGCCAGCACGAACAGGCCGAGCAGTGTATATCCGACGCCGAGAATCACTTTGTCGGATGTTCCGAGTTTCATTTTTCTTCTCGTTTCCATCATCAAATCCCCCTTTTATAATCCTTCGCCGTCGTTCAACTTCTTCACTACCCAGTTCACAAAGATCAGAAGGATCACGTTGATCACTGAATTGAAGAGACCGACTGCCGTTGAATATCCGTAGTCTCCGTTGAGAAGACCGAGTCTGTATACATAGGTAGAAAGGATCTCGGAAGCCGGCAGGTTCATATCTGTCTGCAGCGCATAGGCTTTCTCAAATCCGATGCTCATGATGTTGCCGGCCTGAAGGATAAACTGGATCACGATGATATCTTTGATCGCAGGAAGCTGTACGTAACGGATCTGCTGCAGGATATTCGCTCCGTCCACGATCGCCGCTTCCTCCAGATCCTTGCTGGCATTGGAAAGCGCCGCAGTGTACATGATGGAGGACCATCCTGCCGTCTGCCAGATACCGC
This sequence comes from uncultured Eubacteriales bacterium, assembly GCA_949294665.1. Lineage (GTDB taxonomy): Bacteria > Bacillota > Clostridia > Lachnospirales > Lachnospiraceae > Mediterraneibacter. The sequence continues at coordinate 6,855 of CASFID010000063.1, forward strand.
TGGCAATGTAGATCGTCCGGAACGCCTCCGGCATTGTCATCCAGTTTGTATCAATCCCGAAAAGAGAATTGATCGGTCCGACCGGTGACAGGAACATACGGACCATACCACAGAGTACGATGACCGAGATAAAGTTCGGCGCATAGATCAGAAGCTGTATCTTCTTCCTGATCCCGGTCCTGCGGATCTGGTTCAGAAGAAGAGCCAGGATGATCGGGATGGGGAATCCCCACAGAAGCCCGAACACGCTCAGCTTCAGTGTGTTCATCAGATAATTCATAAAATCAGGCGATGATAAGAACCGGCGGAAATAATCCAGTCCGACCCATGTGCTTCCCAGAACGCCCTCGATGACATTGTAGTCTTCAAAAGCAATCAGGATCCCGCCCATCGGGCCGTACTTGAAGATCAGCGTGAGCAGCAGTCCCGGCAGAAGGAAGAACACATACAGCTGCCAGTTCTTTTTAACATACTTCAGTTTTTCCCGCGGCGTCTGCTTTGCGACCGCCGTACTTTTTTTACGCAAAACTCTCATTTTTCTAACCCCTCCTTTTTTACATTTGCACATCTTGCATTTTTCGATCGATCTTTTTATGCATAGATAGTTTATAGGTTGTGATTATAGTATCATTTATTGTGCATAATGTCAATCACATCAATCACATTTTTACATTTGCATAACATTTTTATTTTACAAATGCACCATTTTAACAATTTATGTAAAATCACCAGTTCCGATTCCGCTAATATCTATCTTTTAACATTTTTACATTTGACAAATTTGCACAATTCCATTACATTAAATGTAACAGTTCAGCCATATGATATCAGTCGGCAGATTTATGCTTGCATAAGAATCTGCCGGCTGATAATCAGATGTGCTGAGCGCCTGTCAATGAGTAAAACAGCGGCGGCAGCCGCAATAAGCACGAAGTGCGGTTTTACGAATGGCGCGTGCTGAACTGTTATAATGCATCATCACTATTATTCGGGAGGTACTAACTATAAGTGGAAAAGAAAATCACGATCCAGGACATTGCAGACGCTTTAGGTCTTTCCAGAAATACGGTATCAAAAGCACTGAATAATACGGGAGTCCTTGCAGAGGAGACCCGCCAGAAGATCCTTGAAAAGGCCGCAGAAATGGGATACCGCCGTTTTATCTATCTTGCCCAGCCGTCAGCCGCAGAGAATACAGAAGTAAAAGAACTGGCGCTGTTCACACAGAACATGCCCTACGGCTCTCATTTCGGAACCTATGCGCTGAATACGTTTCAGGAAAAGATAAGCAGGAATAACTACCGTCTTTCCATGTTTCCCGTAAGAGAGGCGGAAATCTCATCCCTTCAGCTTCCAATGGGATTCAATAAAGAAAAAACAGAGGGTATCATCTGCATGGAGATGTTTGATCCCGATTACATTGAAATGCTCAGCTCACTGGACATTCCTCTTCTTCTGATCGATACGGCCGCCGACACTGATATCACGCAGGTCAAAGCAGATATCCTGCTTATGGAAAATCATATGAGCATTTACAATCTGACGGACACACTGATCCAGAACGGGTATCGAAATCTGGCATTCGCCGGCGATCCAGAACACTGCCGTTCTTTTGCCGAACGGTATCAGGGATTCAAGCATGCCCTCAGCGAGAATAATCTCACCCCATTTACGGCACAGTTTACCGGAAGGACTGTTTTCGACACTCCCGACACCCTTGCGGAAACCGTCAGACGGACGCTTCAGTTTCCTGACGCTTTTATATGCGCCAACGATTTTGTTGCCATCGATCTGATCCGCACGCTCAGGAAACAGGGATTCAAAGTCCCTGACGACATCCTTGTCACAGGATTCGACAATTCTGATGAATCGCGGATCATTGAGCCCCATCTCACCACTGTGGAGATTCCAAGCTCTAAAATGGGCTATATTGCCGCAGATATGCTGCTCTCCAGGATCAGCGAGCCTGATACTCCCTACCGGATCATGCATGTTCAGACAGCGCTGAAGTACAGGGCTTCTACCGGCAAGCTGAAAATATAATATGTTCTGTAACTTCAAAAAGGGTGTCCCGGCGGAAGATTCTTTCTTCCCGCCCGGGACGCCCTTTTCAATTTTCATTTTCGGTTTCGACGGTCCGCTATTCCTTAATATATCAGCGGCCTTTCACACAGATCACATGAAATTAATATCAATCTTCTTAAGTTTTTCATACAGGGTTTCCGCATCTGTCGAATTTTCCTGTATCTTGTCCATCTCCACCCTGATCTGCTGCATGGTCTCATCCACATGCGCGATCTCATCCGCGCATTCCTTCAGCCGTGCGATCACCTTGTCTGCATTCTTCACATTTTTCTTGTACTTGATCTGATGCTCCAGGCTCGCCCAGAAATCCATTGCGATCGTACGGATCTGAACCTCTGCCTTTACTTCCTTCGAAGACTCCGCAAAGAAGATCGGGACACTGACGATCAGATGAAGGCTTCGATAGCCGTTCGGCTTCGGATTGCTGATATAGTCCTTCCGTTTGATCAGCTTGATATCGTCCTGTTTGGTCAGCGCATCTGCCAGGAAATAGATATCGTCTATATAAGAACATATCACTCTGATCCCGGCGATATCATTCAGATTATTTTCTATATTTTCCCGCGAAGGGGCAATCCCCAGTCTTGCCATCTTCTCAAGAATGCTCGTCTGGCTTTTCAGGCGGGTCTCAATTGAACTGATCGGATTTCTCTTGTACCTCACTTCAAATTCCGTATCCAGCACCTCGAACTTTGTATTGATCTCCTTGATCGCACAGGCATATCCCATCATAAGATCTTTATAATCCAGGACGCCGTCAAGCAGATTCATTGCCTGTCCTATAATGACGTCCTTCTCTGTGCCTTCCACGAGCTGAAGCCAGTTTTCTTTCTCCATTATTTCCTCCGTTCCGGCAGAAAATCCACTGTCTGCCATTCTATGCTGTATACTATTTTAGCTGATAATGACAGAAGGTCAATTAAAATACTCTAAAAAAACGTGAATTCTCTGAAACCCGCGCCATTATAGAAAGACAGGCCTTTCTCTCCTGCATGGAGGCATTATAAAAAGCCGGCAGGCACCGGCTTTTATCTATCCTTTCCGTATACTATTTTCACGCCGCCGGGTTCATGCTGTTCAGGCAAGTGAAAAGGTCAGCGTCACATCTCCGTTTCCAAGAGCGTCTTTCCAGCCGGTCAGGTCATCAATTTTCCCCAGCCTTGTGTAGCTCCATGAATTAGAACCGTAGAAGATAACGATCTGGTCTCCCTGATACAGCACGATATCCCCCGCCTGGGTCGTTGTCTGCCTGCTGCTTGTCGGGAGACTCGTTCCCAGCGGTCCCACCTTCTCAAATCCGGCATAGTCACTCATCTGGATCGTGACCGGCTTCTCTCTCATCATCTCCACCAGAGCATCCACTGCTTCATTGTTCTCTAAAGTGGCAGTAAAACGGCTGCCGTTCACTTCTACGATCACTTTTCTATCCATATTTTCTTCCTCCTCACCTTCCTCGGACTCATTTTCTGCCGTATCTGATCCCTGCATTTCATCAGCAGGAGAACCAGGATCGGCAGGCTCCGCGCCCTCGTTCAAGTCCGGCCCCGGTGACTCCGTTCCGGGATCCTCTGTCCGCCTGCTGTCCGCACAGCCCGGCAGTACAGCCGCAAGGGCACACACACAAATAAGCATCATAAGGACAATTTTTTTCATTCAACCGATCCGCCTTTCCGCCCGTTCTGAACCGGCACTCGTCTGCGTCTTATCTGGGTACAGCCGGTACCGGGAAAGCCAAACTCCGCCCTTTTCCGGATTTTTCTACATACTTTCTATCAGAATCTGCTTCACTTCATCCCGGTCAAGGATCTTATATCCTCCCTGCATGATCAGTGTTCCGTCAGCAATGCCGTCGATCATTTCCTCTGAAGCGCCCAGTTCCGAAATGTTCATAACAAGCCCCAGTTCTCTCATCCAGCTTTCCATGGCTTTCAGGCCTTCCTCCGCAGTCTGCTCATCACTCTTTCCTTCCGGATCCACATCCCATACATTGACGGCAAAGCGTTTGAACTTTTCTATGCCGTAAGGCATGATGTGACGGTAATAAGGCAGAGAAACCGCCGCCAGTGTCATACCGTGGGTCGCATTCGTGTAAGCTCCTACAGACTGTCCGATCATATGGACCATCCAGTCCGTTGATTTCCCACGGGAGGAGTCTCACAGTCCGGTTCTTCAAAACGGAGATAATATTTCTCCCACGGATCTTCTTCACAGTTTACAGAAACCGAAACCGCTTTTGCAAAATCACAGACAGACCCCCCGCCTACGGCAAGAAGAAGATCTGCGTGGTGATTTCCTGCGATTTCCACGCCTTCATACAGTTTCTCCAGTGTCGGGTTCGGCATCACACCGGAAATTTCCGCAACATTCTTCCCATTGTCTTTCAGGAGCCTGCATACATCGTCGTAGATCCCGTTCTTTTTAATGGAACCTCCGCCATAGATCAGGACTACATTATCTCCGTATTTCGGAAGTTCCGTGTTTAAATAGTTCAGTGAATCCTCTCCAAAATAAAGTTTCTTCGGATTACAGTATTCAAAATTTCCAAGCATTTATTATCTCTCCTTTCGCTGAATCTTCCCTGTATCTGAGTTTATCTTATAATGAGGGAATATTTATTTCAAATATTTATATTTGATGTTTTTCAATAGTTTTAAACTATTTTGTGGATATATTTTTATTTTTTATAAAAAGCAGACTTCAATAAGTTATATCTAGTTTAGTATTGTGATTTTAAAAAGAAATCTATATAATAATTAAAGAGATCAAATTCAAAGAAAGAAAGGAAAAAATTATGGAACTGCGCGTCCTGAATTATTTTCTTGCCATTGCAAGAGAGCAGAGTATTGTACATGCTGCAGAAAGCCTCCACCTTTCTCAGCCGACACTTTCTACGCAGATCAAAGGCCTGGAGGAGGAACTTGGCAAACAGCTTCTCATCCGGGGAACAAAGGGATCCCGCAAAATCACTCTCACAGAAGAAGGGATGATCCTCAGGAAGCGGGCGGAAGAAATCCTGGATCTGGTCAGAAGGACAGAAAACGAGATCACCATGAGTGATGATATCGTCATGGGCGATGTCTATATCGGAACAGGTGAAACAGACGGCGTCCGCCTGATCGCCAGAGCGGCGCAGGTACTGCAGACCCGCCACCCCGGCATACATTATCACATCTGCAGCGGGAACTCTGCCTATGTGTCTGAATATATGGACAAGGGGCTGATCGATTTCGGTATCGTATTCGGCGATGTAGATCTGAAAAAATACAATGCGCTGGAAACATCCTACTCGGAAACATGGGGCGTTCTGATGCGCAAAGATTCTGTCCTTGCAGGCCTGGAATCCATTACGCCGGACGATCTCAAAGATAAACCCCTGATTCTCTCCCAGCAGGAATCCCAGGGGGGAAGTCTGACTCAGTGGATCGGTCAGGAGGTCTCAGACCTGAATATCATAGCTACCTATAACCTGCTTTATAATGCTTCTCTTCTCGTGGATGAAGGGCTGGGATATGCCATGGGTTATGACAAGATCATCAATACAAGCGGAAACAGCCGGCTTTGTTTCCGGCCGCTGAAGCCCCGGCTGGGAAATAAAATGAGTATTATCTGGAAAAAATACCAGATCTTCTCCAAACCTGCCGAGAAATTTCTTGAAGTGCTGCGTGAATCATTATCCCAGCCGAAATCCACGGACGAATCATAGAACGCCAAATACAGAAAAATGCAGACATGAATCTGCCTGCATTTTTCTGCTGCCATTATTATTAGAATTCCTGTTGAATTCCATTTTCTATTTTTTCCCGCTTCCGTCAGCAGCTTTTCCAAGTTTTCTCCTCCATCTGAACACTACGATCAGTTCGACCGCGGCCAATACTGCTGCGATCGCCACATCTATGCCGATAAAGGTCAGCGTCATATTATCAAGTCCTGCCTCATCCGGATTTTCCACCGTGTAATTTCCACTGTTTGCCACTGTGTACATGATATTCTTGGACGCCTGCCTCAAAGCCTGCACCAGCGTTGCGGAATCAGTGTCTGTAAGCACATTAGATTCATAGGAGTTGAATCCCAGCATAGCATCATTTCCATTCCTTACACAGTCCGTCCCCGCACTCTGTCTGTATCTGTCCGGACTGTTATCTCAATCTGCGGATCTGTTTTTCAATCCGCTCCGCGGTTTCGGATATTCCAAAGGAACTCCTCATACTGATTTTTTCTCCAATTGAAAAATAAGATAATCAAGACAGGATATTTTCTTTTCTTCTTTGTGTACACGTTTCAAGAGCGTCTTCCGATATTCTTCCAGAAGCGCTTTCTGCCTGTGCACTCTTTTCTCATCCTCACAAGAAAAAAAATCCTTTATTATCTCAGCGTTACATCCGGCATCCCTAAGATTCTGTTCAATATCATCTCTTGATAAAAAATACATTCTCTTGTTCACCTCATGTTTTTCTGATAATATAAGTCTTTTTCCATCAAATAGCAAATACTTATGTTTTATTGTAAATAATAGTTTTTTCCTATCCGCCTTTTTTTCTTCCCTCCCCAGGGGATAATTGAAATCCTTACTACAACATTGAAGTTCCAATTACAGCTCCATGGTTCTTATATCTTGTAATCCTAACTGAAACAACCTGTGTTTCAATTAATCTTTCAATCACCCCTGCCCCGTCGACGTATCCCCCTGGGCAGGTCCGACAATGACTGTATATCCTTTGTGTCGCCATAACCTCTGTCGCTTTTCAGGGCCTACTGCTCCCCTTAGCCGCGGAAAAACTGGGTATGGTGGACAACAGCAAGAATGTCATGAAAACTTTCAGTGATTACCGGGATGATCAGGAAATGCAGCTTATACAGATCCGATTGTTCCCGGGGCAAAATATATCGGGAAAAACTAATAGAACTGAATCTGGGAGACGTTCTTGTCGTGCTGATTCGGCGCAAAGACAGAAATACAGTAGTTCCAAGAGGAGACGCCCGGATACAGGAAGGAGATGTTCTGGTGATGAACGCGTCTTAACCAGCACTTCTACCTTATAATCAATATCGCCTTCCCAGGCTCCGGCGGAATGATTTTTCAATTTACCACAGGACTTCAATCCTCAGTCTGGCGGGCTGATATGCAGCAGAGGGAGCAGTGCGCGCACAATGCGCTCCTGCTCCCTCTGTTCTTTTGCCGGCTTCTTCTCATCTGATATACTTTTCCAGATCTTTCATTACATCGGCCAGCGTGATCGACTTCAGTTCCCGCTCCATCGCCTCCTGTACCCGCTGCAGTTTATCGTCCAGGATATTGTGTATATTCCTTCCTACAGGACAGTCCGAATTCGGATTCTCATCTCCTTCTTATTTCCGATTTTGCGCTCATTCCCCCGGTATCCATTGTAATGTCAAATATTACATTTGCTCAGCTCTTCTTCATACAGTTCTCTGTCCAGATCCTTAAACACATTAAAAATAACCCTGTCGAACTCAGCCTCGTGATCCTCCAGAAACTCTGTCACTGTCCCCACAGCGATCTTCGCCGCTTCATCATTTGGGAAATGGAATTCCCCGGTGCTTATGCAGCAGAATGCGACAGATCGGATCTTATGCGCCACACAGCATCTCATCACATTCTCATAGCAGCTTCTGAGCTCCTCCCGGTGCTTCCGCGTCAGCCGTCCGCCCACGATCGGTCCCACCGTATGGATCACACGCTCTGCCGGAAGATTGTATCCCTCTGTCAGGACTGCCTGCCCGGTCGGCTCTTCGTACCGGCGTCCGTACTGCATTTTTCTCCCGTCCATGTAGCGGCTGCACTCTTCTCTGAGCTGGATTCCCGCCGCACTGTGGATGGCATTATCGATACATCCGTGGCAGGGGACAAAGCATCCCAGCATCTGGCAGTTCGCCGCGTTCACAATGGCTCCCACATGGAGTCTTGTAATGTCTCCCTGCCAGATTGAGATCTTATCGGCAAAAGAATGCCTGCTCGCATACTGCTCCTCCGCCGTGGGGATCCCGCTCAGATCTATGATCCCCTTCTCCTCTGCCTCCACGGTAAGGAATTCATCCTGTACCCTGACCACATCCTCCGCCATACTGCCGGGCATGCGGATGTTCATCAAAGAGCGCAGCGCTGTCCTTTTTTCCATATAATCGTCTCCGACCTCCAGATTCCTGTACCGGACTGAATCCTCTTTAAATTTCCTGAGAAGATAGTCGAGACGTTCTTCCTGTCTGCTGTCCGTCATCTTCATCCTCCTCAAATGTTTTCAATCCAGCTTTGTATCAAGCTGTTTTGTGTTTTTTATCATCTGCCGGGTGACATAAACCGCAACAGCAAGCTCAGTTACCGGCATTGCGAACCAGATCGCATTTCCACTGAATACTGCCGGGAGCAGATAGATCAGGACGCCGCTGATGACAAGCCCGCGCGCCACTGAGGCGATGAAAGCCGTCTTCGGTTTCATCAGTGCCTGGAAGTAATAGGTGGAGAAAACGTTCAGAGGCAGGAGCAGGAATGAAATTCCGTAGCACCTCATGATCCCCGGAGCGATTTCCAGCACCTCCGGCGTAGGCGACATGAAGATCCGGATAAACACATTCGGCAGCGCCATTGTAACGACCGTCCAGAAGATACTGAACACGGCCACTGTCCCAAGTGTATATTTCAATGTCTCACGGATCCTGTCTCCTCTGCCCGCGCCGAAATTGGTAGAAATGTCGGCTGGGAAGCCTGCCCCACGCTGTAGGCGCAGCACTGTACAAAGGTACTGATATTGACAATGACGCCGTAGACCGACAGCGCGTTCGTGCCAAGATATACCATGATCTGACGGTTAAACAGAATCGTCAGTATCCCCATTGCCACGTCAATAAAAAAGGTGGAAAACCCTGTTGCAGTGATCTCTTTTAATTTTCTCACAAGTCCCTCCGGTCTGACAAGCCGGAGAGTATTTTTCTTTGTAAAAAAATGACTCAGCATGACAAGGAAACTGAGTGCTGAACCGATCGCGGTCGCAAGGCCTGCTCCGAACGCACCCATATCGCATATAAATACAAAAAAATAATCTCCGAAGATGTTAAAGATCCCGCCGGCGAGCACCGCTCCCGTAGCCAGAGCCGGATTCTTATCATTTCTCAGATATGCCGCCAGCATCTGGTTAAACAGGAAAAATGGGATCGCAGCCTTGACCGGCAGCACATATTCCCTTGCCAGTGTAAGCGTATTGCCCTGCGCCCCGAATATGACCATCAGATTTCTGTCAAAAAAGATAATGATAAGCCAGATGGCCCCTGCAAGGATCACAGATCCGATCACCGACGCTGTAAAATATTCATTTGACTCCCCGATGCTGCCGTCCGCCCTGCCGCGGACCGTACTGAACAGGACTGACCCTCCGATCCCCATCAGGAGACCAAGGCTGTAGATGATGTTCCAGACCGGTGCGACTACCGCCAGCGCAGCCGATCCTTCCGGGCCGTGATACTGCCCGACCATTGCCATGTCCACGATCGAATAGATGGAAGTGATCAGCGCACTTCCGAATGCCGCCGACAGATACTTGAAATAGATCGTTTTGATCCTTCCATTCAGAAAATCCATTTTCTCAACCTCCTAAATAGTCTCAAAGCAAAAAGACCGGATAAGGAATAAGCTTTTCAGCTTATCTCTTATCCGGTCCCGTCATTTCAAAAAATGACCTAACCTCCGAGGAACAGGCCGCTGAGCCTGCCTCTTATCCGGTCAGCCGATACCGCCGCGGCTGATCCTCCGAGCAGAATGTAGTCTAACATAAGCATTTTTTCTTGTCAATGGATATCTCACTCCAGCACCACGCACCTGTTTCCTCTTGATGAAAATACTTTTTCAAACTGTTCTCTGGAATACTCCATCCTGCCTGAGATCGGATCCGCGATCGTCACCGTCGTATCCGTGTATCCGATCAGCACAGCGCCATGGTCATTTGTGCTCCAGTCCACATAATCTCCGTTTTCTGTATACCACCCCTGCGCGGCGCGCCGGTCCGCCATGGAGATCGTCACCCAGACGACGACCGGCTGTCCATTTCTCACCCGCCTGTAAAGCTCCTCCGGAGAACTCCCTGTTATGTCGTACGCCCGCAGGGCACTCCCCGTATCGGCGAGATAACCGTCCGCCGCTGTCACAATGGCGCCTGTCCCGCATATGATCCCTCCTTCTGTAAAAGGATCGCCGATAAAATATTCATTCATATCCGTACCGTACAGTCTGCCGTCCGCCCCGTAATATCGGTTTGCCGATGCTGTCGGCAGATACTCAGACGCCATAACCGTCTTATCCGCCGGATATCCGTAATAGTTGACCGCCATAGTAAGCGCTGTGATCTCGCATCCTGTGGGGAGCTCGGGCATCTGGTATATATATAATAGGGAAATCCTCGATCTGAGCGGATGTCATCTCCTCCTCCGGCTCCGCAGCCTGGGCAGGTGCCGTCTCCTCCGGTTCCGCGTTCTGGACTAAGTCTGTATCTTCTCCCGTTTCTCCGTTCTGCACCGCCAGTTCTTGTACGCTGACATTCACGCTTTTACACAGGGCAGACACAGCACTGTCGCGTTTTTCCTCCAATGGAGACTGTTCCGCGCTCTCCTCCGTCAGGTTCATCTCATTCTCAGACGCCCATCCTCTGGACACGGAAAACAGCGCCGCTGTCAGTGCAAAACACATGATACAGCTGGCAAATCTTTTTCCTGTCATAACACTTAACCTCCGTAAAACTAAAGGACTGTTTTATATTACAAAAAGAGTGCAGACATCGGTTCTTCTCTTCCTCTGTCTACACTCCCATTATAATCTGAGGCTATCAGCTATGTCTAATACCTGAATCTCATCCTTTTTCATGCTTTTCAGCTATGGATATATTCTCAGAACAGCCCTTTAAGGACATTCACACACCCATCGATCCCCAGCTTTGATGAATCGAGCACCACATCATAATTCTTCAGATCCTTCCATTCCTTCCCCGTATTAGCGCGGAAATAACCGGCTCTCTTTTTATTATAATATCTGCGGGTCGAATCAACTTTCTCCGGATCAATGCCGTAATCCTTTGTGATCCTGTTTTTGACCTCTTCCTCGTCCTCAGAATGGATGAACACCTTAACCACACCCTTCTGATCTTTCAGTGCATCGGACGCACAGTGTCCCAGGAAGATCGCCGGTCCTTCTGTCGCCAGACGGCGGATCTCAAGCTGCTCATCCAGAAAGACTTTGCCTTCCTCTGTCAGCATATTAGGGTCTCCGGTCTGTACGCGGCTCATGACAAACATTGTATATAACAGGCTTCCTGTCGCCTTTTCCTCATACTGATTGATCCTGTCCACCGGGATTCCCTGTTTTTTTGCTACTGCCTCCAGGATTTCCCGGCCATAGCAGGGTATCCCACAGACCTCTGACAGCTTTCGCGCGATTTTCGTACCTCCGCTCCCGTATTCTCTTTCAATTGTAATATAACGAAATTTCATCTTTTTTACCTCCTCACAGTGCAGCCTGATCAAACCGGATGCAGTATGAGATATCATATCATATCCTGCCGGTTCAGTTATTTCTCACAGGTGTATTAATATTCATGCGTTGCTTGTTGTCTGCGACTGTATTATAATAAAAATATCTTTTAACCACAATGGGCATGTTGTTTTTGCTGTGGTTTAATACTCATTTTTTAAAAAATGAGTATTAAACTGTATTAGGAATATAAAGGAGAAAAAAATGAATCCGATACCCAAGCAGGATCTGCGTTTTGTAAAAAATGAAAATCTGATCAGGAAAACTTTCCGTGAGATGATGGCGGAAACAGAGTATTCTAAAATCTCGATCAAAGAGCTTACAGAAAGGGCTCAGATCAACCGTAAAACATTTTACCTGCACTACCCCTCTCTGGATCATCTGCTCACTGCACTCCAGACCGAACTTATGTCTCCCACTCTCAGGATGATCTCGGAGACAGTCTTCCCGGATGACGTAGAGAAAATCATTCAGCACAGTTTTCAGTTTATGGCTGCCCTCGATCCGGTTGACAAGAAGATTCTTTCGAGCAAGGGCAATATTCCGGATGAAAAAAGCCCCTCGGATCTGATCCGGGAACATTTCTTCATAAAATATGACCGGTTTCCCGAATACAACCGCTTTGAAAGCAATCTGATCATCACTTATTTTTCTGTCTGCCTCGGAGTGATCTACCGGCAGTGGGAAGTAGACGGTCAGTGTATTCCTCTCGAGAAAATGGTCCCCCTTGCGACCCGGCTGATCCTGCATGGCCTGGACGGAGCCGGCCTGACGAAGAAAGACGCCGGCGGCAAAGACACATCCCCGGAAACAGAAGAACATTAAATATTCAAAAGCAAGGAGAGATTCACATGCAGTACATCACCCATTATCAATCCCCCCTCGGAGACATCCTGCTGGCAGCCGACGGAACCGGCCTGACCGGGCTGTGGTTCGAAGGACAGAAATACTTTGCTCTACACCTGGACCACGACCACGTGGAACGCAGTCTCCCTGTTTTTGAGGATGCGAAGCGCTGGCTTGACATCTACTTTTCCGGCAGGAAGCCGGATTTCACTCCGGCTCTTCATTTTACAGGAACTGAGTTTCAGAATAAAGTATGGGAAATTCTCTGTTCCATCCCATACGGAAGCACTGTGACCTATGGAGAGATCGCGCAGAAGTTTGCGGCTGCAAAGGGATTGAAGCATATGTCCGCGCAGGCAGTCGGAGGCGCGGTAAGCCATAATGAGATTTCCATTATCGTGCCCTGCCACCGGGTCGTCGGTTCGTCAGGCAGCCTGACAGGATACGCAGGAGGTATCGACAGGAAAATTGCGCTTCTGAAGCTGGAAGGAACGGATATGAGCGGCTTTTTTATCCCAAAGAAAGGGACGGCCCTGTAAAGCCGTCCTCATCTGCCGCTATGCCGGTTCTGATCTTATATGCCGGATAAACTCCTCTGCCGCCCCGAAAGGTGCTGTCTTTTCCATACAAAGAGCGTCTCTCCAGTGATCAGCGCCAGGATTTTTCATAGATCGCGGCACATTCTTCATCTGTCATCTGTACCGGATCCGACATGAACAGTCCTCCCATTGTAGCGCGTGCGTTCTTCGCCAGCGTCATACACTCCTCTTTCTGAATGCCGTAATCGGACATCTTCAGATCAGCCACGCCGCACGCTTCCTGAAGCTCTACAAGCGCTGTCACAATTTGCGAATGCAACATGCTCCCGGGCTTCCATATCACTGCCGTCTTTTACCGCACGGGCAAGGTATTTCCCGATATTCTCGATTGCCGCCAGCTGTACCATATCGCCTATCAGGCTTGTCACGCCTGACATGTATCCTTCTGTGGAGTGGAACAGAGCGTCAAACCCCTGATATGCCGTAAACTTCGGCGGAACTGTCGCCATCAGCTCCGGATCTACCACTGCGATCACAGGGAAAAGACTGTCCATACCGCCGCAGCCGATCTTCTCATTTGTCTCCGGATTCGTCACCACGCCCCACTGGTCAACCTCAGAACCTGTTCCGGCTGTCGTGGTGATCGCAATGATCGGAAGAGTCGGGTTTACAAGGGGCTTCATCTTACCTGTTGCTCCTGCCACATAATCCCACAGATCTCCCGGCTGGAGCGCATACATTGCCATGATCTTCGCCGCGTCCATGACAGAGCCGCCGCCCAGTGCCACAACAAAGTCACAGCCGTTGTCACGGGCGAATCTTCCGCCCTCCTCCACTACGGATTTCAGCGGATTCGCTCCGACCTTATCAAACAGTACCGTCTCCACTCCTGCCTGCTGCAGCTCGTTCATGGTGCGGTCCAGAGCTCCGTTCTCTCTTGTAGATTTACCATTTGAAATAACTACCATTGCTTTCTTTCCCGGCATCGCCTGCTCATGAAGATGGTTAAGCTGTCCTGCGCCGAAAAGCACTCTTGTAGGGTCAAAAAAGTTATACATATTCGTCTGCCTCCTGTAATGAATTTTTATCTATGTAAACCGTGCTTACCATCAGCCTGTACTGCCATCTGCGGCTGTACGTCTTGGTTGTACATCTTGTACATCCGCCGCAGCCGATAGTATACACGGGAAATACCGCCTTTTTATCTTTTTTATCCGATCACCCGGAACTCTTTCCATTTTCCACTGCGGAAACGGGCCCAGAAGAATGCCGCCCGGATCATCCAGTCCAGACACATGGCAGATGCAATGCCGATTACGCCCAGATCCAGACAGATGCCGAACAGGACTGAAAATACAACTCTGCAGCCGATCGTAGAAAAGATGCTTACATACATGGTGTATTTCACATCCCCCGCCGCCCGCAGGCCGTTTGAGAGGGCGCCCGAGAGCGGATAGAACAGGGCATTGAAAATGTTGTGTATGATGACCAATATCACGACCAGCCGCGCCGCCTCATCGGAAATCGCATAGCCCCGGAGAATCAAAGGCGTCGCCAGCAGGACCACTCCGTTCCACAGAATGGATGCAAAAAATGTGATCCGAAGGAGCCTGCGCATATAGTACTCTGCCGCTTCCGTATCGCCTGCTCCCATGCACTGTCCGATCACTGTGACAAAGGCAAGCCCCAGAGCGGTTCCCATCAGAGCCGCCACAGACCAGAAACTCTGTGCCACACCGTTGGCCGCGATCTGCACGGTCCCGAAAAGAGCGGTGATACTGCTGAGCGCTACTTTCGTGAGCTGGAACAGCCCGTTCTCAATTCCGTTTGGCACCGCAATCCCCAGAATCCGCTTTACCATGCTGCCTTCCCAGTGGAAAATATTTTTCCATTTAAGACGGACACGGACACAGTCGGAAAGAGTTTCCGCTCTCTGTCTCCTGCATTTCCGAGTTTCATGCTTCTCCTTTTGGAAACAGAGTACCAGAATGACCACTGCGGAAAATGTCCTCGCGATCAACGACGGATAAGCAACTCCCGCCACCCCCGCATGGAAAACAAATACGCCGATCGCATTTCCCGCTATATTGATCCCGTTCGCTGCAAGGGAAATATTCATGGTCACGTTGGTCTTTCCCATACTCCGGTATATGGCGGCGCCGGCATTATAGACAGCGATCGCCGGATAAGAGTACGCGGATATCCTCAGATAGGTCACGCAGGCTTCCATTACATCCTGATCCACCTCTCCGAACAGAAGCCTTAAAAGCTGACGGTTCAGTACAAGAGAGAAGATCATCACGGCCACGGAGAAAACTGAGGCGATCATCACAAGCTGTCCTGCCGACAGATTTCCGTTCTTCTCGTCCCTGCTGCCAATGTACTGGCTTACCACCACGGCGCCCCCAGCAGCCAACGCCGAGAACAGGAAGATAAATACTGTATTGAACATATTGACGAGAGAGACCCCCGATACCGCAGCCTCCCCCGCATAACTCACCATAAATGTATCGGAAACTCCTACCAGCACTTCCAGAAGCTGCTCCAGAAAGAGCGGCAGGATCAGAAGTTTCAGCGCATGATCAGAAAAGAGCTTTCTCTCATCCGGTATGGATACGGCCGGCTCCGTAAGCCGGCGGATCAGTTGTTTCATGAAAGTTCACCGCCACATATCATTTCTTACGGTTCAAGTATAGTTCTTCTGTTCCTGTATATCCAATACTTAGATTTCATGCTGTCATATGCCTGTAAAGCATGAAAAACACCGCAGCGCTCCTGCCGCGGTGTTTTCTCAATTTTTCTATGGTTTTTTTGTATTTTTCTGTTTCCCGTTTTATTTTTTCTCCCGGACTGCAAATATGGATATCAGAAGCAGTACCACTGCCCCTGCTGTCATCCAGAGAAATGATACGTTCATGCCGTGCATCATTGCATTGTCGCCGTACACTTCCGCCGAAGCCGTGCTCACTACTGTCATGATACCGACAAACACAGCCGAACCGATCGAGCCGGCAATTGTGCGCAGCGAGGTAAGGAGCGATGAAGCGTCCGCCATTTTCGTCGGATGTACATTGCTCGTGCCCCATGTCAGGAGCGGCATCATAAGACTTCCGATGGCAATGTTGCGGATTACATTAAAGGCTGCCGCAACCCACAGCGGCGTGCTCATGGTAAGGAAATACATACCGATGTTGCTGATCACCAGAGCTGCCGATCCTGCCACGAAAATCTTTTTGATTCCCATGCGGTCATACAGACTTCCCGCGAATGGACTGACGATGGCAGTCGCAAGAGATCCCGGCAGTGTGACAAGTCCTGAGACAACGGCCGAATATCCCATAACACTCTGAACATACAGCGGCATCATCACAGAGGATCCCATCATAACCAGATAAAGCACCATGCTGGCGATCACACTGACCGCGTATTTCCAGTTGGCCAGAATCCTGACATCGAGGAACGGTTTCTCAAGGGTGCACTGGCGGACAATAAAGAATACGCATACAATTGCACCGGCCGCAAGGGGAAGACCGCCTTCGATACTGATCAGGCCGAAACTGCTGATATTTCCGATACCGAGAGTAATGCCTCCAAAGGCCACAATACTCTCCACAAAGGAGATCACATCGAACTTCTTGTCCTGAAGTTCAAGTACGTCGTCAAAGACGATGCTCGATATAACAAAGGATACCGCCATGATCACAAGCGCCACCCAGAAGATCGATTTCCATCCGAATGCATCGATCATAAGTCCTGCGATCGTCGGCGCCACTACCGGAGCTGCTGTGGTAGCCAGCCCGTAGGTTCCCATCATTGTTCCTTTCTTCTCAACAGGGTAAACCGTCAGGATGATGACCTGCGCCGCTGTCATCAGGATGCCGTTGCCGCACGCCTGTATCACTCTTCCGACCATCATCAGCCCGAAATTTCCGGCAAAGATACTGATCAGGAGTCCGATGATAAAGGCGGCGATCCCCGTCAGATACAGCTTTTTCGTAGGAAACTTTGTTATGAGAAATGCAGTCAGTGGCATGATCATTCCCATTGCCAGAGAGTACCCGCTTGTGATCCACTGTCCGATCGACGTACTGATCCCAAAATATTCCACTACATTGGGCAGGGCCGTTGTCATTGCTGTGGATAAGATTGATGATGCGATTCCTGATACGACCAGACAGAGAAAAATCATTGTCCTTCTGCCGCTGCTTAACTGTATTTCTTTTTTATTTTCCATGATGTTCCTCCATTCTGTGCCATACTTTCTGATTGATATTGTCTGCCATCCGCTGCAGGGTACGTTCTGTCAGCACCAGTTCCTCCCGGGGGATATCCCGGCTCAGTGTTTCATAGAAGTCTGCGTGGACTGTCTTGATCCTCTCAGCTGCCGGAATGGCTTTCTCTGTCAGATACAGATGCTTCACCCTCCGGTCCTTCTCATCTCCTGCGACGCGTATATATCCTACTTCGCCGAGTTTCTTTATTGTCTTTGTCAGCGTGGCACGGTCAACGCGGAACCGCTCCGCCATCTCCTGAGAAGTCGCACCCGGATGAGTGTAAAGATACTCCACATAGAACTGCTGGCCCCAGCCGATCTCAAATTCCGAGAGTCCCCGGTCATAATACATTTTCATGAGCCGGTCAAAAATCGATACCCAGCGTCCCATTTCCGGGAACCAATGCTCGCACATACTGAAACGCCTCCTTATCATATTCATCAGATACTATGATTGAACGGGAAATTCCTGTTCCGAATGGGAACTATATCACATTTTTGTAGCGGGCGCAACTATTTTTATATAATCTGCAGTACAGTCAGTTTCAGCCGCTGATATTATAAATCTGTCCGGTCCATACTTTTTATTACCGGAAACACAAAAATACCCCGGTTCTGCCCTAAAGCAGACGAGGTATTTTCTGTCATCAGTATTTTGTGCCATACTTAAGCGCCCATCTTCTCCAGCGCATAGACAGCCGCTCCCGCAGCGCCCACGATCTCCGGCTCTTCGCAGATATAGAGCTTTGAACCGATCTTCTCTTCCACCGCGCGCACCACGCCTGGATTCTTCGCCACGCCTCCGGTCATCATGAATTCCGGCTCCATGCCCACACGGCGGAGCAGGCCGGAAGCCTTGTTGGCGATGGCATGGCAGACGCCATCCGCGATGTCCGCTTTCTCCTTGTTATTGGCGATCAGAGAGATCACTTCGGACTCCGCAAATACAGAGCACATGCTGGTAATCTCAATCTTCTCCTTAGACGTCAGGGCGATCGCTCCCAGTTCGTCCAGAGACACTTCCAGCGTCCGGGCAATCATCTCAAGGAAACGGCCTGTTCCCGCCGCGCACTTATCATTCATAACGAAGTCTTTTACCTCTCCGCTCTCGCTTAAGCGGATTGCTTTGCTGTCCTGCCCGCCGATATCGAGGATCGTGCGGATGTTCGGATTGAAATAATGCGCGCCCTTGCCGTGGCAGCTGATCTCCGTCACATTCTCATCAGCAAACTCAATACTCACACGGCCATATCCGGTAGATACGATCCATGAGATATCCTCCCGCTTCAGTCCTGCCTTCTCAAGCACCTCATGAAGTACCTTATCCGCGCTGACACCGGATTTGGCTCCGGTACGGACCACGGAAAATGCCTTGATCTTTCTGTCCTGATCCATGATGACTGCATTGGTCGATGTAGATCCGCTGTCTATCCCCATTACATACATTGTCCCGTCTTCCTTTCTCTTTCTTTCCGGCTTCTTTCTCTCCGCTGTCAGTGACTCGAGAAATGCCTCGATTCTCGTACGCACCTGACCTCCGCTCTGTCTCGTATAGTCGGTCTCCAGCAGTAAAAGCGGACGGTCCAGCCATTCCTTAAGCCATGCGTATTCGTAAGCATAATTATCACAGAACTGCACCGTGTGATAGATAATGCCGTCCACACTTCCCGCGCTTCTGCGGATCAGCTCATCGCGGCCTGCCGCCTGCTCCATCCTCATGCATGGGAACTGGCTCAAAAGTCCTCTCGCATATCCG
>CASFID010000064.1 GCA_949294665.1 uncultured Eubacteriales bacterium
GACGACGAGGTAGATAGGGCAGAGGTGGAAGTGCGGTAACGCATGGAGCTGACTGTTACTAATAGGTCGAGGGCATAACCAGAGCGGGAATAGGAAGATGGATGGATTGATTCTTTGTATGTAGTTTTGAAGGTACATGAAAGTTTAGATAGGGAATGAGAGGAACACCTGAGAGAGCAGTCTTTCAGGTGTTTTTGTTGTTTACAGCCAGACATTTTGATATAATCTGACATATACGGAGGCGTGAGAATATGGGATTTAAAGATGAAAAGCTGTGGACAATACTGAAGACAAAAGCAGAAGAGGAAGAAGACTGCGGAGAACGGGAGAATAAGGAAAAATACCTGAAAGCGGTCGCAGACATTTGCCAGTACGGCGTGGACCGCGCAAAAACGATCCGGGATACATTTCCTTTTTATACTCTCCATGATGAAGTCCATATCTGTAATGTCATGCGCCTGATGGCGGAACTACTGGGCGACAGGCTCAGATCTCTGACCCGAGATGAGGCGGCGCTGCTGGCGATGGCTGCGTGCTGCCATGATATTGGTATGAGCTACACTAAGGGCGAAAAGAGGAAGCACAGGAAAAGTGAATTAAAAGAGAGTAATTTTGTATGTAGTTTTGAAGGTACATGAACGTTTACATATGGAATGAGAGGAACACCTGAGAGAGCAGTCTTTCAGGTGTTTCTTTCTGTGAGTGACAGTGCATATCTTGACATTTCTACGTTTGTAGAATATAATTATTCTACAAACGTAGAATAAGGATGGGAGGGATAGTGATGAAGAAGATAAAACGGCTTCCGGAGAGTGAACTTGAGATCATGCAGATCATATGGAAGGAAGAGGCGCCGGTCTCCAGAATGACGATCGAACGTGCGCTGCAGGAAAGGCATCCGCTTGCACCGACGACGATCCTGACTCTGCTGACGCGCCTCTGCGAAAAGGGATTCCTTTCCCTGAAGAAAGAAGGCAGGCCCAATCTGTATGAGCCTCTGG
Organism: uncultured Eubacteriales bacterium; assembly: GCA_949294665.1. Taxonomy (GTDB): domain Bacteria; phylum Bacillota; class Clostridia; order Lachnospirales; family Lachnospiraceae; genus Mediterraneibacter. Next base: position 1,002 of record CASFID010000064.1, read on the forward strand.
TAACAGAGCGGGAGTACCTCGTGTGCGAGAGCAGGTCTTTTCTGGACAGAATGTTTGGCGGATCGGTCGCCGGCTTTGCAGCGGCACTGTGTGACAGCGGTATAAAGAAGGAAGAGCTCGAAGAGCTGAGGAGGATGCTTGAGAAAGGGGAGCTGTAAATGATAGAGTTTGCTTTGACTTACGGCTTTCGGATTTTCTGGGCGCTGCTCCTGGGAGCTGTGGTGGCCGGCTCACTTCGAGCTTCCTGGGAAGTAGAGAATGGAAAGAAGAATTTCAGATTTGGACTGCGGGACAGAAGCGATACGGTTGTGTGGCTGGATCCTCTTATATTTCCCTGTGCAGTTGTTCTTTATCTCGGGGTGGGGGTGTTCTGGTATGCGAAAATGAAAACAACGCCGGAACTTGTAAATATTGTTATCGATATTTTTTTGTACGTCAGCATATATTTTACACTGCTCCTTCTGCTCCTGCCGATTCTGAGAAAATATTACACGGCACGGACGTGTGCGGCGTTCTGGCTGATACCGATTTTCCTGTATTATCAGCCGCAGGTGTTCTATTCTTATTCAATAGTTCCGCCGAAGATAATTCTGTATATTCCGGGAGACCTTTTGAAGCTTCTGCTTTGTATATGGCTTACCGGATTCGGAATCATATTTGTGTGGCAGGTTATCTCGCATATACGTTTTTCGGGAAAACTCAAACGGTATTCTCTGCCGGTGACGGACAATGTATTATTACATAAATGGGAGTCGATGAAGGAAGAACGGGCTGTTTCTTATCCGATCGGTCTGAAATACTGCTCCGTGATCACGACGCCGCTTACTGTCGGAATGTGGAAGAAGAATAAGGTCACATACCTGCCGGAGAGAAAGTTCAGCGGTGAGGAGGCGGAACTGATCTTTTCTCACGAGTTGTGGCACATTCAGAGGAAAGATACGCATACAAAATTTTTTCTGCGGTTCTGTAATGCGCTGGGGTGGATCCATCCTTTTGTCTGGCTTGCGATAAAAAAGGCAGAAGATGACCTGGAACTGTCATGTGATGAAGCGGTACTTCGTGGAGCAGACAGTGAAAGAAGGAAGAAATATGCGCAGCTTCTCCTTTCTATCGCAGGAGATTCCCGCGGCTTTTCCACGTGCCTTTCTGCTTCTGCCAAAACACTGCGTTATCGCCTGAAAGCCACGATGCCAGGAAATAGTAAACGGCTGGGATTGTTCCTCCTCTTTCTGGTCACATTTCTCAGCTTTCTGAGTGTAGGCAATCTTGCCCTGGCGACCGACCGAGGGACAATCGCCGAGATAGCAGGACGGGAGCTTACGAGGGTGGCAGATGTACAAGTTTGGGATGAGGACAGAGAAAATAGTATTTCAATCGATGATACAGAAGGGCTTGCAGAATATCTGGAAGATCTGCAGGTTGAGAAAGTCCTTACTGACTATGATGCCGCTGCCTCTGAGACGGACGGGCAGTATCTGTCCGGCAGTGTGGCGGGATCGGAGCTCTCGTTCTCAATTTATGATGATTATCTGGTGATCTATGATCCGGACAAAGGAAGAGAGCAGTACCATCTCTGTACACCGACAGACTGGGATCAGATCAGAATGCAGTACCGCGAAGGCGGGAAGAGGTCTGCCGACATTTGCGTGGAGTAAGGAGATCTCAATGACAGTGGATGCTGTTCTGCTTGAGGAAAATCGCAGCTGATAAATATTGAAAAAGAGAAAAATGCGTGTTACGGTTATGTTACGATAAAATACCGGGAGGGAACGATGAAGAAATTAAATTGGGGAATTCTGGGGACAGGCTGGATTGCCCATGAGATGGGTGAGGCGCTCACGGCCGTAAACGGAGAGATTTACGCAGTATGCAACGTGCGTCTGGCGGGAGCACAGCAGTATGCGGAAGAGTTCGGCGTGCAGAAAGTATACGGCAGTCCGGATGAGATGTTCGCGGATGAGAATGTAGATATCGTATATATTGCGACGCCTCACAATCTGCATTACGAGGCTATGCTGAAAGCTCTGAAGGCGGGAAAGCATGTGTTTTGTGAGAAATCGATCACGGTGAACAGCCGACAGCTGGAGGAATGTGCTGCCCTGGCCGAGGAAAAAGGGCTCATCATCTGCGACGGAACAACGCTGCTTCATATGCCGCTGTATAAAAAGCTCAGGCAGATCATCGAAGAAGGCGCCATCGGGGACGTCAAGATGGTGCAGGTGAACTTCGGGAGCTGCAAGGAATATGATGTAAATAAACGCTTTTTCTCAAAAGAACTGGCGGGCGGAGCACTTCTGGATATCGGTGTGTATGCGGTATCATTTGCCAGATATTTTATGAAGAGCAGACCGGATGTAATACTGACGACGGCGAATTATTTTGAGACGGGCGTGGATGAGACGAGCGGCATTATCCTGAAGAACCCGGACGGCGAGATGGCGGTCATAGCTCTGACGATGCGGGCAAAGCAGCCGAAACGCGGCGTTGTGGCGGGAGAGAAAGGGTTCATTGAGATCTCGGACTATCCAAGAGCGCAGAGAGCGGTGATTACTTATACAGAAGACGGAAGGAAGGAAGTCATTGAGGCCGGCAGTACGGACGCGGCGCTCCAGTATGAAGTGCGGGACATGCAGGAGTATATCCTGAATAAGAGCGGACAGGAGAATCTCCGGATCGTCCGTGATGTGATGGAGGTACTCACAGCGGTGAGAAATCAGTGGGGGCTGGTCTACCCGTTTGAATAGGAAAATGTGACAGCGGTCCGGAGTCGAGAATATTTTTCTATATTTCACGGGCAGAAAGAACGGACAGAAAGGATACAGAGTTATGCAGCTGTTATTGAAGGATACGCCTGTTCTTGACATTCAGGAAAACGGGACATGTACAGTCCTGGAGTTTGACAGACTCCCTTTTTCCCTGAGAAAAGAGCAGATTACATTTATAGATTTTATCGAATGGGCGTCGAACCGGACTTTATCCATCGGACGTAGCTATGCGAAGGAAATCCTTAATACGCTCCGGCTGTCCCAGACAAACCGATATGCGGTATGTAAAGCGTGCCGGGGGCTGAGCCTGGAAGACGCATACTGGATCAGACAGGACGGCGACCGGAAATCATGGGAAGAAGTCAATCTGTTCCGCAATCCGTTGAGCCTGTTTGTGACAGAGGTTTCCCTGTCAGGGACAAATATACGCTATTCGGCGGAGGTTGGCGACAGACAGAATATCCATACGCCGGAATTGACCACACTTGGGGCAAGTGCTAAAGGATGGATCCGCCTTGACGGAAAACTCAGTCTCCACAAGGTGGGAAAATATGAGATCCCTGCGGATCAGATTCTTTCAGTTCTGGAGATCCCTCATATTCATTACAAGATTTCTTCAGATACAGAGGTCGGTGCATATCTTACAGAAGAGAGAAAACAGTGGATAGAGGGAGTGGGAGAGGCAGTCGTCAATTCTGAGCTGTTTACCTCAGAGGAAGTTTCACTTGTGACATTCGAAGAATTTGCAGTCTTCTGCAGGAATTATGGACTCAATCCATATCATGAAACGATAAAAATGGACAGAGAAGCTTATCTTGAGATGCAGATTGCAGATTATATTCTGAATAATAATGACCGGCATGAACAGAACTGGGGGTTCCTGATGGAAAATGTGACCGGAAAGCTGACGGGATTATGTCCGCTGTTTGATCATGATCACGCATTTGTAAATTATAAGAATGTGATGTCTCAGACAACAGAACGGGAAATGTCTCTTCGGGAGGCAGCGCTGAGGGCGCAGCATGAGCTGGAAATAGATCTGCGCGGGCTTTCAGAAATGGACAAGCCGACGTTCCTGAGCGATGAGCAGTGGCGTGCAGTACAGGATAGGAGAAAGCAGCTGACGGCATAAAGTATAGTTGGCGACATACTTTATATAGGAAAGAGACTGTCAGAATTGTGTGAATTGTCTGAAATAAATAAACAACAGAAAAAACATTGACAATTCCCTTCTGCGGTGATAAGATAGCACCTGTCGCTGATGACGGTGACTCAACACCGCAGAAGATCAAGCCAGCCGGAGACGCGGAGGCGGAACAGCCGGGGGCGGGAGAGCGGAAGGAGAGAAGCCGGAAGCGCTGAAAAACAGATGAAAAAAACTGTTGACAACGCCTTGCAGATGTGATAACCTATATAAGCTGTCGCTTGAAGCGGACCGAGAGGGAAGCGGAACGGCAGAAAAGAAAAA